>JAZQEG010000028.1:0-27371 GCA_045538875.1 Clostridia bacterium | reverse complement strand
CGGTGAACCGGGTGGCGAATATACCTGTTGGATTTGCTATAATGGAAAACCTTTATTGAATCCAAATACCAATAGACAAGTAACAAAAGATTTTGGTACAAAGTTCAATAAATATCATTTTGAAAGATTTGTTGATAAATTCATTAAAAATCCTGATTATAGAGAAAAAGTTATAAACAACGGTTAATTTATATTAAAATACCCAATAAAATCGTTATTTCAAAGCATCTATAAAAACGGTTAAAATATCAAACTTTTTACAAAATAGATGGAGAATAATATATAGAGGGATATTCCCTTTTCATAACCCACAATGATAAAATAGTACGAAAGGAAAATTGAATGAACGAAGAAAAAAGAAAAGAAAAGAATGGATTTGTACCAGTGCAGTATAAGATGCTGAAGTTAGATGCAGAGGACATCATTAATGCAGGTACACGAATTGAAAAAAGAGAAAAAGGAACAGGTCAAGTCTGTTATTACAGTATGCCGAGCAAGACATTGTTTGAATGGCTTACAACCTATAATAGCAAAAGTGGTCTTGTAGCCGTTGGTGACAACATTTTATTTCAAAAGTTAAGAGAAATTCACGCAGCACAAGATGGCAATGAGGATATGGGCGGTCTTACTCCCAACCAACAACAGAAAGAGGCTTGCAACAAATTAAAAACTTTTAGAGAAAGTATTAAAAGACTAAAGGTAGAAATTAACGGCAATGCGAAAGCAACCGCAAAGATAAAAAAACTCAACGACACGATTTTGCAAATGGAAGAATTTCTATTTGTAGCTGATGTTATAAATGTGCATTCATCATCAAAGAGCAATTATGATAAATTTTCCAAAAAGGGCTTCTATTATGGTGATAATAAATATGTAAGGTTATGTGCTGGAAGTGGAAATCTCAAGCAAAATACAGTAACCTTTATCAAGGAAGATATGTTAAAAGAAGTCCTGAAGAAAATCCGTGTCGGTTTCCTGTATGATATTGAAACAACAGAGATTTTGCCCCCTTCAAAATTTGGTGCTTATGAGGGATTAACATTATCGGGATGCACTTTTATACATAAACCCCATGTGGTTGTTATCCCTGACTTTGAGCGCATCACATTTAGAGACAAAGACAATAAAGACCATTGTGTGTTTTATGTTACTAAGACAAAAGAATGGGATGGCGGTGGTGGTAAAAAACAAGCCGAATATGACATTGATATTGTACCCTTTTATGAAACTAAAGAAGGCGGTGCATACCTTAACTCTTTTGACGGTATGGGACTAATAGAGCCTGACTTTGTAAAGAGTGGTTTAATGGATGATTTAATGATTGATTATATCCCGTCTGCATTTGTTGTACGAAGCATAGGTGTTAAAGGTTTACTTGCCACATTTCCATTTAGAGATTTTGCAAAAGCAAAGGGATTTACAAAAATCCTTGATATACGATATAAAGACAGAAAAGCAGATGAAAACTGTTATGTGAATATAGACGATGTTGATATTATACTTACTGAATCACAATGGAAATACAAAAAGTTGTATAATTCCCTTGACGGTAGAGTTGGTTACAATTTTGATGAATATAATAACAACAAAGAAGCCTTGTGGGGCATTCAAAGATATACCCCAAGAACGGATAAGAACGTAGCAAGGTTAAATTATCAGCTCACACAGACAAGCAATATCCGGACCGATGAAGATATTAAAAGACTTGTCGAGCCAACCATAAAGCATTTAAGATTTTTGGCTGAAGGTAAACCTGAATATGTCCTCTATACAATGTCAAAAGGTGTTAAATTGTTAAAAGAAGCTGATGACGAAGATAAGGATATTGAGAACGGCGAAGAAAATGATGTTGAATATTATGACTATGACGAAATAAACACAACTACACTCATAGAGGCTATTATGAAGAATCCCGACTTGCTGAATGATGACTATGTTAATGGCGAAATTAAGAAATACATCAAAAGTATACTTGATAAAGCTAAATATGGGAAGTTATATCCTGAAGGGAATTCCAATTACCAATTTATGATTTCTGACCCATACGCACTTGCACAATGGGCGTTAAATTGGTTTGATTGGATGGCAAACGGAATACCTGATATAAACAAGGTTGGTATTATTCCGGCGAAGCACATATATAGTCAATATTGGAACAAAAGAAGTGTGTCAACAGTTGATGCTTGTCGCTCCCCAATGACAGATATAGCAGAACACAATATATTAACAGTATGTAGCAAAGACAACTGTCCTACTGATTTTGATGAAATGGACAAGTGGTTTAAGTATCTCGAAAGTGGTATTGTGTATAGTATTTATGATTTGTCAACGGTTATCCATAGTGATAGCGATTGGGACGGGGATATAGTTTTGACTACTGACTCAGAAACACTTATAAATAATGCGTGGGACACATACCCCACTACATATGACAAAGGGTGTAAACCTCAGTCCGAAGAAACCAACAAGAAAAATCCCGAAGATCCACAAAAATACAACTTAGATGAGGCGGTGGCATCTGATAAAAGAGGTTTTGGAAATAAGGTAGGAACATACTCAAATTATGGTACTTGTTTGTTTGCTATGCTCCCAATGTTTGAAGACGGAGAAAAACACAACGACTTTAAATTCAAGGCTTGTAAAGAGTATGAACACTTAACCGCTCCACAACTTGAAATAATAAAGGCTATCAAGAAAAATCGCTATATAATAGGTGAAGAAATCGACTCCACAAAGACCGGGAGAAAACCTGTACTCTCATCTGATTTTATGTGGGCGAAAATACCTGCAAACGAAGTCATTGATTGTAACCAAAAAGAGATAGAAGAAGTTGCAAAGAATTATATAGAAAGCACACTTTTAAAGCCTAAAAACAAGCCGTATTTTTTCGTATATGTAAGACAAAATTACAAAGATTTGTATAACGAATTTAAAAAGCCAATGAATGATGCTTGTAAATGGCTTACTTACAAACCATTAGATAGGTTTTTAAAGGACAAAACACTTCTGAAAACGGAGTTTGCTAATGATGGGGAAAAAGCGTTTTGGGACTATTATTCTTCACACTCCCCGCTCCTGCTTACGGACTGCATTACTAATAAAGTATGTTGGGAGTTAGAAAGATTTGAGGAAGAACTGAATGCTATCATAAGTGAAAAATGGAAGAATAAAAATCGTTATGTGCTTTTTGAATATGCCGATGATAATATTTCAGTAAGTAGAAATCAAAAAAAGTTTATCGAAGATTTATATGATAGATACCGCCGTGAAATACAAACAATATTTAGCAAAAAGAAAACTGAAGATGGCGAAAAAGTCTTATACCGAATCGGTCTCAAAGAAGCATTGCTCTACTCAACCAAAGTGGAACTATTAGAAACCCTCAAGGTTGGATATGCAAATATATTCAGTATGCTTGTAAAGGTATTAAAAAACAAAAGCGGAGTAACAAAACAAGCATTGAATAGTTTTATATGGAATATTATGGGTGATAGTATTATAGAAGTTATTCCCGAAGCATCGAAAAGGTTGGTATGGAAGCCGTCAGAAGATGGAAGCGGTGTTGATATTTTAGGCGAAAAGATTGTGTTCGAGTGGAAGGAGCGTATAAATGGCTAAGAAAAAAGAGTTGTTGTACTTTACTGATAAAAGAAATAGTGATAAAACTCCCTCCTCTCGTTCCGGCTTTGAGTATTTAGTAAAGCAAGATATTATAAATGAAATAGGAAAACCTGATTGGAATATTGATGATGTATCAGCGGTGTTTTATAAGAGTGACTTTGTGACAAATTGCATATGCAAACATAAAGGCATTGAAGACACGCAAGATAAAGAAGTTAAAACAATATTTGATAACATTGAGAAGGATATTACCTATATAACGGCTTTTTTAGAAAGCGACAAACAAGATTATAACTGCAAGGTGTTTTTTAATGACAAGCCGATAATAATTTATGATAGCGAGATTGAGACTATCCGTGAAATCAGCCGTAAGTATAGGACAAACAATAAAGATGGTAGACGAGTTGTAAGGTTGATTTGTTTAATGTTGGCATGGCAGAAAGCATATCACAACAAATATTATAGCAACAGATTATATCCTTACGCACCATTAAACATAGAGAAGTTATCTAACTCCAACTCTTTTGTAGAAGCAACTGATAGCAAGAGAAACGATTCATCCGCTATGCTTGCCGACTTTAAAAAATTAAGAGAAGATGGCTATGTATCAGTTATTCTTCCTGAAGTTTACACACCGAGAGAGACCAAAAATGTTATGCCTGAAATGTTTTACAAAGTAAACTTTTGTATTACGGATTCATCCGAAGAAACTATTGCCCTTGAAATATCTGACTTTAAGTATATTTGGGAACAGATTTTTGTGGCAGCCTTTAAAGAGTTTGAAATTTTAGAGGAGCCAAAGCAGAAAGATTTGTGGCAAGGGATAGTGACTGAGTATGATAATCACTATAAGACCGTAAGAGTATATGTGCCTGAGAAAGATAAAAACTTTACTTGTGATTCTAACAGAAGATATAAAGCGGATGATAATGTCTGTGTATATATTCAGGATAGCAAAAAAGGAAAAATCGACATTGTAAATCCCGAAAGACCTAAAAGAGTTTATGTTACATATCGAGCCGTCAAAAAATGCTCAAAGTGTGGCAAAATGTTTTATGCTAAGCAGATGGGTAACGGCATGGGCAATTGTGAAAAGTGCAATAGAAGATAATTTAAAAATGATTATATTTTTGTTAGAAAGTGATAAAATTTCGCAAGTTGAACTGTTATAAGTGCACAAATATCAAGACTTTTCGATACCATTTATCACAAACTATTAATGGAAACAAATAAGTTTCCAATCGTCGTTTTAATATTCGTACTATTAAAACATCGTTGTATATATTGTGGGAGTTGTATATACAACAACACAGACAAACCCTAAAAAATTTGTCAATGAAGTTTGCTTTTTATAGTCATTTTCGAGTTCAGCAATTTGAATTAATTTTAGATTGATTGTTCTTGTTGTTCAATTTCTTTGGAACGAAGGTTAATTCTGTCAATAATCGCATCGGTTGGGTCTTCGTAATCGGGTGTGTTAAGGGCGTTGTCTGTTTTATGAAAGGGTAGGTTCTACTGTGAGCCTACCTTTTTTTTAATGCAAAAATTTTCAAGAAAGGAGAAGTAAATGGAAATAAGAGAAAAACTATCAAAAGTTATTTCTGAAAACGGTTTAAAAAAGTCTTTTGTTGCAAAACAACTTGGCATTACGCCATCAATAATGAGCTATTATCTTCACGGCGACTTACTTATGGCTAACAAGATAGATAAAAAAGTTCTTGATTTCTTGACGAAATATGAGACATGAGCATTCAGCAACAAACAGAAAAAAGACTGTTAAGAAAAGGAGGTTTTTATGCGAGAAAACTTTGTTATTAGATTACTTGCAGAGCTTGAAAAAGCACGAAGCGTAAAGCAAATCAAACAAGATATAAAGTCCTTTGGTGATATTTATGTGAAGCTTATTGCAAGTTTGCAAAAAGGAAAAAGTAAAAAACAAATTAAAACTGATGCAAAGTCTTTAGGTGATATGCAAGTAAAGTTGACGGGTAGTTTGGATATGCCAAAAACTCGAAAGCAGATTAAGAATCAGTTAAAAGGTGTTAATGGTGATTTTAGTATAACACCAAAAGTAAACCAAAAGGCTATGCAAAATGCTGTCAAGCAAGTGCGGAAACAAGCAAATTCCAATAAAATTGTTTACAATTTTGATTTAGACAAAAAGAAATTTCAAAATCAGTTAAAGGTATTTGCGAAGGATAATAGTAAATTATTTACAAGCAAGGAAATGACGGCGAAGTACAATCAGTTAGTTGATTCGGCAGGCATAGCAAAGAGCAAGACCGAATTAAAGGAATTGCGAGGTCAATTATCTGCATTCAGAGCAGAGTTGTTAGCTACAAATAAAGCTGGAATGACATGGACGGATAAATTTAAATCATCGATAAGTCATTTTGCTCAATATTTTAGTGGAGCAAGTTTTATTTATGCTGTAACCAATCAACTCCGCAATGCATGGACAGAAGCGAAAACCCTTGATGATAGGTTGGTCGATTTACAAAAAGTTACTGCTGAAATTGAGAGCAGAGATTCTTTGTATAAGTATTTTGACAAAGCATTAAACAAGGCAAACGAATTGAATGTTAAGGTGGATTCGCTTATTTACGCAATTACCGAATTCAAGAAATTAGGCTGGTCTCTGTCGGATGCAGAACTTGGTGGAGAATGGGCTACGAAGTTAGCGAATGTCGGTGACATAGATATTGATACTGCCATCGGCTCAATTAAAACGTCTATTGCTTCATTTGATGAAATCGGCGGATTTACGGATAATCAAATGAGCAAAAAGATTGAAGCCTATGCTGACCTTATAAACAATATGAGTAACAAGTACAGTATTGATGCTGAAGGGTTGGCTGAAGCCATTAGATTAAGTGCCGGTACATTGACAGAAGCAGATACAAGTATTGAGCAAGCCGCTACAATGTTTGCAACAGCCAATAAATACTATAACGATCCATCATATTTGGGTAATACTGCAAAGATTGGTTCATTGCGTTTAAGAGCATCAGAAGGTGATGATGATGCTATCAAAGAGTTGTCCGAAATGGGTGAAGAAGTTGATGAGCTTGCCGGTGCTACAAGTAAGTTAAGAGATGAGTTGAAAGCACTTACAGGCGTAGACATAATGAAAGATGACAATACTTTCAAATCGTATTATGACCAACTGTATGAAATATCTCAGGTTATAGATTCTCTTGAAGACACAAGTGCCGCCTTAGTTCTTGAAAAGTTATTTGGTAAAAATAGAGCCGCCGCAGGTAGAGCTTTATTATCAGGACTTCAAGAATCAGATAAGGCATATAAAGATGCTGTTAACTCAGCCGGTAGTGCCACTATCGAATACGAAAAGTGGATGCAAAGTGCCGATGCTGCAACTCAACGATTCTCGAATAGCCTAACTGAAATGTATCAAAGCATATTGAACGGAAATACAGTTCGTGATATTGCTAATTTAGGTTCTGCTGTTTTGGATTTTGCCAATCAATGGGGTATTGTTGAAGGTGCTGTAAGAGGGTTTTTAGCATTAAAAATAGGTACATTTTTAACAAATGGTACTATGGCTTTTCTTACGGCAACAAAACAAGTGGAACAATATGGAAAAGCACTACAGTTAGCTAATAATATTCCTAATGGAAATTTAGCAACAAGGTATAATACTTTAAAAAGTATTGCAATAGCAACAAATACTCTAACCACTGCACAGTTGAAAAATGTTCTTTCAAGTCAGTCTTTAACACAACAAGACCGAATCAGAATTCTTCAAATGCAAGGTCTCACAAAAGAAATGGCTATACAAAAATTAGCTGAAATGGGGCTTACACAAGCGACAAATGCACAGACCGCTGCTAACACTGCAAGTACGGCATCCACATTTAGTTTAAAATCAGCTATGATGGGCTTGGGTGCAACAATAAAAAGCGTATTTCTTAGCAATCCTATTGGTATTGCTTTAATGGCTATTAGCTTGGTTATAAGTGGAATTTCATCTGCTATTTCTAATCACAATCAAAAGATGGAAGAAATGCGTGACAAAGCAAAAGAAGCTGCAAGCGAAGCTAATACATTAGGTGACGAGATTACAAACTTAACAACTAAATACATAGCCTTGTCTGAAGCGGTAAAAACAGATGCGAGTGCAAAGGAAGATTTGATTTCTACACAAGCGGAACTGTTAGAGAAACTTGGACTTGAAGGTGAAAGTATAGATGACCTTATTGCTAAATACGGCTCATTATCAAATGCCATAAGACAAGCAAGTATTGATTCATTAAAGAACTCTCAACTTGATTTAATAGCAGGAGTAAACGCTGCTAAAGACGAGTTATTAGACATAGGCGCAGATGGTTTTTGGGGCGGTAATAATATAATTAGCGCCACAGGAGATGATGCAGTAAAGGGGTTTAAGGAACTCGAAAAAGCCGGTGTTGTAAATAGTGGTTCGTATGGTTCAGGTGGTGGTGCATTAGTTTTAATTGGAGATGATACCACAGCCGAAGGTATATTGGAAAACTATCAAAGACTTGAAGATGCATTAAACGCATTAAGAGATTCTAATGCTTTTACAGCAGAAGAATTGACGGACAATTCATTATATCAGGCAATTTACGGCAGATATAACGAAATGAAAGAAAAAGTAGATGCTTATAAAACATCTATTAGTGATTTGAATGAAAACTTGGCTCAACAGACAATGTTGACTGCTTTACAAGGTAGTTCACTACCAAAATCAGAACAAGAGTTTGAAAAATTTAAGCAAGAGCTTATTGATACGGCTATTGCAAGCAAACAATTTATCGGAACTGAAAAAGAGATAACAGACTCTATCAATAATTACCTTTCTAAAGTGCCGGAATTCGCTGAGTATTTTAGCGTTCCTTTAGAAAAAGAAGTTAATAGAGCGAACTCATTATCATTGGATGGTGTTGTCAAAACACTTTCAACCTTACAAGATAAATATAACGAGCTAAAATCAGCACAAGAAGAATATAACTCAACGGGTGCTATTTCTGCCGAAACAATGCAGAAACTTATTGATAACGATTTGTTACAGTATCTTGATTATTCGTCAGGAAAATTAAGAATAAACACTGATGCCCTGTTAGCTGAAGGGGAAGCCGCTAAAGTTAATGCAATTCAAAAGTTGCAAGATGCTATGGCTACTGACCTTATGAATTTAGCTACAGGCAAAACAGATGAGTTATCTAATACTGCTAAAACCGCTATTGCCAATCTTGGTAATGCGACAGAAACAGCAGGTAATAAAGCAGAGACCGCCGCAGGTAAATTAGCCGGATTTGCGATTGCTGCTCAAGCCGCAAAAAAGGGTGCTGAAGGCAATCTGACAGATATAAGTGCAGAAGATTTTAATGCACAAGCTGATGCTATTATTTCTGCATATACAAGTGCTGCTAATTCTATTGGTGGTATTACAATTAGGTCTCCTAAGACAAGCAAAAGTTCGTCTTCATCTTCTCAGAATAAACCAGATTATGAAGATCCTACAGATGCTATTATAAATAGAATTAATCTCCGTTCTAAAGAAATAGAACAACAGGAGGAATATATTCAAAATTCTATTGAAATAGCTAAAATTATGGGTCAAGAGGAACATTTAATTTCAAAATATCATCTTTGTAATTATATTTTTTATCAAAAATTTTTGGATTTGAAAACAACGGCGATATGCCGATAATATATATATAACAAATTATGACAAGGAGAAAGTTATGGCTGTAAGATTTAAAAAAGGCGTAAATTGGGATGCTTATGGCATTGATATATTAAAATATGATTTTCTTCCATTTGGAAAAACTCATAGCAAAAAACAAAAAGAACAGTTTATTGATACTGAAGGTTTAAAATTAGCATTACTACAAGAAGGAGTTGATACGGATGCAGTTAGAAGAAAGTTTATGGGGCTTGAATGAAAAGAAGCATAAGAAATATAACATTGCATATAACACTTGCTCAGACAAAAACATATGCAATTCAAAGGAGTATCATGTGTGGTCATATATGCTGAGACTTGCATATGAAGATAATCAAAAGTTTACAAACAGACGAAAGGACAAAAAAATTTCTGTATGTGAAGAATGGCTTGATTTTGCCAACTTCAACGATTGGTATAATGAAAACTATTACAGTGTTGGAAATGAATATATGGATTTATGTAGAAATTTACTCAATCAAGATAATGAAGAGTTTTGTCCTGATGAATGTGTTTTTGCACCAAGACGGTTATTGCAGTTAATAACACCAAAAAGAACGGCTCAAAATGGATTGCCGAGAGGTGTTGGATATAGAAACACAACAGATACATATTACAGCACTTGCTATATTACAAAGAATGGAAAGCCAACAACCATACGACATTCAGGATTTAAGACAGCAGACGAAGCATTTCAACAGTATAAAAAGGACAAAGAAGATTATATAAGAGCCGTTGCAAAAGAGTATATGAATAAAGTCCCCCGCTCCGTTTACAGAGCATTAATGAAATATGAGGTAAGACCGTGATGGGAGTTATATATGATTTATGGGAAACAGGAACTCCAATACAACACAGGGTACAACACAAAATTTCAGGAATAGGATATAGTAGTGTTTTTTTAACAAACGAAGAAAAGAAACACCCTTCATATCAGCTATGGAAGAATATGATACATCTGTGCTACAACAATGTTAGTGAAATCATAAAAAGAAAACGAAAGGGCAAGTCTTTTGAATGCTGTAATAGTTGGCTTGACTATCAAAAATTTTATAAGTGGTTTAATAACAATTATGTTGGCACGGGCGTATACTCCCCCCTTTTGACAAAATGTATTATAAGTAGAGATAATCTAATTTTTAATCCTAATAATTGTGCGATTGTTCCTAAAGATATTTATATGTATTTAGAGTATGAAAAAGCGAACAAAAAAAGAGCAATATATTTAGCAAATAAATATAAGCAGAATTTAACAGAAGATGTATATGAGTTATTAACGGAGGATTTTAATGGATAAAAAAGAAAAGACAGATAAACAGAAAAAAGTCGAGGAACTAAGACAAAAACTTGCCGAAGCACACGGCACAAGCAACTATTACTTTTACCTTAAGAGTAATATAGATACACAACAGAACAGGGGGATGTAATGAGCGAAAGTATATTTAAAGAAATAACATTAAGGCGTAGAGAAATTTTAGAAAAGGTAAATCCGCAAAATGTTGAGTTGGCGCAGTCTTATTTAAAATATATTAATATATCAAGTTTAAAAAGAGAAACAATTAACATCAAGATTCAATTATTATTACACTACTTAAATTATATTTATGAACGATTGAATGATAAGGCTCTTACAGATGTTACTATTTCCGAAATGGAAGATTATTTTCTGTATTTAAGTAAATGTGGATTAAAACCATCAAGTATATCTACAAAAATGAATGGTTTGTCTGTGTTTTATAAATACCTTATATCAAAGGGAGTAACACAGTTTAATCCTATGTATTATTTGAAAAGACCAAAAAAAGAATATGAGCGAGATCACAAGTGCTTTTTAACAAAAAAGCAGATTGAAATATTGAAAGAAAAACTGGAAGAGAATGGAGATAGAACATTACAAGCATATGCTTTTTTCTCACTTTCAACCGGTGCAAGAGTTACAGCGGTATCGTCCATCCGTTGGGAACAAATAGATTTTGAAAAAAGAATGGTTTACAATGTGAAAGAAAAATTTTCAAACTACTGTACTCTAATGTTCAGCGAATATGTGAAGAAACTACTTCTAAGGCTAAGATCAGAACGTGAACTTAACAAAGTGAATGACGGAGGCTGGTTATTCCCCTCTCCTGTAAGGTTTTACAAGGAAAATACCGTAGAGGTTAGGCATGTTACTTCTGCAACACTTGGTAAGTGGGCACATAAGGTTGGTGAAATGTGTGGCGTACCGGAGCTTACGCCACATAGTTTTAGACACACTTGTAGTAATTTACTTCTTCAAAATGGTGGAGATATAGCCATTACATCATTAGTGTTGCATCACAAAAGTATTTCAACTACGCTTCAGAATTATGTGAACTTAAAGGACACAAACTTTTTATTACAATACAAAGACCAATTTGGAATATAAGAGAGGTACGCATGAAAGGTAAAAACGGCATTGATTGGAACGAATTGGGGTTTACTATATACGGTGATTGTCCTCCGTATAAAAACTTGTTAAACACGAAAAATAGAGCTAATAGAGATACAACACGAAATATATCAAACTTACACCAGTATAAATTGTGGACTATGCTTTTACAAATAGACAGAGGAAATGCTAAATTAAAGGGTGTGAAACTATGCGAGGAATGGAAAGACTTTTATGTTTTTGAAACTTGGTACAATGACAACTATTACGAAGTTGGAAAAGAAAAAATGGAACTCTCCTATAGGTTGTTCGACATACATGACACTTACATTTCTCCTGAAACAACTTGCTTTTTGCCCGCAAAAATAAATAACACTATTATAAAAATAAATAACTCAATAAAGAGAGGATTGTTTGTAGGTGTTTGTCAAGAAAAAGGCGGTATGTATGCCCTCTATTACTGTAAGAATAAAATAGCCTTTTCAAACTCAAAAGAGGAAATAATAGAAATAAGAAAAACTCTTCTAAGAAAAGAAGTTTATGATTTTGCAGAGCAAAACAAAGATAAATTACCAAAAGATTTATATGATAAAATCATAAATAAAAAGCTGTTTAAGGAGTTATACGAATGAATAATGAAAATAACATTTTTGAGTATAAAGGTTACAAATTAAGTAGGCGTGATTTATTTGAACATATAAGTTATAATAATGCCTTTAGGACATTGGAATATATTAAACAACTCATAGATAATGACGAAGAAAGTAATATACGCAATATTTGTTTTAAAGGAATATGCAGATTTTTAGAGTATATACATCAAGAAAAAGACGGCATTGATATTTTTGATGTTACCGACAATATGGCGGAGGATTTTATATACTATTTATCGAGCAGGTCATCTTCAGAAACAATTACTTTTGTTACATATAGACTATATCATATGTACGACTATTTTCTTATGAACTCTTATTGTTCTGCAAATCCGTTTAGCAAAGCAAAAGATTTAGTTGTACACGCAAGAAAGAAAAGAGGCACAATCACATCTAACCATCTATCAGATGAGCAAATAGAGACAATAAGGAAAGAAGCTCCACTGAACTTAAAACTGTATGCCTTGTTTTCTTTATCAACAGGATGTAAAAGCAAACATATTAAACACTTGAGATGGGAGCATATAAACTTTGCTCATAGAGTTATTAACCTTGAAGGTGATACGCTATATTTTAGCAAAGATGTATCTGAATTGCTAAATGAAATGAAACACAACAGAGAAGAATTGAATTTGAACGATAGAGGCTATGTTTTTAGAAGCGAAATAAAAAGAAATTGCTCTAATGATAATCCGATTACAAACAATATCATAATGAGATGGTGTTTTTATTTGGGAGAACTAATAGGCATAAAAAACTTAAAACATCTTGATTTTCGACATACCGCAATAACAAATTTTATGGCTGCATCGGGCAGTGTCGGTATGACGAGTGTGATTATGAATTATCCGTTTTTAAGTTCAAAAGCAAGAGGATTTATAAGAGAAGCAAAGCACGAAGATATATTGCAAGAATATAAGGATTTGTGCAAGATTTGATGATTGGTGCTATCTGTAAATGGTAGCACCTTTAATATATAACGAAAAGGAGAAATGATTATTTGACAAACAATACAGCTACAAACACTATACCCATTTGGGAGAAATTTTTACTCACACCGAAAGAAGCATCTGCATATACCAACATCGGTATAAACAAAATGGATGAGATTATAAATAACCCTATGAATGACTTTGTATTGCATATAGGTACTAAACGATTAGTAAAGCGTAAAGAATTTGAAAAATTTTTGGAGAAAAGTATAGAGATATAATACAAAATTTCAGAGTTTTGACACGAAAATTGCGTATCTGATTGACTTTTTTGGCATAACATGATATAATATTACTCTGTGTCAGACTCTTTACACAAAAGGAGTTGATACACTATGGGAAAAGACTTAAAAGGAAAAGAAATCGGTGCCGGAGTTTATCAAAGAAAGGATAAAAAATACTCCGCAAGATTTGTAAGCAAGGTAACAGGCAAAAGAGTTGAAAGGTATTTTGATAAACCTAACGAAGCCAAAAAATGGCTTGCTGAAGCAAAGTATGAGGACGAACACAACAAGCGTGGCGTATCATCACAAATGACTGTAGATGCTTGGTTCAACTTTTGGATTGAGAACATTGTCGGTGATTTAGCACCGAACACCCTTAGAAACTATCGGGAAAGATATAAGCAAAATATTCAACCCGTAGTAGGTAAACTGTTGTTATCCAATGTAAAACCGCTTCATTGTCAAAAGGTCTTAAATGACATGAATGAGGACTACGCAGGTTCTACCATACGGCAAACATTTATAGCTATGGGGACGATGTTTAAATCTGCTCTAATGAATGATTTAATATCAAAACATCCTATGGATGGGGTTAGATTCACAAAGCCTGTAAAAGCGGTGAATGACATAAAATATCTCACCATCGAAGAACAAAAGAAATTCTTGGAAGTGGCAAAGCGGTCACACAATTATTATCAGTACGCCCTATTACTTGAAACGGGTTTGCGTACAGGAGAAATGGTTGGTTTGACTTGGGATGCTATTGATTGGGAAAAACGCACTCTAACCGTAAACAAGACATTGGAATACAGACATAGTAGAGGTTATTGGAGAGCAGGAACACCAAAAACACCCACAAGTTATCGTACTATACCGCTAACAGACAGAGCATATGAAATACTACAAGAAGTTTATGCCACAAAAGATACAAGAAAACAATCCGATACTTTGTCACAAACATTAGAGTATATGGATAGACATACTGGTGAGAAATCAACTCTTGTGATGAAAGACCTTGTGTTTATCAACTACAGAACAGGAGAGCCGGCAAAGAATTCTTCTTACGACACCCATTTATATAAGCTGTGCGATGAAGCAAACATACGAAGATTTTGTATGCACTGTTTGAGACATACATATGCAACTCGTGCGGTAGAGATTGGAGTAAATTTTAAATTTCTCAGTTCTTTGCTTGGTCATGCATCGGTTAAAACGACTTTAGACCGATATGCACACACTACAGATGATTCTATGCTTCAGGCAGTACAGCAGTTTGAAACAAAAATGAAAGAATTGATGGCATAGGTGGCGTACAAATGGAGTATGAGCCAACTAAAAAATGCCTGAAAGCCTTGAAAATAAAGGAGAAGTGAAATATAATGAAACTTGGTATAGTGGGGTTGCCAAACGTAGGCAAAAGTACACTTTTTAATGCTATTACTAAGGCAGGAGCAGAATCGGCAAACTATCCTTTTTGCACAATAGAGCCAAATGTGGGTGTTGTTGCAGTGCCTGATGAGCGCCTCAACAAGCTTACCCAAATGTACAACCCCAAAAAAACCACCCCTGCAGTTATAGAGTTTGTTGACATTGCGGGCCTTGTAAAAGGCGCAAGCCGTGGCGAAGGCCTTGGCAACAAATTTTTGTCGCACATAAGGGAGGTAGACGCAATTGTACATGTAGTGCGATGCTTTGACGACGGAAACATTGTACACGTAGACGGCTCCATCGACCCTTGCAGAGATGCCGAAACCATTAATATGGAGCTTATTTTTGCCGATATGGAGGCAGTGGAAAAACGCAAAGAACGTGTTTCCAAAATGGTTAAAACAGGTGACAAAAAGTACAAAGCAGAGCTTGAAATGCTCGACCGCCTGTACAACGCACTTGAAAACGGAAAGCCTGCACGCTCTGTGGAAATTGCAAAAGAAGAGCAGGAATTTATGAGAGATTTGTTTTTGCTCACAACAAAGCCCGTTATATATGCGGCAAATGTTGCAGAGGACGATTTTGCAAACGGCATTGATGGCAACAAATATGTATCTGCACTTACTAATCTTGCAAAGCAGGAAAACGCAGAGGTGCTCCCTATAAGTGCACAAATTGAGCAGGAGCTTTCTGAACTTGACGAAGATGAAAAGCTTGCATTTCTTAACGAACTCGGTGTTGAAGAGTCGGGCCTTAACCGCCTTGTTAAAAAGAGCTACTCTCTACTTGGGCTTATAAGCTTTTTGACAAGCGGCTCAGATGAGTGCAGAGCATGGACAATAAAAAAAGGTACAAAAGCACCTCAGGCTGCAGGCAAAATTCATACCGATTTTGAAAAAGGCTTTATTAGAGCTGAGGTTGTTGCATACAGCGACCTTATGGCTTGCGGAACATATGCTGCTGCAAGAGAAAAGGGACTTGTGCGCCTCGAAGGCAAAGACTATGTAATGAACGACGGAGATATTGTTCTATTTAGATTTAATGTATAAAAATGGAAATTTAACATATATTACTATGTGAATTAATAACAAACTGTTAACAAATCATTTTAGGTATTGATTTTTTTAAAATTTGAGTTATAATACCTTATATAAGTTAGCAATCATACCAAGAGAGTGCTAAAACAGTTTAAAATTTTTTTATTATATATTTAGGAGGCATAAGCTATGACAATCAAACCATTGGCAGACAGAGTTGTTATCAAAATGGTTGAAACAGAAGAAACAACCAAAAGCGGAATTGTACTTACAGGCAGCGCAAAGGAAAAGCCCGAGGTAGCAGAGGTACTTGCAGTTGGACCGGGCGGAATTGTTGACGGCAAGGAAGTAGTTATGGAAATCAAGGTTGGTGACAAGGTGCTTATCAGCCAGTATGCCGGCACAAAGGTTAAGCTTGACGGCGAAGAAAAAATAATTGTAAGACAGAGCGATATATTGGCAGTAGTAGAATAAGCTTTACTACCGTTTTTGTAGCGTACAGGATTGTTATTTATCTCACACGCGAACAAGTTTTATGTGTAAATTAAAATGCTAAAATTTACCTGACAGAAAGGATTTGATTAAACATGGCAAAACAGATTTTATTTGGCGAAGAAGCCAGACGCGCTCTTCAGGCAGGTGTAGACCAGCTTGCAGACGCAGTTAAAATTACACTTGGACCAAAAGGGAGAAACGCTCTACTTGACAAAAAATTTGGTTCTCCCCTTATTACAAACGATGGTGTTACAATTGCTAAAGAAATTGAGCTTGAAGACCCATTTGAAAATATGGGTGCTCAGCTTGTAAAAGAGGTTGCAACAAAAACAAACGATGTTGCAGGTGACGGTACAACAACAGCTACACTCCTTGCACAAGCTATTATCCGTGAAGGTATTAAAAATGTTGCAGCAGGTGCAAACCCTATGATAGTACGCAAAGGTATTGGTAAGGCTGTTGATGCGGCAGTTGAATACATCAAAACAAACGCAAAAAAGGTAAGCGGCAAAGAGGATATTTCAAGAGTAGCATCTGTATCGGCTGCCAACGAATACATTGGCACACTTATTGCAGACGCTATGGAAAAGGTGTCAAGCGATGGCGTTATTACCGTTGAGGAGTCAAAAACTGCCGAAACCTACTGCGATGTTGTAGAGGGTATGCAGTTTGACAGAGGTTACATTTCGCCTTATATGGTTACCGACACCGAAAAAATGGAAGCAGAGCTTGACGATGCAAGCATACTTATTACAGACAAAAAGATTTCAAACATTCAGGAAATTTTGCCTCTCCTTGAGCAGATTGTAAAGGTTGGCAAAAAGCTGCTTATTATTGCAGAGGACATTGAGGGCGAAGCACTTACAACCCTTATTGTAAATAAGCTCAGAGGCACATTTAACTGCGTGGCTGTTAAAGCTCCGGGCTTTGGCGACAGACGCAAGGAAATGCTTAAAGACATTGCCATTTTAACAGGCGGTCAGGTTATAAGCGAAGAGCTTGGCTTAGA
The DNA here is from genome assembly GCA_045538875.1 of Clostridia bacterium. Classification (GTDB taxonomy): domain Bacteria; phylum Bacillota; class Clostridia; order UMGS1810; family UMGS1810; genus RGIG4708. The sequence goes on along the minus strand of JAZQEG010000028.1, from coordinate 9,795 downwards.
GCTTAAAGACACTACCCTTGATATGCTTGGAACTGCAAAACAGGTTAAAATACAAAAAGAAAATACAATTATTGTTGACGGCAACGGCGCAAAAACACAAATTGCAGACAGGATTGCTGTTATCAAAAATCAGATTGCCGAAACAACATCGGAATTTGATAAAGAAAAATTACTCGAAAGACTTGCAAAACTCTCTGGCGGTGTAGCAGTAATAAAGGTTGGTGCTGCAACCGAAACCGAAATGAAAGAAATGAAAATGCGAATTGAAGATGCCCTTGCTGCCACAAAAGCGGCAGTAGAAGAAGGTATTATCGCAGGTGGCGGTACATCATATATAAACGCAATACCAAGCGTTGAAAAGGTGCTTGACACAATTACAGAGCAGGACGAAAAAACAGGTGTTAAAATTATCCTTAAAGCTTTGGAGGAGCCAATAAAACAAATTGCAAAAAATGCAGGCCTTGAGGGCAGCGTAATTCTTGACAAAATCAAAACACAAAAAGCAGGCATAGGCTTTAATGCTCTTACCGAACAATATGTGGATATGCTTGAGGCTGGTATTGTTGACCCTGCAAAAGTTACAAGGAGTGCTCTTGAAAACGCTGCAAGTGTTGCAGGTATGGTGCTCACAACCGAAAGCGTTGTTGCAGACAAGGAAGACCCAAACGCAAACGCTATGGGTGCAGCAGCTGCAGGCGGAGCAGGTATGGGAATGTATTAAGATAATACAAAAACAATAGTTTTAAATCAAGTGAGCTATGGCAAATGAAATCATTTTGCCATAGCTCTTTTTAATTTTTATAGGTTTGTCAATTTGTACAAACAAAAACAATTATTTTCCAAATTACTCTGATATCAAAACTAAAATATAAAACAGCATTATACATAATTGTTGTAAATGGCAATAATTATTCTATTTTTGCGCGAAGCTTTTTAAGTATTTGCTTTTCCTTGCGTGAAATTTGCACCTGTGACACACCAAGCTCCTTTGCTACCTCGCTTTGTGTTTTGCCATAATAATAGCGTTGCCTTACAATAAGCCTTTCGTCATCATCCAGGTTGTCTATTGCCATATCAAGGCATAAGCTGTTTATATGTGACTGTCCGGTGTCCAGATTGTATGTTACTGTATCTATAAGATATATATCAGTATCGCCTTTTTTACTGTACAAATATTCAGGAGGCGCTTGTGATTCCATAGCTGTAAGCACACTTTCCACATCGGAATTGAGCTGTTTTGCAATTTCGCTTAAGGTTGCCTCTCTGCCCTCGCTCATAAGGATTTTGTCACGCACTTTAAATGCCCTTATTGCAAGCTCACGGGTACTGCGGCTAACCTTTATGTATGAGTTATCCCTAAAATAACGCTTTATTTCACCAGTGATAAGCGGGACTGCATATGTAGAAAATGACACATTGTACGAACAATCAAATTTGCGTATCGCCTTTAAAAGTCCTACGCACCCAAGCTGAAATATATCATCTATATCAAGCCCTCTGCCCAAAAATCTTTTGGCAATACTCATAACGAGTGGCTTGTTGTCAGATATGAGTTTTTCCTCTGCTTCCTTTGAACCACGGTGCGCAAGCTCAAGTAACATTGTATTTGTCATATCTGCCTCACAGTCTGTTTTTGCCTATTGTTTTGGTCATAATTACCTTTGTGCCAACACCAACTATTGAGTCTACCTTTATGCTGTCCATAAAGGTTTCCATCACTGTAAAACCCATACCCGACCTTTCCATATCTGAGTTGGTGGTAAACATGGGCTCCATTGCTTTGGCAACATCCTCAATGCCTTTGCCGTAATCCTTTACAATTATGGTAACGGTATCACCAACAGATGAGCACTCAAGGTACACATTGCCCCTTTTTTCGCTGTAGCCGTGTACAATAGCGTTTGTAACTGCTTCAGATACCGCCGTTCTTATATCAGATAATTCCTCTATTGTGGGGTCAAGCGGTGCTATAAAAGCGGCCACTATCATTCTGGCAAAGCTCTCATTTTCCGATTTAGACAAAAACTCTGCCTTTAGCTCATTTATTTGTTTAATACTTGTTAAACTATTCATATTTTTATCTCCTTTTTGTTATGCATTTTCGGGCAGCTCTGTAAGCGACGGGTAAACCGACACTATTTTTGGAATTCCCGACATATTTAGTATTTTGTTTACACAGCCGTCACAGCAAACAATACTTATATTGCCGCCAAGGCTTTTAACAAGCTTGTACCTCCCTATTACAAGCCCAATCCCAGATGAATCCATAAAATGCAAATCAGTAAAATCAAATACCAGATTTTTTACATTGCCCCTGATTATACGCTTGTCTGTTTCGGTGCGTATTGTCTTTGCTATGTGATGGTCAAGCTCCCCCGAAACCTTTGTTACAAGGCTGTCTGTTCCTTTCATAAAAAAATTAACCTGCAACTATTATCAACTCCTTTTTTGTTAACGGGGTATTATCCGAACTCTGGGTGAGTTCAAACAGTACTCCAATGGATTAATAATTCGCTGTAGGTTAAATTTTTTCCTTGACGGGAAATGTTTTATTTTGCAAATCCCGCTATTTTATTAATTTGTCTGTGGTTTTAAACACTGCTTTGCGCACCTTGCCGCACAAATACAGAGAGCCAAATATGCACACTGCTCCACTTAAGGTTATGCTGTCAGCATATTTAACTGCTTTTATGCAATCCTCAATATATACTGCATCGCTGCAACACTCTTTTACTTTGCAAAAAACATCCTCGCCATTTGTCTGCCTTGTTGACGGTACTTTTGTAACAATTATTTTTGCATCCTTTATGCCGCATATTTTTTGTATGCTTTGCATATAATCTTTGTCATTGAGCATTGCAAACACAAAGGTTTTTGGCATATTATTTAAAAGGCAATTAACACTTTTTACAAACGCATCTATACCATGGCTATTGTGGGCGCCGTCAAGCACAAATATCTTGTTTTTTGCTTTTACAACTTCAAAGCGGCACTTCCACTTTGTGTTTTCAATTCCTGTTTTTATATCTTGATCCGATATATCAAATTTTTTTTGAAGCGTCTTTGCGGCATCTATTGCAGTAATTGCATTTTTTACCTGATACTCACCGCAAAGTGACAGCTTGTATGATGTACCCTTGTAACAAAAGCTTGTACCATCAATAGTGCAATTTATGCTTTGTGCACCAATTCCATCATTGTTTACAATTGCAGTTTGTGTTTTGGCGCACTTGTTTTGTATTTGCTCTATTGCATCGCTATGCTGCCATTTGTAAATTACAACAGGTGCATTTTGCTTTATTATACCAGCTTTTTCCGCTGCAATCTCCCCTATGGTTGTGCCGAGTATGTTCATATGGTCGTAGCCTATTGCACAAATTACACACGCAAGAGGGTTTTTGATTATGTTGGTAGAGTCAAATCTCCCCCCAAGCCCGCTTTCCAGCACAACAAGGTTGCATTTTTGATGGCAAAAGTACAAAAATCCCATGGCAGTTATAAACTCAAATTCTATAGGTGTTATGGCCAAAGCATCCACTGCCTGCTTTACAATGTTTGTATATTTTACAAGGTCGGCTTCGCTTATATTATTACCGTTAATTTGTATTCTTTCATTAAAATGCTCAATATAGGGCGATACATAGCAGCCAACCTTATACTTTTGTTTAAATATACTTGTTAGCATGGCACACACAGAGCCTTTGCCATTTGTGCCTGCTATGTGCACAAACTCAAGCTCATCCTGTGGATTTCCAAGGTACTCACACAGCTTTTTTATATTATCAAGTCCTGCTTTTTTGCCAAACCTGCTTAATGAATGAATATAATCAATACATTCTTTTTGAGTATTTAACTGCAATTTTATTACTCCCTTATATGTATTTAAATAACTTACTACATTATAGCACCAAAAAAAATAAAAAGCAATCTATACAGATTGCCTTTATCACAAAAAAGTCCTCATATCAACTGTGAGTTTTTCTTCAAGATTTATAAGTCTTTTTGCCACATCTTTTGATACTTCGTCTGCAGCTTTGTATTTGTTAAGATACTTATTGAGCGATTTAACCCCCATATTGCAACCATCTGTCATAAGGTCGGCAACCGTCTGGTCCGAATCATCCACTAAAAGCATAACATTTGTTTTTACCCATGACATTCCTTTAGCCATAGCGGCAGGCTGTTTTCCGTCATCATTGTATTTATCAAGCAGTTTTTTTATTTCGTTATCAAGCTTTTGATGTTCATTTTTACAATCAGTCAAAATCTTTTCAAACCTATCGTTTTTGACATTGTCCAGCACATCTTCAATAGACGATATCCCCATATTGACACCGGCATCACATTCTCTTAAAAGTTTTATTGTATCTTGCTCTACCATATAAAATCACCTCTTAAGCAGTATGCCGCAAACATCAATATTTATACTGCAATCCCAGTGAAGCACAAAAATATTAACGCAACGCCGTGCTGTTGTTCAAAAGCGTTGTACTATATATAAACAAAACATCCTGATTGTCAAACTCTACAAAATTGCCAACAAAATTACTTTGGATATAACGAATATCTACAACAGTTATTTTGCTGTACGCAGGAACAAGTAAAGGCACAAGGCTGCTTGCAAAAGAATCTCTGAAAACAACAAGCTCCCTTTGGTTATGTGCGTTGGGGTTTGTAATTTGTATAAGCGATGATGTGCCCGACAAAAACATTTCGTAAGGGTCTTTACCGTTTGCTTTTTGCATATTGTAAATGCTCCCATTAACAGCCTTGCCGGTGTCATAATAATTGACTATGCAATTGTCAATTATATCATTTGTCAGATATGTTATAGTGTCTGATTTAAACGGCAATGCACTCTGACCCTTGTATACTCCGTCAAAGGCAACAGGCAAAGTATTTTGTGTGTATTTAGCATTAGCATCTGCCCCCATGCTTTTTGCAATATGCACTGCTATGTCTGTTAGTTTTTCCTGCTTCCAGTGCGAATCGGTTTTGTAGTAATGGTCGGCAGACAAAAGAGGTGCCACATCTATATATTGCATATAGTCCATCTGATTTTTAAAATTGTTTATAAAGCTTTGGTAATCAAGGCTTATAATGCCGTTTTGTTTTGCAATAAACATATTTTTGTCGGGTACAACACAAAGGTAAACCTTTGCATTTGTATCTTTAATATATAAATTATATATGTTGTCAAATTTTTGTTTGGCATTAAGGAGCATTTTGGGGTTTTCGGGATATTCTATTTTGGATATATGCCCGTCTGCCAAAAAAAGGCCGTTGTTGTCCTGCTTGTTAAAAACATATTTTACAAACAATGCTTTTATTGTGCGAAACATATCACGGGCAGGAAACTGATCGGCAGTATACTGATCAAAAGCACTCATAAATTCTCCCGAAAATACTGTCTGTGCCGAAATTGGAGGGAGCTGTGCAAGGGGTCTGCGTTCGCTTTGCGAAAATGCGGCATCGGGTTTGAACCAGCAAATTAGCGACATTACGCAAAAAAACACACAAAAAATTATTACTGTTATTTTGTTTTTCATACAGCACACCCCCTAAAACCTAAAATACAAAAACGGATTAAAAGACCCGTCTGCCAAATATGCCGTGGCTACAATAACAATAGCTATCATAACAGCAATTTTTGCAATGTATATAATGTTATTGTTGGGGTGTTTTTGCTCAATTTTGGCAAAAGCCAGTTTTGATAGCGGTGTTGCCCCCAATATGCCAATAACAAGTACAAATCCGTAGTTTTTTAGTTGATACAAAAATTCCATAGATACAAATGGAATTGAGTTTGCTCCAAACATTGAGCCAACACAGCTAAGTGCATCTGCAACTGTTTGCTGACTAAAAATTGTAAAGCTGATTGCAGTTAAAATCAAAACATATATATGGCCTGATATTTTGTGCTTTTTTAAATAAGACGACAAAAAATACTTTTCAACAGTAAGTAGTATGGCATAAAATAATCCCCACAAAGCAAATGTCCACTGCGCGCCATGCCAAAAGCCAGTAAGAAACCACACAGCAAATATATTAAAAAGATGCCGCACAGGTTTTACTCTGTTGCCTCCAAGAGGGATGTATACATAATCTCTAAACCACGAGCCAAGAGATATATGCCACCTCCTCCAAAATTCGCTTATACTTTTTGATATAAACGGATAGTCAAAATTTTCTAAAAAGTCAAATCCAAAAATCTTGCCAAGCCCTATTGCCATATCGCTGTATCCCGAAAAGTCAAAATATACCTGAAGCATATATGAAACTGCAAAAAGCCAGTGATACATAACCGACAAATCTGTGGATTGCATAAACTGAGAGCACAGCTGGCCAAATGTATTTGCTAAAAGTATTTTTTTGCAAATACCTATTACAAATCGTGATATACCCTCCGATACCTTTAAAAAGCTGTGTGTTCTAAAAACAAGCTGTTTTTCCACATCAGAATATCTTACAATGGGGCCTGCTATAAGCTGCGGGAAAAGTGCAACATATGTTGCCAGAGTTACAGGATTTTTTTGAACCGACACATCGCCTCTGTATACATCTACCGTATAGCTTAAAATCTGAAATGTGTAAAAGCTAATTCCTATTGGCAAAGCAAGTTTGAGCAGCGGTACCGAAAGGCCTGTTACATTGTTAAAGTTGGCAATAAAAAAATCGGCATATTTAAAATAGCCCAAGGCCGCAAGCGGCAACACAACCGACAGTACAACAAACAATTTGCAAAGCCTTGACGAGCGATATTTGTCTATAAGCAATCCTAAAATGTAGCCAACCATAATGGTTGCTATCATAAGAAAAACATATTTTGGTTCTCCCCAGCCGTAAAATACAAGGCTCGAAATTAAAAGCACAACATTTTTTAACTTACCTGGCAGTGCAAAATAAAGCAAAAGTACCAAAGGTAAAAAATAATATAAAAAAGGTATACTTGAAAATATCATAATTTATTCTCCGTATTTTATCCGTCGCAATGTACTTGCCTACGGCTATATAATAAGGCGGGCAAAAAGCTTGTCCGCCTTGTAAATTTTATTGTTCAAGAGTTTTTGGGCACATTACAAAAAACACTTTGTTTCCTGTGCTGCCCGTAACTGTTTCGTCTGCTTCAACACATATATTCCATCTGCGGTTTGCATTTTTTTGAAGAGTTGATATAAATGCAGATGCTTCATTTGCATTTTCGAGTTCAAAAATATACCCAATAAATGGAATAGAGCCAATCATAGGCGCAAACATATATCCCGATTTAAAGCCTGTAATTTCGGCATTATCAAAACCCGAAAGCAAACCTGGTTCTACAGGCATTGCTCCGCCCATAAACTTGATTTCGGGATTTGCAAGAAGTGCATTTGCAATATCCTCTGTGCCCATACCGCTGCCTGCTTTTGCTTTAAAATCTGCAAGCAAAATGTTGCCAAGCGAAGTCTGCTCAGGTGTTTCCACAGGTTTTTCGGCTGGTTTTTCTACTGGTTTTTCGGCTGGTTTTTCAACAGGTTTTTGCTGAGTCTGTGTTTGAGTATTATCTTTATTCGCCTCATTTACTGGCTTTTTATTTTCTACTTTGTTGTCTGTTTTGTTTTGAGTTTCATTTTGTGTTTTGTCCTCGTTGTTATCATTTACATGAGGTTGTTCCTCATCATTTGTAAGCTCAGTATCAATCTGCTCTTGGGTATTAACATCGTCAGTTAATACCGCATCTTGTGCCTCGTTTTTTGTGCCGCAGGCAGCAAATGATGCAACAAGTGTTAATGCTAAAAGTACTGCAAGTAATTTTTTCATAATTTTATCTCCTTTTATGTATTTCATTATTAATACAACTATTATTAATGTTTTGTTGAAAATATTTTTTAATTTACAAACATTTTTATGGCAATAAACTATTTTGAGCAATCTAAATCATTATGAGTTCGTGTCAAGTCAGGCGAACAGTGAATAATAAGAACCTCACGAAACATAACGAAATCATAGATTTCTATGTTTCGGAGAACCTTGTTACTCCGTAATAAGAACCATCACGAAATATAACGAAATCAAAGATTTCTATATTTCGGAGAACCTTGTTATGCCAAGGCATAATAGGACCTACTAACTTTTCCCTATTTTTTCCACTGTTTTTTCTTTAACACTTTTCTTTAGAACCCGCGAAAATACTGGATTTTCTCGCTCCCGATAGTATATGTAAATATTATAAATCGGCAGACTATTTTATTATTCTTTCAATAATTTTAATGTGTTTTGATTTTCAATAACTCGAAGCTGTGATTTCGCCATTGAGTTAAGTTGAACAAGTCTTTCTCTTTGAGGTACACCTTGTTCTATAAGTATTGCATTCGTTGTTTCAATCCATTTTTGTGGAGATAAATAAAAACTATTTCTTCCTGCCTGATTTTAAAAGGTCGTAAATTCGAGACCTTTGAAATCTGGATTGTTTAACTTTTCCCATAAACCCAAGTAAGAAATTACATCTTTATTTCTCATCCAAGTCTGAATTGGAACCTTCGGTTCTTTTGGATTTGCATATCTGGCAATATCAGTAAGAGAAATATAGTCAGCTTTATTTATCTTTTTATATTTAATATCAATACCATTTACTTCTGTTTGATTATTTTTTGCCATATTGCATTTTCCTTTCTATGTTTACTAAACTAAATCCAAAAATTTATATACACCAACATACGGGATTTCAAAATAGAATGTTTTATTTTCTTGATATATATAACCATATCCATAAATTGATATATCGTTTGACTTTATTTCAACTGTAAAAAAAGGAGTTACATCAGGGGTCTCATTCGCACTCATTATCCTTGTTGGTTTAGAAGTTCTAATATATTTATACAAGACTCTACATTCTTCATCACTTAGGTAAATCTGTTCACCATCTTTTGAAACGGTTATAGATTCTATCAAAGAATAGTCTGGATAATCAAATTTCTCAGCTTTTGGAAAAATCTCATTATAAACAGAATATATCACAAGTGGACATATAACAAAGATTAAAAGAGACATCAAAAGGAATACCGAGATAATATTTCTTTTTACTTTGCGTACTTCTTTTTTTGTTTTTATATCATTATTGACATAATTATCCATTTTTCCACCTCTTTTTAGATGTTTTTCACTATGCTTCGACACAATTCGACTCGTGTCAAGACAGGAGAACAGTGAATAATAAGAACCTCACGAAACATAACGAAATCATAGATTTCTATGTTTCGGAGAACCTTGTTATGCCAAGGCATAATAGGACCTACTATTTTTTCCTTAAATTTTTCACTGTTTTTTCTTGAACAAAATCCATCAGAACCCGCGAGAATACTGGATTTTCTCGCATCCGATAGTATATGTAAATATTATAAATCGGCAAACTAATCTTTTAAAACTGCTAGACTTGACACGAGTAAATTTCACCCTTATCAAAGTCTATATTCACTTTTTAAAATTCCCTTTCATCTCATCGTTCCCTTCTGTGTTAATTGTTTTTTAATAAACTGTTCTTCTAAATGCCTTCTGTTAATATGAAAGAAAAAGGTTTTGCAAATTTCTAACAATCCTTTACTACGATTGAACATTTCTATATAATTCCTTCTTCAATGTATAAGCTTTTGATGGAAAGAAAAAGAAATTCAAACACTTAACTTTCTTTGCAATTACTGCCGCTAACACCGAAAATGCTAATCCGAGGGCAGTTCCCAAAAGAATATGAATCCACCACTGGCCTATATTCATACGAAGCAGGATTATTCTTGTTCCTGCCGTAAATATGGTGTGTAA
>JAZQEG010000027.1:0-42976 GCA_045538875.1 Clostridia bacterium | reverse complement strand
ATCTGATGTGAGATATGTACTGCCGTAGTTATAATCCTCTTCAAAAACCAATGTTCCTTCGCTTTCAATTGCGGCTGTAAATGATGCTAAGCCGGATGCACTTACAGATACACTTGGCACAACAAGCATTGTTGCAACAATTGAAAGTGTAATTAATAAACTCAATACTTTTTTCATTTTAATCCACCTCTTTTTATGATGTATAATTAGTATATCACAACTATTTTTTTAAGTCAATGCAATTTACAAAAAAACACTTGACTTTTTGTTTAAAAGAGAGTATAATAAAACAATCACAAGTTAACAGTGTTAACTTTGGCAAGAGGTGTAATATGGATAGGCTTGAAACAGCAAGAAAAACAATAAATCAAATTGACAAAAAAATGGCAAAACTGTTTTGCCAAAGAATGCAGGCAGTAAAGCTTGTTGCCCAGCACAAGCAAGAGCATGGGTTGCCAGTGTTTGATGCAGCAAGAGAGGCGGCAGTTATACAGGCCAATTCAAAAATGGTAGATGATGATGAAGTACGCTCATACTACATAAACTTTTTAAAATATAATATGAAGCTTTCGCGTCAGTATCAGCATATGCTGATTAGCGGAATGAAGGTTGCATACAGCGGAGTGGAGGGTGCATTTGCTCACATTGCCGCAGGAAAAATTTTCCCCGATGCAAATTTAGTTCCTTACAGCGATTTTGATTCGGCATATAAGGCCGTTGTTGCCGGCGAGTGTGACTGTGCGGTTATGCCAATCGAAAACAGCTATGCAGGCGAGGTAGGGCAGGTGCTCGACCTTATGTTTGGAGGTTCGCTTTACATAAACGGTGTATATGACCTTGAGGTATCGCAAAATTTGATGGGGCTGCCAAACAGCAGGCTTTCGGACATCCGTGAGGTAATAAGCCATCAGCAGGCGCTTATGCAGTGTGCCGATTTTATCAAGCAAAACGGCTTTGAGCAAATTCAGGCAGCAAACACTGCAATTGCAGCTCAAAGGGTTGCACAGGGGGGCGACAAGTCGGTTGCAGCTATTGCCAGTAAGGAAACTGCGGATTTATACGGGCTCAAAATTATAGAAAAAGACATAAACCAGAGCAATTTTAACACTACCCGCTTTGCAGTGTTTTCCCGTGCCCAAAACACCGACAAGGCACAGGGCAACAACTTTTTGCTGTTGTTTACCGTAAGCCATGTTGCAGGTGCACTTGCCAAGGCTATAAATGTAATTGGAGAGCACGGCTTTAATATGAGAGTGCTCCGCAGCCGACCTGTTAAAGATTCAAACTGGCAGTATTACTTTTATGTAGAGGCAGAGGGCAATGTTAACAGTGACGAGGGCAAAAATATGCTCGCCAATTTAAAAGAGTATTGCGAGCAACTAAAGGTTGTGGGCAATTATTCAAATCAAATTATGTTATAAGGAAGAATTTTATGATTATAAATATGGATTTAGGCAAAAACAGTTACGATATAGTTGTTGACAGAGGTTGCATCAGCGAGGCACACAAGCTGCTCAATCTTAACCGCAAGGTGCTAATTGTTACCGACAGCGGTGTACCAAAAGAGTATAGCGGGTGCATTGCAGCAAAGTGCAAGCAGGCGGTAATTGAGTGTGTGGAGCAGGGTGAATTGAGCAAAAGCTTTGATACATACAAAAGGCTTTTGTGCGTGTTGCTCAAAAATGGCTTTACACGCACCGATTGCGTGGTTGCGGTAGGGGGCGGTGTTGTAGGCGACCTTGCGGGCTTTGTTGCGGCGTCATTTATGCGCGGTATCGATTTTTACAACATACCCACCACACTTTTGTCGCAAATTGACTCCTCTATTGGAGGCAAGGTAGCAATTAATGTTGACGGCATAAAAAATGTAGTTGGAGCATTTTATCAGCCCAAAAAAGTACTTATCGACCCCGATGTTTTAAGCACACTTTCCAAGCGACAAATTTCAAACGGGCTTGCAGAGGCAATAAAAATGTCGCTTACATCAGACAGGGAGCTTTTTGAGCTTTTTGAAAACCAAGATATATTGCAAAACATTGATACAATTATTATAAAATCACTTTGTATAAAAAAAGATGTGGTTGAGCAGGACGAAAAAGAAACAGGGCTTCGCAAAATTTTAAACTTTGGCCACACAATAGGCCATGGTATTGAAAGCGAGGCAGGTTTAAACGAGCTTTATCACGGTGAATGTGTTGCACTTGGTATGATACCTATGTGCAGTGATAAAGTGAGAGAGCGGCTCGTTAATGTGCTTAAAAAGGTTAATCTGCCAACAAAGCTAAATTGCGATGTAAACAAGGTTTGCGAGGCAATGAGCCATGACAAAAAGTATGACGGCAGTATGGTGACCGTTGTGCTTGTACAAGCTCCCGGAAGCTTTGAAATGAAAAAAATTACATCAACAGAGCTTAATAAAATTACAAAAAATGCGTTTGAGGAATTGATTTTATGAAAAATACATTTGGCCATAGTATAAGTATAACAATATTTGGCGAAAGCCACGGCGAGCAAATAGGTGCAATTGTTGACGGTATGGCACCGGGCATTCCTGTTGATGAGCAATTTATTGCATCGCAAATGGACAAAAGGCGTGCAAAGGGCAAAATTTCTACCAAAAGAACAGAATGTGACGAGGTTGTTATATCAAGCGGTGTTTTTGAGGGCAAAACCACAGGTACGCCAATATGCTTTACTATAAAAAACAACAACACCAAAAGCGGCGATTATAGCCACACACGCAACCTTGCCCGCCCGGGCCATGCAGATTACACTGCAAATTGCAAATATCACGGCTTTGAGGATTATCGAGGGGGCGGCCACTTTAGCGGTCGCATTACTGCCGGCATTGTTGCGGCGGGGGCGGTTGCAATAAGTGCTCTCAAAAACAAGGGCATATACATTGGCACTCACATAAAAAGATGTGCAGGCATATCCGACAGGGCATTTGGCGACATTGCAAAGGATATTGACACTCTTAACAATATGGAATTTGCAGTGCTCGATAACGCTTGTGCAGCTCAAATTAACGAGGCTATACTTGTTGCGGCCAATGACGGTGACAGCGTTGGCGGCATACTCGAAACAGCTGTTGTCGGACTCCCTGCAGGTGTAGGAGAGCCTTGGTTTGACACCTTTGAAAGCATTGTTTCGCATATGCTTTTTTCCATCCCGGCAGTAAAGGGCGTTCAGTTTGGATTGGGTTTTGATATGGCGGATATGCGCGGCAGCGAGGCAAATGACGAGTTTTATATAAAAGACGGCAAGGTTGCTACCTTGACAAACAACAACGGCGGTATTAACGGAGGCATCACCAACGGTATGCCTGTAATAATAAGCTGTGCCATTAAGCCTACTCCGTCAATATACAAGCAGCAAAACACAGTAGATTTTGTTAATGGCAAAAATGCAAAGCTTACCATACAGGGCAGGCACGACCCTGCCATAATTCACAGAGCAAGAGTGGTTGTTGACAGCGCTGTTGCCCTTGCACTTTGCGATATGCTGGCAATGCGTTTTGGCACAGACTGGCTGAGAGGATAACAAAATGGAATACGGATGCATAGGTGAGCATCTTGCTCACAGCTTTTCAAAAGAAATACACAACAAAATAGAGAGCTACAATTATGAGCTTTGCGAAGTAGCAAGTGATAAGCTTGATGAATTTATGACAAAAAGGGAATTTAAAGCTATAAATGTTACCATCCCTTACAAGCAGGATGTAATGCCCTACCTTGATTACACAGATGATACCGCAAAGCAAATTGGCGCAGTAAACACCATTGTAAATTGCAATGGCAAGCTTTACGGCTACAATACCGATTTTATGGGTATGAGTGCTCTTGCCGACAAATTAGGCATAAGCTTTGATGGCAAAAAGGTGCTTGTTTTGGGCACGGGCGGCACGAGCAAAACTGCCGTCCAGGTGGCAAAAAGCAAGGGTGCAAAAGAGGTTGTAAGGGTAAGCAGGAGCAGCAGGGGCAACTGTGTTACATATGACGATGCAAAAAATTTGCACAGCGATTGCAACATTGTAATTAACACTACCCCTTGCGGAATGTACCCAAACAACGACGGTATGCCTATAGATTTAAATGATTATCCATTTGTAGAGGGTGTGCTTGACGCAGTGTACAACCCTCTTGTTACACGGCTTGTATGTGAGGCACGAAAAAAAGGGATAAAAGCAGAGGGCGGCCTTTATATGTTGGTTAGTCAGGCAGTTTTTGCGGCACAAAAATTTACAGGCAAAACATATGATGACAAAACAACAGACAAGGTGTACAACAGCATTTTTGCATCAAAGCAAAATATTGTTTTAACAGGTATGCCCGGCTGCGGCAAAACCACAGTAGGCAAGCTGCTTGCTAAAATTACAGGCAGACAGTTTGTTGATACCGACCAGATTATAGTACAAAAGTATGGCCAAATATCATACATTTTTGAAAATCAGGGTGAGGCAGCCTTCAGGGATATGGAAACACAGGCTGTAAGGCAGGCAAGTGCAAATTGCGGATGCATAATTTCTACAGGTGGAGGGGCAATTTTATGTGATAAAAACATAGACGCCCTTAAGTCAAATGGCAGGATATTTTTTATAGACAGACCATTAAAAAACCTTATCCCAACTCACGACAGACCTCTTGCAAGGGATGAGGCGGCAATTAAAAAGCTGTATGAGGAAAGGTATAACAAATACTTAAGCAGTGCAGATGTAGTTGTTAATGCCGATTGCCCACCCGAATTAGTGGCACAAAATATTTTAAAAAATATGGAGTAAATTATGAAAATAATGGTAATTAACGGGCCAAATTTAAATATGCTAGGCATAAGGGAGCCCAATATATATGGAACAACAACATACAATGATTTGTGCAATAAAATAAAGGAGTATTGCAACAGCAAAAACATTGAAGTTGAGCTTTATCAGTCAAATCATGAGGGCGACCTTGTTGACAAAATTCAAAGCACATATAATAATTTTGACGCAATTGTAATAAACCCAGGTGCATATACTCACACAAGCATTGCAATACTTGATGCAATAAAGGCTGTTGGTGTGCCGACTGTTGAGGTGCACATATCCGATGTAGACAGCCGTGAGAGCTTTAGAGGAGTGAGCTACATACGCCCTGCATGCAAAACAACCATATCGGGCAGGGGAATTGACGGGTATATAGATGCAATTGATTATCTCGTAAATAAAAAGGACAAATAATTATGAAAATAACTTTTAACAAATCTACACCCAAGGGCATAATTGTGGCTCCGCCGTCCAAAAGCATGGCACACCGAATGTTAATAGGAGGCGGTCTTGGCGAGGGCACAAGTATTGTGCACGGGATTGCTCCGTCGCAGGATGTGCTTGCAACTCTCGATTGCCTTAAAAGCCTTGGTGCAAAATATACATACGATGGTGACACTGTTGTAATTGAGGGCATAGGTGCATCGGGCGGAGCAAAAGATACCCTTAATTGCCGTGAAAGCGGCTCTACACTGCGATTTTTTATTCCGTTGTGCCTGCTTGACGGCAAAAAAGCAACTCTTACAGGCAGTAACACACTTCTTGCAAGACCTGTAGATGTGTATAAAAATATATGCGAAAAGCAAAACATAAGTTTTTTAAATGACGGCAGCAAAATTGAGGTTGAAGGCAAGCTTAAAAGCGGCGATTTTAAAATACCAGGCAACATAAGCAGCCAGTTTATAAGCGGACTTTTGTTTGCATTGCCTCTGCTTTCGGGTGACAGCAAAATCAACATTGTGCCGCCTATTGAGAGCCTTTCATATATTAACTTGACTATTGAGGCTCTCAGTCAATTTGGCGTTGAGGTTAAATGGCTTGATGAGCGTACCTTGTATATAAAGGGAACCCAAAAATATCAGCCTCGTGAGGTATGGGTTGAGGGTGATTATTCAAATGCAGCATTTTTTGCGGCGATGGATTGCCTTGGCGGCGATGTTAAAATTACAGGTCTAAAAAAGGACAGTATTCAGGGCGACAGAGTGTACACAAGGCTTTTTGAGCAGCTGTGCAAGGGCACTCCTGCAATAAATATATCCGATTGCCCCGACCTTGGTCCTGTTATGATGGCACTTGCAGCGGCAAAATCGGGAGCAGTGTTTACAGGCGCCAGAAGGCTCAAAATCAAAGAGAGCGACCGTGGCAGCGCTATGGCAGAGGAGCTCAAAAAGTTTGGGGTTTCGGTTAAGGTGGATGACGACACAATTGTGGTATACCCCATAGATTTTCACAAGCCACAGGATGTACTATTTGGCCACAACGACCATCGCATTGTAATGTCGCTGTGCGTTTTGCTTATGCTGACGGGGGGCACTATAGACGGTGCTCAGGCAGTAAACAAAAGCATGCCCGACTTTTTTGAAAAATTAAAGCAACTGGGAGTGAATTTTATAAATGAAACAGTTTGATACAGACAGTAAGGTGCTAATAGTAGGTTTGGGCCTGCTTGGAGGCAGCTATGCAAAAGCACTTACCAAAAAAGGGATATATGTGTCGGCAATAGACACATGTAAAGAGAGTATAGATTATGCTTTGTGTAATGGTATAATTAACGACGGGAGTTATACTGCTTGCGAAAAATTAATAAAAAATGCAGATGTCATTGTTTTTGCGCTTTATCCAAAGGTGTTTGTAAATTGGATAAAGGAGTATCAGCATATGTTTAATTCGGGCACACTCATTACTGATGTAACAGGTGTAAAAAAATGCGTTGTAGACCAAATCAACTTGGTACTTCGCAATGATGTGGAATTTGTTGCAGCTCACCCTATGGCAGGTCGCGAGGTTTACGGAGTACAAAACAGTGATGACAGAATTTTTAACGATGCAAACTACATTGTTGTACCAACTCCCAAAAATACAAAAGAGGGCATAGACAATTGCAAAAAGCTTGGTATATATCTTGGTTTTGCACGAATAGCACAGCTTAGCCCCGAGGAGCACGACAAAATGATTGGTTTTGTGTCACAGCTTACTCATTGCATAGCAATAAGCCTTATGACCTGCTGCGACAACGAGAGCCTTGTTGACTACACAGGTGACTCCTTTAGAGATTTAACGCGAATTGCACGCATCAATGATGCTATGTGGAGCGAGCTTTTTATGCTTAACAGGCAGCCTTTGCTTGAGCAAATGGATATATTTATGGACGAATTTAAACAAATACGCGATATGATTGAAAGCGGCGAAACGGGCAAGCTCAGGGACAAAATGAGATTGTCTGCAAAACGAAGAGCGCTTTTTGACCGAAAATAGAAAGGAAGCAAAATTATGAACAACAATATGAATATGGATTTTAAGGTAAAATTGCCTATACCAAAGGAAGTAAAAAATGAATATCCACTCCATAGCGGTCTTGAAAAAATTGTACAAAAACGAAATGGCCAAATTAAAGATGTATTTGAGGGCAAATCGGACAAATTTGTGCTTGTTATAGGGCCTTGCTCTGCCGACAACGAAGACAGTGTTATGGACTACATTTCAAGGCTTGCCAAGGTGCAGGACAAAGTAAGCGACAAAGTGCTTATAGTGCCACGCATTTATACAAACAAGCCGCGCACAACAGGCGATGGCTACAAGGGTATGCTTCATCAGCCTAACCCCAACGAAAAACCCGATATGCTCAAAGGCATTGTTGCCATAAGAGAGCTTCATATGAGAGCTCTGCGCGAAACAGAGTTTACCTGTGCAGATGAAATGCTCTACCCCGAAAATTACCGCTACCTTAACGATATTCTTGGTTATGTTGCAATAGGTGCACGCTCTGTCGAAAATCAGCAACACCGCCTCACTGCAAGCGGTATTAACATCCCTGTTGGTATGAAAAATCCAACAAGCGGCGACATTTCTGTTATGATGAACTCAATCACTGCAGCTCAGCACAGCCACACATTTATTTATCGCGGGTGGGAGGTGCAAACACATGGCAACCCTTGTGCACACGCAATACTCCGAGGATATGTAAACAAGCATGGTCAGTCACTGCCAAACTACCACTACGAGGACCTTTTGCACCTGTGGCAAACATACGCCAAATCGGGGCTTGATAACCCCGCAGTTATAGTTGACACCAACCACGCAAATTCTGGCAAACAGCCACTTGAGCAAATACGCATTTCTAAAGAAATTTTGCACAGTATGCGGCACAATGCCGACATAGGCAAAATGGTAAAGGGCCTGATGATAGAAAGCTACATAGAGGACGGTTCACAAAAAATCGGTGAATGTATTTATGGCAAATCTATCACCGACCCGTGCCTCGGCTGGCAAAAGACCGAAAAGCTTATTTATGATATAGCCGACCTGCTCTGATTTGGATATAGCAGCAAATTAATGTTTATAAAAATATCAACCTGCGTGTGCCGCGCAGGTTGACTTTTTTTTGCTTTCGTGATATTATTATTGTGATATGTTATAATGTTAGGTGTTGTAGTACAGATAGTGCTCAATGCTGGTTGAAAGGATGTATAAATATGATCACGCCTCTTAAAACTACTCCTGTATTTAAGCAATATATATGGGGAGGCAGTGCTTTAAAGGATAAATATAACAAAGACATAAAAGATAATTTTGCAGCCGAAAGCTGGGAGCTTTCGTGCCATGATGATGGACTTTCGCTTGTTGCACAGGGCGAGTACTCATTTGAAGGACAGGGCGAAATTTTGCGCAGTTTTGTGCCTGCAAAAGGCGAAATATAAGGAGATATAACATGGACAGCAAAAAAATAATTTTCAGCGGAATCCAGCCTACAGGCTGTATAACTCTTGGCAACTATGTGGGCGCACTCAAAAACTGGGTTGAACTTCAGCACGATTATCATTGCCTTTTTTCGGTAGTGGATATGCACTCAATTACTGTAAGGCAGGATCCTGTGCAGCTTCGTAAGCGTTGTATGGACTTTTTAACGCAGTACCTTGCCTGCGGCATTGACGGAGAGGAAAATATAGTATATTTTCAGTCGCATGTATCTGCTCATGCGGAGCTTGCATGGGTTTTAAACTGTTACACATATATGGGTGAGCTCAGCCGAATGACACAGTTTAAGGATAAATCCAGCAAGCATGCAGACAATATAAATGCAGGGCTCTTTACATATCCAGTGCTTATGGCTGCAGATATTTTGCTTTATCAGACCGACCTTGTGCCCGTTGGAGTAGACCAAAAGCAGCACCTTGAGCTTGCCCGTGATATTGCAGGCCGCTTTAATGGTGTGTACGGCGATGTGTTTAAGGTGCCAGAGCCGTTTATTCCAAAGGAGGGCGCACGCATTATGAGCCTTGCCGACCCTGAGGCAAAAATGAGCAAATCAGACCCCAATGTAAACGCTTTTGTATCAATTCTTGATGACAAAGATACAATAATGCGCAAATTTAAAAAGGCAGTTACCGATTCTGATGGTGAAATTGCATACAAAGATGAAAAACCGGGTATAAAAAATCTTATAAATATATATTCGGCAATTACACACAAAACTCCAAATGAGGTTGTGGCAGAGTTTGCAGGTCAGGGCTACGGAGTGTTTAAGCAGGCTGTGGGAGAGGTGGTTGCAGACGAACTTGCGCCAATACGCAGCCGCTATGAAGATTTGTCCAAAAACAAAGACTATATACAAAAAATATACACCGAAGGCGCTATGAGGGCAAATTCTATAGCACGCAGAACGCTTTCAAAAGTCAAAAGAAAAGTCGGATTTCCCGATGTAGCAAAATAGGCTGTTACCTACAGAAAGGATTGACCTTTTATGAATATACTCAGTTTGGTGTTGTGCTTTACCATGGCATTTGCAATATCTTTGGCACTTACACCTGCGGCAAAAGCAATTGCCTACAAAATAGGTGCAATAGATATACCCAAAGACAAACGCAGAGTACACAAAGAACCTATTCCCCGTCTTGGCGGACTTGCAATATATTACGGCTTTTTAATAAGTGTGCTTTTTTTCAGCAATATGGACAAGCAACTTGCAGGCATAATAGGCGGTTCGCTTTTAATTGTGGGTATAGGAATTATAGATGATGTTATTCAGCTCCGTGCTTCAATTAAATTTGTTGTGCAATTACTTGCGGCACTTATTGTTGTTTTGTGTGATGTGCGCATTGAGGGCATAAGTATGCCCGTTTCCATTGTCCCCAGCGGTATACTCAGCCTCGGTGCTATGAGCATACCCATTACAATATTGTGGATTGTTGGAGTTACCAACGCCGTAAATCTTATAGACGGGCTTGACGGGCTTGCAGTGGGCGTTTCGTCTATTGCAACATTTTCGTTGTTTTTTATTGCTATACTTGCAGGCGAGCCGGGAGTTGCAATTTTGGCAGCTGCACTTGCAGGCTCGTGTCTTGGCTTTTTGCCGTATAACTTCAACCCTGCAAAAATATTTATGGGCGACACAGGCTCAACATTCCTTGGGTATATGCTTTCTATAATATGTATTCAGGGCTTGTTTAAGGGGTATGTTGTTATTTCGTTTATAGTTCCGTTTCTTATTTTGGGTCTCCCTATTTTTGATACCGCATATGCAATAATCCGCCGTATCAAAAACAAGCAGCCTATAATGTCTCCTGATAGAGGTCATCTCCATCACAGGCTCATAGATATGGGCTTTTCGCAAAAGCAAACCGTTGCAATTTTGTATATTATTACAATGATACTTGGGCTTAGCGCCGTAATGGTTGTAGGTCAGGGTGCATATACAGGTATTATTATAATTGCAACATTTTTGCTCTTTTCGTTTTTTGGAGGCAAAGCTGTTGTTGAACATACAATAGCAGAAAATAAAAACAACAGGCAAAAAAAAGAGCAGGATGAAAAACAACCAAAAGATGCGGAAAGTAACTAACAGGAGGGTTTGATATGATTAAAGTAATGACTGTTTTTGGTACAAGGCCGGAAGCAATAAAAATGGCTCCGCTTATTAAAGAGCTTGAAAAATGCTCTCAAATCAAATCCATAGTTGCGGTTACCGCTCAGCACAGACAAATGCTTGATCAGGTGCTTGAAATTTTTGACATAAAGCCCGACTATGACCTCAACATTATGCAGCCAGGGCAGACTCTTTCGCAAATTACAAGCAGGTCGCTTTTGGGGCTTGAGGAGGTTATAAACGATGCAAAGCCTGATATAGTGCTTGTTCACGGTGACACCTCCACCACATTTGCAGGTGCTCTTGCCGCATTTTACTGCCATACAAAAATTGGTCATGTAGAGGCGGGCCTTCGCACATACGACAAATATTCGCCATGGCCTGAGGAAATGAACAGATGCTTAACAGGCGTTATGACCGACTTGCATTTTTCACCTACAATTAAAAACAAAAACAATCTTTTAAAAGAAAATATAGATGAGAATAAAATATTTATAACAGGCAATACTGTTATAGATGCGCTTAAAACCACTGTAAAGGCCGACTATGTATTTAGTGACGACACACTCAATAATCTTGACTGGAGCAAAAAAATTATTCTTATGACTGCTCACAGGCGTGAAAATTTAGGAGAGCCGCTTAAAAACATATGTGAGGCGGTGCGCGAGATTGTTTTGTCCCATGAGGATGTAGAGGTAGTATACCCTATGCATATGAACCCGCTGGTACGCGAAACCGCAAAGACAATCCTTGGCGACCTTAATAGAGTTCATCTGATTGAGCCTTTAGATGTTGCCGAAATGCATAATGCAATGTCAAAATGCTATATGGTAATGACCGATTCGGGCGGACTTCAGGAGGAGGCTCCCAGCCTTGGCAAGCCTGTAATAGTGCTGCGCAACGAAACAGAGCGCCCTGAGGCTGTTGAAGCAGGTACCGTTGTTATGGGCGGCGTTGAAAAGCAGGATGTTGTAAATATTGCAAATCAGATTCTTGATGATATGGATGTATATCAAAAAATGGCCCAGACAGCAAACCCATACGGTGATGGCTTTGCCACAACCAGAATTGTGGAGGCTATTCTTTATGCATTTGGCAAAGGCGAAAAACCTGCCGATTTGGTATATTAAAAGTTGAATAAAACTTAAAATTGGCGGTTTGATTTAAGGAGTGTGATGTAACTTGAAATTTACAGGACTTGGGAGTTACATAAAAATATTTATACTTTCTGTTGCAATTATAGCTGTGTACAAAACATTTGACAACATCAGTTACCTTGTGGGTGCAATAGGCTCATTTATGCATATTTTGTACCCCGTGTTTGTAGGGTGCGCAATTGCATTTTTGCTGTACCCTGTGTGCAATCGTCTTGAGCGTTGGTACAAAAATTGCAAAGTTAAGTTTATTTGCACAAGGCGCAGGCCTCTTTCGGTTGTAACAGTTGTCCTTTTTGTGCTTTTAATTGTGGTGCTCGCAATATCCTTTGTTGTGCCTGCAATCATAAAAAGTGCAAAAGAGCTTTTTGCACAGCTGCCTACAATACTTAAATTTATTGTTGAGTTTGCAAAAAACATTGGTTTTGATGACATTAATCTCACATCTGTTTTAAACAACATTTCGGTAAGTAAAATCATTGACAAATTTGATTTTTCAAGCGTAAACAAGTATTTGCAGGGAGTTGCTGATGCAGGAAATGTATTTTTTAATGTACTTTTGTCAATAATTATATCAATATACATTCTTATAGACAGAGATTCGCTCAAAAAAGGAGCAAATCGCATAAGCAAACTTGCTGTAAAACAGGAAACCCGTAACATTGTTGTTCCGTATCTGCGCTTAACATGTGGGTATATGTACAAATATTTTGGCTGTTTGCTTATAGATGCATCTGTTGTATTTGTGCTTTCGCTTATAGTGTTTTCAATTATAGGTGTAAAGTATGCTCCGCTTCTTGCGTTGCTTTTGGGGCTGTTTAATGTTATTCCGTATTTTGGAGCCACAATAGCTGCAGTTGTTATCATAATAATTACCCTTGTAACAGGCACACTTTCGCAGGCAATAATTGTGGCAATAAGCATTATTGTACTTCAGCAGTTGGATGCAAATGTTATTCAACCTAATATAGTAAAGGAATCACTGCAAATAAAACCGCTATGGGTTGTGATTGCAATTATTATAGGCGGCGGGCTTTTTGGCTTTGTTGGAATTTTGGTAGCAGTGCCTGTTATGGCAATTGCAATCAGAATTGTAAATGACTTAATGACTGCAAGAGAAAACAAACTGGCGAAATCAAATATTGAAAATCAGTAATATTAGATGCACGGTGCAAAATGCTTTTGCACCGTCAGATTTTAAACATTTTTAAAAATGTGGAAATTATGGGCAATTTTTGCAAAATATTTTGCAAAAATTTTAAAAAAGTGTTGACAAAACCAAATATTGCTGATATAATAATCAAGTCGTCAGTTGTTGAACGAACATGCGGGTGTAGTTCAATGGCTAGAATCTCAGCCTTCCAAGCTGATTGTGTGGGTTCGATTCCCATCACCCGCTCCATCACTATGCGCCTGTAGCTCAGCTGGATAGAGCAACTGCCTTCTAAGCAGTGGGTCAGGAGTTCGAGTCTCTTCAGGCGCGCCAAGTAAGTCTGGTGGGTATAGTTCAGTTGGTTAGAGCGCTAGATTGTGGTTCTAGAGGTCGTCGGTTCGAATCCGACTACCCACCCCACTATATTTTCTGTATTGGGCTGTAGCCAAGCCGGTTAAGGCACCAGATTTTGATTCTGGCATTTCGTAGGTTCGAATCCTGCCAGCCCAGCCAAAACCTTTTAATACATTTACTTTATGGGCCATTAGCTCAGTCGGCAGAGCACTTGACTTTTAATCAAGGTGTCCCGCGTTCGAGTCGCGGATGGCTCACCATTTTTTTCTTATCAACACATTGGGCAGATATTGGGCTATCGCCAAGTTGGTAAGGCACCGGATTCTGATTCCGGCATTTCGGAGGTTCGAGTCCTTCTAGCCCAGCCAAACAAAAAGAGCACAAAGGGTGCTCTTTTTTGTTTGTTAAAATAAAAGGACTCGAACCTTGAGAAGGCTGAGCGCGTAAATAAAATATGCCTGTGGCATATTTTTAGCGATCAGTTGCAAGTCGGGTACCGAAAGGCAGAAAGCCTTTGGGTCGACGCAGCAGTTCAGATTGCGAAGCAATATGATGTCCTTCTAGCCCAGCCAAACAAAAAGAGCACTAAAGGTGCTCTTTTTTGTTTGCTAAAATAAAAACGCACTGCTTTTGCAGTGCGTTTTTTGATATTAGCCAAAGTATCTCTTTAAAAGACCCTCTAAACCTTTGCCGTGGCGAGCTTCGTCACAGAAATCCAATCAGAACGCCTTTATTTATGCGGGTTTGCAAGCTCTTGGCACTTAATTTGCCCACCGTTTGCCCACAAGAATTTTTTGCCCACAGATTGTCGTTGCATCTGTTTTATAGTCTTATTATAGCACATTTTGTAGAAAAATGCAAGGAAAGAGTTTTTAACTTTATGCGATAAAAGACTTCATTATATTTCATTTCGTATTAGCTCAAGGCTATCTTCAATAGCCTCTATTTTTTGATATAATTCAATCACCTTTTTTTGCGTTAAAACATCAACTTCTCCTCTATCATCTATTGGTATATCAACAGGAATTTTCTCCATATGTATAATATCCAATTTACCATTATTGGATTCGGCTGTTTTATATTTGTATGTAATTTGATTGAGGATGATACATAAATATTGAGGTAATATCTTCTCTAAATATTGTTCTCTGACTACGATTCTTCCACATTTTTCGGAATAAAGATATTTAGAATCTCTAAAAAAAACCTTACCTGCATAACCATTTGTAGTCCATGTAAGCTCCTCTGCATGCCCTTGTTTGTGAAATTTTTCGTAAACCTCTTCTGTGACTTTTCCCATAAGCCCATCATTTTCTGTCGCTGAAGAATATACAGGTATACCCTGCGGATCATTATTTTTATATATCATTTCTTCACTGACCTTATTCGACCCTTTGTTAAGAAGCGCAATTTTAGCCATGGGGAGTGTAATACATTTTGATAATTGTAACTCATATGAATATAGACTTTTTATATTATCTATTATTCTTGATATATCCCGTTTTAATCTTTCGAGTTTTTTATATTGTATTACAACTTGATTTTGCTCTTCCAACAATGGAAACGGATATGTAATTTCTATATTAGAAAGAGTTTCTTTGCTTAAATAACTCACTTGACTTTCTGATGATAGATAATTCAAGAAAAGCTTTCCCATTGCAATTGCAAAGTATTGCAAATTCATTTCAGTCCTATATTTTTCTTTTGGAATCAAGACTGCTGTGTTATTTGCATCAAACAATTCTGTTTGCACAAAAATTTCTCCCGTAAATGCTTTTGAAGGATATGTTAAACAGGGTAAAAATTCCGAGGTTACTATAGAAGTTTTTCCATATCCTTTAATTTCATTGTTCGCTGTTAATATAGGAATGGTTCCCGTTGCTGTATATATCTCTTCATCAGTTATTTGATGTCCTTGATTAATGTAAAAAATATCACTTATCTTCATTTTTTTCACCACCAAATAATGCTTTTAAACTTTTTTCAATTTCTTCAACTTTTAAAACTAATTGCTCTAATTTAATAATCTCAACTTCTTTTTTTCTGAAATATTTCTCTGGAATCAGCGGTAAAGCATATATTAGTTCTTCTTGATTTAAATCATAATACCTATTGTTTTCAGAATCATACTCCATTTGAAGTCCCTCAAATATTGGTGTCATATCTTCTTTGAGTTGTCCATTCTCAATATAATCCTCTTTTTTCACAGCATAACCCCTTTTGCCCAGTTTTAAATATGAAGTTAAAATTGAATAATCTTCATCATTAAGCATTGTTTGATTATCTGCTTCGTTTTTTAATTTACTTGTTACTTCTTTTGCAGTTAATACTTTATATTGTTGTATCTTCTTCTCTGTGATATCATGTATTGTAATAAACCCGCACTTTTTTCCTTTAATTTCTTCATTCCACTCATTAAAGTATGACTGTTTATCATCCTCTAACTTGGTTTCAAATGCCTGCTCTATTTTTGAAGATCTCTTAATTCCATCTTTATCTATATATGATTGTAATTCGTCATGTAACCATTTTCCATTTGCATCTTTTAAAGCTGTAGGAAATCTTTTGTCTGAATTTGCATATCCATCATTATCAACTATATAACACCAGATTTTTTCGTTTTTTGCTATTATTTCATCGATATTAGATAGAGGAGTACTTCTTTTCTCAATAAATATTACATACGTTTTCCATTTTGTATAAGGAGCAAAAGCAAACTTAGGCAACGAAATTATAGTCGTTAATTTACATTGTTTAAGTAAAAACTCTCTGAAAGGAGCAAGAGTGGGCGCTTCTAATAAGCCTTCCGGAACAATAATAGCAGCTCTGCCGCCTTTTTTTAGCATATCTATAATTCTAATAACAAAATTTAATTCTAAGCGTTTGTTATTATTTGATTTTAAGAACTCATCCATGCTATTTGGATCTGAAATAGCGATGTCTCCTTTCCCATAGGGTACATTTGTTAAAATATAATCTATGTCTTTTTTTAAACCAGTACCGCTGTTCTTATTATACCATGGAGTAGAGAGTGTATTATATCGTTGAATATCAGAAAAGCCATCGCCAGCAAGTGTCATGTTCACCCTGGTTCTACCAATGCTATTTGCATTAATGTCGTATCCAATCATAATTTTACTCGCCAAGTCAGTTATATCCAATTCGGGTCTTTCTTTTTCGCAATAATCTTTTATATATTTAAAACTTTCGGTTAAAAAGCCACCTGTACCGCAAGCAGGGTCTCCGATTGCTTTTTTGTATTCTACAATATTTTGGATGTCATCTTCAGAAAAAAACATTCGAACAATGGCTTGAATGATATGTCTCCTTGTAAAATATTCACCCAATACAGATTTTGTCTTTTTACTTGCCAAACATTCATAAACTTCTCCAAACAAATCAATTGATAAATCTTTTTCTGGAATTTCGCTCAAGCTACTATGAATGCCCATTAAGACAGACTTTTCGGGTATAATATCTTCACCATTTTCTCTAATATCTATGGCATCTATAATGTTTTTAAAATTAAACTTAACATTATCATCTTTATCTACCATTATAAAAATATCTTGATATTTTTTCTTTAAAGTAGAATTAGCTTTTCTGCCAATAATTTTATCTACTTCATTTTTAATATCATCGGGATTAGTTATATCATCCCACTTTTTCTTCTGTTTTTCCATAATCATTTTTAATGCAATAAACGAAACAGTAAAATTAATTGATAAATCATCATTATTCTGAATTTCCGGAATTTGTCGATATAGTGTTTTTAATTTGTTAATAATATTGTGAAAATCTTTTTGTGTAAATTTTTTTCAACAAATTCCGTTAATACAAATTCATTTATGTTAGGATTACTATATATAAGCTCCAGCATTTCTTTCCCAATAAAACCTTCTACCTTAGATCCATTGAGGACAAGAGATTTATAACCTTCCATTGTTAATACCTTAACATCAATTTTTTTTGAAGGAGCATTCCCAATAATTACTCTTATAGGTTTTTTTATAATATTTCCTACTCCTGCATAATGTATTGCCTGCGGAGTTGGGTCTTCTGGTGATGTAAAGTTCTTATCTTCGATGATTAATGAGATTTCATTATCGCCAAAGTAATTATATATCATAACATCAGGCTTACCTGAACCTGTTTCACCATGCCAAGCCGGAATTTTGGTATCAATACTTTTATTGCCCGTCTTCTTTCCTGTAACACAACTACCAAAAATAGGCTCTAGAATTTTTTTAACACAATCATCTACATCCTCTTCAAGATTTTTGTTTACTATTTCCTTCGAATACGTCGGCATATAAATATCATTTAACACTTTATCTAAAATATCTTTTTTCATTTCAATTTTTTTCTTTGCCATTTTAGTTACATCCTTTCTTTTATCTATATGAAATATAATGTCCAAACAATTCTTATTGCTTTTGCATTAACTAAATGTCCGCATCTTCATTTAGCAACCTCACATAACGCTCGTATGAAATAATAACATTATGAGGTTTACTATGTTTATTAACTATGACGACTTTATCTTCATTAACCACATCATCAAAAATTTTAGATGCTTGTCCACGTAAAAACTCTGTTATCGGATGAAAGTCAATAGCAATCTTTTTTTTCTTATGAGCCACTAGGTAGCACCTCCCTTATGCAATACACCATCATTATTGTATCAAAAGTAATTACTTTTGTCAAGTTAATTATACATATAATTATAATTACTTATTTAGTTGTAAGTTTGAAAGTACGTCATCTATCGCCATTCTCGCCATGTCTGCCATATGCCCGGTTATGTGTGTATAATACTTCAATGTGAATTCAAGTTTCGAGTGCCCTAACATTTCTTGTACATATCGTGGACTTATTCCGCTTTCTGCTAATATAGTTGCGTATGTATGACGAAGATTATGAAACTTAAAGGGTATATGTAAATCATCTCTTATTATTCTTGCTAAAAATTTAATACTGTTATGCGTCAGCATCTCACCATTTTCTTTTACATTGATTAAGTCATTCACCTCAATATAGTTTTCTTTATTCTTATGAAGTCTTTCGGTGACAAAGTTTCTTTTATATCCCCCGCCATAGAGGTTCTTATTTTTTATTTGTTGTTCTTTTAATTCCTTTAAGAATTTCACGAAGTTATCTGATATGTTTATGGTTCTATAAGAGTTCTTGGTTTTAAGTGGGCAGAAGCACCATTTCCTATCCTGATACAAAAGTTGTTTGTTAACACTTATCGTTCTCTTTTCAAAGTTTACATCATTCCATCTAAGCCCCATACATTCGCTTTCTCTAAGTCCGGTATTGAGGGCAATGTAGAATGGTATTCTTACATTTGTGCTTTCAAGTCGTTTATACATAACAGATAATTCATCCGGTGTATAAACTTTAATCTCACCAACATGCCTTGGATCAGGTGGTGGAAGAACATCGTCAAAGATGTTGTGTTTCATATATCTTTTTCTGTAGGCATAATCAAAAATGCATTTTAACGTTTTGAATAATCCCTTTACAAATTCCTCGCTGTATTTTTCACTCTTTTCATTTACAAATCTTTCAAGAGCTTTTTGTGTAACCGCATACATATAGAAATCACCGAAGGCAGGTTTAAAATGATTCCGATACATAGAATCATACTTTTTTAGCGTTGCATAAGCTCTTGTCAGTTTACCCTCAAGTTCAATAAACTCTTCATAAACCTCATTAAAGGTTATCTTCTTGTTTTCAGGATAAACACCCGTTTCCTCATAGTCATTTACAAACTTCGTTAGTGCAAGTTCTGCATCCTTTTTAGTTTTGAAACCGCCTTTTTCGATTTGTTTGTTCTGACCGTCAACTGTGCTCACATACACCCGATACGACCATGTTTTTCCCTTTCTTCTGATACTTCCTTTCATAATAAATCCTCCTGTAACATATTAAGGTTTCCCTTATTCACATTATACAGAAGTCCTAAAAACCTTGATATAACTGTATTTGAAAGTAAAATAAGGGAAGACACAAGAAAATTCATCGTAAAAATTTCTTTCCCTTGTATATCCCTTATTTGCCCTTAAATCATCATTTTTGAACACAAAAATTCACCATAGTTTCGTGACCAGGAAGTACACGAAACATTCACACCTAAAAATCGCATAAAAACAGGGGTTGAGAAACCTCAACCCCTGTATCAAATCGTATTTATTTGTATCTAATCTTATTTAAAATAGCGGTTTAAGAGACCTTCTAAACCTCTACCATGCCGAGCCTCGTCGCGCGCCATTTCGTGCACAGTATCGTGTATAGCGTCAAGACCATTTTTCTTTGCGCAGCTTGCAAGGTCAAATTTGCCTTGTGTTGCGCCATATTCACAGTCAACTCTCCATTTAAGATTATCTTTTGTTGTAGCTTTCATATTAGGCTCCAAATCTTCGCCGAGGAGTTCAGCAAATTTTGCAGCGTGCTCTGCTTCTTCAAAAGCAGCCTTTTCCCAGTAAAGACCAACTTCGGGGTAGCCCTCTCTGTGTGCAATTCTTGCCATACACAGGTACATACCAACCTCGGCACATTCGCCATTAAAGTTTGCCATAAGCTGTTCAAAAATATATTTTTTATCCTCTTCGCTGATATCAGGATTGTTTTTAACAGTTTTTGCATAAACACCGTATTCGTGTTCTGCAGCAAGCGCTGCACCCTCTGCCATCTCTTTAAATTTTTCGGCAGGAACTTTACATACAGGGCACTTTTCAGGTGCACTGTCGCCTTCGTGAACATAACCACATACTGAACATACATATTTTTTCATAATTTTTCTCCTTTATAAATAAAATTTTAAAATACAATTTGTCATTTGGTACAGCTTTGGCATGTGCCTGTATAAAAAACTTCTATTGTTTGCACTTTAAAGCCATTTGGTAAATTTGAGTCAGGCTTTTTTGTGTCAAAATCGTAAACCTTGCCGCAGCAGCTGCACAAAAAGTGTCCGTGCAAATCGGTACAAGCGTCAAACCTTGCCTGTTGCTCTTCAATTGTAATCATTTTAATAATTCCTGCGTTTGTCAAAAGCTTTACTGTATTATATACCGTTGTTTTTGACAGGGTGGGTGCCATAGGCACAAGTGCCGAATAAATTTCATCAGCAGTAGGGTGTGTGCGATGATTTTTAAGGTAATCGTAAATCATTACTCTTGGCATCGACGGGCGTATGTTGTTGCTCAATAAAACTTGTGCTGATGTCATTTATATCAACTCCTTTAATTAAATGTAATGATTACAATATTGTATTGATTACAAATATATTGTAACATCCGTAAATAACTTTGTCAATACTTTTTTAAATTTTTTCAATTATATTTCATATGTTGGAAATTAATTGACAATTTGAGTAAAAAGGTATATTATATGTATATACTAATAAACGGAGGTACAAATTTATGACAACAAAAATTATGCTCAGCTCAATTAAAGATGTACAAAATCTTGTTAACCTTGTAAATAAGTATGATTTTGATATTGACCTTATATCAGGCAGATATGTGATTGATGCAAAATCTATTATGGGTATTTACAGTCTTGACCTTACAAAGCCTATTTCTGTTTGTGCTCATACCGAAGACACTACTCAATTTTTAGCAGAACTTGCACCTTTTATTGTAGAGTAGTTAAAAATGGTGCGGCCTTTGCCGCACCATTTTGTATAATTAATCGATTTGATACAAGGAGTTTTATATATGAAAACAATGTATAAACCAAGTGAATATGAAATGAAGCTAATAGTGCTTTATGTTATATACAATTTAAAAACAAGTGCAACATATACATTGCTTGACTATATAATTTCGTCTGTTGTTGATATGAATTATTTTGATTTGGAACTGTATATACGCAATCTTATTGAGGTAGGTGACCTTGCCGATATTGAAATTGAGGGTGAACGGGTGTACAGCCTTAATCCATCAGGCGAGGAAACAATAGGTTTTTTTGAAACTAAAATTCCTTTTAGCATAAGAGAGCGTCTTTTACAATATGTAAAGGATGTAAATCAAAAAGCAAATGTTGCAAATGAAATATCAACAGACTATTATGCTATAAATGAAAATGAATACGCAGTAGTGCTTAATATAATAGAAAACAATGTTACCATGCTTAAGCTTGATGTGTATATTGGTGACAAGGAAACTGCAAAAAAAGCCGCACAGCACCTTAAGAGCAATGTAAACGATGTTTATACAAACATAATGCAGCTTGTGTCAGACGAAGTAAAAAGAGTTTAAAATAAATGCAACTAAAAATGAGGGTGTAAAAAATCGTTAAGATTTTTTACACCCCCATTTTATTTTGGGTAAAATCACATATGTTTTTATATAAAATATTGTTATTGCAACACTTCGATATCCTGGTCAAGCTGTGCAGATACATCAACCGTTGCAGCATCGTGAGGCTGTGTTTGCTCCTCGTCGGTAATTGTGCCTGATGCCTCCTGCGTATGCTCACTTTGTTGCACCTCGGATGAATCAACAGATTGTTCGGGCAACTGCTCAGGCTGCTCGCTGGGCTGAGGCCCCTCGCTCTGATGAGGCCCCTCGCTCTGCGGGGGTTCGGGTTCAGATGGAACATTTGTTTCGGGTTGTGTCTGCTCAGGAACTTGCGGTGTTTCATCATTTGGCTCTTGTTGTATTTGAGGCCCTTTGTGTACAACCTTTGTAACAGGTATATATGTGCTTTTTGCAAGATATTCTGTTTTTATTATGCTGCCGTCTTTTTTGTACACCTTAAAAGCATTAACAATACTGCCGTTTGACCCTTCTTTTACAACCTTTGTTTCGCCTGGTTTAAGGCTTTGGTCTGTAACTTCTGTTGTTGAAAATGGTGTGTAACCTGCATTTTGGGTGGTTATATCTATTGTGACTCCTTCGGATTCGTCAACGCCCTTTACTGCTATTGTAAGCACCCTGCTTGCTGTTGTTGCAACAATTGTAACAGGGTATTTTTTGTTGTTTTCAAAAACAAAATCAATAGTCCCGTACGAAACTGTTGCATCTCTGCCGCGCGGCACATAGCTTACAGGCATTGAGTGATTGAGGCGGTAAACAATTTTGAGGTCGGCAAGCACCACTGCGTTGTAAAGGGTTGAGCTTACCTGACATATTCCGCCGCCCATACCGTCTACAATCTTGTCGCCTTCGTAAACGTGTGCAACCTTAAAGCCTGTAGCGGCAGTACGAGGGCCTACAACTGTGTTAAAGGAAAACCTCTGCCCCGGGTTGAGCACATATCCGTTTATTTTTGATGCAGCAAGTGCCACGTTGGAGGCACGGTTTGCATCGCTCGAAGCATAGCTTGTAGAATATTTAGAGAGAGTATCTGTTGCAAATTTGCTTTGCAATTGCTTAACAGTTACATCAGGAATTGTAACTGTTGCAGGTATTTCGTAGGGCTGTGTGTTTGCTCTGTTTGCCTCTATAATTTGCGCAGCAATTTGTTTGTCAAAGCTTATGCCTTCAACTTCGGGGGTAAATATGTACTCTCCGTTTTCCTCGTGGTATTCGGCGTTTTTTGCATCTCTTGTGTATGTAGCAACAAATTCATCTATATTAATAGGCTGGGCAGGTATGTCTTTTATAGTAAGGGTAATGGTGTTGTCTATTTTGCCGTCAAGCATATCTTGACAAATACAAAGTGCAACATCAGTTTGTGAAATACCCCTTCCGCCTGCTCCGTTTGTTACAATAATTTTGTTTGTACCTGTTTTGACGCTGTACTGAGTTGCAGGTGTAACCTTGTTGCCAAGCTGTTGGTCTATTGCTGCAAGTAGCATAGAGCTGTCACAGCTGTATATTGGCAAAATGTCTGTGCCAAAAAGCTTTGCTTTGTATGCATCAAATATACGCACAAACAAGTTGCCTTCTTTGCCAGTGTTATACGCTTTTTGTGCCATTTCATCAACATCGCAAACCAAGTTTATCTGTGCTGCAGTAATAATAAATTCAACATCCTCACATTTAAATGGTATTTGCATACTTTCGTCAACAGCAAAGCTTTCCGTAAGGATTTTTGAAGTCTGCTCCAATGTGCAACCCGACAAATCTATGCCATTTGCAGTTACGCCGCTTGTAACGGCACTGTCAGATACAATAAGGCTGCCATATGCAATAATACCTGCTGTAAGTGTAATTACAACAATGCTTATTACAGCTATTATTATGTACTTGTTTTTAACATAGCCCGAAATTTCTTTCATAATTATATATCAATCCTTTCACTGAGTTCAAGGGTAATTTTCAAAGTCATTTAATTATTATAATAATGCATTTGTTGTGTTATTTGGGATATCAGTATATAAATATATTCGTAAATTTAAAAAATATTTTGGCTTTGGCAAAAATATTTTTGCCAAAGCCAAAGTCAAACTTAAAATGTGTTAACACAATTAATCCTGAGCCATTCTTTTGTATGTTGCATATCTGCTTGCCAAGTCTTTTTCGGCCTGTGTAAACAGTTTTTCTGCAATGTCAGGATACTGCTTTTTGAGCATGAGGTATCGGTTTTCGCCGTCAAGGAATTCCGAAATTGTACCTGTAGGTTCTTTAGAGTCGAGTGTAAATGGATTTTTACCTTCCTCTGCAAGAAGCGGATTGTATCTCCAAAGGTGCCAGTAACCTGTAGCAACGGCCTTCTTTTCCTCCGAGATTGTGTTAGCCATACCAACTTTAATACCGTGGTTGATACATGGAGCGTAAGCAATAATGAGCGATGGGCCCGGATATGCTTCGGCTTCCTTAATTGCTTTGAGAGCTTGATTCATATCAGCACCAAGAGCAATCTGAGCTACATATACATAACCGTATGTTGTAGCAATCATACCAAGGTCTTTTTTCTTAGTGCGTTTACCTGCAGCTGCAAATTTTGCAACAGCACCTGTAGGTGTAGCTTTTGATGATTGACCGCCAGTATTTGAGTAAACTTCGGTATCTACAACAAAAATATTAATGTCTTCACCTGATGCAATAACATGGTCAAGACCGCCGTAACCGATATCATAAGCCCAGCCGTCACCGCCGAACGCCCAGTTAGACCTCTTAACGAGGAAGTCTGTTCTTTCAGCAATTTCTTTAATTTCGGGGATAGATTTATCGGCTTT
Source organism: Clostridia bacterium (assembly GCA_045538875.1). Lineage (GTDB taxonomy): Bacteria > Bacillota > Clostridia > UMGS1810 > UMGS1810 > RGIG4708. The sequence continues at coordinate 18,295 of JAZQEG010000027.1, read as the reverse complement.
ATCAATAAGAGCGATAATTGCTTTTGCAGCAGCTTTTGATGCATCGGCATTGTCTTTGCCTTCAATCCATGCTTTAAATGCATCTGCAAGTTCGGCGTCAACCTTATCCATAATTGCTGCCATTTTTAAAGCAAGTGTTTCCCTAATTTTGTTAACGCCCTTAACCATACCAAGGCCAAATTCAGCGTTGTCTTCAAACAGCGAGTTAGCCCATGCAGGACCTTTGCCCTCTGCATTTTTGCAGTATGGCATTGAAGGAGCAGAACCACCCCAGATTGAAGTACAGCCTGTAGCATTTGCTACCATCATTCTGTCGCCAAAAAGCTGAGTAATAAGCTTGATATAAGGTGTTTCGCCACAACCTGCACATGCACCCGAAAATTCGAGCATAGGCTGAGCAAACTGTGAGTTTTTGATGTTTTTGGTAATATCTATGTCACTCTGTTTTGGAGAAACACTCATTGCATATTCCCAGTTTGAAGCTTCTTTTTCAACCTGGTCAAACGGAGTCATTACAAGAGCTTTTTCCTTAGCAGGGCAAACCTGAGCACAAACGCCGCAGCCAAGACAGTCAAGCGGTGACACCTGGATTCTGAACTGCATACCGTTAAAGCCTGTTGCATTTTTTGTAGCAAATTCACTAGGCTTGTTAGCGGCTTCTTGTTCGTTAAGAAGAACAGGGCGGATTGCTGCGTGAGGACAAACGAGTGAACACTGGTTACACTGAATACATTTGTCAATATTCCATACAGGAACATTTACTGCTACACCGCGTTTTTCGTATCTTGAAGTACCAACTTCAAAGGTACCGTCTTCCATTCCGAGGAATGTGCTTACAGGGAGCTTGTTGCCCGCCTGAGCGTTAACAGGGTCAACAATTTTTGTAATAAATTCAGGTCTGTTATTATTTTTAACTTGTTCGTCTTTTGCATCTTTCCAGCTTGATGGAACATCAACTTTGATAAGAGCGTCAATGGCGCCGTCAACTGCATCGCAGTTCATTTTAACTATTTCGTCACCTTTTTTGCCGTATGTCTTTTTGATAGCATCTTTAATAAGCTCAACAGCGTGGTCAAAGTCGATAACATTAGCAAGTTTAAAAAATGCACTCTGTGTAACCATATTAATTCTGGTAGCCCCAAGTCCAACTTTAACTGCAACATCAACAGCGTTGATTATATAGAAGTTGATGTTGTGCTCAGCAATGTATCTCTTCATTTTTGCAGGGATTTTTTCGTCGAGCTCATCAACACCCCATACACAGTTGAGCAGGAATGTGCCTCCGTCTTTAAGCCCTTCTAAAATGTCGTACTGATGGATATATGCAGGCTTGTGACATGCAATATAGTCAGCAGAGTCGAGAAGGTAAGTTGATTTGATAGGCTTTTTACCAAAACGCAAGTGTGACATTGTGATGCCGCCTGATTTTTTTGAGTCATAATCAAAGTAAGCTTGCGCATAAAGGTCGGTGTTGTCACCTATAATTTTGATAGCATCTTTGTTTGCACCAACTGTACCGTCCGAACCAAAGCCCCAGAATTTACAGCATGTAGCACCCTCAGGAGCAGAAGTAACTTTTTCGGGGAGCTCGAGAGATGTGTTTGTAACATCATCTACTATACCAATTGTAAATCCGTTTTTAGGTTCATCTTTTTTGAGGTTGTTGTATACTGCAACAATTTGTGTAGGTGTAGTGTCTTTAGAACCAAGACCATATCTGCCGCCAACAATAACAGGAGCATTATTTTTGCCGTAAAAGAGATTGCAGATATCAAGATAAAGAGGTTCACCAAGTGAGCCAGGCTCTTTTGTTCTGTCGAGAACTGCAATTTTTTCTACTGTTTTTGGCAATATATCAAAAAAGTATTTTGCACTGAAAGGTCTGTACAGGTGAACTTTGATAACACCAACCTTTTCACCCTTAGCCATAAGGTAGTCAACAGTTTCTTCTATTGTTTCGCAAACAGAGCCCATAGCAACAATAACTTTTGTTGCGTCGGGAGCACCGTAGTAATTAAACGGCTTGTACTCTCTGCCTGTGATTTTTGTGATTTCGCTCATATAGTCTGCAACAATATCAGGAACTGCCTCGTAATACTTGTTTGCAACCTCTCTGCCCTGGAAGTAGATGTCGGAGTTTTGAGCAGTACCGCGAAGTACGGGGTGCTCAGGATTAAGAGCGTTATCCTTAAATGCTTTTACAGCATCTTTGTCAACCAGTTTTTCAAGGTCGGCATAATCCATAACTTCGATTTTTTGAATTTCGTGCGATGTTCTGAAGCCATCAAAAAAGTGAACAAATGGAACTCTTCCTTTAATTGCAGCAAGGTGTGCTACACCGCCAAGGTCCATTGTTTCCTGAACGGAACCTGAAGCAAGCATTGCAAAACCGGTCTGGCGGCATGCCATAACGTCTTGATGGTCACCAAAGATGTTAAGAGCGTGAGCAGCAATTGCTCTTGCACTTACATGGAAAACTGTAGGTAAAAGTTCACCTGCAATTTTGTACATGTTTGGTATCATAAGAAGCAAGCCCTGTGATGCAGTAAATGTTGTTGTGAGCGCACCTGCCTGAAGTGAGCCGTGTACAGCACCTGCTGCACCTGCTTCAGACTGCATTTCAACAACTTCAACAGTTTGTCCAAAAATGTTTTTTTGACCATTGGCAGCCCATTGGTCTACATATTCGGCCATAGTTGATGATGGTGTAATAGGGTAGATGGCAGCAACTTCTGTAAAGGCATACGCGCAGTGTGCCGCAGCGGTGTTACCATCCATGGTTTTAAATTTACCGGCCATATTGTACCTCCTGTAATTTTTAAAAAGTTTTGTTTTATAAACATATAGTGCAATTATACCACAAAAATTTATGTATTTCAATATTTTTTGTATTTTTTTAAAATATTACCTGTATTAATTAATTTTTTTGTGTTATAATTAACTTAATTTGTAAGTTTATCTTAAGATAAATATCTGATTTGCGGAGGTTACTTAAATGCCTTTTGACGGAATAACAATAAATTGTCTTGTAAATGAACTGAATAATAAGCTTAAAGGCGGCAGGGTGGACAAAATCCATCAGCCCGAGCGAAGTGAAATTGTGATGCACATCCGGTCTCTCGGTGGCAATTACAAGCTTCTTTTGTGTGCAAATCCTTCGTTTCCAAGAGTTCACATTACAAATGTAACAAAAGAAAATCCAACCTCGCCTCCTATGTTTTGTATGCTTTTACGAAAGCACCTTTCGGGCGGCAAAATAGTGGGGTTTGAGCAGGTTGATTTTGAAAGAATAATAAGAATGAACATAGAGTCAACAGATGAACTGGGCTTTAAGGGGATAAAGACTCTTATTATAGAAATAATGGGAAAACATTCCAACATTATCCTTACCGATACATCGGGGAAAATTCTTGACAGCATATATCATATTGACATAACTGTAAGCTCCGTGCGTCAGGTGCTCCCTGGGCTTATGTATGAACTTCCGCCATCTCAGGGCAAAAGGAATCCTCTCAAAGCAGATGAAAATGATGTAGTGTCTGTGCTTGATAACGGTGAAACAGAACTTAAAAATATGCTTATGAACGCTTATTCGGGCATAAGCCCCGTTGTTGCATCGGAGGTTGTATACAGAGCCACAGGCAGCTGTGACACAAGAGGGTGCGATGTTGGGGAGGCTGTAATTGACAGAATTGCAAGATGCTTTGTTTATATGTTTGACAAAATAAGAGCAGGTGAATTTAAGCCTACTGTGCTAACCAATTTACAAAGCGGAAAAATGATGGACTTTACGGGGGTTGATATTTCTCTTTACGAAACACTTGCACTGAGTGAAAAATACGACACAATGAGCGAGGCACTTGACGGCTTTTACGGCAAAAAGGCAGCCAAAGAGGCGATGTGGCAAAAAAGCTCCGATCTTTTAAAATTTGTAAACAACAATATTGACCGTTGCCGCAAAAAGCTGCAAATTCAAAACGAAACTCTTGTAAAGGTTGCAAAGAGAGAAAAATACAAATTATACGGCGACCTTATAACCGCCAACATTTACCGTATAGTTCAGGGAATGGAAAGCATTGAGGTAGAGAATTTTTACTCCGAAAGCCTCGAAAAAATATATATTCCTTTAAAAAAGGACTTAACTCCATCACAAAATGCCCAAAAATATTACAAGCGGTACAACAAAGACAAAACAGCGGAAATAGAAACTCAAAAACAGAAAAAAATCAACGAGCAGGAAATAGAGTATCTTGAATCTGTACAGGCAGCTATATTAAATGTAGAAACTATAACCGAAATTAATCAAATTCGCGATGAGCTTATAGAGCAAAAGTATTTGCGAAAAAGGGATAAACTTAAAAAGAATAAAAAGCCGTCAGCACCTACACCTATGCATTTTATAAGCAGTGACGGCTACGATATTTATGTTGGCAAAAACAATATGCAAAATGATTATGTCACATTAAAGCTGAGCCGAAGCACAGATTTGTGGTTTCATACAAAGCTTATACACGGCTCTCATGTAATAGTTAAAACAACCGATGCACAAAATGTACCCGATAGTACTTACATTGAAGCGGCAACCCTTGCGGCATATTACAGCAAAGCAAGAGGGGGGCAAAATGTGCCGGTTGACTATACGGAGGTTAAAAATGTAAAAAAACCGGCAGGTGCAAAACCCGGTATGGTTATATATGTAAATTACAATACCATATATGTTAATCCTGACGAAACAATTTTAACAAAATAAAAAATTACTATTGACTTTTGGAAATGATTTGTGTTATAATTCTAAAAGTTGACTATTAAACAACGGAGGTGAAATTATGCCTAACATTAAATCTGCTAAGAAAAGAGTTTTGGTTATCAAAACTAAGACACTCAGAAATCAGATGATCAAATCAAACCTTAAAACTTGCATTAAAAAATTTGAAGCTTGCATAGCTGAAAAAGATGTAGCAAAAGCTACAGAGGCTTGCAAACTTGCATTCAAAAAAATTGATCAGGCTGTTGCAAAAGGTATTCTCCACAAAAACACAGCAGCAAGAAAGAAATCTCAGTTGTCACTTAAACTTAACAAAATTGCATAATTTTAAAATACAGAGTCCCTACAATAAAGTAGGGACTTCTGTATTTCTTGGCGTGAGATGAAAAAATAGTTCGCAGCACAAAAAGGCATCCATGTCTAACTATATATGTGTTAATAACATTAATTTTAATTAATTTTGAAAAAAAGCATATCTTTTATATGCTTTTCTTTTTATTTTATGCCTTTTTGTTATGCACAAACCTCGCCTCTCGGCGTACCTCTGTACGCCGTCGGGCAAGATGAATTGAGTTTGAAATTCATAATAAAAGGTTGCTGCTTATTTGCAGCAACCTTTTATTATGTCATCAAGTATATCACATGCACACTCTACAAACCTTACGCAAGGGCGGACTTTGTAGTAATCCTCCGTGCGCTCGTCGGGCTTTGGTGCGGTGTCGGTTTTTAAGTTTTTTAGCAGCTCCATACACACAATTGTATTGTGTTCATCTTTAAAGCGCTGTGCCATTTGCTGAATTAGGGTGTAGTGCTTTTCCTTGGAGGCGGTGTCGGGGTCGATGTTGCCCCAAAGCAGCCCTGCCACAATAAACATACCTGTTACTGCGCCGCATACAGAGCGCATTTTGCCCATACCTGCACCAAATGATGATGAAATTTTGAGGCTTGTTTCAAAATCGAGCCCTGTAACATCGCAATATGCAGCAACAACTGCTTGAGAACAGTTATATCCTTGTACAAACAAATCTCTGGCTTTTTCTCTGTGGTTCATATTTATACTCCTTTTGTTAGGTTGAATACTGTTACGCTATTTTTTACGATTGTACCATATTATCAAAAAAAGGTCAACAAAATACTTGTAAAATTGTGATAAAAATGGTATGATATATTATGTATAATTATGTTGGGAAGGATTGACATTAATGGAAAAAGAAAAATTTTATATAACTACCGCTATTGCATATACCTCCCGTAAGCCTCACATAGGCAACACTTATGAAATTGTGCTTACCGATGCAATAGCAAGATTTAAAAGAATGATTGGCAACGATGTGTTTTTTTTGACAGGTACCGATGAACACGGCCAAAAAATAGAGGATATTGCAAAACAATGCGGCATCAGTCCCAAACAGTATGTTGACAATGTTGCAGGTCAGATTAAAGACATCTGGAACCTTATGAACACAAGCTATGACAAATTTATTCGTACAACCGACGACTATCATGAAGAGGCAGTTAAAAAGATATTTAAAAAGCTGTACGATCAGGGTGACATTTACAAAAGTGAGTATACAGGCTGGTACTGCGTGCCTTGTGAATCATTTTTTACCGACACTCAGATAACAGACGGTTGCTGCCCCGATTGCGGACGCCCTGTTTCCAAAACAAATGAGGAAGCTTATTTCTTTAAAATGAGCAAATATCAGGACAGACTTATGAAGTACATTGAGGACAATCCTGAGTTTATTCAGCCCGAATCCCGCAAAAAAGAAATGGTAAACAACTTTTTAAAACCAGGACTTCAGGATTTGTGTGTGTCACGCTCGTCATTTAAATGGGGTGTGCCCGTTACCTTTGACCAAAATCATGTTATATATGTATGGATAGATGCTCTTTCAAATTATATAACCGCTCTTGGCTATAATGTAGATGAAAAAGGCGAACTTTACAACAAGTACTGGCCCGCAAATGTTCATATTATAGGCAAGGATATTTTGCGTTTTCACACAATATACTGGCCTATTATGCTTATGGCACTGGGCGAGCCGTTACCAAAGCAGATATTTGGCCACCCGTGGCTGCTTTCGGGCAATGACAAAATGAGCAAATCAAAAGGCAATGTAATGTACGCAGACGATTTGGTGCGTCACTTTGGCGTTGATGCCATAAGATATTATTTGCTGCGCGAAATGCCATTTGCTCAGGACGGCACCATCACTCTTGAAACAATTATTTCAAGATACAATGCAGACCTTGCAAACACTCTTGGCAATCTTGTAAACAGAACTGTTGCAATGATTAACAAATATTTTGGCGGTTCAATTACAAATCCTTGTGTTTTTGAGGATGTTGACAGCGAGCTTAAGGCAGAATGCGGCGAGTGCAAAAAAAGTGTTACCGACCTTATGAACAAGTTTAAAACAGCAGATGCAATAGAAAGCATTATTGCCCTTGCAAGACGCAGCAACAAATACATTGACGAAACTATGCCATGGGCTCTTGCAAAGGATGAGGCAAAGCTTTTAAGGCTTAAAACCGTTTTGTACAACCTATGTGAAGCCATAAGATTTATAGGTGTTTTAATTGCTCCGTTTATGCCCGAAACAAGCGAAAAAATCCTCCAGCAGATAAATGCATCCGTTCGTGATTATGAGGCACTTGCATTTACCGATGAGGGTACAATTTGTGTTGGTCAGGCAACTCCGCTTTTTGCCCGCCTTGACGAGGCCAAAAAGCTTGAAGAGGTTGCAAATGATATATTTAAGCCTGCAGAGCATGAGGCTCAAGAGCAAGACAAAACACCCGAAATTACAATAGATGATTTTGCAAAAATTGAGCTTAAAGTGGGCAAGGTGCTCGAATGTAAGCCTGTTGACGGTGCAAAAAAGCTGCTTGTTTCGCAAATTAAAATAGGAAGTGAGGTAAGGCAGATTGTATCAGGCATTGCAGAGCACTACACCCCCGAGCAAATGATAGGAAAAAAGGTTGCAGTTGTTACAAACCTTAAGCCTGTTAAGCTGCGCGGTGTGCTCAGCGAGGGTATGATTTTGGCTTCATCCGACGGCAAAGGCCTGTCGCTGATTACACCCGACAGTGATGATATGCCCGACGGTTCAAAAATCAGCTGACAAATAAATGTTATGGATGAAATAAAGTGTAACTATACTTTGTTTCATCCATTATTTGTGCCACGCTCACAACGAAAGGAATGTAAGTATATGTTTTTTGATACACACGCTCATGTAAATGACCGCCGCTTTGACGAGGACAGACACGAGTTTATAATGTCGCTTAAACAAAACCAAATTTGTGCATTTACCGAAATTGGCTACGATATACACAGCTCTGAGGCAGCAATTGAACTTGCAAATAAATATGAATGTGTTTATGCTGCAGTTGGCGTACATCCTGCCGATGTTGGCAAGCTTGATGACACAGCACTTAGCAAAATACAACAAATGCTCACTCGGCCAAAGGTTGTGGCTCTGGGCGAAATAGGGCTTGATTACCACTTTGACGACAGCCCGAGCCGTGAATGTCAGAGATATTGGTTTGAGGCACAGATAGATGTTGCAAAGCGCAACAATATGCCAATAGTTGTGCACTCCCGTGATGCTATGGAGGACACAATAAATGTACTAAAATCATCAGATGCACACGATGGCATAATCCATTGCTACTCTGGCAGCAAAGAGAGCGCAAAAATATTGCTTGATATGGGCTTTTATATTTCTATTGCGGGGCCTGTAACTTTTAAAAATGCGCTCAATCTTGTTGAAGTGGCAAAGTATGTGCCAAATGACAGGATTGTTATAGAAACTGACTCTCCGTACCTTGCTCCTGAGCCTAACCGAGGCAAACGCAACTGCCCTGTGTATGTAAAGCATGTGTGCCAAAAAATTGCACAACTGCGTGGTATATCAACACAAGAATTTGCACAAATTACAAAAAACAATGCAAAAGCAGTTTACAAAATCAAACATTTGTGATATAATTTAATGTATCAGAGCATGTGCCAAATCCTCATATAAAACTATGGGGACTGTGCAGAATGGGAGTAGAGTCTGCAAACTAAGATTGGCATTTCATCCGCTGTTACACTTTATACTTATACCTGTAACAGCCCCTGAAAACGAAAGGGGTTTTTTTAATGCAAAAAAATAATTCTACCAAAATTATTGTTCAGTGTGCTATGTTTTTGGCACTTGGCCTTGTGCTTCGCAATTTTAGCTATATGGTTTATATGGGCGGAGGCACAGGTATGCGGCTTGGCATTTCGGGCTTTTTTACCAAAATACCTGCATTTTTGTTTGGGCCTGTGTATGGGGCGCTTGTCAGCGGCCTTAACGACTTTTTTGGATATGTGCTAAAGCCTGAGGGAGCATATATATTTCCGTTGACTATTACTGCTGCATCGGGCAGTGCAATTACAGCAATTATTTACAAATATTTAAAAAAGGTTTCGGCAAGTGCAATAAGCAAAGCATATTTAATTTTTGTATTATGTATGGGAATTGTTGGCGGTGCAAACCATATATTTTCATACTTGTTACCCCAAAGCCTGTGGGGCAGCATAATTAACGGATTTGGCAGTAAAACGGCTTATTTTACATATGGAATGTATGCTGTGTGCGTAATTGGATTTTTGGCTTATGCGGCAAGCATTTTGTTGCAAAAAAAATATGGAACGCTTTTTGCGAAACAATATATAAGAATATTTGTAACTTTGCTCATTTCGGATGTACTTGTAACCACTGTTAACACCTATATATTAATAGCATTTATTCCTGCACTCGGCAAACTGGGGTTTGCGGCATTTTACCTGCCAAGGCTGCTGCAGGAACTTGTATCGGTTGTAATTTCATCATTTGTAATTACATATTTGCTCAAATTTTACAAAAAAGTTTTTAAATAATATGTGCGAAGTATCGGTTGGTACTTCGCATTTTTATCTAGCCGAAAGAGAGTAATCCGAACCCGCCTGAAACGGCGTAATTTCGGTAACTTTCGGCTAAGGCAGATACAAATGCATAAACAATGTATATATTCACAAATAATCGAATAATTATGCAAGCACCTATGTAAAATATAGATAAAATAAAAGGATTTTAGTTAAAAAGCGTATACAAATTGTATAATTATGCAAAAAGCTATTGATTTTTATAACTTGTTGTTGTATAATACAATCATATTATAATAGGGAAATATTTTTACCAGGAGGTAGTCTTTTATGAAAAAAGTATTTATAGATGGCTCCAGTGGCACAACAGGGCTCCGTATAAGGGAACGCCTCGAATTAAGAAATGATATACAGATAATAAAAATAGATGAAGACAAACGCAAAGATATTGATGAAAAAAAGAAACTGCTAAACAACTGCGACATTGCGTTTTTGTGTTTGCCCGATGAGGCGGCAAAACAATCGGTTTTGCTTATAGACAACCCTGATGTTGTTGTGTTTGACACATCTACTGCTCACAGGACAGAGCCAGGCTGGACATACGGCTTTCCTGAACTTAGTGACAAGCATTATAACGCTTGTAAAAGTTCTAAGCGAATTGCAGTTCCGGGGTGTCATGCAAGTGGATTTATTGCCCTTGTGTACCCACTTGTTGAGGCAGGCATTTTGCCAAAGGATGCGCTTTTGACCTGCCATTCGCTCACCGGGTACAGCGGCGGCGGCAAAAAAATGATTGCCGAATATGAGCAGCAACCTGGCGATTATACAAAAGCACCGCGCCAGTACGCAATTGCTCAGCAACATAAACATCTCAAAGAGATGGCGGCAATATCGGGGATAGACAATGCACCTGTTTTTTGCCCCATAGTTTCAAATTTTTACAGTGGTATGCAGGTAACAGTTCCTTTGTTTAAGCAGCAGCTAAACAAAGGATACACAATTGAAGACATTAAAAAAGTGTATGCACAAAAATATCTGGGCCCTATGGTTAAATATGATGAACAGCTTGCAAATGACGGATTTATAAACAGCAACAAACTAAAGCTTAAAGATTGTATGAATGTTGCCGTTTACGGAAATGATGACAGAATTATACTGGTAGCTGTGTACGACAACCTTGGCAAAGGTGCGTCGGGGGCTGCTATCGAATGTATGAATATCAGTATGGGTGCGGATATAACCGCAGGACTTGACATATAGGAGAAATAATATGAAAATAATAAAAGGCGGTGTTTGTGCCGCAAAAGGATTTAAAGCAAATGGTATTCATTGCGGTATTCGCAAAAATCGTACCAAAAGGGATTTAGCTCTTATAGTGAGTGAAAAAAGAGCAGCTGCAGCTGCAGTATACACAACAAATCTTGTAAAGGGAGCACCTATTTTTGTTACCCAAAATCACATTGCTAACGGCTATGCTCAGGCAATGGTATGCAACAGCGGCAATGCAAACACATGCAATGCCGACGGAATACAGGTTGCCCAAAAAATGAGCCAAATTACCGCAAACGAACTTGGCATTAGTGAAAATGATATTATTATTGCCTCAACAGGCGTTATTGGTCAGCCGCTTAGCATCGAGCCTATTTTAAATGGTATGCCTGAGCTGGTGGGCGGCCTTGGTGACAACAGCGCCCTTGCTGCCGAAGCTATAATGACAACCGACACTGTAAAAAAAGAGGTTGCAGTCAGCTTTGAAATAGATGGTGTACAATGCAAGCTTGGAGGTATTGCAAAAGGCTCGGGTATGATTCACCCAAATATGGCAACAATGCTGGTATTTATTACAACCGACTGCGCAATTACACCAAAAATGCTCCAAAAGGCTCTTTGTACCGATATTGAAGCCACATTTAATATGGTAAGTGTAGATGGCGACACCTCAACCAATGATATGGTAAGTGTTATGGCAAATGGTATGGCAGGCAACAAGGTTATTGAATGTGACGGTGATAGCTTTAACACATTTATGAAAGCTCTTAACACGGTGTGCACACATCTTTGCCGTATGCTTGCAGGTGATGGTGAGGGAGCAACCAAGCTGCTTGAATGTCTGGTTACAGGAGCAAAAACATACGCCGCTTCAAAAACAGTTGCAAAATCGGTAATATGCTCATCGCTTGTAAAGGCGGCTATGTTTGGCGCCGATGCAAACTGGGGCAGAGTGCTTTGTGCAATAGGGTATTCGGGTGCCGATGTTGATGTAAACAAGGTTGATGTTTCGTTTGTATCGGCAAAAGGCGAAATTTATGTTTGCAAAAATGGTGCAGGCATAGAATTTTGTGAAGAGATTGCCAAACAAATTTTGCTGGAAAAAGAAATTACAATAAATGTAAACTTAAACGACGGCGATTATTCATCAAAAGCATGGGGATGCGATTTGACATACGATTATGTAAAGATAAACGGCGACTATCGAACCTGATTCTGCACAAAATTTGCGGCGCATTTTGAATGATTTTCCTCAATTGTGTACCTTTGTACGCGGCAATCGGCAAATTCTTCAAACTGCTTGCAGCCTTTGCACAGAATAAATAATAGTTAAAATTGTTAGGAGTATTATTAATATGGAATTATCCAATGCACAACGCGCAAGTGTGTTAGTACACGCACTGCCGTATATTCAAAAATATTATGATAAAATAGTTGTTGTAAAATATGGTGGCAACGCAATGACAGACGAATCACTTAAAAGGGCTGTAATGGGTGACATTGTGCTTATGTCGCTTATTGGCATTAAGGTTGTGCTGGTTCATGGCGGCGGCCCCGAAATTACCGATATGCTTGCAAAAATAGGCAAGCAAACTGAGTTTGTTGACGGGCTTAGAGTTACAGATGCCGAAACTGCCGATATTGTCCAGATGGTATTGTCGGGCAAAATTAACAAAAGCCTTGTTAATTTGCTGGAAAGCAAGGGCGGCAAAGCAATGGGCCTTTGCGGAACAGACGGACATATGATTATGGCAAAACAGATGGATGAGCGGCTTGGATTTGTTGGCGAAATTACTAAGGTAAATACTCAGCCAATACTTGATTTACTCGAAAAAGGATATATACCTGTTATTTCGTCGGTAGGATGTGACAATGACGGCAATGTGTACAATATAAATGCCGACACGGCTGCTGCAAAAATTGCAGGTATGCTCAATGCCGAAAGCCTTATTTCTATGACAAACATCAGCGGCATCCTCCGCGACAAAGATGACCCGTCGTCACTAATATCAAAGCTTACAACAAAAGAGGCTAAAGAGCTTACTGAGCAAGGTGTCATTGCAGGCGGTATGATACCAAAGGTAGAATGTTGCGTAAATGCAATCAACTGGGGTGTTAACAAGGTGTTTGTTATTGACGGAACAATTAAACATGCAATACTTATCGAAACTTTAACAGATGAAGGTATAGGCACAATGTTTGTAAAATAATTTATATTATAAAATGATTTTATAGAAAGAGATGCATAATATGTCAGATACAAAACAACTTGACAAAAAATATATTGCCAATACATATAACCGCTTTGATGTGGAAATTGTACGCGGCAAGGGTGAGCTTGCATACGATGCAAACGGCAAAAAATATATAGATATGTCAACAGGTATTGCTGTAAATACCTTTGGCCATGCAGACAAACATATAATAAAAGCTGTAACAAATCAAATGAAAAGCTTTATGCACACATCAAATTTGTACTATTCCAACCCTTGTGCAAGGCTTGCTCAAATTTTGTGCCAAAAAACAGGGATGGAAAAAGTATTTTTTTCTAACTCGGGAGCCGAGGCAAATGAATGTGCAATAAAAGCAGCAAGGGAATGGGCGGCCCAAACCAAAGGTGAAGAGTATTACAACATAATTACCCTTGAAAACAGCTTTCACGGCAGAACAATCACAACTCTTGCAGCAACAGGTCAGGATGTGTTTCATCAAAAGTTTAAACCGCTTACAACGGGTTTTTTGTATGCAAAGGCAAATGATATTGATGGGATTAAAACCCTGATATCAGAAAACAAATGTGCCGCAATAATGTTTGAAACTGTTCAGGGTGAGGGCGGTGTTAACCCTCTTGACCATAACTATGTAACCGAGCTTGCAAAAATTGCACAGCAAAACAATATTCTTGTTATTTGTGACGAGGTGCAAACTGGTAACGGACGCACAGGCAAGCTTTATGGATATATGCACTACGGCATAACTCCCGACATTGTGTCTACCGCAAAAGGTCTTGGTGGCGGGCTGCCCATAGGTGCAACGCTTTTGGGCCAAAAGGTAAAAGATGTATATCAGCCAGGAACACACGGCTCAACCTTTGGCGGCAACCCTGTAAGCTGTGCTGCAGCACTTAGCGTAATTTCGCGAATTGATGACAAACTTCTTCATGAGGTTAGTCAAAAAAGTGAATATATAGTAAATGAGCTGACAGGTGCAGATGGCATAATAAGCGTAAGCGGCAAAGGCTTAATGCTTGGCATTGAAACAAAAAAAGCGGCATCTGATGTAGTTAAAAAGTGTATGGATATGGGAGTGCTTGTAATCACGGCAAAAACAAAGGTACGGCTGCTGCCGCCGCTTAACATCAGCATGCAAAATTTAAAAAAGGCAGTAAGTATAATTAAACAGGCGTGTAAATAATATTATGGAAAAGAGCTGTAAAAAACATAAGTTTTTTACAGCTCTTTTTATTTTTATAAATTTTCATTTTTGTTCTTTTTAGTAGGCGAAATACAAAATTTTCTTTTATATAATAAAATTATCAAAGACACAAATTGATTTATGAAAGGAGATTTTTATGAAAATTTTTAACAAAAAGGAGCAGGCTCGCGCAAAATCGCTCAAAGTCATAACATCGGATGAAATCAAAAATGCAGCTTCCATTCTTGAAAAATACAAAAACAGCAAGCTAAACTTGGAAAAGCGCATTGTTGAAAACGAAAAATGGTGGAAAATGCAGCATTGGGAGCTTATCCGTACCCAAAGCGAAAACGAGCCTGAGCCTGCGTCGGGATGGCTTTTTAACTCTATTGCCAACAAGCATGCCGATGCCATGGACAGCTATCCTGAGCCATCTGTTTTGCCGAGAGAACAAGGCGACAGGGAGCATGCAAAAATTTTGTCCGCGGTTTTGCCGGCACTGCTTGAGCGTAACGATTTTGAAAAAACCTATTCAGATGTTTGGTGGTACAAGCTCAAAACGGGCACTGGCTGCTACGGGGTTTTTTGGAACAATACTCTCGAAGACGGCAAGGGTGACATAGACATCCGCCAGATAGATGTGCTCAATTTGTTTTGGGAGGGCGGAATAAAGGACATTCAAAAAAGCCGTAACCTGTTTAATGTTGAGTTGGTAGACAACGATATACTTGAGCTCAATTACCCTCAGGTTGCAGGAAAGCTTGGCACCAACACAATTGATGTTGCGCAGTACCTTTATGACGACACTGTTGACACCACAAACAAAAGCGCAGTGGTAGACTGGTATTACAAAGTAAAGCAAGGCATCAAAACCACGGTTCACTACTGCAAATTTGTTGGCGACACTGTTTTGTATGCATCGCAAAATGACCCCTACTATTGTGAGAGAGGGTACTACGACCACGGCTTGTATCCGTTTGTGTTTGATATTTTATTTGGCGAGGAGGGTACTCCTTGCGGCTTTGGATACATAGATGTTATGAAGGATTCGCAACTGTATATCGACAAGCTTAATCAAATAATTTTAAAAAATGCTATGCAGGCAGGCAGACGAAGATTTTTTATTTCGGACAACACAGGAGTAAATGAGGAGGAGTTTGCCGATTGGTCCAAAGAATTTGTGCATGTGGCAGGCAACATAGACGAGCGCAATATGCGTGAAATCACAGTTTCGCAGCTTGATGCATCGGTAATTAATCTGCTCAATCACAAAATTGAAGAGCTTAAGGAAATTAGCGGCAACAGGGATGTATCAAACGGCGGCACAATATCGGGAGTTGTAGCGGCAAGTGCAATTGCAGCACTGCAGGAGGCGGGCAGCAAGCTTAGCAGAGATATGATAAAAAATTCGTACAGAGTATTTCGCAATATCAACTATATGATAATTGAGCTTATGAGGCAGTTTTACAATGACGAAAGAACATTTCGCATAACCTCCGACAATGGAGGATTTGACTTTGTAAAATTTGGCGCAAGTGAGTCATCATTTTCTAAAAAACGCCCCATATTTGATATAGTGGTAACCTCTTCGCGAAATTCGCCTTTTTCTAAAACTGCGCAAAACGAACTTGCAAAAGAGCTTTTTGCGGCGGGCATATTTAACCCTGCAAGAGCGGTTGAGGCGGCTATGTGTGTTGAGATGATGGACTTTGAAGGCAAAAACACAGTGCTTGAAAAAATACGAACCAACATTGACACAAACAGGCAGTATCAGCAAATGACCGAGCAAATGAGCCAAATGGCTCAAATGCTGCAGCAGGCGTATTCGGGAGGCAATTATGTCCAAAACGCAAATGACATTATTAACAAAGCCAAGCAAACCGAGGCAGACAGCAAGCTTTCTGCTATCAGAAAAACAATAATGTAAGGAGGACAATCATGACAAAAATAACATACAATATAGGCAAAAAAGTAACGGTACAAATAAGCGGCCATGCCAATGCACATCGTAAAAACGGTGCTGATTTGTGCTGTGCCGCTGAGTCGATGCTTGCATACACTCTTATAGACACAATAGGCAAGTTAAATTTGCCAAAATACAACATTTGTATAAGTGACGGGTATGTGTATATTAGTTTTGACCTGGTGGGGCTGCGTAGCTTTTCGGCACTTGTGGCAGTAAAAACAGTTATAAACGGATTTAATCTGTTAAGCACCAAATACCCCCAAAATGTGTCGGTACAAAAGGTAAAGGAGGCAATTATAAATGAACAAGTATTCCATTGAGCTTGCAAACGGAATTTCGTATGCAAGGCCATATATAAATAAGTTCAGTGATGGTTTTGACACCATAGAATTTGTACTTGATAATGATGATAGCCTTGATTTGTGTACATTTGGTGTTGTATATTCGCTTTGCGGCAAAACAGGTATGAGTATACAAGGAGGCGGAAGCCTCGAAAAAACAACAGACGACCAAAGCGGCAAGATTATACTGACTTGGAGCCTTGGCACCAGCATAAGCTGTGACAGCGGAGTTGTAATTTATCAGGTGGTGGCATACAGCTCAAATGATGACGGCACTGCCTCAGCAATATGGTATTCGCCACAGGGCAGAATTGTTGTTGGCGAGAGCGTAGATACAACAGAGTACGAAACTTTGCAGATAGGTGCCGAGCCTTCGCTTGTGCAACAATTTATGGCTGCCATTAACAAGGCACAAAGTGATATTTTGGCTGTTAATACAATGTGTAACAATAACGCAAAAGATATTTTGGCTGTTAATACGATTTGTAACAATAACGCAAAAGATATTTTGGCTGTTAATACGATTTGTAACAATAACGCAAAAGATATTTTGGCTGTTAATACGATTTGTAATAATAACGCAAAAGATATTTTGTTACTGGAAACAGAGATTGCAGATTTATCTGACGGCTTAAACGCAGCAACTGCTGATATTGGTGCTGTTGCAGATAAAGTTGACAAAATCAAGGCCGCTGCAGTTGACCTTGTATATAACCCGACATCAAACAATGCACAAAGCGGTAAGGCGGTAGCCGAGGCGATTGCCAGTGCTAAAATCGGTGACGGCGCAAGTATTGCTGTTGACCACACATACAGCCCCGAAAGCAACAATGCACAAAGCGGTAAGGCGGTAGCCGAGGCTATTGCCAGTGTTAAAATCGGTGACGGCGCAAGTATTGCTGTTGACCACACATACAGCCCCGAAAGCAACAATGCTCAAAGCGGTAAGGCTGTTGCACAAGGTATATCTGATGCAGCAAATGCGTCAAAAGTATATACTGATACAAAAGTTGCAAAGGTTTATGAGGACGCTGATGCAATAAAAAAAGAATGGGAACAAACTTATGCTACAAAAGAATATGTTGCAAACAAGGTTCGATTAGCAACATTTACACTCACAGAAGGCGAAGCAGATGTGCTTGTGATTCCGCTTGAAGATGATGCATTCAATTATAAGTCATTAGCAATTAGGATGTACTCACCTGAACAAAACATGTCAAGGGTATTAGTGAGATTATACAACACAGAAAAACAAACACCCATAAGTAAAATAATAGATACTGTAAACACTCAATATATTGCTGGCAACCGGGCAGATATAAAGGTTGAGTTTTTCAAGACATGGTGTTTTTCATCATTATCAGGATTTGTGGGCACTATTTGCAACACTCCATGTTATAGTGTTTTGTTTGATGTGCCATACAAATCAGATGTAGCAAATGCATTGCGTTTTGAAGGTATGAAGTTTATTGCCGGAACACAAATCAAAATTGAGGGGGCTGTGTAATGAAAATATTTGACGGAAAACAATATAGAGATATGACAGCTGAAGAAATTGCACAAATGCAACAGCAACAGCTTGAGGATGAAAAACAGTATTGGATGAGTGTTGATTACGGCAATGCAATAAATAACGAAAT
>JAZQEG010000026.1:0-1554 GCA_045538875.1 Clostridia bacterium | reverse complement strand
TTTTGTTCACTTTTCTATAAAGTAAACATTCTAAAACATTGATATTCAACGGTGTAAAAATTATAAAAAGAATTGGGAGGGTGTACACCCCGGTGCGGATTCGGTATCTGCCCTCGGGCCATTTTTCCAAGTCCCATTTTTGAGAAAGTGAACAAATAATTCAGAGCACGATTTTACCTCGTTTTTGCTCCAAATTGTGGACAGTGTAAATCAGTGTATTTATTTGTCAGTCAGCAAACAATGTACAACTAATGTGGACATACATTTGCCACTTTGATTTTTTTGTTCACTTTATAACCATTTCTACTAATTGGTCAAAATCCAGTTGAAAAGACACGATTTGAGCGACACAAACAGGTGGTTTTAGAGAACTATTTATTTGTCCGTTTTGTATTATGCGTGACAGATAGTAAGTGTCCGCGTGTGCGTGAGGCGAAGGGAAGGTGCCGATGCGATGGCAAAGGAGGTCGCATCGGCGGGTACGAAGATGACGAAGCGAAGGAAGGTTGTCGTGTGTGGTGGTATATTATATATAGAAGGATTATTATTTTGTTTTGGATATACTGAGGAAATAGGGGTTTACTATGTTCCCCTTAAAATCATTTTACCTCTCAGTTGTTCGTTTCAAAAACAGATCAGACGCCGCAGGCGGATGTCCCCAATCCTTTTGTTTCTTTTTTGAATACCTTTTTTCTTTGCTTCAAAGAAAAAAGTATTAGTGTATGTATTACCGTTTTATACTATATTATTATACTCATTGCAGTTTTCAGCAAATCCCTCAGCAGGCAATTTGTCAAAAACAGCATATCTATTGCATTATTTAACAAAGCACGCTATTTGAGGCATAAAAAAATGGCGAGAGACAACGCTCCCGCCACTTGATAATTACTCAGTACCAGCCAGCCTAACCATTAAAGAATTTAGCTACATCCTCCTCGGTTATTGACATCACACTATGTTGCGTTTTTGTAAATGCCCAGTCAGTAAATTTACGTAGCTGCACATAACTCCACCGACTGGAAACAATTTTTATTAACTTGTCATATGCCTGCATATCCCAAATATAGTCGTACATCCCGTCAATGGGGACGCGCTTCAATAGTCCCATCCATTCTGCTTTTTCCACGCATTTCTCAAATGTATGTCTTCGCATACCTAAGCATCCTAGATGTTCCTTCAAAGGGCGTGTTGTATTATATCCCATATTTCTCAATGCCTCAAGGTCTGCCATGTAGACCATAAAGGCTGACTCTGGCAAGTCAAATGCCATCATCAGCCCTTTGTAAAACTTGTAAAAAGCAGGTGCTTTTTTTGCGTTCATTTTAATTCTCTGTTTGTGAATCTTGCTTCTCCTCTTTGAGGTAGAAGTGAATAATTTTACCATTGATCATAGGTTTGTAAACCTTGTAACCTAACGCTTTTGCGTGTTTGCCTACCGATACACGGTTAGCGATTTTGCCTGTTGTTGCTACCAAGTGACGAGCCATCTCATCAAAAGTCATTTTGGATTTAAGTTGCATAGTACTTCTTGTTTTTATTAGTGAATAAATGTAT
>JAZQEG010000025.1:0-35499 GCA_045538875.1 Clostridia bacterium | reverse complement strand
CAGAAGTTAAGCTCCGTAGTGCCGATGATACTTGGCGGGCAGCTGCCTGGGAAAGTAGGAAGTCGCTGGGGTAAACAAAAAGAACTGTTGAATTTTCAACAGTTCTTTTTTTGTTGTATAAGAAATTGCGCAAAATTTTGTCCGCGAGTGAGATGAAAACAAATGCGATACGCGGCAAGAGCGGCAATTGCCGCTTTTTGATTGTTACAAAGTAAATTTAATGCGTTTTAGTGATATGTATTTGTGCACCAAATCTATCTCAACACATTTTCTTTTTGCATAGCTCCCAATGATATGATTGTATTATCTGCAGGAATTATTTTTATCATTTCGTCAAGGCGATTGGGTTTTTTATTCATACCTACAATGCACTTTTCCAAGAAATACACATTGTACATATCGGTTGCAATTTGTGAAATGGAAAGAGTTTTTTCGTCGGTTTTGTAAATACAGTCACCAAAATGTATATACATATTTTCGTTGTATACACCCATATTGTTTAGTGAAATGTATATACATTCGCTGTTGGGAAAGTTGTTGATAACGGGCTCTTTGTCTACACCAAAATACACCTTTGATGCATAATCACCAAACCATACAAAGTGGTCTTCTGTAAGCTCTGTAACATATATTTTAGTAAAAGTCATATGTAAAACCCCCTAAAAATTAAAAAATGCGCCAACTAGAGTTGACGCACGAAAAATGCACAACTCTTTCTGACGCGACTCAGTTTACCAAACACTCAAAAGTATGCTTGATGAGTATGCATTTTTACCAGAAGGCATAATACATACTTTTGTTTCGTTTGGCATATTAAACTTGAGTCGCAGATTTATTATATCATAGTCTTAAAAAAATTACAACAAAAATTTTATTTTTCATTTTTTGCAAAATAGTAGTCGACTTTAACTTTTAAATAAGATATAATTAAAGAAAAAACACACTTTCAAACTGCGGCAACAGTTATAAGTGTGTTTAATCGCGGATATGCACTATGCATACCTAGGCAATTTGTATTTTAGCATATCTGCAAATTAAAATCAATACTTTATTTTAAAAGGAGAACAAAAGCAGATATGACTAATGAAAAACTTAATAGTTATGATGTATTCCATTCATTTCTTGTAAAAAATGCAAGCTATGAGGGTTTGTTTGAAATGCCTGTTGTATGCACAAGCAACAATTTGCCGAATAATGTTGTTACATTCAGCAAGGCGATGTCAAAAAACCGGAATAATTTTGATTGCTGGGTGTGCTTTTATGAGCACGACAGGAACTTTGAAAGATTGTGGAACAATCCTAATCAATATCTCAACAAGCTCAAAAAATTTAAAGGAGTTATATCCCCTGATTACAGCTTGTACAGAAATATGCCCCTTTGCTTTCAGATATGGAATACATATCGCAGCAGAGCACTTGCAGCGTGGCTTTGTGACAATGGGGTAAATGTTATTCCCAATGTCCGATGGAATGATGAGCGGACATATATGTTTTGCTTTGAAGGAATTGAAAAAACAAAACCGTTGCGGTGGGCACTCACGGCTGCATAAAGAAAAAGGCAGACAAGGCGTATTTCAAAAAAGGCATTGCTCAAATGGTAAAAGCGTTGTCGCCAAAAAACATAATTGTGTACGGAGCAGCTCCTGATGATATTTTTAAGCCGTATAAAGATATGGGTATTAAAATCATTGCTTTTGAAAGTGAATTTTCAAAAGTGCATAAGCAATCATCTCAAAAAGGGGGTGATGCTTAATGGGTGCAGGAGCAGGAGGAAATTTTGGCAATACTCTCGGCAGCTACCTTTCAGAGCATCTTGATTTTTTAAGCGGTGCTCTTACTGCAGCATCATCAATACCCGGTGTTGATACATTTGCTGACCTTGCGGCAATACCTGTAGATTTGGCGCGAGGTGACTACTTTTCGGCAACACTTGACCTGCTTGGAGCAGTGCCCTTTGTCGGCGAAATTGCAGACACTGCAAAGCTTGCCAAAGTGGCTGACGATGCAGTTGATGCGGCAAAAACTATAAAAAAGTCAAAAAACATTTCCAATCCTATAACGAATAGTGTAAGAAGAGGTAAAGCAAATAAATTGGATGCACATCATGCATTTAGTGATATAGTTGATAATTATGCAGGAAAAGCAAAAACATTTTCATTAAAAGGCGGGGATGGAAAAGAAAGACAATTATATCAAATAAAGGGTAGTTTAAGAGGGAAAAAAGGGATATTTGAATGGATACTTGACGAGGAGATGGGAGTAACACATCGACGATTTATACCCAATGGAAAGATTACTGGAAAACCAAATTCGAAGTAGAATGGAGAATAAAATATGTATAAAATTAATTTTTCAGAAAATGAAATTTTATTAAATTGGAATATTATTTATTGGGGAATAACAAAAAATCTTATTCCTCCAAGCAGTGCAATTGAATATGCCCATAAATTAGTTGAGGTCAATCCAAATGAAGAAAATGCAATAATTGTGGAGCTACTGATACTTGATGATATTGAAAAAGAAAAGGTTCTATCTTTGGTTGAAAAATTGTCTTGTCGTAAAACCTCAAAAGAAACTGAAAATATAAGAGTTCTCAGGTATATTGTTTTAAAAGATTTAAAACAGAGAGCAAAAAGCAACGGGGAATTGTTGACGCTTATAGAGCAGGTGTATTCTGATTTTGATTATCCAAAGGATATGAATAATTTTATAAGTTATATGCCGGTTGAAAATGATGATTACGATACGTCAATACACTCATTACAGCAAAACGAGCAGAGATTAATCGATAATTTTAATGATTTTTTAAAAAATGAGCTAATATGGATAAAAGAGACAAAAAAGGACAAAAAAGGACCGTCCCCATTTGTCTTTGTCTAGTCCCCATTTGTCCAATGATTTTTTAAAAAATGAGCTAAGAGACAAAAAAGGACCGTCCCCATTTGTCCACATTTGTCCAATGATTTTTTAAAAAATGGACAAAAAAGGACCGTCCCCATTTGTCAAAAAAGGACCGTCCCCATTTGTCAAGTACATTTCCATTACTTGTAATGAGGTAAAAATATTTTAGCTAAGAGGAAATATTAAGTAATGGGCATAGTGCAATTAGGGAACTGCCTGTTTTTGCATTTTAGTGATTTTCATTTGAACAAAAACAAAAGAACAATTTGAAAAACGAACATCTGGTTATAAAAGGAAACATAGTATAAAATTAATGCATAAAAATGCTCTTGATAGTTTTTGCAGATAAAACAATTTGTCTGCAAAAACTATTTTTGTTTGTTTAATATTAAATCAGAAATTGTGTATATTTTTTAAAAAAATCTGTACTTATTGTTATTTATGTGATATAATTAAATAAGTATTATGCCTTTTTATACCCATTTATAAATAACAGCAAAATTATGGCATACAGAAAAATAATAAGGAAACATTTTATATGGAAAGAACAAAAAGTGCAGTCATTGCACCCGAAGAAATACAAAAACAAAAAGATATAATACAAAAAATCTGCACTACATTTGAGCACCTTGGTGTGAGCAAAAAAGCCTTTGTGGAAACATACGGATGTCAGCAAAATGTTAATGACTCTGAGCTTTTAATTGGTATGATAGAGCAAATGGGCTACGCTATGACCGAAGATAAAGAAGGGGCAGACCTTATACTTTACAACACCTGCGCAGTGCGTGAGGGTGCTGAAATGAAGGTGTTTGGCAATCTTGGTGCGCTAAAACACCTTAAAACAAAAAAACCCGATATTATAATTGGCGTATGCGGATGTATGATGCAGCAGGAAGATATTCAAAAACAAATTAAATCCAAATATAAGCATGTAAGTGTGGTTTTTGGTACCCATTCTTTATATCGTTTTCCTGAGATTATGCACAAGGCTATTATGGAAGAAACAAGGGTATTTGACGTGGTAGACGGTGGCGCTATTGCCGAAGGACTTCCTATATCAAGAAAAGATGGCCCTTGTGCATGGGTATCCGTTATGTATGGCTGCAACAATTTTTGCACATACTGCATTGTGCCATATGTACGGGGAAGAGAGCGCAGCAGAGATAAACAAGTTATACTTGACGAAATAAAAGCTCTTGCAAAAGAGGGCTACAAAGAAATTACTTTGCTTGGGCAAAACGTAAATTCATACGGCAACGACCTTGATGAAAGCATTGACTTTGCAGATTTGCTACGCATGGTACACCAAATAGATGGCATAGAGCGCATACGCTTTATGACAAGCCATCCAAAGGATATTAGCGACAAGCTTATAAACACCATGGCAGAGCTTCCAAAAGTGTGCAAACAACTTCATTTACCAATACAGGCAGGAAATAATGATGTTCTTAAATCTATGAACCGCCGTTATACAAAGGAAGATTACCTTGCCAAAATACAAAAAATACGCTCCCTTATGCCCAATATTGTGCTTACAACAGATATTATAGTAGGCTTTCCTACCGAAACAAACGAGCAATTTAAAGATACAATAGACGTGCTCAAGAAAGTTCGGTATGACACAATTTTTTCATTTATATACTCACGCCGCCCTGGAACACCTGCGGCAAAAATGGAATTTGTAGCTGACGAGGCAGACATAAAAGTAAACTTTAATGAACTGCTTAATGTGCAGGATGTAATTTCTAAAGAGATTAACGACAGTTATGTAGGCACAATTCAGCAGGTGCTTGTTGAGGGCCCCAGCAAAACAAATGCCAACACCCTTACCGGCAGAACCGAAGGCGGCAAAATAGTAAATTTTGCAGGTGACGGCTTACTGGTTGGCAAAATTGCAAATGTAAAAATTACTGAGTCACGCACCTGGTCATTGCTTGGTGAAATAGCAGCCACTAACAACTAATTAAATTTTTAATGTGGAAAGTTGAGAGGAATTAATATGAACAGCAACGAAATATTGGAACTTGCAAAGCAGCTTGGAATGATGATATCAGACAGCGACGAAGCCAAAGCACTTAAAGAGGCGGAGGAACGCCATATGGCAGATCCTGAGGCGCAAGCTATTATGGCAAATTACAGCATAAGATGTGAGCAGCTCTCCGAAGAGGCGGCAAAGCCCGACATTACAAAAGAAGAATACGAA
Source organism: Clostridia bacterium (assembly GCA_045538875.1). Classification (GTDB taxonomy): domain Bacteria; phylum Bacillota; class Clostridia; order UMGS1810; family UMGS1810; genus RGIG4708. The sequence continues at coordinate 30,395 of JAZQEG010000025.1, read as the reverse complement.
AAGCTTAACCTTGATGCACAGGCGGAATTTATAAAAATATCACAAAATGAAACCATAAAAAACTACCTCGAGGCAAATGAGAATTTTTCTAACCTTATAAACAAAGTAAACAGTATTATTGCACACTTTGTGCGTGGCGAGGACAGCGGCGGCTGCGGCGGCAGCTGTGCAAGCTGCAAAGGATGCCACTGATTTAAGTAATAAGTGAAACTAAAGAAAAGGCGGAATTGTAAATGAGTGCACAACCAACACCCATGATGAAACAATATTTTCAGATAAAGGAGCAGTATGCAGATTGCATATTGTTTTTCCGCTTGGGTGATTTTTACGAAATGTTTTACGAAGATGCAATTACTGCGTCGGGCGTGCTTGAAATAACCCTTACAGGCAAGGACTGCGGTCAGGAGCAAAGAGCACCCATGTGCGGAGTGCCTTTTCACAGTGCCGAAGGGTATATTGCAAAGCTTGTTAAATCGGGCTACAAGGTTGCAATATGTGAGCAGGTAGAGGACCCAAAAGAGGCAAAAGGCATAGTTAAAAGAGATGTTATAAGGGTTATAACACCGGGCACAGCCAACCTTGATGCTGCTTTGACATCTGCCGAAAACAACTTTTTGTGCAGCATATATATGGATGATGACGGCTGCGGCATAAGCTTTGCAGATGTATCAACAGGAGAACTTGTTACTACTCAGATTTTGGGCCATGTGTACGAAAATCAAATGCTTAACATACTTGCATGCTTTGGGCCAAAAGAGATTATAACCTGCCCTTATGGAGCAAAGCATGTTGATATGTTTGCACATCTGGAAAAAAGGCTGCAATACTACCAGTCATATATAGCAAACGAATATTTTGATGAGGCACAGTGTACGCAGACGCTTATGAGCAAATTTGGTATGGATTACCCCGATACAAAGCCGCATTGCGTAAAATCACTTGGTGCAATACTGCGCTACCTTGAAGAAACACAAAAAACAGACCTCTCGCATATAAACAAAATAAAATTGTACAACTGCGATGAGTATATGGATATAGATGTTTCGTCAAGACGCAACTTAGAGCTTACCGAAACTATGCGTGACAAAGCAAAAAAAGGCTCTCTTTTTGGTATTCTTGACAAAACAGGAACGGCAATGGGTACAAGAAGGATGAAAGACTGGATAGACAGACCGCTTGTTAACCCTGTGGCTATAAACCTGCGCCTTGATGCAACAGAGGAGCTTGTAAAAAACACTATACTTCGTGATGAGCTGAGAGTAGCTCTAAAAAGGATAAATGATATTGAACGCACAATAAGCAAAATTGTATATTCAACCTGCAATGCAAGAGATTTTTTGTCACTCCGCGAAAGCCTTGCAATGCTCCCCGAAATAAAGGATATTTTAAAAAATTTTAAGTCGGATATGCTTGTGTCCCTTGAGCACGATTTTGATTTGCTCGATGATATGTACAAGCTGTTGTTAAATGCCATTGATGATGAGGCACCTCTTACTGTAAGAGAGGGCGGAATGATAAAAGACGGCTTTGACAAAGAGCTTGACCGACTCAGATATGTTATGAAAAACGGCTCTTCGGTTGTAACAAAAATCGAAGCAGAAGAGCGCGAAAAAACAGACATCAAAAACCTTAAGGTGTCGTATAACAAGGTTTTTGGATATTATATTGAGGTAACCAAGTCACAGCTTGACAAGGTGCCCGACCACTATATACGCAAACAGACCCTTGCAAACTGCGAAAGATATATTACGCAGGAGCTTAAAAATGTTGAAAACACTATCCTTAGCGCAAGGGAAAGGGTAAACGAGCTTGAGTATGAGGACTTTATGTATGTGCGCAAAGAGCTGCACAAAAATCAGGACAGACTTGCAAAATGTGCAAAAGTAATATCTGTTGCAGATGCACTCAGCTCTTTTGCACAGGTGGCATCAGAGCTTAACTTTTGCAAGCCAAATGTTAACACAGGCGATGTTATAGACATAAAAAACGGCAGACATCCAATTGTTGAGGTGGCGCTTACCGATTCGATGTTTGTGCCAAATGACACATATCTTGATACGGGCGACAGCCGTTTTTCGATAATAACAGGCCCCAATATGGCAGGCAAATCCACATATATGCGTCAAACTGCCGTAATTGTGCTTATGGCACAAATTGGCAGCTTTGTCCCTGCCGAAAGCGCCAATATCGGCATTGTTGACCGCATATTTACCCGTGTGGGTGCGTCGGACGATTTGGCTTTGGGGCAGAGTACATTTATGGTGGAAATGTCGGAGGTTGCATACATCCTTAAAAATGCAACACAAAAAAGCCTTATTATTCTTGATGAAATAGGCAGAGGCACAAGCACCTTTGACGGCCTTTCAATTGCGTGGGCAGTGGTAGAGCACATATGCACAAAAATTGGCGCAAAATCATTGTTTTCTACTCATTATCATGAGCTTACGGCTCTTGAGGACAAACTGCCCGGAGTAAAAAATTACAACATTGCAGTTAAAAAGAGAGGGGACAACATCACCTTCCTTCGCAAAATTGTTAAAGGCGGTACCGACGACAGCTTTGGTATAGAGGTTGCATATCTTGCAGATGTTCCGTCGGATGTAATTGTAAGAGCAAGGGAAATTCTTTTGTCTATCGAAAAGAGCCAGACACCTGCTCCTACTGTTGATTCAATAAGTAAAACTATCACAGAGTCAAAAGAGCAAAAAACGCAAAACAATCAAGTGTTTGAGCGCATTTTAAACACAGATTTGTCTACAATTACACCTATTGAGGCTCTTAACGAGCTTTATAAATTACAAAAAGAGGTACAAAAATTAAATGAAAATTAATGTTTTACCATCCGAAATAGCAAATATGATTGCTGCGGGAGAGGTTGTTGAACGGCCATCTTCGGTGGTTAAGGAGCTTGCCGAAAATTCTATAGATGCAGGCGCAAAAAACATTACAATAGAAATAAAAAAAGGCGGCATGACTTTTATAAGAATATCAGATGACGGATGCGGAATTGCATCAGGCGAGGCACAAACCGCGTTTCTTCGTCATGCCACAAGTAAAATTGCTCAAAAAGAAGACCTTAGCTCCATATACACTTTAGGGTTTAGGGGTGAGGCTCTTGCAAGCATTGCTGCAGTTGCAAGGGTGGATATGTTTACAAAACCCAAGGAACAGCCCTTTGGCTACGCTGTTTCGGTAGAGGGCGGTTTTTGTACCGATGCAGGCGAATCGGGCTGCCCCGATGGCACAACAATTACAGTTCGTGATTTGTTTTTTAACACCCCTGCCCGAATGAAGTTTTTGAAAAATGACGCAACCGAAACAAGCTATGTATCGGATGTGGTAAACAAGCTTATTCTTGGACACCCCGAAATATCGTTTAAATTTATAAACAACGGCAAGCAGGTGGTTAAGTCACCTGGTGACGGCGAGCTCATAAATGCAATTGTCGCTGTTTTTGGCAAGGATTATGTGCGCAATATGACAAAAGTAGAGTTTGAAGACGAAAACATTTCTGTTAAGGGCTACATAGGCAACAGTGCCATTGCACGCAAGGACAGGCGCCATCAGATTTTTTATATAAACGGGCGCAATATTGCAAGCAGAGTTATATCTGCGGCGTGCGGTGAAAGCTATCAAAACACTCTTATGACAGGCAAATTTCCTGTTGCGGTGCTCTCAATTGGTGTGAGCACAGGCTTTGTGGATGTAAATGTACACCCCACAAAAATGGAAGTTCGTTTTTCGGATGACAAAAAAATATACAGCGCTGTTTACTGGGCAATCAAAAACACCTTGTCGCAAAACAAATATGTGCCCGAAATTAATCCTGTAACAACCAATGAGCCTGAGCGCATAATGAAGGCACCTGAGGTTAAACGCGAGCAAAACAGCTCTATAAATATGCTTAAAGATTCATACATAAATTCTTACAACAAAATGGTGTTTACACAAGGAAAGGCACAATACAGGGCACAAAATACTCAAACAAAACCCTTGACGCAAAGCGCCTGTGAAAAAGAGCAACAACCTATGTATGACAACACAAAAAAATACGATGCCAAAGCAGACAAAGCTCGGTCATTGGCACAACAAATAGTGCAAAATCCTCAAAATGACGAGCAATATGTTGAAAGGTTTAATTTTGACAAAAACACTGCCGAAGCCAAAATAACACAGCCGAAAGCGCAAAAAGATGAAGATGTTATACAAAAGCAAGAGCAAAGCTATGCTGCAAATATAGATTTTAAGGTGTGTGGTCAAATTTTTAACACATACATTATAGTTCAGATGGACAACGATATGTTGCTTATAGACCAGCACGCAGCACACGAAAGGCTTTATTTTGAAAGCTTTGTGGAGGATTACAAAAACAAAACTTTTTGCCCTCAGGTATTGCTTATACCAATTACAATGGACTTTGCTCCTTATGATTTTGATATGGTAATGCAAAACCTTGAGCTTTTTGAGCAGCTTGGCTTTGAGGTGGATGCTTTTGGCGAGAGCACAATTATTGTGCGTCAGATACCATACGCAGAGGACGAGCACATTGTAAAGGACACAATTTGCGAAATTGTTGAGCTGCTCCGTAAAAATGCCATAGATGTAAAAAAAGATTTGGTTGAAGACGCTCTTCACACAATGGCGTGCAAAAGGGCAATCAAAGGCAATCGCGAGCTCAGCATGGCCGAAATGCAGGCTCTTGTTGAAAAGGTGCTCAAATTGGATGACATAAACACATGCCCTCACGGCAGGCCTATTACTGTAAAAATGTCAAAATACAGCCTCGAAAAACAGTTTAAACGAATAGTATAAAGGAATTATAATTATGCCCAAAACACCTGTTGCAGTTATTGCAGGGCCTACCGGTGTAGGCAAAACAGCTTTGTCGGTACAAACAGCAAAGCTTATTAATGCAGAAATAATATCGGCAGATTCTATGCAGATATACAAAAATATGGACATCGGCACAGCCAAGGTTACAAAAGATGAAATGCAGGGAGTGCCGCATCATCTTATAGATATAACCACGCCCGATGTTAATTTTTCGGTGTGCGATTTTGTACAAAAATGCAAAGCATTGGTATCAGATATAAACTCTCGTGGCAAGCTGCCTTTAATTGCGGGGGGCACGGGCCTATATATCGACTCTTTTTTAAAGGATATTGACTTTACCGACACAGAGGTAGACAGCGCATATAGGCAGAAGCTTCAAAACATGGCTGAACAAATGGGCAATGAGTACCTGCACGGAGAGCTTAAAAAGGTTGACCCCAAAAGTGCCCTAACCATTCATCCAAACAACGTAAAAAGAGTAATAAGGGCGCTGGAGTTTTACAAATCCACAGGGTTTGCCATATCAGAGCACAATGAGCTTACAAAGCAAAAGCAATCGCCCTACAATTGCTGTTACATTTGCCTTGTAAGAAACAGAGATGAGCTGTATGAGCGTATAGACAAGCGAGTGGACATAATGCTTAAATCGGGGCTTGTAGACGAAACAAAGGCGCTTCTTGACGGAGGGCTTAGCCCTGAGTCTACAGCGATGCAGGCAATAGGCTACAAAGAAATTATCCCGTATATTACAGGCAATATGAGCTTTGATGAGGCGGTGCAAAATCTCAAGCGTTCATCTAGGCGTTATGCCAAAAGGCAGCTTACATGGTTTGGCAACAGGCAGGACATTATATATGTAAATTTAAGCGAGCAAAAGGATATAAATCAATGTGCAAACATGTGTGCCAAAATTATAAAAGACACACTTGAGAAAGGATAGAGAAATATGAAAAAAGGTCCCGTAAAAATTGTTATACTTGTTGGTATAATATTTATAATGTACAATATGGCAGGGCTTATTTCGCCCGATATAAAAACGCATGTTGTATCATCAGGATCTCTTGAAAAGGTTTATTCTCTCGACGGGCTTGTTATAAGGGACGAAACAACTATGTCTGCCGGTGAGTCGGGAGTTTTTGAGGCAAAGGTAAAAGAAGGCGAAATTGTTAAAAAAAACAAGCTTGTTGCAAGCGTGTACAAGGGCGAGGTTGACAACCAGACTCAAAGCAGGCTTGAAGAAATTAACAGACGAATAAACGAAATCAATGCCCAGACAGGCACAGAGCATCATAGCAACGATGCATATAAGCTTGAGCAAACCATTACAGCAAAAATAAATGACATTATTATGGCTTCAAATGACCGTAATGCCGAAAAGGTAACTGCACTCAAGCAAAATTTAAGCGCGCTTGCGACAAAGCGTGTTTCAACAAGTACAAAGGACGAAAGCTCCACTCTTCTTGCCGAACTCAAGGCAGAAAAAGAGAGACTCGAAAAATCTTTTAATGCTGCCAAAAGTGACATATATGCACCTGTGCACGGGCAGTTTTCGACCAACATAGACGGATACGAGGGCACTATGACAAATGATGCTGCTCTTAATATGACGGTGGCTGATTATCAGCTTATGAAAAAAAACAGACTTTCAAAAACCGACATAGAAAAATCTGGTGTGACATGTAAAATTATTGACAACTATCAGTGGTCGTTGGCAACACTTGTAAACGATTCGGTTGCGTCGCACCTTGAAAAAGGCAAAGCTGTGTATGTGCGTTTTCCTCACGATAACACCGAGGTGCCCGCTACCATTTCGCACATTTCGGCAGAGGCATCAAACAAATATGTTGTTGTAATTACCTCCAGTGCCAACAGCGACTTTGCTTTTGGCAACAGAGAGGTTGAGTTTGATTTGGTGTATCAAAAGTACACAGGTATAAAGGTTCCTGTAAAGGCGCTTTCTGTTTCGGCAGACGGAGTAACGGGTGTATATGTGCTTGTAAATTCGCAAGTTCACTTTAAGCCTGTAAATGTAATTTACAAAGATTCAAAGCATGCCATAGTGGAAACTGCAACTCAAAGCGGCGGACTTTTGCTTTATGATGAGGTTATAACATATGCAAAAGACTACACCGAGGGCAAAAAATACGAATAAGCCCCATGTGCATTAAATTTTAAAATTGAGGTTTTAGGAGGCAGGGTATGTCCATTGCAGAAAATTTAAACACTGTGCGTCAAAACATATATGATGCCTGCTCTAAATCGGGTAGGGATGCAAAGAAAATAAAAATTGTTGCTGTCACAAAAAGGCGTACCCCTGAGCAGATAAATGAACTGGTAAACCTTGGCATTACAGACCTTGGCGAAAACAGAGTTCAGGAGCTTGTGGAAAAATACGACAAAATAAACGGCAATGTAAACTGGCATCTTATAGGCACACTTCAAAAAAACAAGGTAAAGTATATTGCAGATAAGGTGGTGATGATACATTCGGTAGAATCGGTATCTCTTGCAAAAGAGATTGACAAACAATGTGCAAAGCTTAACAGGGTTATGGATGTACTGGTTCAAGTAAATGTATCGGGCGAGCAAACAAAAAGCGGCATTAATCCAAGGGATGCTTTTGGTTTTGTGCAGCAAATAAGCGAGTTTTCGCATATTCGTGTGAGGGGGCTTATGACTATGGCACCTCTTAATGCACAAAAAGATGAAATAAGCAAAATTTTTGCACAATTATATCAATTGAGTGTTGACATATCGACAAAAAAATACGATAATATTAGTATGGACTATCTATCGATGGGTATGAGCAATGACTACGAGTTGGCAGTTGAGCAGGGAGCAAATTTTGTACGCATCGGTTCGGCACTGTTTAAGGCATAAAACGCAGGTAATCGTTAACGGATTGCCAAGTATTTTAACACAACGAAAGACAATTGACTACTTACTTTCGTTTAATTAATTGGTAGGGGGATAAAACAATGAGCAAAATTATGGACTGGGTAATGGATTCGCTGGGACTTGCAGATGCTTACGAAAATGAAAATGGTGAAGTAATGCCTGCAGAAAAAAAAGAAAAGGAACCCAGAGAAAAGAAAAAATCAAGATTTTTAGACAGCCAAAAGCCTGACAGAGCTGCTTTAAAGGAAGCAGACAGAAAGGATTACGCCTCTTCGTACGGCAGCTGGTCAAAGCCTACAGCTTCTAACTCATCAGACAGCAGACGCTCAAGGGTAGTAAATATGCAGGGTGCTTCTATGAACACATATTCGGGTGTTAATATGGTTATTAAACAGCCTACAGATTACAATGGCGCCAAGGAAATTGCAAGATACTTAAAAGACGGACAGCCTGTTGTTGTTAACCTTGAAAAGCTTGACAAGGCAACTGCCCAAAAGGTTACAGATTTTTTGAGCGGTGCAATATGTGCGCTTGACGGCAGAATTCAAAAGGTATCAAATGGTATTATAGTGGTTACTCCAAATAATATAGGCATTACCGGCTACATAAACGAGGATTTTACTGCATCGGCATTTGCTGAGCTTGACATCTAGCAATGACAGACAGAAAGCAGGCGCTTTATGGGCTGGAGTGTGCCGATGACAAAACTTTTGTGTCGCAAATGTGCGACAAGGCAGACAGAGCCGAAAAAACACACAGTGCAGTGTATACAAAATTTTTAGCGCCGAGGGAGCAAAACCTGATATCAGAAAGGCTTGGCAGATTTGTTGACATTGAGTGCTATGGCGGGCACCAAAACGCTGAGCGCAATATGATGTGCTTTTATATTAAAGACGAATTTTGGGGAGACATACAATTTCCTCTTTCGGTTTTAAAAATTACCGCCACCAACAAAAAAGTATATTCTCACAGGGATTATCTGGGAGCAATACTATCTCTTGGGATAAAAAGAGAGCTTACTGGTGATATTATAACCTGTGATACCTGCGCATATGTGTTTTGCCACAGCGAAATTGCAGACTATATTTTGTACAATCTCGAAAAAATAGCAAACGCAAGGGTTCTCATCCAAAAGTGCAGCCCCGATGAGGTTGAAGTACCTAAAAGGTGTTTTAAACAAAAGGACGACACTGTTGCATCACTCAGGATTGACTGCGTTATAAGTGCTGCTCTCAATATGTCGAGAGGTAATTCTCTTGAGGCAGTAAAGAGGGGATTTGTTACTCACAACTACCAGACAGTTTTATCTGCATCGGCAATTGTACAAGGCGGCGATGTTATTTCGGTAAGGGGGCACGGCAAATTTGTTGTTGAGACAGATGGCTCGCTCACCAAAAAAGGCAGATATCATATACACATAAAACAATATATAAACTAAAGAGAAATGGGTGATAAAAATGATAACACCAATGGAAATACAAACAAAAAGATTTGACAAAGGAGTTATGGGCTATAACAAGGAGGATGTAGACGATTTTATGGCGTATATCCTTGAGGATTATGAAGTGCTATATAAGCAGGCTCTTTCATCAGAGCAGGAAATTAAGGCTCTTAAGGAGCAGGTAGAAACCTACAAATCTATTGAAGAAGCAATGAATCATTCGCTTATTGTGGCACAGCAAACTGCCGAAAATCTTCAAAAAAATGCTCAGGAAAAGGCAGACCTTATTATTAAAGAGGCTCAGGCTCAGGCAAAAGAGATTACTGACAATGCAAACAAAAGCATCGAAAGTGCACAAAGTGAGCTTTCAAAAATGCAACACGCTATGGATATATACAAATGTCAGGCAATAAGTATGCTTAATGCGCAGATTGAAAACTTGCAAAAGTTTGATACAACAGCAAAATAATCGGCAAACTTTTTGTTGCTTATTACCTAAAATATCGGGCGGGGTCGTCAGACACCGCCCGTTTTGAATATCGGAGGAAATATGAGAATAGACAAATTCCTTGCCAATTCGGGATATGGAACCCGCAAAGAGATAAAAGCACTGATAAAGCAGGGCGCAATTACCGCTGATGGAAGCGTTGTAAAAGACAGTGCAATGCACATTGACGAAAACTGCACTGATATCAGAATACACGGACAAAAAGCGGAGTACAAAAAATATATTTACATTATGCTCCATAAACCAAAGGGTGTAGTGAGTGCCACATACGACAAACATTTGCCCACGGTAGTTGGCCTGCTTGATGAATACAGCTTGTCATTTGAGCCTTTTCCTGTGGGGAGGCTTGATATAGATACCGAGGGGCTTTTGGTACTTACAAACGACGGAGATATGAGTCACAGGCTGCTTTCGCCAAAATCACATGTCAAAAAAATATATTACGCACAGCTTGACAAGCCAATAGAGCAATCTGATATCAGAGCGTTTGCCAATGGCGTTGTTATTGACAATGGCTACAAAACTATGCCAGCACACCTTAAAAAAGCAGATGGCGGTGCAGTTGTAACAGTGTATGAGGGCAAGTTTCATCAGGTAAAGCGTATGTTTGAGGCGGTTGGTAAAACTGTCACTTATTTAAAAAGAATACAAATGGGCAACCTGACCCTCGACGAATGTTTAAAGGCAGGGCAGTGGCGCGAGATGACAAATGACGAAATTAATTTGCTTTGTGAGGTGGAATAGCTGATGGACATTATACAAATTTTGTGTAAAGAGTTTAACTTAAAAAAGGAGCAGGTTGCAAACACAATTGCTCTTATTGATGATGGAAACACAATTCCTTTTATTGCAAGATACCGAAAAGAGGTTACAGGCTCATTGGATGACGAAATACTGCGCAACCTCCATACAAGGCTTGGGTATTTGCGTTCGCTTGAAGAGCGCAAGCAAGAAATAATCAGGCTTATAGACGAGCAGGGCCAGCTTACCGATGAGCTCAAAAGCAAAATTGACAGCGTTTTGGTGCTATCTGAGCTTGAAGATATTTACCGCCCTTACAGACCAAAGCGTAAAACAAGGGCGTCGGTTGCAAAGGAAAAAGGTCTTGAACCACTTGCAACAAAAATACTCTTGCAGCAGGAAAAGACGGGAAATGTATATGACTTTGCAAAAGAGTATATTAATTCTGAGCTGGGTGTAGAAACAGAAGATGATGCAATAAGCGGAGCGTGTGACATTATTGCCGAACTGATATCAGACAACGCAGATTACCGCAAGCACATCAAAAACACATTTTTTAAAATTGGTGTTGTAATAAGCCGCGGTGACCCTGAGGTTGAATCGGTATATACTATGTACTATGAGTTTAGCCAGAGCGTAAAAGACATTGCCGGCCACAGAGTGCTTGCAATAAACCGAGGCGAAAAAGAAGGCTTTTTAAAGGTATCGGTTGATGTTGATGAAGATGTTATTGTTTCGTACCTTAAGTCACAAATAATTATTGGTTCAATTTATGATGAGTTGCTTCAAAACACAATTGCCGACAGCTATAAGCGGCTTATATATCCGTCTGTAGAGAGGGAAATAAGAGCAGGCCTCACCGAAATGGCAGAAAAAAAGGCAATGGTGCTTTTTTCAAAAAACCTGTATCAGCTGCTTATGCAGCCGCCGTTTAAAAATGTTACGGTACTGGGTATTGACCCTGGCTACCGCACGGGTTGCAAAATTGCGGTTGTAGACGAAACGGGCAAAGTTTGTGACACCGGTGTTATATTTTGCACCTTGCCCCATCACGACAGCCAAAAAAGCGCAGAATTTGTTAAAAAGCTTATTGCCAAGTACAATGTAGACTTGATTGCAATCGGTAACGGTACTGCATCAAAGGAATCGGAAATATTTGTAGCAAAGCTCATAGGCGAAATAGACAGAGATGTTCATTATGCTATGGTTAGCGAGGCGGGCGCTTCGGTTTATTCGGCATCAAAGCTTGCCGCACAAGAATTTCCTGATTTTACAGTTGAGCAACGCAGCGCAACATCAATTGCACGGCGTATTCAGGACCCTCTTGCTGAGCTTGTAAAAATAGACCCAAAATCTATTGGTGTTGGTCAGTATCAGCACGATATGAATCAAAAAGAGCTTGACACTGCCCTTTCGGGTGTTGTAGAAAACTGTGTTAACACAGTAGGTGTAGACCTCAACACTGCATCGGCACCGCTGCTTTCGTATGTTGCAGGAATATCAGCAGCGGTTGCAAAAAACATTGTTGCATACCGTGAACAAAACGGCAAGTTTAAAAACCGAAAAGAGCTTAAAAAGGTTGCAAAGCTTGGCGACAAAGCATTTACACAGTGTGCAGGCTTTTTGCGCATAACAGATGGCGATAATGCCTTTGATGCTACAAGCGTTCACCCCGAATCGTACGATGTAGGAATTAAGCTTGTGTCTGCTCTTGGGTATACTGAGCAAGACATCAAGCAAGGCGCTCTTTCTGATATCAGAGAGCGCGCAAAAGCAATTGACAAAAATCAGTTTGCCTGCAGTAACAATGTGGGTGTTATAACGGTAAATGATATTATAGACTCACTCGAAAAACCGGGCAGAGACCCAAGAGATTGTATGCCAAAGCCTGAGCTTAAATCGGACATTATGTCTATGGACGACCTCAAGGTTGGAATGTTGCTCACAGGCACAGTGCGAAATGTTATTGATTTTGGTGCGTTTGTTGATATTGGAGTGCACCAGGACGGGCTGGTTCACATATCGCAAATATCCCAAAAATATATAAAGCATCCTACCGATGCGCTTTCGGTTGGCGACATTGTTAAGGTTAAGGTTATAGATATTGACACCAAAAAAGGAAGAATAGCGCTTTCGATTAAACAGGCCTAATGCAATATTGATATATTTAAATGATATACAAACCTTTTTGGACAGTCGGGGCGTTAATTGTAAAATACACAACAATATGGTTTGTGCACTTTTTACAAACTTTTTGCCTTTAAATGCTCAACATTTTAAATGTGCAAAAAAGTAAACAACTAATTTTTTAAAAACATCCTGTTTTTTTGTGCAATAATAATAGCAAAAATGAATGTTTTTTAAACAAACGACATTTTTTGTATAACCTTAACAAATATATCAAATTTTTTTGTATAATTAGACATTAGCAATAATTGAATTTATGTGTTATTATTATATTAAACAATTATATCAATCTTAGGAGGATTTAAATTATGGCAAGTTTAAGTTTACAACATATTTATAAGAGATATGCCGGCGGTGTTACAGCCGTTACAGATTTTTGCCTTGATATTGAGGACAAAGAATTTATCGTATTGGTAGGACCTTCAGGTTGCGGTAAATCTACAACACTTCGTATGATCGCAGGTCTTGAAGAGATTTCTGACGGTGAACTTTACATAGGTGACAAGCTCGTTAACGACGTTGCTCCAAAAGACAGGGATATAGCAATGGTTTTCCAAAACTATGCTCTTTATCCACATATGACAGTATTTGAAAATATGGCTTTTGGTCTTAAGCTTCGCAAAATGCCAAAAGACGAAATCAAACGAAGAGTTACCGAAGCTGCAAGAATTCTTGACATCGAACACCTTCTTGACAGAAAGCCAAAGGCTCTCTCGGGTGGTCAAAGACAGCGTGTTGCTCTTGGCCGTGCTATCGTTCGTGAACCAAAGGTATTCCTTATGGACGAACCTCTGTCAAACCTTGATGCTAAGCTTCGTGTACAAATGAGAACTGAAATCAGCAAGCTCCACCAGAGATTGCAGACAACATTTATCTACGTTACACATGACCAGACCGAAGCTCTTACAATGGGTTCGAGAATTATTGTTATGAAAGATGGCTTTGTACAGCAGATTGATACACCTATCAACCTCTACAACAAACCATGCAATATGTTTGTTGCAGGCTTTATAGGCAGCCCTCAGATGAACTTTATTACATGCACTGTTGAAGAGGAAGGTAACAACGCAGTACTTAAATTTGGTAACAACGCAATCAAGTTGCCAGAAGGTATTTCTGCAAAAATCAAGGAAAAAGACATTATTGGCAAAGAAGTTGTATTTGGTGTAAGACCTGAAGACCTTCACGATGATGAGCAGTTTGTAAGTGCATACCCTGATGCAACAATTGAAGCTAAGGTAGAAGTTACCGAAATGCTCGGTGCTGAAACATACCTCTACCTCAAGGTTATGGATTACAACTTTACAGCAAGAGTTGATCCAAGAAGCACTGCAAAATCAGGCGACGTTATCAAACTTGGTGTTGATGTTAACAGAATTCACCTCTTTGATAAGGAAACAGAAGTTGCTCTTTTAAACTAACACATAAATTACAAAACGGAATGTCGTTATGACATTCCGTTTTTTGTTGGATTAAACAGTTGATTTATCTTATGATAAGCTTTTATCAAGGCAGTATTCGGATTGCATCATTTCTTAAAAAGCACTCGCTTCAAAGCAAAATCGGTGCAAAACAGAGTCTGCATATGATATGGTTTTTACAAGTTGTTTTTAGATGCCGTATGCTTTAACGGTAAAATGCCGAAAAATAAAATCAGTTCCATTAGCATTTCGGCATTTTAGCACACCCGAGCGAAAAAATTTGAGTGAGTGTGTGCGTGCCGATAAAGCATACGGCAGAAAAATTACAACTTGTTAAACCACTTATCATCCGCAGACGACGTTTGCTCCGATTTTGTAATTAAATTATACCTTTAAAAAACTTATCATAAGATAAGTTTATAATATAAATATCATTTTGTCACATTAAATGCTCGAATTCCCAAATAGGTTGACGCATTGTCAAGTTCTTCTTCAATGCGTATAAGCTGATTGTATTTGGCGCATCTGTCACTTCGGCAGGGTGCGCCTGTTTTAATTTGGCCGCCACCCACTGCAACTGCAAGGTCGGATATAAAGCAATCCTCTGTTTCACCGCTGCGATGCGATATAACGGCTGTGTAACCATGCTTTTGAGCAGTGGCAACTGCATCGAGAGTTTCGGTAAGAGTGCCAATTTGATTGAGCTTGATTAAAATAGAGTTTGCGGCTGACTGAAGTATTCCACGCTTTAAACGCTCTGTATTTGTAACAAACAAGTCGTCCCCTACAAGTTGAACCTTATCGCCAAGGCGGCGTGTAAGCAGGCACCATCCCTCCCAGTCATTTTCGCCAACGCCGTCTTCAATTGATATAACAGGGTATTTGCGGCAAATGTCTATCCAGTAGTCTATAAGCTGTTCTTTGGTGTAGGTTTTGCCCGATTTTGGCATTGTGTATGTCCCGTCACTGTTTGCCCATTCGGACGATGCGGCATCAATTGCAATCATAAAATCCTGTTCCGTTTTGTAGCCTGCTGCCTCAACTGCGTCACATATGAGAGTAAGAGCATCTTCATCTGTGTGGAGCATAGGCGCAAAGCCGCCTTCATCACCCACAGATACCGCCTTGCCCTGAGAGCTGAGCAAATCTTTGAGCTTGTGATACACCTCGCAGCACATTGCCATTGCATGCTTAAAATTTTGCGCGCCAACCGGCATTATCATAAATTCCTGTATGTCAACATTGTTGTTGGCGTGTGCACCGCCGTTTAAAATATTCATCATAGGTACAGGCATAATGTGTGCATTAACACCGCCAAGGTACTGATAAAGCCCTACACCAAGAGCTTTTGATGCACAGTCGGCACAAGCAAGTGACACCGCAAGTATGGCATTTGCTCCAAGGTTTGATTTGTCATTTGTTCCGTCAGCATCTAAAAGCAGCTTGTCTATAAGGCGCTGGTCAAGCACATTTTGCCCGCAAATTTGGGGTGCAATTATTTCGTTTATGTTTGATACTGCTTTTAGTACACCCCTTCCGCAATATCTCATTCCGCCATCACGCAGTTCGATTGCCTCGTATTCGCCAGTCGATGCCCCCGACGGCACAGCGGCTCTGCCCACAAACCCCGAGTCGCATATAACTTCTGCTTCAACAGTAGGGTTTCCTCTTGAGTCAATTATCTCTCTGGCAAATACATTTTTGATTTCTAAAAATTGTTTCATAACAACATCACCTCTTTGTAATTGTCTGCATTTGCCATAATTTTATGCAAACAAAAACCCGTTGAAAATTAATTTCAACGGGTAATTTTAAACTATCATTTATTGTTTTGATGACTGCCTGTTGTGATATATAAAAGCGCCAATAATATAAATAATGTTTGCAAGCATTATTCCTGCCTGAGCATTTCGGGTAGTAAACAGGTTGTTAAAAAATGCGATTTTAGGCAAAAAGAACGGTGTGCCAAGAAGTGATAAAAATCCTAATGACATAACTATTGAATATATTGCATATTCCAACAAAAATTTGTCTTTTTTAAAGCCCAGCACCCCAAGTGCCACAAATGCAACAAAAAACACTGCCGAAATAACGCCGCATGCTCCCCGTGCCAGTACAAGACTGCTTATAGTAGACCTGAATGCCGTAGATAAAAGCATAAGTACCAGCATTGAGCATATTGCAATGGTTGTAGATATCATCATAAGATTGCTGTGTTTATATGAATTACAGATGGTTGTTGTTTTAATGTTTTTCTTTGACATTTTTTCATAGCCTTTCTGCCGTGAATTTTTCAAATTTATCTTTACCAGTCGCCAAGCTCGTACATTACCGATGCAAGTACGGCAAGCGGAGCAGTTTCAGTTCGCAGTATACGCGGACCCAAAGTTACAGGTTTTATGTTTTTGGACATTGCAAGTTCAATTTCGGACTCGTCAAATCCGCCCTCGGGCCCTATAAATATGTTAATATTTGTTTTGCTGTTTTTGAGTGCATCCCTCAGTTTTGAGCATTTTTCATTTTCATAAGGGATGAGGTTTAATGCGTCATCGTGTGCAATTTCCTTAAGTGCCTGCTCAAACTTAACACATTCGCAAATCGTGGGCAGTACGCCTCTGCCGCATTGTTTTGCCGCTTCAGACGCAATTTTTTGCCAGCGGGCAATCTTTTTGCCGTCATCACGAGGGACAGCAACGGCTCTTTTGGTGATAACCGGCACAATTTTTATCGCCCCAAGCTCCACACATTTTTGTACAATGTAGTCCATTTTGTCGCTTTTGGGCAGCCCCTGATATATAGTGACATTAATGGGCGGCTCGGTATTGTTGGGGTAGCTTTGGGTAATTTGTGCAATTGCCTCGGTTTTTGATATTTTGCTGATTTTGCACTCGTAGTCGGTGCCATTTGAGTCACATACAATAATTGCATCACCCTCGCGCAGCCTGAGCACCTTTGACAAATGCCACAAGTCATCGCCCGTTATGGTAATGCAGCCATTATTAATTTGCTCGGGCAAAACAAAAAACCTATGCATAGCTACTCCTTTTATATAGTTTGAAGTAATATCAATCCTTATATCAATTATACACATTATCCATATGGTTAGTCAAGTATTATAACAAATTTATTTAGAATTTGCACACAACTGCCGACCATTCGCCGTCGGTGACGGTTTTGTCAATAACAATATTTTGCTCGTTCATTGCATTTGTAACATCAATAAGGCGTTCATTTATAATGCCTGAGCATATAAATGTACCTTTTTGTGCAACAATATTTTTTACGGTGGGGAGCAGCGCAATAATTACATCGGCTACTATGTTTGCCACAACCACATCGTATTTTTTGCCGCTTATTTTGCTAAGTAACTGCTTGTCTGTCAAAACATCGCCTGAGTACACATGGTAGGTGCTTTTGTCAATGCCGTTGATATCTGCATTTTCGTATGCCACATGAACAGAGTTTGGATCGATGTCAAGAGCAACTGCATCTTTTGCGCCCAAAAGGAGTGATATAATAGAAAGAATTCCGCTGCCACAACCAATGTCTATCATATTTGTGTTGTTGTTTATCACCTTTTCCAGCTCTTTAATACACAGCTTTGTGCTGTTGTGGGTGCCCGTGCCAAAGGTGAGTCCGGGGTTGACAGTAAACACAATGCGGTCTGTCTGTCCCTCGTATTTTTCCCACTCGGGCTGGATAAGTATTTTTTCACCTATCTCGATTGGTTTGAAATAGGCTTTCCAGTTGTTTGCCCAGTCCTCTTCGTTAATGCCTTCTGTTTGTACTCGCAGTGTACCCATGCCGCTTTGACCTTTGAGCGACTCAACCATTGCTTTTACAGCATTAATTTGTTCAAAAGCAGACAAATTATTTTGAATATATATAATAACCTTTGTTTCGCCTTTTTTTGCTTTAATAAGCTCATCATCAACATAATCCCAGTATTTTTTGTTTTGTTCCAAAAACTCGCAAAACTCTGCCTCATCTTCAATTTGAGTGCCTGTAATACCCATATCGTAAAGCTTATAGCATATTATGTCTATACCCTGGCTTGTTGTATATATTGTAACTTTAATCCATTCCATTTATTGTCACCTCACATATTAATACTACTATATTTAGTGACAAAAAGCAATGATAATACAAAATATTTTGCAAATTAGCTATAACAGGTTGCGCCGCCACTTATAATTGTGGTACAATAAATTTAAATAAAAGGAAGTGAACAAAATGAAAAAGCTTACATCACCTCAGGTGATAAAACAAATACTTGCAGACAGCGGTTTTAGATTTTCCAAATCGCTTGGGCAAAACTTTTTAATAAACGACAGTGTGCTTGAGGATATGATTTGCGGTGCAGGCATAGACAAAGGCACAAATGTAATAGAAATAGGCCCCGGCTTTGGCACGCTTACACAGCAGCTTTGCCTTAACGCAAAAAAGGTTGTGTCGGTAGAAATAGACCAAACCGTTATACCAATACTGACAGATAACACAAAAGAATTTGATAACCTTAAAATAATTAATGCCGACATACTCAAAACAGATATTAAAGCACTTATAAAACAAGAATTTGGCAATGAAAGAGTCAAGGTAGTGGCAAATTTGCCATATTATATAACCACGCCCATAATTTTGGGACTTATTGAACAGGAGTTGCCTGTTGATATGCTTGTTATTATGATACAAAAAGAGGTAGCAGATCGCATTGCGGCAAGGCCTGCCACAAAGGACTACGGTGCCCTTACAGTTGCAGTAAACTTTTATTGTGAGAGCGAGGTAATTTGCAATGTGGCGCCAAGCAGCTTTATACCGCAGCCAAAGGTAAGCTCCTCGGTAATTATGCTAAAAATGAGGGAGGAGCCTGCAGTTGCAGTGCATGACAAAACAAAGTTTTTTGCTGTTGTAAAGGCTGCATTTGGCCAAAGGCGAAAAACACTCATCAATGCGTTGTCAAACAGTGGTATAGTAGCAAAAGATAAAGAGTTTATTGCAAAAGCAATGCAAAATGCAGGAATAGACGAAAAACGCAGGGGAGAAACACTTAGCATACAAGAATTTGCAACTCTTACCCAAAAGCTTTTTGAATAATTGTAAAATCAGGGGTGTAAAAAATCTTTTCGATTTATTACACCCTGTTTTTTATTATAAAATTTTAACACCTTTATCAATTATTTGTTAATTTGTACAAATTGCCGAATTTTTTTTGCCCAAAAAATTTTTGGCGTATTTTTTAATGTTAAGAATATACTTTTTGTAAAAAATAATTGTATTATTTTATATTATTATGTTACCCAAAAAAACGGCAGAAAATAATATAAAATATGACAGATATTATTTTGCCAATGTTGATAATGACAAGTTGTAAAAGCCTTATTTTATGGGATTTAATCCACATATCCACATTTTTATCCACATTTTTAAACACAAAAAAACCTCAAAAATAAAGTTATCAACATTAAAATTGTGAAATATTTATGCACATTTTTGGTTTACATAACTTTTTTAAGGACTTTATTTCTGAAACCTCAAACGCATTTAAAATTATTTAAAACCAGGGCATAATTTAAAACAAAAAAATTAGCCAAAACCGCATAAACACTGGGTTTGAGCGTTGTCAATAGAATTTTTAAAAAATAATTCACAAAAATTTATCCTCTGTTTTTAAATAATTTTGCAGCAAAAAAATTTTTTAAAAACCACTTGACAAAATTGGAGTTATGATATATAATTCAGTTAAGGTCAAAGAAAGTCAAAGTCAAAAAAGTTGGCAAAGTGTCGAATTTTCCTGACTTTGACAATTTTCTACACTGCAAAACAGTCTAATTTATGGGCTAAATTTTAAATTTTTATGATAAATTTTATGTTGTTTGAAAACCTTATTTTTGGTTTGTAAAAATTTAACGGCAAGGAGAATTAAAATGAAAATAAGTGACAGTATCGAAAATTTTATACGCGAAATGTTTGACGAGCGGACAAGCATCGAGTTAAAACGAAATGAGCTTGCTCAATATTTTAACTGTGTTCCTTCACAAATAAATTATGTTATATCAACCCGTTTTACCACAGAGCGTGGTTATGTTGTTGAAAGCCGAAGAGGCGGTGGCGGTCACATTAAAATTACACGCATCAACCTTGGTAGAAATGAGCAAATAATGCACATTATAAACAGCATAGGGCAAAGTGTTGATGTTATGACAGTAGAGGCAATTGTAAACACTTTGTATGTAAAAGGTATTATGTCGGCAGACGAGGCAAAAATTATTATGGCGGCATGCTCCAACAACTCGCTTTCGGTTGTTGCAGATGGCCAGGCGCGCAATCGTATAAGAGCAAGTATATTTAAAAATTTACTTTTATTATTTGTATAAGGAGGCAATAATTATGTTATGTTCACATTGCAAACAGCGTGAAGCAAGTTTTCATTATAAAAAAATATCAGGCACAAAGCTGTCGGAGCTGCACCTTTGCGGCGAGTGTGCAACACAGCTGGGATACCTTGGCGGTGCAGAGCCTGTGTTTGGCTTTGAGGATATGCTTAGCGACTTTTTTAATGTTTTAAAGCCCGAGTATATTGGCAGTGAGGTTGTGTGCAAAACATGCGGAACCACTCACGAGCAGTTTAAAAAGAGCGGCTTTGTAGGATGCAGTGATTGCTATGATGTGTTTGCATCAGATGTAGAAAAAATCCTTTCGCGCATTCAGCCTGCCACAACTCACAAGGGCAAAATTGCAGGCCAAAAGGGCGAAAAAATGGAAAAGAAAAATACAATAAAGCATTTAAAATCACAGCTTAATCAGGCAATAATTGAAGAACGCTACGAAGATGCGGCAAAAATCCGCGACGAAATAAAGCAGCACGAAAACGGAGGTGATATCAATGCCTAAATGGTATACAGATATTGGCAACAACAGCGATGTAGTGCTTAGCACAAGAGTACGCCTTGCCCGAAACATAAAAGGAATACCGTTCCCAAACAAAATTTCAAAGGAACAGGCACAAAATGTTGTTGATATGGTTGACGATGCGCTAAAAATGCTAAGCATTAGGTTTAATCGCATAGATATTTCGTCAATAAGCGAAAAAGAGCTGTCAAAGCTTATAGAATCAAGGTATGTAAGCCCCGATATGCGCAAAACAAAAATTCCTGCGGCGGTATTTATCAGCGAGGACGAATGTATAAGTATAATGGTAAATGAAGAGGACCACATAAGGCTGCAAAGCATTTTTGCAGGTGAGCAAACGAAAAGAGCGTATGATTGCCTCCAAAAGCTTGACAACCACCTTGCTGACAGGCTCAACTATGCAGTAACCCAAAAATACGGCTACCTCACCTCATGCCTTACAAATGTGGGCACAGGTATGCGAGTGTCATATATGATGCACCTGCCAGCTGTTGTAGAAACCGGCATGGCAGAAAAGCTTTTTGCAACAATAGGCAAGCTTGGTGTTACTGTGCGCGGACTCTACGGCGAGGGCACAAAGCCTACCGGTAACATTTTTCAAATTTCAAATCAGGTGACTCTCGGACGAAGCGAAAATGAACTTATGGACAATGTTTGCAAAATAGTAAATCAAATTATAGAAAAAGAGTTTGAGCTGCGCGGCAAGCTTGCCGACAAAAAGGGCATTATAATAGAAGATTGCGTTATGCGAAGCCTTGGGCTTTTGCAAAATGCCAGAGTTATGCAAAGCAAAGAGCTTATAACGCTGCTTTCTAACCTGCGCCTTGGTATAGCAGGCGGATATATAAAGGGCATTACAAGTGCCGATATAAACACTCTTATGGTAGAAACTACTCCTGCTTTTCTTGACGGGTGCGACATTGAGCGCGATGTTAAAAGGGCTGCAATCATAAGAGAAAAGCTCAATAAATTTTGAAAGGATGATTTAAATGAATTCAAGATTTGATGACAAAGCTCAAAATGTAATAAGGCTTGCCGAAGAGGTGGCAGGCGAACTGGGTTATAATTATGTTGGTTCAGAGCATATCCTTGCCGCAATTGCAAAGGAGGGTACATCTTCGGTTGCAGAGGCACTTTTTAGTCAGGGCATTACATTTGAAGCTGTGTGTGAAAAAATTGCCGAATATACTACTCCCGACGGGAATGTGGCAGAGGGCAGAATACCATTTACACCCCGCAGTCGCACAATAATTGAGCTGAGCCACACCGAATCACGCAGAAGCGGTGCACAGGTTATTTCGCCGGAGCATATTTTTCTTGCAATATTGCGTGAGGGCCGAAGCGTTGCAGCAAAAATCCTTGGCGACCTCAACCTTAATATCAATGCACTTATAAACCAAATTAACGCATCTATTCACGGCGGCGAGGATTCGCAGCAGCACCAGCAGCACAATAGTGGCAAATCGGGTGCAAAAAGCCTTACACAGTTTGGTACAGACCTTACAAAAATGGCAAAAGACGGCAAGTTTGACCCAATAATCGGCAGAGACGCCGAAATATCAAGAGTTATTCAGATACTTACACGCCGCACCAAAAACAACCCGTGCTTAATTGGTGAGCCTGGCGTTGGTAAAACAGCTGTTGCCGAAGGTCTGGCACAAAAAATTGCGCAGGGCTCTATTCCCGAAATACTCAAAAACAAAACAGTATTTTCTCTTGATTTGTCATCTCTTATTGCAGGCACAAAATATCGCGGTGAATTTGAAGAACGCATAAAAAAAGCTCTTGACGAAGTAAAAAAAGACGGCAACATTATTTTGTTTATAGATGAAGTTCACACTCTCATTGGTGCAGGCAGTGCCGAGGGTGCAATGGATGCCGCAAACATATTAAAGCCTATGCTTGCCCGTGGCGACATTCAGCTTGTTGGGGCAACAACTCTTGACGAATACCGCAAGCATATCGAAAAAGACTCCGCCTTGGAGCGCCGTTTTGCTCCTATTATTGTGGGTGAGCCATCAGTTTCTGAAACAGTGCAGATACTCAGAGGAATACGCCCCAAGTACGAGGAGCATCACAAGGTTACAATTACAGATGAAGCCCTTATGGCAAGTGCAAAGCTTTCGTCGAGATACATTACCGACAGGTTTTTGCCCGACAAAGCAATCGACCTTATAGACGAGGCATCTTCAAAAATCCGACTTGCTGCTTTTACTGCTCCGCCCGAAATTAAAACCATTGAAAAACAGCTTGACGAAATAGGCGCAAAAAAGCGAGAGGCTATTGATAGTCAGGATTTTGAACTTGCTGCATCGCTGCGTGATGAAGAGGGCAAAATTGCCCAGCAGCTAAAGCAAATGAAAGACGAATGGGAGGGCAAAAACTCTCAGGGTGCACTCGTTGTGGGCGAGGATGAAATATGCGATATAATTTCGGAGCGGACAGGCATCCCCGTTAAAAAGCTTGCAGGGGAGGAACAACAGCGCCTTATCGATATGGAAAAAATTCTCCACGGCAGAGTTGTTGGTCAGGATGAAGCCGTCACAGCAGTAGCAAAGGCAATCCGTCGCGGTAGAGTAGGCTTAAAAGACCCAAAAAGGCCAACAGGGTCATTTATATTTCTTGGACCCACAGGTGTTGGCAAAACAGAGCTTTGCAAGGCTCTTGCAGAGGCAGTGTTTGGTGACGAAAACGCCATTATACGCATAGATATGAGCGAATATATGGAAAAGCATACTGTATCCCGCCTTATTGGCTCTCCTCCGGGATATGTAGGCTATGACGAAGGCGGTCAGCTTACCGAAAAAATACGCCGCAAGCCATATTCGGTAGTGCTCTTTGACGAAATAGAAAAAGCTCACCCCGATGTATTTAACATCCTTTTGCAAATTTTAGAGGATGGCATAGTTACCGATTCTCAGGGCAGAAAAATAGATTTTAAAAACACTGTAATAATTATGACAAGCAACATCGGCGCCCGCCTCATCACCCAAAAATCAAAAGCTCTTGGCTTTGGCGCAAGTGACGATGCCCAGGCGGATTACAACAAAATAAGGGAGCAGGTGCTCTCTGAGCTTAAAAATGTATTCCGCCCCGAGCTTATCAACCGTATTGACGAAATAATAGTGTTTAGAAAGCTCACACAGACCGACATTGAGCAAATTGCAAAAATTATGCTGGGTGGCCCCATCCAGCGTATGGAAAGCCTTGGATACAGCATACAAATTACAGATGCTGCAGTTGCCCATCTTGCAAAGGCGGGCTTTGATGATGTGTACGGAGCAAGACCTCTGCGCCGCATTATTCAAACTCAGCTTGAGGATATGCTTGCCGATGAGCTGCTATCGGCAAAGCTTGACAAAAACAAAAAAATTGTTATAGATGCAGCTGATGACAAGCTCAAAATAGTACAATAACAATACCCCCTTTGCCGCTTTGGCGGCAAAGGGGGTATGTATTTTTTGCAAACATTACAAAAGTTTATTTGTGGTATAAACTTTTGTTTTCGTATTTTGGCTCGCAGCTCACATTTATACCGAGGCGGCGCATTATCATTTCGTCCTCCTCGCTGATAATTACAGAAAAATGAGCCTCGCTGCCTTTAAGATTTGGCAATTGCTCCTTGGCAGCCTTTGCAACATTGTCGGTAAGTGCCGAAATGGTAAGTGCCATAAGCACCTCGTCGGTATGAAGTCTTGGGTTTTTGTGCTTGAGATATGCAGTTTTAAGTTCACATATAGGCTCCAACACACTTGCAGAAATGAGCTCCAAGCTATCATCTATTTTGCCAAGTGCTTTAAGTGCGTTTAGTAAAATTGCCGATGCAGCTCCGAGTGTTGCAGAGGTTTTGCCTGTAACAAGCGTTCCGTCGGGCAAAATCATTGCACCCGAAGGCGAACCTGTTAATTCGGATTTTGCAAGGGCGGCAGATACAACAGGGCATTCTTCAGGAGTGAGGCCTGCCTGATTCATCAAAAGCTCCAGCTTGCGCACAATTGTTCCGTCACCTGTTGTGCGCAGGTTGTTTACACTTTCGGCATAATAGCGGCGCACAATTTCTTTTTTAGATGCCTCGCAGCATATGTCGTTGTCTATAATGCAGTTGCCTGCCATATTAACACCCATATCGGTAGGGGATTTGTATGGAGATGAGCCTTGTATTTTTTCAAAAATAGTATTAAGTACAGGGAATATTTCTACATCACGGTTGTAATTAACAGTTGTTTCACCGTATGCTTCAAGGTGGAACGGGTCAATCATATTAACATCGTTAAGGTCTGCGGTAGCCGCCTCATATGCAAGGTTAACAGGGTGCTTAAGAGGCAAATTCCATATAGGAAATGTTTCAAATTTTGCATATCCTGCCTTGATTCCTCTTTTGTGGTCATGATAAAGCTGGCTGAGGCATGTTGCCATTTTGCCGCTTCCGGGGCCTGGTGCGGTTACTACAATAAGCGAACGGCTTGTTTCGATATAATCGTTTTTGCCAAGACCGTCATCACTAACAATGTGGGGCACATCAGAGGGGTATCCTGCAATTGGGTAGTGGCGGTAGCACTTAATTCCAAGGGCGGTAAGCTGTTTTAAAAATGCGTTGGCACTAGCTTGTCCATTGTAGCGGGTGAGCACAACACTGCCCACATAAAGCCCAAGATCACAAAAAGTGTCAATAAGGCGGAGTACATCCTCATCGTATGTGATGCCAAGGTCACCGCGCACCTTGTTTGACTCAATGTCGGACGAGTTTATTGTAATAACAATTTCCATATCGTCTTTGAGCTGCTGCAGCATGCGTATTTTGCTGTCAGGCTCAAAACCGGGCAACACTCTTGATGCGTGATAGTCGTCAAACAACTTTCCGCCAAATTCAAGGTATAATTTGCCGCCAAACTGAGCAATTCTGTTACGGATTTGCTCCGATTGAGTTGCAAGATATTTGTTATTATCAAAACCGATTTTGTTCATTTTTTCGCTCTCCCCTCAAAAATAAAACCATCATATATTATATCACAACAAAAAATTAAAATCAACACCACATTGTCGAATTTTGCAACACTCAAAAAACGGGCAATCAAATATTGACAAACATAGCCATTTTGTTATAAAATATCATTATCTATGACTATGTTCCTTAGAAAGGATTTGATAAAATGCAATACAAAGGATTAAATCAATTAAGAGAGGATTTTTTGAGCTTTTTTGAGTCAAAAGGCTGCCTTCGTCTTGACAGCTTTCCGCTTGTACCTAAAAATGATGCCAGCCTGCTGCTTATAAACTCGGGTATGGCACCTATGAAAAAATGGTTTACAGGTGCCGAAATTCCACCACGCAAAAGAGTTACAACCTGCCAAAAGTGCATAAGAACTCCTGATATTGAGTGTGTGGGTAAAACAGCGCGTCATGGCACATTTTTTGAAATGCTCGGCAATTTTTCTTTTGGTGATTACTTTAAGCATGAGGCAATTAGCTGGGGATGGGAATTTTTGACCGAGGTGGTTGGTATCCCCGAGGACAAGCTGTGGATAACAGTTTACGAGGAAGATGATGAAGCACGCGATATATGGATTAACGAAATTGGCGTAAACCCCGAAAGAGTTGTAAAACTGGGCAAAGCAGACAACTTTTGGGAGCATGGCACAGGCCCTTGCGGTCCTTGCTCCGAAATCCATGTAGACAGAGGAATTGAGCACAGTTGCGGCAAACCCGACTGCAAGCTCGGTTGCGACTGTGACAGATTTATGGAAGTGTGGAACCTTGTATTTACACAGTTTGATAAGGACGAAGACGGCAACTACAACCGCCTCTCCAACCCAAATATTGATACAGGTATGGGCCTTGAGCGTCTTGCTGCAATTGTTCAGGGTGTAAACAATCTTTTTGAGGTTGACACTGTACAAAATATAATGAAGCACATTTCAAAAATAGCAGGTGTTAATTATAAGGAAAATGAAAAAACAGACGTTTCTCTCCGTGTTATTACCGACCATATCCGCAGCACAGTTATGATGGTATCCGATGGTGTTATTCCGTCTAACGAGGGCAGAGGCTATGTTCTGCGCAGGCTTTTGCGCCGTGCAGCTCGTCATGGCAAACTTTTGGGGGTTGAGGGCCAATTTCTTTACACAGTTGCAGACACTGTAATTGACGAATCAAAGCAGGGTTACCCCGAACTTGACGAAAAGAGAGAATATATTAAAAAGATTATTAAAATAGAAGAAGACCGTTTTGCAAAAACCATTGATAATGGCATAGCAATTCTTAATGACTATATAGCACAAGCAAAACAAAATTGTGAAACTGTGCTTTCGGGCGAAAAGGCGTTTAAGCTTAATGACACATATGGCTTTCCTATTGACCTCACTGTTGAAATTTGTGAGGAAAACGGACTGGGTGTAGACCGCGACGGCTTTGATGAGCAGCTTCACATTCAAAAAACCACCGCAAGAGCAGCCCGTAAAGACGGCTCAAGCTGGGATGACGACAGTGCATTTGTATTTGACGGTATAGATGCTACAGTTTTTGACGGCTATGCAAACCTTGAGCTTGATGCAACTATTGTTGCATTGCTTGCCGAGGGCGAACTTTCGTCACAAATCACAAGCGGACAGCGTGGTGTTGTTGTAACAGACAAAACTCCTTTTTATGCCGAAATGGGCGGCCAGTGCGGCGATGTTGGCAAAATTGTTTGCGGTGACTCTGTTGCAAGGGTTACCGATACCAAAAAGACTGGTGACGGTATTTATATGCACATTGTTGAGGTGGAAAGCGGAAGCTTTGCACTTGAGGGCAAGGTTACACTTAAGGTGTGCCGCAAAAACCGAATGGCAGTGTGCCGCAACCACTCAACTACACACCTTTTGCACAAGGCACTCAAGGATGCGCTTGGTGTACATGTTGCACAGGCGGGTTCGTTTGTAAGTGCAGACAGACTCCGTTTTGACTTTTCGCACTTTGAAGCAATGACAAGTGAAGAAATTGCCAAAGTAGAAAAAATGGTTAACGATGCAATTCTCGATTCAATGGAAATCGTTGTTAAGGAACTACCTATAGAGCAAGCCAAAGAGCTTGGAGCTACAGCTCAGTTTGGCGAAAAATACGGTGATGTTGTACGGGTTGTTAGTATGGGTGACTATTCTATGGAATTTTGCGGAGGTACACATCTTACAAACACCTCACAGGCAGGCCTATTCAAAATTCTTTCCGAAACAGGCGTTGCAGCAGGCACAAGAAGAATAGAAGCTATTACAGGTGCCGCTGTTATGGAATATTTGAACAACAAGGACGCCCTTATTGCAAAGGTTGCCGACACAATCAAATCTAACACAAACGAAATAGACATTAAAGCCGAAAAGCTTATGGCAGAGCTTAAGGATGTGCAAAAAACTGCCGAATCCTTAAGGGCAAAAATTGCCGCAAGTGCTGCAGATGACATTTTGTCGTCAGCAACAGATGTTGACGGAATAAAAGTAATTGCCGCAAAAAAAGAAGATATGGATATGAATGAGCTTATTGTGGCAGCAGAACAGATAAGAGACAAAATGGACACCCCAGCAGTTGTAATGCTTGCAGGAGTTAAAGACGGCAAAGCAAGCCTTATTTGTATGGCAAACAAAGATGCTGTTAAACAGGGAGTAAACGCAGGAGCAATTATAAAAAATATTGCCCCAATAGCAGGAGGCTCCGGCGGAGGCAAGCCCGACATGGCACGAGGCGGCGCCAAGGAAATAGGCAAGCTTGATGAGCTTGTTGCATCTGTTGTTAAATTTGTAAAATAAAGAGGTGGCAAAATGCAGGATTGTATTTTTTGTAAAATAGCAAACGGTCAAATTCCGTCAAATCTTGTGTATGAGGACGAGCTTGTTGCGGCATTTAACGATATGAACCCGCAGGCACCGGTGCACATTCTTATTGTGCCAAAGGTGCACATCGCATCTGCACTTGAGCTTGATGCAAGCAACTTATGTGTTGTAGGCCACATATTTACTGTTGCAGGCAAAATTGCAAAAGAGCAGGGCTTTGCCGATGATGGCTTTCGTCTGGTTAACAACTGCGGACGCGACGGCGGCCAGACAGTTGGGCATTTGCATTTTCATCTTCTTGCAGGCAGGTATCTTGAGTGGCCTCCGGGCTGATTGAGGTTTTGCGACAAAATTATACAATTGTGAAAATATGTCTTGACAACAAAGTGATTTAATTGTATAATTATCTTTGTGTAAATTTAGTCTGATACCGTTGTGTGTTAAATAACACGATTTGCAATGGCGGAGGGAGGGATTTTCAATGGCAGAAATAAGATTAAAAGAAAATGAATCTTTAGATAGTGCACTTCGCAGATTTAAAAGACAGTGTGCAAAATCAGGTGTTTTATCCGAAATCAGAAAGAGAGAACACTACGAAAAACCAAGCGTAAAACGCAAAAAGAAATCTGAAGCAGCAAGAAAGCGTTCATACAGATAATTCGTGTTGTTGTTTGCGCTTTGAGCAAACAAAGACTTAATAAGGTAACAAGCCTTCCCAATTTACCCATAACGAATTAGACAAATTTAATAATTATTAAAAATACGGGAATTTATAAAAATTCCCGTTATTTTTTTAAAAAATTGGTTATAATATCATACAAAAGGTTGATTATAATATGATAAAAAAATGTTATCCAAAGTATTGTGTAAATTCCGTTTGGGATTTGACAAAAGATTTTTACCAAAATAACAAAATAAAAGCGGTTATATTTGATATAGACAACACACTTGTTACCCACACAACACCTGTGCCATCAAAAGACATACTGGATTATTTTGCGTTTTTAAATTCAAACGGCATAAAATATGCAATAGCGTCAAACAACAGCAAAAAAAGGGTACAGATGTTTTGCCGCGAACTTGGTGTGCCCTATGTTTACAGAGCGTTTAAGCCTCGCACGGCACCGCTCAAAAGGCTGGCAAAGCAACTTGCGGTTCCGGCCAAAAACATATGCTTTGTGGGGGATCAGATTTTTACCGATATGCTTGGAGCAAACAAAATGGGATTTGTGTCGGTGCTTGTAACCGCCCTTGGCAAAAACGAAACAGGCTTTGTTTCGCTTAAACGTGTGTTTGAAAAAATGATAATAAAAAAATATCTTGCACAAAAATAAGTTTTCTTCATATATTATTAAAAGTGCATAGTTTAATTATTGTCCATCATTGCCGTCAATTTGTTGTAGTTGATATTTAACAATAATACAATATTTAGTATCTAAAATTTTTTTGCAAAAAAGTTTAAAAAACGCTTGACAAACGGGTGGCGGTGAGATATAATATACAAGTCGCTTGTTTAGTGGCGGCAATTGAACCTTGAAAAATAAACAGCATAATGAGGTTCTCGAAAAGAGAATTTGAGTAACACTTCTTTTAAAACTAGTAAAGCTAGCAAAGTTATTTGAGCTTTAAACTTCTAAAAGAACTTTAGTCTTCGGACT
>JAZQEG010000024.1:0-104398 GCA_045538875.1 Clostridia bacterium | reverse complement strand
AAGGGTTTTAAGCTTTTCAAGAGCGGTTTTGACATCAATTTCTTTTTTGCCTGCAAAGATATATGGAATCTCTATACTTTGAAGATATTCCAAATAACGCCCATCAACCTGCTCGGTCAACACTTCTATTATTTGTGCATCGGCGTATCCGGGGTCTTCGTCGATAATCTTACTGTTTTTCCAGCCAAGCTTACCCTTGGGATCAAAACTTACGGCATAGAATCCCGACAAATTATCAGGGATAA
Source organism: Clostridia bacterium (assembly GCA_045538875.1). GTDB lineage: Bacteria > Bacillota > Clostridia > UMGS1810 > UMGS1810 > RGIG4708. Next base: position 104,153 of record JAZQEG010000024.1, on the reverse strand, counting down.
AATCATCGTTATTTTCAACAGGCTCATACTTTGTCAAATCGGGATACCATCCGCCCGTGAAACTGCTTTCCATCGTCACACGACCGCAAATAAATCCATTTGCACCGTTTTTGTTATACTCACGATTTAACTCATAATAAATATCCGTAGCTTTTTCACATTCTGGTCGGGACAAAAATTCTCCTGTAACTTTTCCGTCTATTGATGTCACCATGTGACAGATTATGTGCGGTCTGTTCATAACATCATAACCTTTCTGATTTTTTTTAATCTGTAATGCCCTTAATAACCTTTCTTTCCCTTAAATATTACCACTTTTTAAGGGAAAAGTCAAAGAATCAAGCAAATTTACCCTTATTTATTGTTTGTTTTCAAGGTAAAGTTATTCTGCAAAACTGTTTTATCCTTTCATATATTATTTCTAACATTTTTCTAGCACTTTTCTAGCGAAAACCCAAAAAATGCATCAAAAAGTGGCAATACGAAATATGCGAGAACAGCAAAGGCTTTGAAGGTTTTTAAGCCCTCAAAGCCTTGATTTTATGCGGTTTTTATCGTTTTTTAAGTTCCTTTAACTTCCGCTTATTTCGTCTATCTAAAAAGACTGTCTAACAGCTCGAAATCCCCTCGGTTACACTGTAACTATACCCTCACAAATGCCTTAACCGTGCGGGTTTAAGCGAGGTTCAAACCTCTCTTTTACTGCTTTATCTAGCGGTTTTTCTGCCATTTCTAACAAAATTCTATAATTTGCTTGTTTTTGCTCTCAATAAAAGCCGAGCATTTAACATATCTGGAGATGTACACAGGTGGTTGAAGGGTCTGCACACGAAATGCCACTCGAAGCCGACTCAAAAAACGACTCAAAACACCAGAATCAGCCTAAACTTATTCAAACCTTTTTGTTAGCACAATCTTATCACAGAAATAATATCAAGTCTATAAAGCTTTTTATAAGTGATTTTCAATTTCAAAAATAAAAATGACAATTTTCGGATGCGAAAATTGCCATTTTATATTACTATATAATTATTAGAGGCTCACATCGTTTGCAATTAAGCCTACAAATCAGTTTCCGCCAGGGCCATCTCTGCGCTCACGAGTATCTGGAATGTCAATTTTTCCTTTTATTTGCCCTGGAATAATGTGTTTTTTAGAAGATTTGCTTGATTTTTTCTTTTCACCCACATTTATCACACCTTTCATTATTATCTTTGCCACTTCTGCGCAAGATATAATGGAAAAATTTGATTATTGAATTGTTACAATCATCAACGATGCATCAATATCATACGGTTAAGGCATATGCATAAAATTGTAAAGCACATCCTTATCACGCAAATAAAATTTAAAAGTAATCAAGCTCCAAACTCAATTTGTTTTTGTATCAATACATTTTTTCATCCACAAATGAGGGCAACCTTGCTCATAATCTGTTTTGCCATACTCAACAAAGCCAACCTTATTGTAAAACTCCTTTGCACGCACTTGGGCATGAACAATTATGCAATTGCCACCGTTTTGCAAAACTAATTTTTGTGCCTCATCTATTAATATTTTGCCTATACCTTTGCCCCGAAGTTCTTTTTTTACTGCTAATCTGCCAACAATATATGTTCCGTTGGTATCAATTTCAAACAACCTGCAGGTGGCAATTGCCTCATCGCCATCGTATATTACAATGTGTGTTGCAATATCGTCTTTTTTGTCATATTCGCTTTTGAACCCCTGCTCTTTTATAAAAACTTGTTCTCTTATTTGTTTTGCCTCCAAAGGCAAGTAGTTAAATATTTTTGCTGTCATATTGTAACACCCCAATAGTTTTTGTTAATTCAACTTTTATTAAGTCAAAAAGTAAAGTTTATTACTTTTTTGCAATTACAATTGGTTGATAAAAGCAAAGGACAATGTAAATCCGATAACCTCGTCTTTTTTTCCAAAAACAGAATAACATAATTTTTCTGCCTGTTGTGGTGTGATTTTGTTGCTTTGAGCAACAAAAAAAGTATGAAATAAAATGCTGCCTGCAAGTAAAAATAAAATTGTAATAAAAATTATTATATATACTTTTTTATTCATTCATATAACCTCTAAAATTTTATTTGGGCTTATAAACAATATTTGATATTTTTTAGTTTAACACAATATTTTATTAAATTCAATATGGTGCAATTGAAATATGCAAAACAATATGATAAAATATAATCAGACTACAAAATGGAGGTAAAATTAATGGACTTTTTAACGCTTGCAGCCGAAAGATACTCGGTACGAAAGTTTGAAAACAAACACCTTGATAAAGATGTTGTTGACAAAATAATTAAAGCAGGGCACCTAGCCCCTACCGGATGCAATTACCAGCCTCAAAGAATTTTGGTGTTGAATACTGATGAATCGATACAAAAATTAAAAAGCTGTACCAAATGTCACTTTAATGCACCAACTGCTATGCTTGTGTGCTACAACAAAAATGAAACATGGAAAAGACCATATGATGATGCTTTATCTGCACCTGTTGATGCAGCAATTGTGTCAACACATATGATGCTTGAGGCCCACTCAATAGGTGTAGGTACGTGCTGGGTAATGCACTTTGACCCATATAAAATGAGGGAGGCATTTAACATCCCCCAAGATATTGAGCCGTTGGCTCTTATTGTTATGGGCTACCCCGACAAAGATGCAAAACCTCTTAATCTGCACTCGCAATTCCGCCCTGTTGATGAGGTTGTATTTTACGACAGTTTTGAAAAATAAAAAATAAGCCCTGCTGCGTATTTTTTAGCAGTAGGGCTTATTTTTTGTGACTTGCTTTACATTTAAATGTCAATTAACCGATGATTTTTTGAGCCTGCCAAAGCCTGCTGCCTCAACACACTGCTGACCTTGCTCTGTAAGCATAAATTGTGCCATTTTGCGTGCAGGAGCATTTTGAGGAGTATCTTTGCGTATTACAACATAAGTATTGTTTGAAAGCGGATAACTGCCATCTGCAATGGTATCGTCATTTGGATGTACTCCGTCTATCGAAAGTAATTTAAGATGCCGCTTTGTGCCAAGCACCGCATCTGCATTGTGATAGTAATAATAAATGCTGTACCCGAGAGCATAGCCCAAAGGATCGGTTGTTTTGGCATCTATTACATCGGTAAGAACCGACGCCATTGCAATTGAAGTGGATTCTGCACGGATATCCTTGTGTATTTCGCTGCCGTTTAAAAAGTGCTTTTCCATCTGAGCGTGGCTGCCACTGTCGTTGTTACGGCAGTATGGATACAAAAGTGCATCGGTACCGCCTATTTGGTTCCAGTTTTGGTAAGCATTATTTACATATATGTTACTTATCTGTTCACTTGTAAGTCCTGTTGCGGGATTTTCTGCGTTGGTGAAAAAAATCATTGCATCATAAGCAATCGGGATAAGCTCAAGCTCAACGCCTTTTTGCTCTGCCATTTGGAGTATATCACTTGCGGGGTAAACAGATGCAAACATCATATCTATCTCTCCATTTATAAGCCGCTGATATGAGGCATGGCTTTTGCTGTGGCTTTGAGGTTTTGACGGATGCGCATATCCATTGTAAAACAAGCTGTCATACACCGCCCTGGTAAAAGGGTATGTAGAAGTGGAGCCGTCAATTACGGGCATTTGCTCATCAAAGCCAAATTGCTCTGCAGCAGGTGAAGGATATATGCAACAGCGAAGAACAATGTTGTATAAAAGGCTTGCAACATCATATCGCGTAGCATTGTTTTGCGGATTTAACACCCTAACAGGATTTTCGGGGTCGGTATCGTCATAATCGCTGTTTACATAGTTGCCTACTATTGCGTATGCATCTTTTGCCCAATCTGATATTTTATTTTCATACTTTGCGTTAGTATTGCTGTCACCAGGGTAACCCAACCCTGCATACTTAATTGCTCTTGCCGCCATAACGGTAAACTCTTCCCTTGTGATATTGCGCTCAGGCGAAAATGTAGTATCGGAATCACCAAGCACAAGTCCGCAATTGTATGCCGACATTACCACATAGTAAAACCAGTCATTTTTGGATACATCATTAAAATCTTTTGCTGCATTTGCAGATAGTGCATTTTCAAGGCCCAAAAGCCGCATAAGCATAGCAGTTGCTTCTGCCCTTGTAACATATGCAAAAGGCAGTGCCTCGCCACTCTCGTTACCTTTTACAACACCTGTGCGTGAAAGCTCTTCAAAGCAGTGAAACTCAAAAGAATAATCATAATCCGCAAATTTAATCTCTTGGGTTTCAAAACCCTCAATTTCTCTTTGTGCATCTTCTATGGGAACTATAGCACACAACCTGTCGCTGTAGGTTTGCGACATACTTATGGGCTCCTTTGTATCGGCAAATCTTGCCTTTACAACAGCCCTTGAATTGTAATCTGTTTCATAAGGGATACATATTGTTTTAAAATGCTCACTGCCAAGTTTTTGTACCTGCGGAGCTTGCGCCGTGCAAGACATAAAATTTGTGCACACAAGCAAAACAATCATAACAACTGACACTAATCTTTTTTTCATAGTAAAACCTCCTTACTTATATTTTTATTGTAATTTGTAAAGCACATAAATGTCAATATACAAATAAAAAAGATGCAACAAATAAATTGTTGCATCCTAATAGTTATGCGGTTACTCTTTACTTAAATTTTTTGCCATATCAAGCTTGATTTTTCTTCTGTTTTCAACCTCGTGAGATTTTGGCTTGATATCACCCGCAGCTGTAAGTGCCCATCTTGTAAAAATTGGTCCGAAAAGTTCGTAAATAAGCACTGCAAACAAAGTTATGTTGCGTATAAGGTTGCCCTCATCACCAAGCTGCATTGCTGTTGCACACATACCAAGAGCAACACCTGCCTGAGGCAAAAGTGTTATACCAAGGTATTTGCAAATACTTGGTGAACATTTTGTAGCTTTTGCACTTGCATATGAACCAATGTATTTGCCAAGTGAGCGGAACAGAATATATACAACACCTATTACAACTATTGCCCAGTCGCCAAATACCGAAAGCCCAAGCTCTGCACCGCTTATTACAAAAAAGAGAGCAAAAAGCGGAGATGTCCATCTGTCCGTTTTTTCCATAAGGTCGTGAGAGAGAGGACAGATGTTACAAAATATTGTACCCAGCATCATACATACAAGCAATGAAGAAAAGCTGATGTGAAGTGCACCAATGCTAAAATCCATCATAGAAAGTGCAACTGTTAAAAACACAAACGCAATAGACATATTAAGACGATTTGTGTTTGAATTAAAAAGCTTTTCGAGCTGGGTTAATATCCACCCCATTATTGCACCAAGTGTTAGAGAGCAAACAATTTCAACAATTGGGTTAACTATAATAGAAAACATATCCACATTGCCTGTAACAAGGGTTTTTGCTACACCAAAGGAAACTGCAAAAACTATAAGACCAACTGCATCATCAAGTGCAACTATGGGCAAAAGCAGCTTTGTGAGCGGGCCATCAGCTTTGTACTGACGCACAACCATAAGAGTTGCAGCAGGAGCAGTAGCTGTTGCAATTGCACCTAGTGTGAGAGTTTGGGGGAGTGTAAGCTTGTCGGGCATAATTTTATGTACTGCAAACAATGCCAAATCTACAAACAAGGTTGCAACGAGTGCCTGAAATATACCAATTACTAAAGCTTGTTTACCTGTCTTTTTTAAATCTGAAAGTCGGAATTCATTACCTATAGAAAATGCAATAAACCCAAGAGCAACTTCGGATACGAGGGAGAGCCCTGCAACAGCCTCTGATGTTGCAAATCCAAGGCCTTCAATGCCAAAAGCGCCAAGGCAATATGGGCCAATTAGCACGCCGGCAATTAAGTATGCTGTTACAGCAGGCAACTTAAGAGGTTTAAACACTCTTGTCATAATAAGGCCTGCAAGCAAGGCAACAGATACTGATAGTAATGTGTTCATAAAAACTTCATCTTCTTTCCAAAAACTATTTATCCAATAAAAACAGGGATTTAGCCCTGTTTTTTGTCGGATAAAGCTATAAAATCAAAACCTTTGTAATTATAAATCAACTGTGCCCATTTGTCAATATATGCTTGGATGTTTTATAAAATTTTAAGGATTTTGCAAAACCAATTATAGTTGACAATTACACATAAAAATTGTAAAATAATTATGTAATCCTGACACAAAGATTTTCTGCGTGAAAGGCTGCGACAAATATGTTTTTTAATTGATATATTTATATGTTTGACGTGCCCTTTTTACGAATTGAGGCATGTTTTTTGTTATGGGAGGTTTTTATGCAAACAAGAGTTGCAGTAATAAGCATAATAGTTGAGCACAAAGACTCTGTGGAAAAACTCAACAGCATACTTCATGAATATGGCGAATATATTATAGGCCGAATGGGTGTACCCTACCGTCAAAAAAACATTAACATTATAAGCATTGCAATTGATGCACCACAGGACAAAATATCAACACTGGCAGGAAAGATAGGGAAATTGCAGGGTGTAAGTGCAAAAACCGCATTTTCGGGAGTGATTTGCAATGAGCAGTAATGTTTATAATCTTGCAGACAAGCTTAAAAAGGAGCATCACCTTTTGCAAGATGAATACCTTGCAATAATTACACAATATGACAGCAATTTTGCAAAATATGTTGCAAAAAAGGCAGTTGAGGCAAAACAACAATATTACGGGAACAGTGTGTTTATACGCGGGCTTATCGAAATAAGCAATATATGCAAAAATGATTGCTACTACTGCGGAATACGAAAAAGCAACACAAACTGCACAAGATATCGGCTTGAAAAGCAAGACATACTAAAATGTTGTGATGAGGGGTACAAATTGGGTTTTCGTACTTTTGTTTTGCAGGGTGGCGAAGACGGATATTTTAGTGACGAAGTAATAACTGATATAGTATATTCAATAAAGTCAGCATATCCCGACTGTGCAATTACACTGTCACTTGGCGAGCGTAGCTTTGACAGCTACAAAAAGTTAAAGGATGCAGGTGCAGACAGATATCTGTTGCGACACGAAACTGCCACAAAAGAGCATTACAACAAACTTCATCCAACGCAAATGTGTTTTGAAAACAGAATAGAGTGCCTGACAAATCTAAGACAAATAGGATTTCAGGTAGGATGCGGATTTATGGTTGGTGCTCCCTATCAAACAAACGAGATGCTTGCACGCGAGCTTAAATTTATAGAGGAATTTAAGCCCGATATGTGTGGGATAGGCCCGTTTATTCCTCACAAGGATACTGTTTTTGCCAATATGCCCGCAGGCTCGGTGGAGCTTACATGTTTGCTGTTAAGCTTGATAAGGCTTATACAACCTAACATACTTTTGCCTGCAACCACAGCTCTTGGTACAATTGACCCTGTTGGCAGAGAAAAGGGCATACTCTCAGGAGCAAATGTGGTTATGCCCAATCTTTCGCCCAAACAAAACCGAAAAAAATATATGCTTTACAACAACAAGTTATGTGACGGCGCTGAGGCAGGAGAATGTAAATGCGAGCTTGAAAAAAGGATAAAATCCATTGGTTGCAATATTGTAGTTGCACGCGGCGATATACACAAAATACAACTATCTAATAAGTGAAAGGAAGTACAAAAAATGGCTGTTTATGACCCAAAATCATCAAAAGCAGAAGAATTTATAAATGACGAAGAAATAAGGGCAACAATTGAATATGCCGAGGCTAACAAGCACAACACAGAGCTTATAGACAGCTTGCTTGAAAAAGCACGCCCACGCAAAACACCAGATGGCTGGCACTGCGAAGGTCTTACACATAGGGAGGCATCGGTGCTCCTTGCCTGCGACCTGCCCGACAAAATTAAAAAAACATATGACATTGCTGCAGAAATCAAAAAAGCATTTTACGGCAACAGAATTGTTATATTTGCACCGCTTTACCTATCTAACTACTGCGTAAACGGATGCGTGTACTGCCCGTATCACCTAAAAAATAAAACAATCCCCCGCAAAAAACTAACTCAGGAGGAAATACGAAATGAAGTTGTTGCACTTCAGGATATGGGACACAAGCGCCTTGCTATTGAAACAGGCGAAGACCCTGTAAACTGCCCACTTGAATATGTGCTTGAGAGCATAAACACAATTTACAGCGTGCACCACAAAAACGGTGACATCCGCCGTGTAAATGTAAACATTGCCGCAACCACCGTAGAAAACTACCGCAAGCTTAAAGATGCAGGTATCGGCACATATATACTTTTTCAGGAAACTTATCATAAAGAAAGCTATGAGGCACTCCACCCCACCGGCCCAAAAAGCAACTACGCATATCACACCGAGGCTCACGACAGAGCTATGGAGGGTGGCATAGATGATGTTGGCCTTGGTGTACTTTTTGGGCTGGAGCTTTACAAATATGAATTTGCCGGCCTTTTAATGCACGCAGAGCATCTGGAAGCAAAATTTGGCGTAGGGCCACACACCATTAGTGTACCAAGGCTCAAAAAGGCCGACGACATAAATCCCGACGATTTTGACAATGGCATTGATGATGATACATTTGCCAAAATTACTGCCTGCATACGCCTTGCTGTACCATATACAGGAATTATTATTTCTACCAGAGAAACCGAAAGCGTAAGAAGCAAGCTTTTGCACCTTGGTGTATCGCAGATAAGCGGAGGCTCGCGAACATCGGTTGGCGGATATACCAAAGATGAGCGTCCTCACGATACTGAGCAGTTTGATGTGTCGGACCAGCGAAGTTTAGATGAAGTTATTAACTGGCTTATTAAAAATGGTCACATACCATCATTTTGCACTGCTTGCTACCGACTTGGCAGAACGGGTGACAGATTTATGAGCCTTTGCAAAACGGGGCAAATTAGCAACTGTTGCCTGCCAAATGCACTTATGACACTTACAGAATATTTGGAAGATTACGCAAGTAAGGAAACAAAAGCCCTTGGTACAAACATTGTTGATAAGGAGCTTAACAATATTCCAAAACAAAAAAGTCGTGAAATTGCAAAACAGCAAATTGAGTATATACGAAGCTTTAATGCAACAAAAAACAGTAACGACGCAAAAAGAAAGCGGGTAGAAATATGAGTTTGCAAGCTACTCAAAGCGGCGAAAGAGTGCATATTGCATTTTTTGGCAAACGCAATGCAGGTAAATCAAGTGTTGTAAATGCAATTACAGGGCAAAATATGAGCGTTGTGTCTGACATTAAAGGGACTACAACAGACCCTGTAAAAAAAGCAATGGAGCTGTTGCACCTTGGGCCCGTGGTAATAATTGACACACCGGGCTTTGATGACGAAGGTGAGCTTGGACTGCTCCGTGTAGAAAAAACACAACAGATACTTGCAAAAACCGATATTGCAGTTTTGGTATCAGATGCACAAAATGGCCTTGATAATTTAGAAGCAGATTTTGTAAATGAGCTAAAAAACAAAAACATACCATTTATTATTGTGCACAACAAAAGCGACTTGATATCGGTTGCGCCAACTGCCGACGAGCACAATATATGGGTAAGCGCAAAAAGCAATTATAATATAAATGCTTTAAAACAGATGCTTGCAGACATTGCAAAAACACGCGATAACAACAAAAAGCTCATAAGCGATTTGCTGCAAAAACAAGATATTGTTGTGCTTGTTACACCAATAGATGAGTCAGCTCCCAAAGGAAGAATAATACTTCCACAGCAACAAACAATAAGAGATATTTTGGATGCAGGCTGTACGGCTGTTGTTTGCCAGCCCGAGCAGTTAGATGGCACTCTTAAAGCACTTGCAAAAACAACAAAAATGGTTGTTACCGATTCGCAAGTGTTTGGCGAAGTGGCAAAAATCGTACCAAAAGATATTACTCTTACATCTTTTTCTATTTTGTTTGCACGCTACAAAGGCGAGCTGGAGGTTTTGGTACAAGGTGCAGCAATGCTTAATAAGCTTTGTGACGGCGACAAAATTTTAATTTCGGAGGGATGTACCCACCACCGCCAATGCGGTGATATAGGAACGGTAAAATTGCCAAAATGGATAAAAGACTTTTCGGGAAATGATTTACAATTTGACTTTACTTCGGGTGGAGAGTTTCCAGATGATTTATCGGATTATAGTTTGATTGTTCACTGTGGCGGATGTATGCTTAACCAGGCAGAAATGCAGCACCGCATTTTAAAAGCAAAGGATGCCAATATACCTATTGTTAACTATGGCGTTGCAATTGCCCACATTAAAGGAATTTTAGATAGAGCACTTGAAATATTTCCTGATGTAAAAAAACTATTAAAATAAACAAAAGCAGAGGAAAAACCTCTGCTTTTTGTTTTATAATACTTATTGTTAATCGTTAAAACCAACTCTTGCGCTGTATGTTGTATGCAAAAGCTCGTGAGCTTTATGCGAGTTTGGCTCGCCGAGGAAATCATCATACAACTTTTTGATTTGAGGGTTGTTGTGTGACTGACGGAGAGTGAGTCTTTCGTCTTCGCTGTAGAGAGCATTTGCTCTTTTTTGCTTGTAGGTGTCAAGAATATCATCATCCTCATTAGGAAGAAAGCAAGGTCGGATAATTGGCTGACCGCCGCCTGCAATACAACCGCCCGGGCAACCCATAACTTCAATAAAGTGATATTTTGATTTGCCTGCACGGATATCGTCAAGCAACACCTTTGCATTTTTCATACCGTGAGCTATTGCAACATTTACAACTGTGCCGTTAATGTCAATTGATGCTTCACGGATGCCGTCAAAGCCGCGTACCTGTTCAAACTTGATAGCATCGTGCTCTTTACCTGTGAGTACAAAATAAACTGTTCGAAGTGCCGCTTCCATAACGCCACCTGTAACACCAAATATAACACCTGCACCTGTGTAATCGCCCATTAAATCCTGGTCAAATTCTTCATCAGGGAGTTTGGTAAACAATATACCTGCACGCTTTATCATACGAGCGAGCTCGCGTGTTGTAAGAACTGCATCTACATCCTTAATGCCGTCTTTTTGCATTTGTGGTCGCTCTTTTTCATCTTTTTTTGCAGTACAAGGCATAATAGATACCACAAAAATATCTTTTGGGTCTATGCCATTTTTTTGTGCATAATATGATTTTATAATAGCACCCTGCATCTGATGAGGTGACTTGCAGCTCGAAAGATGAGGTAAAAGGTCACCATAGTTATATTCTGCATAGTTTATCCAGCCTGGTGAGCATGATGTAATCATTGGGAGAACGCCGCCATTTTTAATTCGTGAAAGAAGCTCTGTGCCCTCTTCCATAATTGTAAGGTCGGCTGCAAAGTTTGTATCGTATACTTTGTTAAAGCCAAGACGTTTGAGAGCTGCAACCATTTTGCCTGTAACAGCTGTACCAACTGGCATACCAAACTCTTCACCAAGAGCTGCACGGACTGCAGGTGCTGTTTGTACAACAACATATTTGCCAGCTTTCATTGCTTCGTCAATGAGTGCAATTTCGCTCTTTTCCATAAGGGCGCCTGTAGGACATACACTTACACACTGACCGCAAAGTATACATGGCGAGTTAGCCATAGAGCGATTTTCGGCAGGTGCAACAATTGTTTTAAAGCCTCTGTTTTCAAAGCCAAGAATGCCAAGTCCATGAGCATTTTCACACCTTGCAACGCATCGTCCGCAAAGAATACATTTTGAAGTATCTCTAACAATAGAAGGTGTGAGTTGGTCTAGAGTTACAGGAGTTTTTGTACCCTGATATTTGCCTTCCCTTGCGCCTGTAATATATGCAACATTTAAAAGTTCGCACTGACCGTTTTTGTCACACTGCTGGCAATTTTGATTGTGGTTTGATAAAAGGAGCTCTACAGATGCACGGCGTGCCTGTGATGCAGCAGGTGTTGAGATATAAATTTCCATACCTTCATTTACAGGGTACACACAAGATGCCACAAGGCCTCTTGCACCCTTAACCTCTACCAAACATACACGGCAAGAACCATTTGAGCATTCGCCGTGATTAAATGCACAAAGTGAAGGAATCTCATAGCCGCATTTTTTTGCAGCCTCGAGGATTGTTAAGCCTTCATCTACCTGATAAGAGACACCTTCAATTTTTATATTAATTTTAGCCATATCTGATATCCCTCCAATTACTTTTGTACAATTGCTTTAAATTTACATGTAGCCATACAAGCACCGCATTTAACACATTTGTTTGCATCAATCTGGAATGATGCAAGTTTTTTGCCCGGAGCAATATAATCTGTACGCTCTATACATCCAACAGGACAAGCTTTTGCACATACACCGCAGCCAAAGCAGTTGTCTTGAACAATTGTGTAAGAAATAAGCTTTTTACATACTTTTGCAGGACATTTTTTGTCTACTATGTGAGCGAGATATTCATCTTTAAAGTGCTTGAGAGTTGAAATAATAGGGTTGGCAGCAGTTTGTCCGAGAGCACAAAGAGAGTTTTTCTGAACATGTGTTCCAAGCTCTTCAAGTTCTTCAAGATCCTGCATTGTGCCTTTACCTTCGGTAATTCGGGTTAGGATTTCGAGCATTCTTTTTGTGCCTATGCGGCAAGGAGAACATTTACCGCAGGATTCGTCGCAGATAAATTCCATATAAAACTTTGCAACATCAACCATGCAGTTGTCCTCATCCATTACGATAGCACCGCCTGAACCCATCATTGAGCCTTTTGCAACAAGGTTGTCAAAATCAATTGGCTCGTCAAGGCTCTCTTCAGTAAGGCATCCGCCTGAAGGACCACCTGTCTGAATAGCTTTAAATTTTTTGCCGTTGGGGATACCGCCGCCAATATCGTAAATAAGCTCACGAAGTGTAGTACCCATAGGAATTTCTACAAGGCCGACATTATTTACTTTACCGCCGAGAGCAAATACCTTTGTACCTTTTGAACCTTCGGTGCCACACTCGGCAAAAGCAGCTGCACCTTCACGAAGAATGTAAGGAACACAAGCGAGTGTTTCTACATTGTTAACAATGGTAGGCTTGCCCCAAAGGCCTTTAACTGCAGGGAACGGAGGACGCGGACGAGGCATACCTCTTTTACCCTCAATAGAGTTTAAAAGCGCAGTTTCCTCACCGCATACAAATGCACCTGCACCAAGGCGTATATGCGCCTGAAAGCTAAAGCCTGTACCCATTATATTTTCGCCGAGGATGCCCATTTCGTTCATCTGATTTATAGCATTTTGTAGTCTGTTAACAGCTATTGGGTACTCGGCACGTACATAAAAATAACCTTCGGTTGCGCCAATTGCATAACCAGCAATCATCATACCCTCAAGTACTGCAAAAGGGTTACCCTCGAGGATAGAACGGTCCATAAATGCACCCGGGTCACCTTCGTCACCGTTACATACTACATATTTTTGATCTGCCTGGTTGGCATATGCAAAAGACCATTTACGGCCTGTAGGAAAGCCTGCACCGCCACGACCGCGAAGCCCCGCTGCCAAAACTTCATCAATAACATCTTTAGGGTCCATCGAAAGTGCTCTTTTAAGACCTTGAAAAGCACCCTCTCCCATTGCTTCGTTGATATCTTCGGGGTTGATTACGCCGCAACCGTGAAGTGCAATACGTTTTTGCTTTTTGTAAAAGTTAATATCTTCCTGTTTTGCAACCTTTTGGTTTGTAAGCGGCTCTACATAAAGAAGTCGCTCTACAATTTCGCCGTTTAAAATATCTTTTTCAAATATTTCGTCAACATCTTCTATTTTTACAAGGCGGTAAAGTGTATCCTCGGGGAATATTTTAACAAAAGGCCCCTGCGAGCAAAATCCAAAGCAACCAACAATGTTAACTGTTACTTTGTCGCCCATATTATTTTTTTCAACAAGCTGTTCAAACTTTTGTTTAATATTCATCGAGTCTGAAGAAAGGCATCCTGTACCTCCGCAAAGAAGAATAGCCCTCTTGCCATTAGAACCGTCTATTTTGCTTGCAAGTGCATCTGTACAGCTGCATATTTTAGCATCTAACTGAGCAAATGTTTTCATTAATTTACACCTCCTGAACGATAACTGTCAATAATTCCTGCAACCTGATCAACAGAAAGCTTTGGATATACCTTTCCGTTAATGGTAACTGCAGGTGCAATACCACACGCACCTATGCATCTGAGTGCATCAATGGTAAACATACCGTCTTTGGTGGTTTCGCCTGGTTTAATGCCAAGAATTTCGCAAAATTTGTCCATAACAAGCTGTGCACCTTTTACGTAACAAGCTGTACCCATACAGCATCCTATTACATACTTACCCTTTGGATTGAGCGAAAAAAATGAATAAAATGTAACAACACCGTATATTTCCGCAACGGAAATACCTGTTTTTTCGGATACAATCTGCTGAACATCAAGCGGAATGTAGCCATATTCATTTTGAATGTCACTCAAAATCATCATAAGTGGGGTTTTTTCGTTCGCGTATCTGTCGCAAATTTCGCAAATCTTTTTAACTCCTGCTTCACTAATATGAGCCATACAACAATCCTCCAAATATATTGCATAATTATATATGCATAATATAAAATTATAACATGGTGCACATAACATCCAGTCTACTTAATGATATCATATTTGGGCAAAAAAATAAAGCTTTTATGTGAAAAATTTCACATTGTGTCATATTACACAAAAAAACCACCGTTTATATGGTGGTTTTTACTGTTGTTATTAAAGTATGTCACTACTGTCTAGCACAAGTGTAAAAGGGCCATCATTGACAAGTGACACCTTCATATCTGCACCAAAAACACCGCACTGTGTGTTACAAAACAGCTGTGTGCATCTATTTAGTATGTATTCATACAACTCCTCTGCCAATGCAGGGCTGCCTGCATTTGTAAAGCTTGGGCGGTTGCCTTTTTTGCAATCGGCATAAAGGGTAAATTGCGACACTACAAGTATCTCTCCCCCAATTTGGTCTATACTCAAGTTTGTTTTACCGTTTTGGTCTTCAAAAATGCGAAGCTTTGCAACCTTTTGTATCATTTTGTCGGCAATCTCGGCAGTATCCTCATTGGATACACCAACAAGCAACAAATATCCTTTGCCGATTTTACCCTTAATTTCGCCGTCAACCTCTACCTTTGCTTCGAGTACTCTTTGTAATACAAATTTCATATGTTATTCCTCTTTTCTGAATGTGTTATTGTGAGATGTAATGTTTAGATTCCCCTCTCGTGTTCACATACAATTGGTTACTTGATAAATCTATTTGCTGTCTATATGTTTCAAAAGACCCTTGCAACCTTTTAAGACATCCCGATATGTTGCGTCGAAATCCCCTGTATACCACGGGTCAGCAACATCTCTGCCTGAATGGGCAAAATCAAGTAATTTATATATCTTTTTCTCGTTGTCACTACCTACAATCCTTAAGGTGTTACGCACATTCAAATCGTCCATACAAACTAAATAATCATATTTTTCATAATCAGATTTTTCCAAATGTATTGCACGCTTATTGGCGTACGATATTCTCAGTTCATCCAAAATTTTTGCTGTTCCGTGGTGAACGGGATTTCCTATCTCCTCATAGCTCGTAGCGGCAGAAGCTACATTAAATTCATCACTTCTGCCCATTTTTTCAACCATATCCTTAAAAACAAATTCTGCCATAGGGCTTCGGCATATATTGCCGTGGCATATAAATAAAACACTTGTCATAAAGCTACTCCATTTTTTCTGCAAATTTTGACACACATATAATTTTATCAAGTTACTTTTTCATTTCCAAATATGGCAAAGCTGTAAAGCCGTGTTTTTTATATAAATTTACAGCCCTTTCATTTTCATCTTCTACTTCCAGCCTGAAAATGCAATCAGTATACTTTTTTGTGATAAATTGCATAAACATATCACCGATGCCTGAACCTCTGTATCTGTCTTTAATATACAAGTCCTCAATCCAGATGCAAGGTTTGCCAAATTCAGTTGAAAAGCTTTTTGCAATCATCGCATACCCTTGTATGCATTTTGAATCTTCTATTATAAATCCTTCCAAGTAGGGGTTTTCATTAATGCAATTTTCTATATCATTAGAAAAAATCTCCTCCGAACCATTGGTAAATACTGCCGGTGAAGCGTAAAACAACCTCATCATTTCAAGAACAACGGCTTTATCTTTTTTAGTCATAGCTCTTATTGTACTATTCATATTAATTCATCTCCATAAATTCAAGTTTAACTTTCTTGGATACCACAATATATGTTATGACTTGTTGACTCAAGCTTAAAACATTTTATTGTTTTGTATAAACAAGCTCAAAGCTTTCACCGGTTTCAAATTGTGTTATGTCCACTCCTGTTGACATATACTCACCATTTTTGTTAAATGACCAGTAACTTTGGTCAATGTCGTAATCTGCAACAATTCCGTTTACAGATTTTACATAAAGCCCATAAGGACCATCATCACCCGAAATAAGATTGTGCTCTTTTAGAGCATCTCCTACTGTTTGTGTGTCGGTATTAATTGTAAAGGTTACTTTTTTGCTGCCTGCCTCAACCTCAACATATACAGTGTTATTGCCACTTCCAAGTGTAGTATCTGAGGTGTATGTTGCAGTTTCCCATAAATCGTCGATATTAGGCTCGCTTGCACACGAAGCAAAGCAAAGGCAAAGTACCACAGAGCAAATTATACAAGTTACAAATTTAAATTGTTTTTTCATTTTAATTATCACCTTTTTATTTCCGTATATTTTAGTGTGACAGGATTCGAACTCTCAATGCCTGACATCTGAAATTTTTGAAATCTTACAGCTTGTCGGTTTTGACGGGCGACAGCCCGCCTGCAACCTGTCGCACTACACAGTACACAAAAAAGACAATCCGTTGGAATTGTCTTTTTTAATTATTATAATAAAATTTTTATTGCTTTCCAGACCTTACAGCTTCAAAATCCTCTTCAATCTCTTTTGAAGGTGCTTTTGTTACAAGCGATACAACAACAATAATAAGTGATGAGAATATAAATGCCGGGAGAAGTTCGTAAATTGCAAACACACCGCCTAATTTACTGATTACAAGTTTCCACAAAAATACCATTGCAGCACCGCCTACCATACCGGCAATTGCGCCGCCTCTTGTTGTTCTCTTCCAAAACAAAGAGAATAACATTAATGGGCCAAATGTTGCGCCAAATCCTGCCCATGCAAATGAAACAACTTTAAAAATAACGCTGTTTTCGTCCAATGCAATAACAGCAGCAATTATAGCGATTGCCAAAAGTGTGATTCTCGAAACAAGCATAACCTGTTTATCTGTAGCATCTTTTTTGCAAACACCCTGAAAAATGTTTTTTGCAACTGCAGAAGCTGCAATCAAAAGATAAGAGTCAGATGAACTAATAGTGGCAGCCAAAATACCAGCCATAACAAAACCTGCCAAAATAGCGGGGAGCGAACTTGTTGCAAGTGTAATAAAGATGTTTTCTGCCGAGGATGCGCTAAGGTGCTCTGTAGGGAATAACTGTCTTCCTACAATACCAATGAAAACTGCAACTGTCAGCGAAATAACAACCCAAATCATAGCAATTCTTCTTGAGCGTTTGAGTTCTTCTTCCTTACGGATTGCCATAAAACGAAGAAGTACCTGTGGCATACCAAAGTATCCTAACCCCCATGCAAGCATTGAGCAAACCGTTAATATACCATAGGGCGATTTGTCACCAAACACCGGAGCGCCGTTAGAAACAATCTGCTGACCCAATTCATCAACTGCGGGTGTGGCTAAACCAAAAAATTCAAAAAATCCGGGGATTTCTCTTGCGTTTTCAATTACCTGGCCAACGCCGCCTGCCTGCAATGTGCTGATAATAACAATTACTGCAAGTGCAATAATCATAACTATGCCCTGCATAAAGTCAGATGCACTCTCTGCCAAAAATCCGCCAAGAATAGTGTAAACCAACACAAATACAGCACCAAGAAGCATCATAGATACATAAGGCAGACCAAACAAAGTGGAAAACAGTTTGCCGCATGTTACAAAACAGCTAGACGCATAAACCGTAAAAAACACCAAAATGAAAAGTGCAGCTACGGTCATAATAACCTTTTTGTTTTCACGGAAACGGTTTGAAAAAAATTCGGGCAAAGTAATAGAGTTATTGGCTCTGATACTGTAGCGACGAAGCCTTTTTGATACTATTAACCAGTTTAAATATGTACCAATTGCAAGACCAATTGCTGTCCATGCAGCATCTGCAAGTCCGCACCAGTATGCAACACCCGGAAGCCCCATTAAAAGCCAACCGCTCATATCAGACGCTTCGGCACTCATAGCCGTTACCCATGGACCTAATGAACGACCTCCCAAATAATAGTTTTCAGAGCTTACATTTGCTCTTTTTGCAAAAACAACACCAATAATGATTACTGCGATCATATATACAACCATAGCAATCAAAATCTGAATTGACTGACCACTCATAATAATACCTCCTTAATAAGTTCTTTGGTATTATAACACACTTTTTGTAAGAATGCAATACAGAATAAAATACAGAATGTATTCTGTATTTTGTGATAAAAAATTATATTAAACCTTTAAATATACAGTGTTTATTAACTGTACTATTTTGCAAACAAAAAAGTATGATAAAATTAAATTTTAAATTTTTCTAAAAATATTGGAAACATTTCACCTGCATATTTGGTTAACGAATAGTCGCCGTTACTAAGGCACCAGTCATACAAAAAGGCTCGTTCGCAAAGGGCATACACTCTTACAAGCTCATTTACCGAGAGCTTTTTTGTAATTTGTCCCCTCTTTTGACCATCGTAAAAAATACTGCGTAAAAGTTTATAATAAATTCTGTTGTGGTCTAATAAATGCCGTTCGCCTTTTGTTGTCAACTGTGAAGAATAGAGTTTAGCAAGCAAATCCAGAGAAATGCTGTTTTCTATCATAAAAAACAGTTCTCTGTTTAAAAACATAAGCTTATCAAAACTGTGCATATCTTCTGTCAGTTCATCCTTGAGCTGTGCATATTTTTCGTCAAACATATATGAGAGCGAACTCAAAAGTGCATCTTTACCTTCAAAATAATGATAAAAAGAGCCTCTTGATGTTTTAGACCTTTCAATTATTTCTTCAACAGTTGTATTTTCATACCCCTGCTCATAAAACAAATCCCACGCAGCCGTGATAATTTTACCCTTGGTATTTCGTTCGTTTTTCTTTGACATAATATTCAATCCTTATATTTAATTTACAACCAACTATTTATTTAAACAGATATTCTATATGTTTTTACCTTAAATTTATTAATTGCGAGGCATAAGGTTTAGATGCAACCAACTTTTGTCGATATGCAAACTAAAGTTTGCTCGATATTTTACTTCGTAAATCGATATGTTTTCGCTTTGCTCAAAACTCGATATGATATGAATTCTCGTTGCGTCAGCGACATATCGAGCACACCTGTGCATATCGAGTGCGAAGCACATATCGAGAATTCGCAAGAATTCATATCGATGCGTTGCTAAAGCAACGCTATGATTTTGTCAAGTTAGGAGAACAGTGAATAATAAGAACCATCACCCAACACGAAATCACAGATTTCTGTTGGGTATCCGAGAACCTTGTTATGCTAAAGCATAATATGGACCTACTAACTTTTCCCTATTTTTTCACTTGTTTTTCCTTTGGCGCTTTTCCTTAGAACCCGCGAGAATACTGGATTTTCTCGCATCCGACAGTATATGTAAATATCAATCATCGGCAAACTAATGTTTAAAATTTTAAAATTTGTCTGTGTTATAACAGAAATTTTTCGCTATTCCCATATTTGATACTCTAAATCTGATATTTGATCTTCCAGTTCATTGCAATAATCTATCCAATTTTCCACATCATTCTCATAATATTCAATTTCTGTATATTGAACAATATTCATGATTACCGATATCAATAAAACAATAGACAATATAATTACAACAAGCGAAAACTTTGTTATCTTTACACCCTTAAAATATTTTCTTCCACAACCAGAACAAATTTTAGTCTCACTATCAATTATTGAACCACAACGACTGCAAAATTTAGTTTTTACCTTTTTTTCCTTTTTAGGTTTCCTCTTCTTTTTTTTCGCTTCTACATTGTTTAGTGTAAAGCCAACTGGTGCTTTTTCTGATTTTTTTGCCCCATACATATTTATATAGATTGTTTTATATGGTTCGCCAGATGGAAGAAATGTATCATATACATCTATCATTCCACTAATGCCATTTACACTTGTTGAACCTCGCCTATTCCACTTGATTTTAACGCCGTTTTCAGTATAAAGCTGATTTAAGTATTCTCTTTCTCCATCAACAGACATAAGAGCCAGAGTGTATATAGGTTTTTCTGGAACAAGGCCAAAATCAACATATTCTTCGTTGTTTGGTTGATTTTTGCTGTTTTCTTTTAAGTTCTTAACAGTTTCTTCTGCTTGAATTTTAATTATTGCATCCAAAGCCTCTTCTGGTGTTGCATTTTCTAAATCAGGTAAATCAATTTCTGTAGTTTCAGTTGTTTCATCAAAAACAATAACTTCTTCAACTGTATCTACTTGACTTGTATTTTCTTTTTCTATTTTGCTACCACAATACTGACAAAATTCGCTGTCATCAGGTAATTTATGATTACATTTATTACAAACCATATAAAATTCCCCCTATATGTTATCTTTAATTTTTGTTTTCATTTTCTTCAGACCCTACAGGAACAACTTCTTCAACGATTTCTGTTCCACACTTACGACAGAATTTATCGCTGTCCCCAAGCGACTCTCCGCATTTTCTGCAAAAAGCAATTTTCTTAACATAGTCAAAAGTCGTTTCATTTTCTCTATCCTCTAATACCTCGTCAGTTGATGTTTTTTCAATATTTTCATTGCTAGAAACTATTTTCATTTTAGTTGCAATTATTAGTAAAATTACACCTATTATACCCACTAACCAGTATGATAACAAGACAAAAAAATCATAAACTATCAACCCAAAACTTCCACCGCTACTACAACCTAATGATTCTCTAATAAATGCAGAAGCATACTGGATAGAACTAATCGTTCTCCATTCATCTAATGGATACGTCAAATCCTCAAAACCCGATACAAATCTATCAATTCCTGCTTCAAAAGCAAAAAACACCTCTTTTATATTAAGCTCCGATGTTCCAATCATATAATTAGGATATAATAAATGCTCATTATCCGGTAATATCCCTGTGTACATTCTTGAAACGCCACAGTAGTTTATGATTTGTACTGCTAAAAATAAAATTCCAACGATTACTAATATTACCTTTAATTCTTTTCTGTTATTTTCCATTTACGTTTCATCCTTTCGTAAAATTTAATTTTGATTTTTTAGTGATTTCTTAACATTTATAAGATGATTGTCACAAAAATTTTGAACAGTATTTATGTATAGTTGCTTATACTTCTCGACATCATCCTCCCTCAAATCAGCACGAACAAATGCGCATAAAGACCTTATCATATAATCTACTTCTTTTTCAGTAATATTTTTAAATAAAAAAGGCATAAATTTTAAGGGTGTCGATATTTCAATTAATTTAATTAACACATTGTTTCTTTTAATGTCTTCAGAATCACCATTAAAGAAAACTACTATAACCGCACTATTGTAATTATCATTACCTTGGTTATCTTTTAACAAATCAGCCAAAGCAATATACCTTTGCAAAACATCAAAAGATTTAAATCTTTTATCAAACAATGCAATTTTATTTTGCTTATAAGCAATAATTATAGGAATAACAATTGCAACTATTACTGCGACTATTGATGTTATAAGTGCTCCCATAAAGCCTCTCCTTTCAACATCATTCGACCTTTTTCGGCTTTTGTCAAGACTGGGACAAAAAAACATTCTTTTATACAGTCACTCTTTTAATCTTCTGTCTCTTTATATTTTTCCTTGATAATGTTCATTGTATCAGGTGTAATTTTAAAACCTTGAAAGTCTGAAATTAGTGTTGTTTTATTACAAATTGGGCACATCATACTACTGTCCTGTCCCCACAAAATTGCGTCATTAGCTTCAATTACCGAACCACAACTGAAACAACCACATTTCTTTGATGCAGTAACTTGATGGTAGTTTTCATAGTCACACATCCATAGATTAGATATATCAATATACTCTTCTTCTGCCCAATTATTGTGTTCTTTGGCATAATCAATATCTTTTAAAGCCTTTCTAAATTCATCAGCAAGAAACGGCCAATCAATTAATTCTAAAATCGGTAATTTTAGCAGCGGGAAACCTCTATTATCACAATAATCAGATTTCATTTTAATTAAAGCGATGTTTTTCCTATATTCTTCATCAAAAACCGGAAAGTCATCACATAAAATAAATTCTTGCCCCAAAATAACTATGGCTAGTTTTGGAGTTCCATCTTCATATATTAAGTAATCTATAGTTAAATCATCAATTATTACATTGCGACAATAATTATACTTTCTATGCAAAGAAAAAAGAGATTTTTCCATCATAATTCGCAAATAATCCCATCCGTGCTGAGCAAGAATAGAAAAGCCAATCCCCTTAAAAATTTTAACAATTAATTCTTTTGTTGGGCGAGGTGTAATTGTTGTATAAATATCACTTAAAGTAGTTCCATTTAGAATAAGATTACGAATCCGATTTTCCATACTAACCCTCCAATATGTTATCTACAATTAAAAGTTCGCATCAAAACTGGGTAGATTTTTTGTCCCTTGTATATCAAACATTAAAATGAGTGAACGATTTAGATGCCAATTCTACCAGGAGTAAAACTGCTTGCTTGCAAGGGCATTTTTACGACGCCGTCAATTGACATACGCAGTCGCAAGACTACAGGCGAGTTGTAAACTCGCAGGACTTTTGCATAACAAAAGTCCGCATATGTCAATTATATAATAAATTTATAAAGATTTCAATGTTTTGCGTATCAAAACCAAAAAAGAAAAAAAGAGGTGTAAAAAATCGTTAAGATTTTTTACACCTGTCATTTTACAATCCGCAGCAAAGCACAATAAATGCAGCAAATGCCGAGCCTATTGCAACTGTTAAAAGCCCTCGTTTAAAATATGCAAGTATTACTGCAACAGCAGTTGCAGCAACTGCACTCCACGTTGTGCCCGTACTATAAAAAACTGCAGGGAATGTCATTGCACTGAGCACCGCATAAGGTACATAGTGCAAAAAAGAGCGCACCCACACATTGTTTATCCTTTTGCGAAAAACAACCATCGGAACTGCCCTTATTATGTATGTTGTAATTGCCATAACCAAGATACCAAGCAAGAGATATACATTATTCATTGCTACATGCCTCCTCCGTTGTATTTTGTATAGGAAAAAGCGTTGCAGCAACCGAGCTTACAACTACTGTTATAATTATTATTGACCAGCCTGACGATATGTCCTTAAGTACGCTCAGGTATGAAAATACAACACTTAGAGCAATTGCAAAAACAATTGTAAAAAGCACACTTTTACTCTCTCTGCCTGGCGGAACAACTATTGCAATAAACATTCCATATAGTGCAACACCCATTGCCGACGAAAGCATATCTGGCATAAATGATGTTGCAACAGCCCCGCTAAAGGTGCCCAGAGTCCACCCAAGCACCGGTGTGAGTATAAGCCCTGCCATATAGGCTAAATTAAGTTCCTCTTTTTTTTGCATAGATACTGCAAAAATTTCATCTGTTATACCAAAAGAAACTGCAAACCGATGCGACAATAACATATCGCCCGAAGCTTTTTGTGACACTGACAGCGACATAAGAAAATATCGCATATTAATAATAAGTGTTGTAATGGCAAGCTCAAAAAAGCTTCCTCCTGCGGCAAGTATTGAAATTCCTGCAAACTGACCTGCACTTGTAACATTGGTAAGTGACATAACAACTGCAGCCCATATTGGAAACCCCTTTAACACTGCGGCCAGCCCAAATGCCATTGATACCGAAAAATACCCAAGGCAAATAGGTATGCCGTCTTTTAATCCTTGTTTAAATTGTTGCTTTTTCATATGTACTCCTCTTATCCGAACTCGCCTTAAATGGCATAATTCGGTAACTTTAGACTATATTATTATATCACACATTTATCTGTTTGTAAAATACTTTATAATTAAATTCTTCTACGGGTTACATATGTTTCGTACAAATTAGAAAGATTATTGTAAAACTCAATTGTTATTATACCGTCATCATTCATACCCATAGATATTTGTATTTTTTTAACAGCATTTACAGATGTATTATCGTGAGTTCCTGTAACTTCCACATCAACCAAGTCGGAAATCACCTGTGCAAGTGCTTTCATCATTGCCTGAATTACATATAGTTCCAGTATTGTCTGACCCGGAAGTATTTCTTCGTTGTTTTCGTTAAATGCAAGTACCTGCCTTCCGGGATTGGTTTGGGCGTCTATATCATCAGATACCTCAACAATTTTATTCCAGGTATCAAAATCTACAACTCCCGTTGGTTCAAGCCCATACTTTTGCTGAAAGCTCTGCACAGACTCAAGAGTCTGAGGGCCAAATATACCATCCGGAATAACAGTTGTTACATCATCAATTTCGCCCGCGATATTACGCAGCATCATTTGCAGACTTTCTATATTACCAACCTCTCTGTTTGGCATAATGAATCACCCCTAAAAATCCGAATCACCATAACTTATATTATTACCTTGATTTTGGCTGTTTCCATTTAGCAAATTGTCAAGTTGAGTGCCGTAATCTATTGTTGTTAGCTCGTTGTCAACACTTACAAAAACATCATACATTGCATTCCACACACTTTGAGTTATAACACCTGTCACCGGCAAGTCAAATGTACGCTGAAACTCTTTTACCGCATTTTGCGTGCTCTGGCCAAATATTCCGTCTATTTCAACAAATGGCACCGTATCGTAAAATTCGGCTATTACAGAAAGCAAAAATTGTGCAATAGTTACTTTTTCGCCTCTGTCGCCTATTGCAACAACATTTGGATATTCAAAAGAAATTCCTCTAAGTTGCTGTCCCCGCGAATTAAGCTCCGCAAGACGCCTTATACCAACATACAAATACACTATTTTGTACCATGTTGCAAGGCCAACTACTCCGTCGGGAGTAAGGTTAAATATACTTTGCAGAGTTTTTACAGCATTTTCAGTGCTCTCGCCAAATATTCCGTCAACAGCAACCTTTGGAATACGCGGGTAATTGTTGCTTATTTCATTAAGTGACCTTTGTATTGCTATTACAGCATCACCTGTATCCCCTAGCCTTATTGGCGTACCCGGATACGACTCGGCAAATTCTCTTACAGGTGCATTTGTTACAATTTCTATATTATCCCCATAGTAATATTTTAAAATATCTATGGAGTTATAACCCTGCCGCGCAAGCTGCTCACTTCCCCACTGTGAGAGCCCATTACATGTAACAGTCGTTCCATTGCAGTATTTTGCTGCAAGCGGCTCTATAAAACCCACCCTGCGTATATATGAATTAAACAATCCGTCTACAAGCTGGTCGATATTTGAAAAAATGTTTCTGCCTCGTATAAACTTTTGGTCATACGCAGTTGAAGATGTAATATCAAAGTCGTATCCCTGACTAGGGTAAAAAGCAGTGTACACCCTGTTAAGCGCAAATGAAATTTGTGCATAAATATTGGCTATTATAGCTGCTTCGTTCCAGGTTGGATATATTTCGCTCGAAGCAACATTTTTTATATAATCAGGAAATGACACCGTAACATTTTCGGCGTTAGAATCAGGTGCACCAAGATGAACTGTAATATAGCTTGGCACATAAGGAGTTACTATTGTTTCCGGCATTTTTTACCTCCTTACAAGTTTTGGGGCGTTACATTAAAATCAAACGCCTTAAAAGGATAATCTGCACTGTAATCTATAGGAATAAGCTCCGCATCCGCCATTGATGTTTCGCCCTCAAACACCTGTGCATTGCGGATGTAATATGTATAATATCTCGGATGACTTATTCTTACATTAACGCTTGCAAACGGAGCCTCTTGTGCCCCGGGGCTTTGTGACTCACTTCTCTTTGGTGTGTTTATAATAATAGGTGTGATTTTTCCATCTTGATCAGTAACACGCGCACCGAGAATTGATGACATATCATAACTCTCTATCACAACAGACGCATTGCTGACTGGTATTTCCCCTTTTGAAGTATAAACTCGTGCTGTAAAATATCCAAATTCTGCCATATAATTGCACCTCCTACAAATAATATATGCATTAAAAATTAAAAAAAGACAAATCAAATATGATTTGTCTTTAATCTTCAAATATTTGCTTGGAAAGTCCGTATGACAATGTCATAAGTGTATCACTTATGTGCACATTTTCAATTTTAATGTATGGAGGAAGGTTAAGCTCTGTTGATGTAAAATTAAGCAGTGCCCTTACTCCGTTTTGTACAAGGGTGTCGGCGACAGATGCAACAACAGACTTAGGTACTGTAAGTATAGCAATATCTGCCATATTATTTTTGAGGGAGGTGACAATATCAGCATAATCCTCAACAGTGATGCCTGCAATATTCGTGCCTATTATATCGCTTGAGGTATCATAAAGGCCCACAAGCTCAAAACCTCTCTTTTGAAAATTGCCATAATTGGCAAGAGCATAGCCAAGGTGACCTGCACCTACTATTATCATTTTGTGCCCGCGGTCAATGCCTAAAATACTTGCTATTTTGGCGTGAAGCACCTGCACATTGTAGCCGTAGCCCTGTTGTCCAAATCCGCCAAAGCAATTTAAGTCCTGACGTATCTGAGATGCGGTAACCCCCATTTTTTGGCTTAGTTCTGTTGATGAAATTCTTTTAATACCTTTTTGTAACAAATCATCCAAATAGCGATAGTACCTTGGCAATCGCCTCACTACTACAGATGAAACCTCTTTATCTTTCAAACAAAACAACTCCAATACATAAATCTACATACATTTTAACATAACACGACAAAATTTGCAAGGGGGGATAAATCTTTTCAAAAAATTATTTTATTTTGCTATTGACAAATATGTTCTACGATGGTAGAATATGATAAACTACAATCGTAGAACAATAAAGGAGGTTACTATATGTCAATTAATATCAACATTGGTGACTCGGAGCTTGAAATTATGAAGGTGCTGTGGAGCTCGTCAAAACCGATGACATCAACAGAAATTAACAGTGCAGTTGCGCACAAACAATGGAAAAAAACAACAATTGCAACATTTTTGACAAGACTTACAGAAAAAAATGCCGTCACTGCAGACAAGCAAGGCAAAATATATTACTACACTGCTGCAATTTCGGCAAAGGAATACAAAAAATCACAAACAAAAAATCTTATCAGAAATTTGTATAATGGTTCGGTAAAAGACTTTGCAGCCGCTCTGTTTGAAGATACTGCCCTGTCACAAAAGGATTTACAGGAGTTAAAGGCAATTTTTGATGAAAAGGAGGAATAGCATATGCTCCGTATATTTTTGGCAATAGTTGCCACATCATTAATGGGGACTGTGTTTGCAGCTGTGCTTGCAATGCTGCAGCCTGTTACAAAAAAATACTTTTCGCCTTGCTGGCACTACTATATGTGGCTTGCGGTTCTGATTGTGATGATTGCTCCCGCAAGGCTGAATGTTCCATCATTTGAAAGCAAAGTCATCACACAGACGGCAGACACAATTACAGAAGGCCAAGCAGTAGAATTTCAGCCGCAAATGCCAATTGAGCCAAATGATAACACTAATGCGGATGCTGTTGAATGGCAGCCTCAGCATAATATAAACACATTCAATTTTAAGGGCATATCACAGATACTGCCTTATGTATGGCTTGCTATTGCAATTGCAATTTTCGCATTTAAAGTGATAAGCTACATAATTTTTATATTAAGCTGCAAAAATAATTCGTATATAATTGAGTGCAGTGAAATTGTGCAATACACGCGAAAAAACGTCACTGTAAGGATGTGCAGCATCGCTTCATCCCCTATGATTGCAGGGTTGTTCAAAAAGACACTGCTTTTGCCTGACAGCAATTTTACAGATGAGCAGCTACACAACATACTTGCACACGAAGCCACACATCTTAACAGAAATGATATTTTGTACAAGTGGTTTGCGATGATTGTAAAATGTGTTCACTGGTTTAATCCTGCCATATATTTTATTTGCAAACAAATAAATTCCGACTGCGAAATTTCCTGCGATATGCGAGTGGTGCGCAATATGAACCACGATGAACAGAAAAGCTATGTATCAACAATTCTTGATTTGGCAAGCAGCGGCAGTAGCAACCCATCACTTACAACTGCTATGTCAGACAGCAAAAACAATCTTAAAAAGAGGTTTTTAAGCATAAAAAACAGCAAAAAATTCGGTAAAAAATCCATTATTGTTTCACTGATTGCGGCAATGGTTATTATTGTATGCGCCATATGTGCAAGCGGTATTATGGGAGGTTTTGTATCTGATGCAGTGTCGGTAAATGTATTGGCAGACAAAAGGACAGACAACAAATTTAATATTGTTGTATTGGGTGTTGACAATACCAACAGAGCAGACGCCATAATGGTAATATCAACTGACGGCCAAAGCATTACAGGGCTCAATATACCGCGGGATACATTGCTTGACAATTCTATGAAAGCAAGCGATATGTTGCATCATCCAAACGGAGACCAAATGGTGGTTGACGCAATAAGAAAAGCACTTGATATTCCTGTTACATATTACGCAAAGGTCAACCTCGGCACCATACAAAAAATTGTAGACGAATCAGGCGGACTGGTGTTTGATGTGCCGCAGGATATGAGCTACAGCGACCCACATCAGAATTTAAATATTAATCTTAAACAAGGAAAGCAGGTTTTATCGGGAGAGCAGCTTTGCAATATATTGAGGTACAGACAAAACAACGACGGAACAGGATATGCAGACGGCGATTTTTCACGTATGATGATACTTTCAGAGGTTGCTAAAGAATTTATAAGCCAAAAGCTGCTGCCGAATAATCAGGTAAACACCGGCAACATAATACAAATAATCAAAGATGGTATACAAACCAACTACCCCATAAAACAGCTTGCCAAGGACATAAAAATATTTGACAACATCGACCGCAACAACATTATGTTTGACATTGTGTCAACTATATCGTCCGTTGATCAGAACGGAGTATACGGACATAGACTTGATACTGTAAATTCGGCAAACACACTCAGTGTTATGAGGTTTGAGTCGGAGCAATCAACCATACTAAGCCTTGTGCCTTATACCAACAAGGATTTGGGTTTTTCGATTTATCTGCCCGTAAGATGGAAAGGCGCGTATCACACTTTTGAAAACGAGAACAGTGTAACATTTGTACACAAAGATATTTTTGACAAGTACGGCGAAGGAACCGGCACGCTGTTTTCCATTATGAAGGAACAATCGGGAAAAGCGCAAGACTATGATATAATCCCACACTCGGTATTATATGAGGCTGATGCTTTATACCTGTGGACAATACCCAGTGACATTCAATACCCAATATGGAAGGGTGCAGATGAAGATGACAAATTTTTTGCAGCTGAATACCTACAGATGTGCACAGACTTTGAATTTATAAAGCAAAGCTTTAAGTATATAAAAAGCGTTAAAGGAACATTTGTTTGGCCCACAGACAGCAACGTAGTTTCACAAAAATTCGGTTCAAGGGTGCATCCCGTTACAAACGAGGTGCGCAATCACAACGGTACAGATTTTGCAGCTCCCGAGGGCAGCAATGTTTATGCAATTGCAGACGGAACAGTGATTGACGCAGCATTTGACACTGAATTTGGAAATTACATAGTTGTTGAAAGTGCAAACAACCTCGTTACAAAATATGCTTCGTTGCTTAAGCCTGACGGTATACACAAATGTGATATTGTAAAGCAAGGTGATGTAATAGGCTATGTCGGCAGCACGGGCAGTTCAACGGGAGCGCATCTGCATATTGAGATAACTGCAGATGGTGTGCACGTTGACCCTGAAATGGTAATATTTGGAAACTAATTTTAAGATAAGTTTGTAATTAAAAACAAAATTCCATTATTCAATTTTGACCCCAACTATTGACTAAGAGCAAAACAAAAAATCCAATCCTGTTCGGATTGGATTTTTGTTGTTTTAAATTAACGGTTAAATTATGCCAATTCAACTGTTGCGCCAGCTTCTTCAAGAGCAGCTTTGATTTTTTCAGCTTCGTCTTTAGATACGCCTTCTTTGATTGTTGAAGGAGCACCATCAACAACGTCTTTAGCTTCTTTGAGGCCAAGACCTGTAGCTTCTCTAACAGCTTTAACAACTTTGAGTTTTGCTTCGCCTGCTGATTTAAGTACAACATTGAATTCAGATTTTTCTGCAGCAGCTTCACCGCCTGCAGCAGCAACACCTGCAACTGCAACAGGAGCAGCAGCGCTAACACCAAATTCTTCTTCCATCAATTTTACCAATTCAGCAACTTCTAACAATTTAAGTTCTTTAATTTCAGCTAAAATGTTTTCAATATTACTCATTTTAATTTACCTCCCGGTTAAAATTTATTAATTATTCTTCTACAGGAGCTGCTTCCTCTGCGGGAGCCTCTTCTGCAACTGTTTCTTCAGCAGGAGCCTCTTGTGCAACTGTTTCTTCAGCAGGAGCTTGTTCAGCTACAGCTTCTACTGCAGGTGCTGCTTCATTAGCAACTTCTGCTACAGGTGCTTGTTCTGCAGGAGCAGATTCTTCTTTAGCACCAAGGTTAATTTCAGACGGCTCTACACCATTGTCTACCAAAGCCTGCAATGTTCTTACAAGTTTTGATACAGGTGAGTTCAAGCTGCCCATAATCTTTGCGATAAGCACTTCTTTGGATGGAGTGTTTGCAAGAGTTTTGATTTCATCGAGTGAAATTACCTTTCCATCGAGGAAGCCAGCCTTAATCGTAAGATTTTCGTTAGTTTTTGCAAAGTCAGAAATAACTTTTGCAGGAGCTACAGGATCTGTTTCGCTGATTGCGAGTGATGAAGGACCGTTGAGTGCTTCATCCATTGCATCGTAACCAAGCTCTTTAATAGCAAATCTTGTAAGAGTGTTTTTAATAACCTTGTATTCAACACCTGCTTCACGAAGTTTGGTACGGAGCTTTGTATCCTCTTCAACTGTAAGACCTCTGTAATCTACAATTACACCTGCCTGAGCTGCTCTTAATTTTTCAATTAATTCAGCTACTACAGCTTTTTTCTGTTCTAATACATTTGCGTTTGGCATTATTTTCACCTCCCAGTTAATTTAAAACACCGTAATAAAAAGGGTTTCTCTTGTCCGAAACACGAGAAACCCATAATAAATCCATAAAATGATTATTTGATTCCTCGGCAGGATTTACTTTTGCACCTGCTGTCTGCGGACACTATGACATTATATCACACAAAATGATGTTTGTCAATACTTTTTTATTATTCGCTAAGTCTTGCAGCGTTAATTTTAACGCCAGGGCCCATTGTTGATGTAACACTTACACTCTTAAGGTACTGACCTTTAGCTGCAGCAGGTTTTGCTTTAATAACTGCTGTCATAAGTGTGCTAAAGTTTTGCATCAATTTGTCTACGCCAAATGATACTTTACCGATTGGGCAGTGAATAATGTTTGTTTTGTCAAGGCGGTATTCAATTTTACCAGCTTTGATATCGTTTACTGCTTTTGCAACATCAGGTGTAACTGTGCCGGCTTTTGGGTTAGGCATAAGGCCTTTAGGACCAAGTACTCTACCAATTCTACCAACAAGACCCATCATATCAGGTGTTGCAACTACTACGTCAAATTCAAACCAGTTTTCGTTCTGGATTTTTGCAACGAGTTCTTCGCCGCCTGCGTAGTCTGCACCATTTTGCAGAGCAATATCTACATTTTCACCTTTAGCAAAAACAAGTACTCTAACCTTTTTACCTGTACCGTTAGGAAGTACAACTGCACCTCTAACCTGCTGGTCTGCGTGTCTTGAGTCAACACCGAGTCTGATGTGTGCTTCTACTGTTTCGTCAAACTTTGCTTTTGAAGCTTTGATTACAAGGTCAAATGCTTCAGCAGCATCATACTGCTTTGATCTTTCGATCAATTTTGCGCTTTCTAAATAATTCTTACCTCTATGCATTTCACATTTCCTCCTTCTGTGGTTTAATCGGAATTTTTAAAAGATTAAATTCCTCCCACTAATTACGAAGCATTAGTCTTCTACTACGATACCCATGCTTCTTGCAGTACCAGCAATCATGCTCATAGCAGATTCGATACTCGCTGCATTCAAATCAGGCATTTTTTGCTCAGCAATCTCTTTAACAGCGTCTTTGCTGATTGTAGCAACCTTTGTTTTGTTAGGAACGCCGGAACCACTGTTGATTTTGCATGCCTTTTTGAGTAATACTGCAGCCGGTGGAGTTTTTGTGATAAAGCTGAAGGATCTGTCCTGATATACTGTAATTACTACAGGGATAACAAGACCTGCGTCCTTTGCTGTTTTTTCGTTAAACTCTTTACAGAACTGCATAATGTTTACACCGTGCTGACCAAGTGCAGGACCAACCGGTGGTGCCGGATTTGCTTTGCCGGCTTCAATCTGAAGTTTAATAAAACCTGTTACTTTCTGTGCCATTGTAGCACACCTCCTTATAAATGTGGTATACAAGCGGAATGCCTTTGCATCCTCCCACTCTATATATAATCTGCGTATTAACGCAGAAGATATATCAAGCAATTAAATGGACTCGACATGGTTGATGTCGAGTTCAAGTACCGTCTTTCTTCCAAACATAACGATACCAACATTGACTTTGCGATTTTGTTTGTCAATGCTTTCAACAATGCCGATTTTATCGACAAATGCACCGGATATAATTTTTACATTATCCCCAACCTCATAATCGGTCACAATCTCTCTAACATCTACTCCGAGAGCATCAACTTCCTCTTCGGTAAGAGGAACAGGTTTTGACCCCGGGCCAACAAAGCCCGTAACTCCCGTAGTATTGCGGATGATGTACCATGTGTCATCGGTCATAACCATTTTGATAAGTACATAGCCCGGAAAAATTTTGCGGGTTACAGTTTTCTTTTCATCGCCTTTTGTTTCCACAACATCTTCAGTTGGGACCTTTACATCGATGATGTAGTCATGCAGATTTCGATTATCTATGATTTTTTCAAGGTTGGTTTTAACTTTGTTTTCATATCCGGAATAAGTATGAACTACATACCATTTTGCGTTTTTACTTATGTTAGCTGAGCTCATATCTCCGGCCTCCTTAAAAAGTAAATTCCTTACATATAATAATTATATGCTTGTCCCTACTTAATAAACTGGTACAAACCATACTGGAATATCAAATCGAGCACCCAGATAAATACACCAATAACTGCAACACATGCAAATACTATAAGTGTATTATTGATGATTTGTTTTTTTGTAGGCCACACAACTTTTTTCATTTCAGATTTTACTTCTTTAAAAAATCTGACAATTTTGTTGCCCTTTTTCTTTTCATTAACTTCTGCCATTACAGGTCACCTCTCTAACCAAAAATAAGATTACTTTGTTTCCTTATGCAAAGTATGCTCCCTGCAAAAACGACAATACTTTTTCATTTCAATTCTATCAGGATCATTCTTCTTATTTTTCATAGTATTGTAATTTCTCTGTTTACATTTACTACATGCCAATGTGATTTTTGTTCTCATGGTATGCACCTCCTTAAGTTTTACGAAACATTTTTTTAAAGCTCATATTTTGCTAAAAATAAGCACAAAAAAAAAGAGCTTTCTTTCAGCATAAAAATTTTATCATAACTAATACTAAATGTCAAGAGTTTTTTTAAACAAATTAAAAGGAAGTGATTACTTTGAACAATTATCCTCAAAAAAGGCTGCATCACCGCCTCAAAAACGCACCAATGCAGCAATGCCAAACCCAGCCAAATACATTGCTTGCAGCAATGTGCGGATTAAGTGCATTGTTTACGCTTGTATGTATGGCCGTATGTATAATAAGAAGAAA
This sequence comes from Clostridia bacterium, assembly GCA_045538875.1. Lineage (GTDB taxonomy): Bacteria > Bacillota > Clostridia > UMGS1810 > UMGS1810 > RGIG4708. Next base: position 70,039 of record JAZQEG010000024.1, on the reverse strand, counting down.
TTAGTTTTAAAAGCAATGCCTGCATACCTATTATACATCAGGTATGCAGGCAAAATCAATCCTTATTTAGCAGCAACAATTGTCTGAATTGTTTGAACCAAATATCCATATTATTGCAATAATAACAATAATTATCCATACAATATTGCCAGAGCCAAACCAAGAGTTGTTGTTACAGCATGGATTGCAGCATGGATTGCACGGTGTGCAACAGTCACCCATTACTTTTGCCTCCTTTGATTTACATACACGCTTTAATGCCGTATTATTTTATCAGCATCCGCAGTTGTTTTCGCAGCAGTTACCGTTGTCGTTGTTCATAAAAAGAAGAATTACGAGAATGATGAACCACAAAATTGTGCTGCTTTCACCATTGCCGCAGTTGTTTCTAAATAAGTTGAACATATCAAATACCTCCTCTAAGCGTTTCAGTTGTTACAGCAGTTGCTGTCATTGTTGTTGTCGCAGCATCCAAACAAAAGAAGAAATACTAAAATAAAAAACAGAATGCCGTCATTTGAACCAAATAAACCGCTGCAGCAGTTATTGTTTGCAAACATAAACAAACACCTCCGAAAAAATTTAATCGACTCTGAGACAAGTTGCTCAAATCCGATTCAATGTATAATATGTAAAAAAAGGCTGTTTTGTTACAACAATGATTGACTTATAAATTTGCATATATTATAATATTGTATATACTGATTTGAGGTGGACATATGGACAAAAAAGCTATGGGTGCTCGTATAAAAAATTTACGAATTAAGCACGGCTTAACACAGCTAGAGCTCGGCCAGCGATTAGGTGTTGGGCTGACTACAATTTCAAATTACGAAAGGGGTTATTCCACTCCTGATGTAAAAAGCCTTATAATGCTTGCAAACACATTTAGTGTGACTATTGATTATATTGTAAAAGACAATCACACACTTAGTGTGGAAAAAAAGATTCAACAGCCAAAATTTTGTTTAAACTTAATTCCATACTTTGACATCGAAAACACAAGCGGCATACTCCTTGGCGACTCCCGCCTTGCAGACGGTAACATTTCGCTCCCTACCGACAAAAGGATTGATACGCAGGCACTTATATGCACAAATGTATGTGACAACACAATGGCAAATGCAGGAATTAAACAATCATCGTACATTATAGTTGACCGAAACAAAGGTCCGATAAACGGTGAAACTGCCCTTGTATATTGCTGCCATTTAAACAAATTTATTATACGCAAATTTGTTGCCGACGGCCCTATGATAATGCTTATGTGCGATGGCTACGGTGATGACACATCTACAATATACACAAATTGCATTGACAACAACTATAAGATAATAGGAGCTGTTGTAAGAGCAATTATTAATATGTAGAGTTTGTGATTTGTAACATTTTGTAACATTTTAATTTTCAAAAACAATTTTAAAAATTTTGATTTGGCGTCAAACCTGATGTTTATGTGAGTTTGACGCTTGTTTTTTGACCTTTTTGAAGACATTTTTTTGCTAATTATTAAAAAAATGTTAAAAAAATTTGACAAACTTAAAAAAATGTGTTACAATGATAACCATAGTGCATATAAGCACTAAGGAGGTTATAAATGAAAAGAATTAAAATTGCAGCTTTGATTATGACATTTATTATTTCTTTTGCAGGCATAACAGCTTACGCAAAGGACTCAAAAACAGGCACCGTTACTGCCAGCGCACTTAATGTACGCAGTCAGCCGACTACTGATTCGCAGGTTCTTGGTTTGTTGCCTTACGGCTCAAGTGTTGAATTGCATGAGCAGGTAGGCTCATGGTACAAAATTGATTTTATGGATCAGGTTGCTTATATATTTGGTGACTATATTTCTATTTCCGAAAAAAAAGCTCAGGAACAAATTGAGGAGGATATAACAACCATTATTGAAACTGCCAAGCTTTATATTGGTACTCCCTATTTATATGGGGGCAGTACCCCTGCAGGATTTGACTGCTCGGGTTTTGTTAAATACATTTACGAATCAATAGGCGTAACACTTCCCCGTACATCAAACTCGCAGGCATCAGTTGGTACATATGTATCAAGAGAAGATTTAAAGACTGGTGACATTGTGTGCTTTGGTTCATCAAGTTATATTAACCATGTTGGTATTTATGTTGGCGATGGTAAATTTATACATTCGCCCCGAAGCGGATACACCGTGTGCATTGCAAATGTAGACCGCGGCGGCTACAGCAGTCCGTTTATGTACGGCAGAAGAATATTAAATTAATCAAAAAACACTAATTGCATTTGCGATTAGTGTTTTTTATTGGCACATTTTACACTATGTCTAATATAATATTGCAAATTTAACAGTTGACTTTATTTTTGTTTTTTTGTATAATAGTATAAATAACACTTAAAGGAGAAAAAGCATATGAACGGAAAAATTGTTTTTGAAGGTCTTACTTTTGATGATGTTTTACTTATACCTCAAAAATCTGATGTGCTTCCAAATCAGGTTGACTTAAGTACAAACCTCACCAAAACTATCAAATTAAATATCCCTATGATGAGTTCTGCAATGGATACCGTTACAGAATCTGACTTAGCTATTGCCATGGCAAGAGAAGGCGGTATTGGTATTATACACAAAAATATGACAATTGAACAGCAGGCAACAGAAGTTGACAAGGTAAAAAGATCTGAACACGGCGTAATAACCGATCCGTTTTACTTATCTCCCGACCATACTCTCAAGGATGCCGATGAGCTAATGGGCAAATTTAAAATCAGCGGTGTGCCCATTACCGAAAACAACAAGCTTGTTGGTATTATTACAAACCGCGACCTCAAATTTGAAGAGGATTTTAGCAAAAAAATAAAAGAATGTATGACAAGCGAAAACCTTGTTACCGCACCTGTTGGTACAAGCCTTGAACAAGCTACACTCATACTTCGCAAACATAAAATTGAAAAGCTCCCGCTTGTTGGTGCAAACGGCGAGCTAAAAGGCCTTATTACAATAAAAGATATTGAAAAATCTGTTAAGTACCCCAACGCTGCAAAAGACAGCAACGGAAGATTGCTTGTTGGTGCAGCTATTGGAATTACAAACGATGTGCTTGACAGAGTAGATGCTCTTGTTAAAGCAAAGGTAGATGTGCTTGTGCTCGACTCTGCACATGGTCACTCTCAAAACATTATCAACTGCCTCAAGCTTGTTAAAGAGCATTATCCGCAAATTCCTGTTATTGCAGGTAACATTGCAACCGGCGAAGCTGCAAAAGAGCTTATCGCAGCAGGTGCCGATGCGGTTAAGGTTGGTATTGGCCCTGGTTCCATATGTACAACCCGAGTTGTTGCAGGTGTTGGTGTACCTCAGGTTACAGCAATTAACGAGGTATACAAGGTAGCTAAAAAATACAACATCCCTGTTATTGCAGACGGCGGTGTTAAATACTCTGGTGATTTGCCAAAAGCAATTGCAGCAGGTGCCAATGTTATTATGATGGGAAGCCTCTTTGCAGGCTGTGAGGAAAGCCCCGGCGAAACCGAAATTTACGAAGGCAGAAAATACAAAGTATACCGCGGTATGGGCAGTATTGCTGCTATGGAAAAGGGCTCCAAAGACAGATACTTTCAGACAGGCTCCAAAAAGCTTGTTCCCGAAGGTGTTGAAGGCAGAGTTCCTTACAAGGGTGCACTTTGTGATACAATATTCCAGCTTATTGGCGGACTTCGCTCTTCAATGGGATATTGCGGCACACAGACGATTGAAGACCTTAAGCTCAACGGCAAATTTGTTAAAATTACCGCTGCAGGCCTAAGGGAAAGTCATCCTCATGATATTTCTATTACAAAGGAAGCTCCTAACTACTCAAGAAATGTATAATAAATTTAAAAAAGAAATTTGATGGTCAACATCAGATTTCTTTTTTTATTTTAAATTAATTAATAATAAAATTTTGCCTTACAACAGTATCATTTTACTAAGGTATGGGGGTGCATATAAGTTGCACTATATAAACTAAGTTTTTTCCATATTTTGATACTTGCAAACGCAGGTGTATATCCGTTATTATATATATGACGGTTGACATAATACTAATATTGATTGTAGTTTTATTATAAAACATTGAGTTTGTGGGGTTTATAAGTGCAACCAGTTAAAATATTATGTCAACTAAACATAACGGGTAAAACATCCGTAAAAAACAAGGAGGCTCTTTAATGTTTAAGTTTAAAAAACTTATGTCATCTATTGTTGCGTTAACAATTACAACAGCAATGCTCGCAACAACTGCCTTTGCAGCAATTCCGTCTGATGTTAAAGACACAGACTATGAGGATGCTGCTCAGGTGCTTGGCGCACTTAATATAATGGTCGGCGATGCCGAAACAGGCGAATTCAGACCAAATGATCCTATTATAAGATCAGAAGCAACAAAAGTAGGTGTTGCTCTTATGGGGCTTACCGAAGTAGCTCAAAACGCTGCTTCATCAACAAAATACCCCGACGTTCCAGCTAGCCACTGGGCAACAGGTTTTATTAATGTTGCAACAGACCAAAAGCTCGTTCAGGGTGACGATGTAGGTACTTTTAGACCAAATGCTCAAATCAAATACTCCGAAGCGGTAGCAATTATGATTAGAGCGCTCGGCTATGAACCCCAGGCAATTGCCAAAGGCGGATACCCAAGCGGTTATATGGTAACTGCAAGCAACATTGGCCTTACAAAAGGTGTTGCAGGCAGCGCAAACCAGCTTATTGACCGTGGTACCGTTGCAAAAATGGCATACAATGCTCTTACAATTAACCTTATGGAACAAACAGGCTTTGGCTCAAATGTAAGCTACGAAGTTGTAGACAAAACACTTTTGGCTGACAGACTTGATGTTGAGCTTGTAGAAGGTACAGTAAATGCAGTTGGAACATCTTCGCTCGCAGGTAATGCTCAGCTCGAAAAAGATGAAATTCAGATTGGTGAAAAAATTTACAAAATCGGCAATGCTGATGTAAGAACAATTCTTGGTTTTACTGTTGAAGCTTATATATACAAAAACAACAAAACAAACAAAGAAACTCTGTTGCTTGCAGTACCGGTAGAGGGTGCAAACAACACAGTATCAATCTTAAGCGAAAATATTGATACCATCACAAACGAAGAAGGCTCAAAATCAATCAACTATTGGAAAAATCCTGACAGTGACAAAAAGAGTACAAAAGCAACAATTGCAACTGATGCAAAGGTTATGTACAACGGAAAAGCCGGCTCTTTTGCAGATTTTAAAGTAATTGATTCAGGTAACATTGTATTGCTCGATTCTGACAACAACGGCGTGTTTGATATAGTATTTGTAAACGAAACCAAAAACTATGTTGTTGAAGAAATAGTTGAGGCAACACACAAAATCATTGATAAATACGGTCAAAAAACACTCATCCTCGACCCAGAGGACGAAGACCTTTCGTTCCATCTTACAAACGGCACTCAGGAAGTTACACTTGCTGACCTTAAAGAATGGAATGTTATTACTCTCACAATAAGCAAAGATGAAAACCTTATTTATGGTGAAGTAAGCACAAATTCAATTACAGGCACAGTAACCGAGTCGGATGATGAAAAAGTATTTATAAACGGCGAGGGTTACCATGTAGCTGCAAACTACCCAGGTACAATCAAGCTTCTTGATGAGGGTACCTTCTACCTCGATGCAGAGGGCAAAATTGCAGCGGTTGATTCTACAACAGCAATAAGCTCAAACTATGCTTATATTGAAAATATCGGCCTTTCCTCAGGTCTTGACAAGGTGCTTGAGTTCAAATTGTTTACAAAATCAGGCGAAACTGTAACACTTTCATCCGGTTCTAAACTCAAGGTGAATGATGAAAGCAACCTTACACCTGAAAAAGCTCTCGAAGCAATCAAGGGTGACAGAGATAAAGCTGCAGGTCAGCTTATTACCTTTGAAAAAAATTCGGAAGGCAAAATTACAAAGGTATCAACCTATGTAACATCATCTAAAATTGATGAAGACAAATTCACACTCAATATGCAGGAAGAGGGCGTGGTTTACAATGCTGCATCCTCAAAGCTTGTTGGTAAAACAATGAGCGTTAATGTTACAAGCAACACTGTAATATTTGATATCCCTGCAACTGCTAAAGACAGCGACGATTACTCAATCAGAGATAAGTCATTCTTTGTAAACGAAAATGAGTATGATGTGCTTGTGTTTAATGTAACAGAGGATTACAACGCTCAAGCAATAATTGTAACAAACTCTACAGGCGTTGCAAACGAAGAAAGTGCAATTGCCATAGTAGATAAAATCACTACTATGCAAAACGAAGACGGAAACAAGGTTGAAAAGCTCTATGCCTTTATGAACGGTGAGCAGGTTACACTTATGACAAGTGAAGACGATATTCTTGTAAAAGACGGCCAAAACGGTAAAGTTGCCCTTACAAGAGGTGATATAATTCAGTTTAAAACAAATGCATCAAACGAAATTGACAACATCACTGTGCTTCACGATGTAACAAAAAAAGATACCGAATATTCAACAGCTCATTCAGATAATATGAAAACTGTTTACGGTAAAGTAACCAAAAAGTTTGCATCAAGCTTTAACCTCCAGGCAGGCGACGGTGCGGTAGAAAACTTTGCATTTGGTGATGCCACAGTTTATGTGGTAGATACAACAAAAACAAACAAACAGGTAACTGTTGGCGACTTCGGCGATATTCAAAAGTATGACGAAGCTGCTCCTGAAAGAGTATTTGTAAGAATTTACAAAGATGTAGTACAGGAAATAGTAGTTATCAAATAATTTCACATTGAAGCTGAGGGAAAACTCCCTCGGCTTCTTTTTTGTATGGGTCTTGTAAACGATAAAAAAATGTGCTATAATGTACATAGATTTTGCAAAGGAGAATATTTGATGGATTTTTTTACTGAACATATAATTAAACAAAAAAAGTCAAATTTAAAATTACTTGCTGCTATAGGTATGATTGTTGTAACGCTTGCTGTGTGGATACTCACCCTGCCATTTACAACAATACCTGTTGCATCGAGCTTTGTAATGCTGGTTGACGCTGCAGTTGCATACTGTGCTTACCTTGTTATAACATCATTTAACATTGAATATGAATATTGCATTACCAATTCGGAAATGGATGTTGACAAAATAATTAACCGCAAAAAAAGAAAAAGAATAGCATCGCTCAAATTTACAAACATTGAAATTATGGCACCTGTTGGTGATATAAGGTTTGAAAATGAAGAAAACGGCGAATTTGCATCTGTAATAATGGCTGCAATAGCCCCCCGCCACCCCGATGCATACTATATTATATTTGACAATAACGGCAAACGCACAAAGCTTATATTTAACCCCAGCAAAAAAATGATTGAAACGGCAATAGCTTTTGCACCCAAAAAGGTGTACGAAAGGTAGGATGTTTATGTCCATCGGTATAGACATTGTGCAAATAAGCCGCATACAAAAGGCAATGAAATCACATAAATTTGTGCAAAAAATTTTAACCCCTGCCGAACTCGATGCAGGCACACAAAACAGTATTATGCACACAGCGGCCTCTTTTGCAGCAAAAGAGGCTTTTTGCAAGGCTCTGGGAACAGGCTTTAGAGGATTTGGCTTTAATGACATTTCGGTAATGCATAACGAGCTTGGAAAGCCTTATTTTGTGTTTAGCAGCAAGTTAAGCGAGCTCATTACAAAAATGGGCATTACACAAATTGAGCTGTCAATCAGCCACGAAAAAGACTACGCCGTTGCTGTTGCAATTACCCAAACAGATAAAAATTACAAAAACTATTTAAAGGCAATTTCAAAATTTGAAAATGAAAGCAGCAGCTTAACAATTACTCCCCAATTAGTTGCAAAGCTTGTAACAAAAAGGGCAAAAGGCTTACACAAAGGCGATTGCGGGCGATTGTTTGTTTTAGCGGGCTCAAAAGGGCTTACAGGTGCCGCAATTATGAGCAGCAAAGCTGCCCTTAAAAGCGGTGCCGGGCTTATAAGCCTTGGCTGTGCCAACAGCCTTAACACAATATTTGAAATTGCAACTCCCGAGGTTATGACCATACCGCTTGCTGATAATAACGGCGTTATTACAACTGATGATATTAAAACAATCCTCACAAAAGCAAATGCAGCAGACTGCGTGCTCATAGGCCCGGGACTTGGAAGCAGCGCCGATATAGCTGCCATAGTAAAAACACTTGTTACACAGTGTCAAAAACCACTTGTTATTGACGCCGACGGAATAAATTCCCTTTGTGTGAATATAGATATACTAAAAGACAAAAAAAGCGATATTATAATTACCCCGCACATAGGAGAATTTGCCCGACTTGTAAAAAAAGATATATCGGACATACTAAGTAATACCCAAAAATATGCAAACGATTTTGCTAAACAATACAAAGTAACAGTTGTGCTCAAATCCCACCAAACCGTAGTTGCAAACGGCAAAGAGGTATACACCAATATCCTCGGCAATCCGGGAATGGCAACGGGAGGCAGCGGGGATGTGCTTGCAGGTGCAATAAGCTCATTTAAAGCACAAGGGCTAAAAGATTGCAATGCTGCAATTGCAGGAGTATATGTACATTCACTTGCCGCAGATATGGCGTCATATGACAAAGGTGAATACGGGCTTACACCAGCCGATATAATTGAAACTCTCCCTTATGCAATTAAATACATTTAAAATATATTGTGTTGCGTAGCAACATATAGCCGAAAGAGAGTAATCCGAACCCGCCTGAAACGGCGTAATTTCGGTAACTTTCGGCTAGCATATCAAGGATGTGATTATATTGAAAAAGCTTTTCACATTTACGATAATTGTTGTACTTGCTTTAACGGGGTGCAGTGCCTCAAAATTGAGCATACACGACAAAATACACCAAAGATTTTACAATTTACCCAGCTACAGTGCATCGTGCAATGTAACAATAACTTCAAACAAAACAAAAAACACATACAAAGTAAATGCACTGTATGATTGCCAAAGCGGCAGATACCGCCTTGATTATGACAAATTTGCTATAATACTTGGCAACGGAAATGCACAAATTGTAAACGACGGCAAAGTTACAAGTGCGCCTGTTGAGAGCAGCAATATGCTTATGCTGATTAACAGATTTTTTGAAAGCTACTATGTGGCAGAATCATCTTCAATAAAGACAAATGCTGCAATATCGGGTGATACACTTCTTGAGTGTGACATTATTAACCCGCCAGCGTTTGCCAGCAATATGAAATTGTGGATAAATTCAAAAACTATACTGCCTACCAAAATGGGTGTGTACGACAAAGATGGAAACGAAAAAATATTTGTGGAATTTACAGAATTTAAAATACTAAACAAAGTAGATGAGAGTATTTTTAAATATTAATATACGAGGTAAACAAAATGAGAGCATGGGCCGAAATTAACCTTGACGCAATAAAAAATAACATACAGCAAATTAAAAAAATTACATCACCAAAAACCAAAATTATGGCAATTGTAAAAGCCGATGCGTACGGTCACGGCTTTTTTGAGGTTGCATCAACACTTGCAACAAGCGGTGCAGATGCATTTGGCGTTGCCACCACCGACGAGGCAATACAGCTAAGAAATGCTGGAATTACAAATCCTATACTGATACTTGGTGTGATTTTTCATGATGACTTACAAAAAATAATACAAAACGATATTATGCCGGTTGTGTTTGGTTACCGCTTTGCAAAATCTATTTCGGACACCGCTGTGGCACTTAACAAAGTTGCAAAAATACACATAAAGCTCGATACAGGTATGTCACGAATAGGCTATGTGTGCTCGGGCAGCGACAGCGAGGCGCGTATACTTGACAGCATTATGGATATAGCGGCACTGCCAAATATACAAATTGACGGGATATTTTCGCACTTTGCAAAAGCTGATGAAGCGGATAGAGAGTTTACAAAGCTTCAGTATGAGCGATTTATGCACATAATTGATGAGCTCCAAAAGCGAGGACTGTATATACCTACAAAGCATTTGTGCAACTCGGCAGGTATAATAAGCTACCCAGAATATCATCTTGATATGGTACGCTGCGGGATTATAACATACGGCCTTGCGCCAAGCAATGAGGTGGATATTACACGCCTGGGGCTCAAACCTGCCATGCAGCTAAAATCGGTTGTTACCAACCTAAAACGAATGAAGGTTGACACACCAGTAAGCTACGGCGGAAATTACATTGCAAAACCAGGCACAAGAATTGCAACTGTAGGCATAGGATATGCCGACGGATACTCACGAGTGCTGTCGGGCAAATCGCAAATACTCATAAACGGCAAAAAGGTAAACACAGTTGGTAACATATGTATGGATCAGCTTATGGCTGATGTTACAGATATACCCGATATAAATATTGGTGATGAGGTTATATTATTTGGAACAGATGGCAATAATATGATTACCGTAGAATCCGTAGCGCAGCTTATGGGCACAATTAATTATGAAACCATTTGCGTTATAGGCAAGCGTGTTCCCCGTGTCTACATACGAAACGGCAAAACAGTAAATGTTGTAAATTATCTGGTATAATCTGCATTTGACTTTTGACGCACATTTTTGTATAATAAGTATGTAATTATTTTGGCGAAACAGCCGCAAGTGGGATTGGGGGCATGATTATCTTGTCACGACAAAAAAAGATACTCGTTAGTTTGCCGGATACTTTGCTCACAGAGGTTGACAACCTGGCCACCGAGCAAAAACTCAACAGAAGTGAATTTATAAGAAATGCGATGAAGCAATACATTATTCAAAACAAAAAAGCAAGATTGACCGAGCAGCTAAAAAAAGGATACGAGGATATGTCACAAATAAACCTGGAAATATCCGAATATTGCCTGAGTGCCGACGGCCAAGCGCTACAAATCTACGAGCAAAAACTTGCGGAGTGTGAATAGTTGTGATTGTAAAAAGAGGAGATATTTTTTACGCAGATTTAAGCCCTGTGGTAGGTTCGGAGCAAGGCGGTGTACGACCTGTACTTATTATCCAGAACGACGTAGGCAACAAATACAGCCCCACTGTAATTGTTGCGGCAATTACATCTCAAATAAACAAAGCAAAATTGCCTACACACATAGAGCTTGCTGCTAACGAATACGGACTCAGCAAAGACTCGGTGGTGCTTATGGAACAAATACGCACCATTGACAAAAAACGACTCAAAGAAAAAATTGGGCATATGAGTGAAAAACTTTTGCCTCAGATAGACGAAGCACTGAAAATAAGCTTTGGTGTTGAAAATTAAAATTTAGTGTTAATGCCAATAACGGAGGATTACTTATGAAAAAAATATTATCAGTAATTACAATCATTGCAATTGCGTGCACCCTTTTGTATGCCTTTGCAGCTCCTGGTACAAATGACGATCCGCTTGTATCCCTCTCATACATTACGGATACATTAATTCCCGAAATACACCAATACATTGATGAAAAAATTGCAAATATTACCTCAGGCACAGACACATCAGGTGAAACTGACACTTTTAATGTTGTTGACGTAAAACAAGGTCAGACAGTCAAAGCAGGAAAAGGCTGCGAAATGATACTGCGTATGGGCAGCGGAACTATTATTGCTTCGCAAAGCGGAGGGCTCTCTGATGTAACTCAAGGCTACGACCTTGCAAACGGCGAAAATATGCCAGCAAACCATTTGCTTATTTGCCCTCTTGAAGACGGCAGGGGAATTAAGGTTACCAAAGACGGAAAAATTATGATTAAAGGCAAATATACACTTTTAGATTGATTTAAATAATTTTTTCAATAATATAAAAACTGCCTCGCTAAAAAAGCGAGGCAGTTTTTATTTATCCATTATGGCTGCTTTTAAAAACATCGGCAACCTCTGTAATTGTCATATAAGCGTATTTATCTATTTCGTGCACAATATTTCGCATTCTGTATATTTGAAATCTGTTTACAACAAAATACACTACACTTTTTTGAGCAGAGGAATATCCACCCATTGCAGGAAGAATTGTATTTCCGCTTTCAAAAGCCTCCGAAAGAGCTTTGCTTATTTGCTCAGGCTTATCGGTAATAATCATCACAGCCTTTGACCTGTCAATACCTTCGGCAATAAAGTCGATTGTTTTAAGTCCTGCCCCGTATGTAACTATTGAGTACAATGGAAGAATCCAACTGTTAATTGCAAGCCCTGCTATTATATAAAGCATTACATTATAAACCATAACAAATGTACCAACAGTAACACCTAAACGCTTTGCAAATATTACCGACATAACCTCAATACCATCTATAGCACCGCCATAGCGTATTGTAAGCCCGCTTCCAATACCAGATATCACACCTCCAAACAATGCACAAAGAATCAAATCCTGACCCGCAAGAGGCGATGCAAGGCTTACATCTATTGGCAACACATCGGTAATCAGCCATGCTCCAAGCGAATACATAATAACTGTGTATAGCGAATATACTGTAAAGCTGCCTCCCTGTTTTTTTAAACCAATAAGAAACAAGGGAATATTAAGCAGTATAAGAAAAAATGAGAGGCTGAAATGCTCAGGGGTTATTTGTGACAAAAGCATAGATGTCCCCGAAATACCGCTGTCATATAGCTTTACCGGTGCCAAAAAAGCAGTAACCCCAAATGCATTAATAAAGCCTGCTATTGTAAGAATAAAAAAATTAAAAAATGACAGCCTTTTTATTCCATTAATAATTCGTTGTTTCATAGCACCACCTAAACACAAAATTATTTTAAAACCAAATTGCTAAATGTAAATAAACTTAAATCTATTTTACAAGAGCTTCGCTTATGTTTACAACATTACCTGCGCCTATGGTAATTACAATATCACCTTTTTGCGCATTGGCTCTTATATAGCTTTCGATATCAGCAAAATCGGCCATAAATTTTGCTCCCGATATTTTATCGGCAAGCTGCTTTGCCGATACAAGCCCTGTATCCTTTTCCCTTGCGGCATAAATGTCTGCTATTATGAGATTTTCCGCTTTAGAGAGTACCGAAACAAAATCATCAAACAAAGTATATGTTCGGGTATAAGTATGCGGCTGAAAAATGCACCACAGTTTGTTGTGCTTTATTTTTGATACTGCATCAAGTGTAACACTTATCTCGGTTGGGTGATGGGCATAGTCGTCTATAACAAGTGCATCGTTTACATATCCCTTTTTTTCAAAGCGGCGCTTGGTGCCTGTAAAACCCTCAAGCCCTTTTTTAATGTACTTTGCATCTATACCCATTGAGTGTGCGCATGCGGCGCAGGCAGTTGCATTGAAAACATTATGAAGCCCAGGGACACTAAGCTCAACCGAAGCAAAAACCTCGCCGTTATGAACTATGTCAAAAGAGGGGTATCCATACCCGTTGTAGCATATATTTTTAGCTGCAAAATCAGCATTTTCTGTACCAAAGGTCACAACCCTGCCCCTTGCCTTTTGAACGCATTTTAATGCATTTTGGCTGTTGTTTGGCACCACAATACATCCTTCCTCAGGCACAATTGCCGCAAAATCCGAAAATGCGTCTATAATGTCGTCAATGTCCTTGTAGTAGTCAAGATGATCCTCTTCAACATTGAGTATTATTGCATAACGCGGAAAAAACTTTAAAAAGCTCCTGCAATACTCACACGATTCTGTAACAAAATACTCACTGTTGCCCATACGAAAATTGCCGCCCAATATGTCAAGCTCACCACCCACCATAACTGTTGGGTCAAGCATTGCATTTATAAGTATATATGCCATCATAGAAGTTGATGTGGTTTTGCCGTGGGTGCCTGCAACAGATATTGCATTTTTGTAATGCTGCATTATCCATCCAAGTATTGTGGCTCTGTCTACAACCTGAATACCCCTGCGGTTTGCCTCAATAAGCTCGGGATTATCTGCTTTTACTGCAGCAGTGTGGACAACCAAATCCTGATTTGTAATATTATCCTCGCTATGACCTATATATACGGTTGCTCCCATACTTTTTAGCTCGTTTACAATTTTGGAATCACTGTTGTCGGAGCCCGAAACCTTTATGCCGTTATTTATAAGTACCTTTGCTATACCGCTCATGCTTATGCCGCCGATACCAACAAAATGAACATAATTATATTGCTTCACAGTAAAGTCCTTTACCTTTCTGTTTAAAAAACAAATTTTGTATAATTTTATACAGTAAAAATTACCATAATATTATTATACACCCTTGTTTTAAAAAAATAAACACTTATTTGCAAATTTTTTTAAACTTTGTATATTTTATTTGGTAAAGCACAAAATATTATTACTGACAGGAGGTGTTAACATTGGAAATTACTGATATCAGAATACGGCAAATGTCACATGAAGAAAAAATGAAGGCTGTAGTATCCGTAACATTTGACAACTGCTTTGTGGTGCACGATATAAAGATTATCGAAGGTATGGACAAGCTGTTTATTGCCATGCCAAGCAGAAAAACTCCCGAGGGTGAATACAAAGATATCGCTCATCCAATAAATATGCAAATGCGTGAGCTTTTATCTGAACGAATATTGGAAAAATACAATTCTACTCTAATAGAGCACCAATCGGCAACTTAAAAACATATAAAAAGCGGGCAATGCCCGCTTTTTATGTTTGATTATGGTTTTTTTGCTTTTGGTTTACACAGCAGTGCAAATATACATCCAAAAAACACTGCCGCTGCAATGCCCCCTGCTGCTCCTGTTGCACCGCCTGTAAATATTCCCAAAAAGCCTTTTTCACCAACAAGCTTTTGTACACCCTTACTGAGTGTGTATCCAAAGCCTATAATGGGTACTGTTGCACCGCTGCCTGCATATTCAACTATTGGTTCGTATATACCTATTGCTGTTAAAATTACACCAGCCACAACATAAGTAACCATTATTTTTGCGGGTGTCATTTTGGTATAATCAATAAGCAATTGAGCAATAAGGCAAAACATTCCTCCAACCCAAAAAGCATTAAAAAATTGCATCCACATATTACCACTCCTAACTTTCAACTATAATACCGTGTGCTATGCCGATTATTGCCTCACCAAGCTGACAGGTTGTTGGGCTCATAAGTGCTCCTGTTGCCACAAACAGTGCCCGATTTATTTTTTTGTTTATAAGATTTGGCAAAAAGTGACCGCAAAATACCGAGGCAATGCAACCACATCCGCTGCCTCCCGAATGAGTACCCTGAACCTCATTATCAAAAATCATACATCCGCAGTCCATATGATTTGAGTAAATGTCTATGCCGTCACCTTTAAGGAGCTGCTTTAGCAAATTTGAGCCAACATTACCCAAATCACCTGTTACTATGCAGTCAAAATCATCAGGCTTAAAGCCTGTATCACAAAGCACTGCCGCTATTGTATCTGCAGCTGCAGGTGCCATTGCTGCCCCCATATTGTTAGCATCACACACACCCTTGTTTACCATTTTGCCTGTGGTAACTGCAGTAATTTTAGGCGAAGTACCGCTGTTTGACAATACAACAGCACCGCTGCCCGTAACTGTCCATTGTGATGTAGGAGTACGCACTCCGCCATATTCGAGCGGAAATCGGTATTGCTTTTCGGACGAGCAAAAATGACTTGATGCAGTTGCAACTATTTTGTCGGCGTATCCTGCATTCAGCATAAGAGCCGCAAGGCCGCTGCCCTCAACAAAGGTTGAGCATGCTCCGTATAAGCCGTAAAACGCAATGTCATAATCACACAAGCCAAAAGATGTCCCTGTACATTGATTAAGCAAATCTCCCGCAAAAATATAGTCTATGTCATTTGATGTTAGAGCGCATTTTGTAAGCACTCCCGAAACTGTATTTTTTACCATGGCATTTTCGGCCTGCTCCCAGCTTTTAGAACCAAAGGTTGCATCATCACTTACAAAGTCAAACGACCTGCCAAGCGGTCCCTCGCCCTCAAGCTTACCTACCGAGGAATAACCGCCGTTTATATACACATTGTTATCCAGTATTACTGTCTGTCCTTTTTTCATACCAGTCCTCCTGTTGCAACATAATATATTACTCCATAAATAATTGAAGCGGCAATTCCGTACACTATTACCGGCCCTGCTATACGAAACATATTTACGCCTACACCCATAACAAAGCCCTCGGTTTTAAACTCCATAGCAGGCGAAACTATACTGTTTGCAAAGCCTGTTATTGGCACTAATGTGCCTGCACCACCGTAAAGGGCAATATTGTCGTACACATTGAGCCCTGTTAAAAGTGCACCCAAAAAAATCATTGTTATTGATGTCAATGCGGCAGCGTCAGTTTTTTCAAAATTGTAAAATGTAAAAATATTATTTACAATTTGTCCAATTACGCAAATAAGTCCTCCTATAACAAAAGCAAAAAAGCAATCACGCAAAACCTTTGACGGCGGTGATGCTTTTTTGACCATCTCGTCATATTGTTTGTTTGATATATCCATAAAACTCACCTCTGAAATATAGTATCTTTGTATTACGGTGATTTTATTCAACAAAAAAAGGATGTAAAAGCTTTATATCTTTTTACATCCTAAATCTGACAAATTGAATTTTTTGATGCTACTTTAAGCAGCACATCTGAGCCGACTTTAATTTTGTTTTGCTCAAGCGTTGATTTTGCCGCATCATATGCTTTTTGCTCGGTGTTGTTTTGCTCGCTCAAATGACCTAATATTATTTTTTTTGTGCCCCACATAGCAAGCTGTGTTGCAAGCCATGCAGCATTTTGGTTAGACAAATGACCCTTGTCAGACAAAATGCGTTTTTTTAACGGGTACGGGTATTTGCCGTTTGTGAGCATATCAACATCATGGTTTGCCTCTATAAGTACAGCATCGCTTTTTGCCATATTAGACAGCATCGATTTGGTTATGTGCCCTGTATCGGTTGCAACACTCACAGCTCCGTATTGTGTGCAAATTTTGTATCCCATTGGGGCAACTGCATCGTGAGGAATTGCAAAGGGTGTAACTGCAACATCCCTTATTTCAAACTGCTTTGAACACTCAACAACCTTAATATTGTGCTCGTTTAAATCACCAATCTGTGATAGCATTGCAAGCATTGTGCTGCTGTTGGTATACACAGGAATGTTATAATTCCTAGACAATACTCCTATACCTTTTATATGGTCGGTATGCTCATGAGTTACAAGTATTGCATCTATTTCGCATATGTCTATATTAATATCCCAAAGAGCTTTTACAATCCGTGAGCTGCTAACACCTGCATCAACCAAAATATTGGTGTCCCCATCTGATATCAGAGCGCTGTTGCCGCTACTGCTGCTGAATAATGTTGTAAGTTTATTCATCGATTCGCTCTATATCGGCTCCAAGCGAAGCAAGCTTTTCCACAAGGTGCTCATAACCTCTGTCTATATGGCGAAGATTAGAAACCTTTGTAACGCCCTCGCAGGCAAGAGCTGCAATAATCATACTTGCACCCGCACGCAAATCTGTTGCCTCAACCTCACATGGAGCAAGCGGCAAACCACCGTTTACAACTGCCTGTCTGCCGTTAACTGTTATGTCAACACCAAACTTAACCAGCTCTTCGATATATTGAAATCTCGAATCCCAAACGCCCTCGGTTACTATGCTTTTGCCTTTAACTGTTGAAAGCAAAGCAACAATCTGCGGCTGCAAATCTGTTGGAAAACCAGGGTACGGAAGAGTTTTGACATTTATCTTTTTAAGCGGTGTAACAACACACACTCTTATACAATCGTCATATTCCTCAACAATTGCACCCATTTCAACAAATTTTGCGGTTATTGCATCAAGGTGCTTGGGTATGATATTTTTGATTACGGCATCACCGCCCGTTGCAGCAATTGCCGACATATATGTACCTGCTTCTATCTGGTCAGGTATTATAGAATATGTACCGCCGTGAAGTTCGCTTACACCCTCAATTTTGATAACATCGGTACCTGCACCGCGAATATTGGCACCCATAGAGTTTAAAAAGTTGGCAAGGTCAACAACATGCGGCTCTTTTGCAACATTTTCGAGTACTGTTTTGCCCGGTGCAAGAGCTGCTGCGAGCATTACATTAATGGTTGCTCCAACACTTACCACATCAAAAAACACATCGCCGCCGCAAAGCTTTTGGGCATTGATAGAAACTACCTCGTCATTTGCGTCTACATCGCATATGCAACCAAGACTTTCAAACCCTTTTATATGCTGGTCTATTGGCCTTACTCCAAAGTTGCACCCGCCAGGCGAAGGCACTACCGCCTTGCCAAAGCGTCCAATAAGGGCACCCATAAGATAATAAGAGGCTCTCATTTTTGAAGCAAGCTGCTTATCTACTACATATGTATCAAGATTTGTGCAATCTATATCAACAGTGTTGCGGTCTATTCGTTTAACCTTAGCACCAAGATACTCTATCATTTTTAAAATACTCTCAACATCGCTTATGTCGGGAACATTTTCAATCACGCATCTTCCTTTTACAAGCAAAACGGCAGGAATAATTGCAACAACAGCGTTTTTTGCGCCGCTTATACAAACTTCACCCTTTAAAGGCTTGCCGCCGCGAATAACTAACTTTTCCAAAGCACTATCCCCCTTAGTGTGACAGGACTCGAACAAACATTGGTTTCACATAAAAAATTCACCTGAAACTTCAGTAAATTCCTTGAAAATACACAAGTATTTCCTTCGCAATTTACTTTGTTTCAGAAGAATTTTTCTATGTGAAACTGCTTTGCACCTGCCATCTTGAAATTTTTGTTAAGATTTCAGTGCGACAGGTTGCAGGCGGGCTGACGCCCGTCAAAACCGACAATCTGAAAGATTTCAAAAATTTCAGATGTCAGGCAGTGATAGTTCGAATCCTGTCACACTAAAGACTTATTACTCTGCCTCTTCCCAGTTGTGGTAGATGTTTTGAACATCATCATTATCTTCAAGGTTGTCTATAAGCTTTTCCATCATAAGAATGTCGTGTTCATCTGTAAGTGTAATATAGTTTTGAGGAATCATCTGAATTTCGCAAGTTTCAAATTTGTATCCTTTAGCTTCGAGAGCATCTCGGACAGATGCAAAAACATCGGGTTCTGTTGTGATTTCAAACATATCGTCATCAGCAGTAAAATCATCTGCACCGCCGTCTAAAGCATCCATCATAACAGTGTCCTCGTCAAGTGAGCCGTCATTTGCAATAACAATAACGCCTTTACGGTCAAACATCCAGCTAACCGAGCCATTTGTGCCGAGGTTGCCGCCAAATTTGTCAAAATAGTGACGCACATCGCCTGCGGTACGATTGCGGTTGTCTGTAAGAGTTTCCACAAGTACTGCAACACCATTGGGGCCGTAGCCTTCATATACAATATCTTCGTAATTGGAAGTGTTTTGTTCACCTGCGGCCTTTGCTATAACTCTTGCAATATTGTCGTTCGGCATATTGTATGAGCGCGCCTTTGCAATAGCATCTTTAAGGCGCCCGTTTGTATCGGGGTTTGCGCCGCCCGATTTTGCAGCAACGGCAATTTCTCTACCCATTTTTGTAAAAATCTTGGCTTTTTTAGCATCTGATTTTTCTTTTTTATTTTTAATATTATTCCATTTCGAATGTCCTGACATTGTTATCCTCCATGTATATAAACATAATTAAGTATTATAATATTGCACTATAAATCAACATATATTATATAATACTATGCATTATTTGTCAAGGTGTCAACAGCCTCTTTTGTACAATAATGCGACATTTTTTTGCAATTTAACGCACTATACAAAAAGTTGTGTCGCATTTTCTGATATCATACTGCAAAACACATATATATTGGGAAATAAACGGGACATCATTTTTTGCATTGCTCACTTATGGCCCTTGTCCATCAACCCCCCCGTTTTTGCTGTAAATACAAGCAATTAAGCATAATTTTGAAATATTTTGGCGACTTGTTTTTGTTATAATTATAAATATTTTGAATAAGTATAACATAGATAAGTCACACTATCTACTTAAAACTACGGAAGGACGTGCGAAAAATGTTGAATGACAGTATTAACAATAATGAGGTACAGCTTGTAGGAACTGTTGAAAGCGAGCTTTCATACAGCCATGAGGTTTACGGAGAGGGGTTTTACAGATTTTTGCTGGATGTGCCAAGGCTAAGTGATATTTCGGACAAAATCAATATAACTGTATCCGAAAGGCTGCTTTCGAATATTAATCTTGCTATAGGTCAGACAGTTTGTGTTAACGGGCAATTTCGCTCATACAACAACTATTCCGAAAGCGGAAACAGGCTTATTTTAACCGTTTTTGCAAGAGATATTATAGCTGACGAGGATGAAAATTCATCCAAAAATCCAAACCATATTTTTTTAAACGGATTTTTGTGCAAAAAGCCTGTATACAGAACTACTCCCTTTGGCAGAGAAATTACAGATATTTTAATTGCCGTTAACCGTGCCTACAACAAATCGGACTATATCCCCTGCATAGCCTGGGGCAGAAATGCAAGATTTGCTTCAAGCCTTGAGGTTGGCGAAAATGTTAAAATCTGGGGCAGAATTCAATCGAGAGAATATCAGAAAAAAATTGATGAGGAAAATGTTATTACAAAAACAGCTTACGAAATTTCTATTTCAAAAATGGATGTTTCCACCAAGCCTAATATTCAATTTGAAATAATTTAACAGGTATAAACACTGCCCTAAAATCACACCATAATGATACAAATAATTATGGAGTGATTGTATATGAAAAAAAAGCACAATGAGTTTAACGCGTTTAAAATGGAGCTTGCATCAGACATATCTGCAGACATAAAAGACGGCTACAACGGAGATTTGACTGCAAGGCAATCGGGTGCAGAGGGTGCAAGAGTTGCTCGAAAAATTCTTGAGGATTTAGAAAGTGAATCAAGAGCAAGCAGAGAGTAGCAGTCAAACGGCTGTCCATTAACTATAAAGCTAAAGGATATTGCAAATTATTGCTTTGTCTTTTGGCTTTTTTGTTAATAGCAAAAAAATTTGATGCAGAGCGGACAAACAAAAGTCCCATAGGAATTAATCCTATGGGACTTTTGTGCCCGAAGCTGTACAAAAGTACAGCGAAGGTGATATTTTTAAATTTGTGCAAATTTTACCTTTTTTATTAGAGCTGAGGGCCTGCTTTAACCAATGCTTTACCTGCATCGTTGCCTGTGTATTTTTCAAAATTCTTAACAAAGCGACCTGCTAAGTCTTTTGCTTTTGCATCCCACTCAGTGCTATCCGCATAAGTATCTCTTGGGTCAAGGATACCTGTGTCAACGCCAGGGAGCTGTGTTGGAACTGCAAGGTTAAAGTATGGAATTGTTTTTGTTTCGGCTTTAAGAATTGAGCCATCGAGAATAGCATCTATAATACCGCGTGTATCTTTAATAGAAATACGTTTGCCTGTGCCATTCCAGCCTGTGTTTACAAGGTATGCTTTTGCACCGCTCTTTTCCATCTTTTTAACAAGCTCTTTGGCATACTTTGTTGGGTGGAGTTCGAGGAACGCCTGACCAAAGCAAGCTGAAAATGTTGGTGTAGGCTCTGTAATACCACGCTCAGTACCTGCAAGCTTTGAGGTAAAGCCTGAGAGGAAGTAGTACTGTGCCTGCTCAGGTGTAAGAATTGAAACAGGAGGAAGTACACCAAATGCGTCTGCCGAAAGGAAGATTACATCTTTTGCATCAGGAGCTGCTGATACAGGGCGAACGATTTTTTCGATGTGGTCAATAGGATATGAAACGCGTGTGTTTTCGGTTACAGAACCGTCGTTAAAATCACAAACACCATTTGCATCAACGGTAACATTTTCGAGGAGTGCGTTACGCTTGATAGCATTGTAGATGTCTGGTTCTGAATCTTTATCAAGGTTGATAACCTTTGCATAGCATCCGCCTTCAAAGTTGAATACGCCGTTATCATCCCAACCATGTTCGTCATCGCCAATAAGGAGTCGTTTTGGGTCGGTAGAAAGTGTTGTTTTACCTGTACCTGAAAGTCCAAAGAAGAGAGCTGTGTTTTGTTTATTCATATCTGTGTTAGCGCTGCAGTGCATTGATGCCATGCCATTGAGTGGCAGGAAGTAGTTCATCATTGAAAACATACCCTTTTTCATTTCGCCGCCGTACCATGTGTTAAGAATAACCTGCTCACGCGATGTAATATTAAAAGCAACGGCTGTTTCGGAATTAAGTCCAAGCTCTTTGTAATTTTCTACCTTAGCTTTTGATGCGTTGTAGCATACAAAATCCGGCTCAAAGTTTTCGAGTTCCTCAGCTGTAGGGTTGATAAACATATTTTTTACAAAATGTGCCTGCCAAGCTACTTCCATAATAAATCTGATAGCCATACGTGAATCTGCGTTTGTACCGCAAAATACATCCATTACATAAAGCTTTTTGTTTGAAAGTTCTTTAATAGCAAGCTCTTTAAGTACTTTCCAGCTATCTTCGCTGCAAGGATGATTATCATTTTTAAATTCATCTGAAGTCCACCATACAGTATCTTTTGAATTTTCATCCATAACGATAAACTTATCTTTAGGAGAACGGCCTGTGTAAATACCTGTCATTACATTAACAGCGCCAAGCTCTGTTGCCTGACCTTTTTCAAAGCCTTCAAGGGATGGATCTGTTTCTGCCACAAACAACTCTTCAAAAGAAGGATTGTGAACAATTTCAGTTACTCCTGTAATACCATATTTGGTTAAATCTAACTGTTTCATTTTTTATACCTCTTTTCTTTTTTATTTTAAATAACAACTATATGTTATCCAATTTAACATTATTTTATATTATATAATAAATATTTGATTTTGAAAAGACTTTTTTGAAAAATTTTGTAATTTTGTTAATATATACCTATTATATCTATTGATGCAAAAAAATTGTACTGTAAAATTTACAGTACAATTTTAATATATTAGTTATTTTTAGGTTTGTACGAATCTTTAAGACCAACTATACGATTAAAAACTGGTTTGTCCTGATTAGAATCTTTGTCCTTTACAAAATATCCAACTCTCATAAACTGGAATTTATCACCCTCGCAAGCATCTAAAATTGATGGCTCTGCATAACCCTGCTTTACAACAAGCGAATTTTGGTTAATGCGCTCTGCAGCATCCTCGCAATCAGGCTTTTCGGGGTCAATAAGCATATCGTACATCCTCAGCTCGCATGCAACTGCATCTTTTTGGTTAACCCAGTGGATTGTGCCTTTAACCTTTTTGGTGCTGGCACCGCCGCTGCGTGTTTCGGGGTCGTACTCACAGTGAACAACCAAGCCCTCGTCTGTTTGTTCATATCCTGTGCATTTTACTATATATGCACCTTTGAGGCGAACCTCATTGCCCACAAACATACGAAAATACTTTTTGGGTGGCTCCACCATAAAGTCGGAGGCATCTATATAAAGCTCCTTGCCAAAAGTAACACTTCGTTTGATTGGCTCGTCCCCTACTGTTGATTCAACCTCAACAATCTCTTCGCCCTCGTAATTGTCAATAACAAGTTTTACAGGGTCAGGAATTACCATTTTTATTTGAGTATGAGTTTTGAGATAATCCCGTACAAAATGCTCAAGATATTCGTACTCACATTCTGAATTTGCTTTTGAAACACCTGTGTTATTTATAAACTCTTTAAGAGCCTCAGGCGGATAACCTCTGCGGCGCATACCTGCAATTGTAGCCATACGCGGATCGTCCCAACCTGATACAACGCCGTCCTCAACAAGCCTTTTAAGAAATCTCTTACCGAGAATCACATTTTTTACATTAAGTCTGGCAAACTCAATTTGTCGCGGACCATTGGGAAACCTGCCCGAGCTTTCAACCGACCAATTGTAAAGAGGTCGTCTTTCCTCAAATTCGGGGCCGCAAAGTGAGTGTGTAACGCCTGCTATTGCATCGAGTATAGGCGATGCATAATCGTACATTGGATATATACACCACTTGTCGCCTGTGCGATGGTGAGTTTTGTGCATAATGCGGTAAATTACAGGGTCACGCATACACATAATGGGCGATGCCATATCTATTTTTACCCTGAGTGTACGGCTTCCGTCAGGAAATTCGCCATTTTTCATTCGCATAAACAAATCAAGGTTTTCCTCTACACTGCGGTTGCGGTAGGGGCTCTCAACTCCCGGCTCGGTAAGTGTGCCTCGATAATCGTGCATCTGGTCGGCACTAAGGTCGCATACAAATGCTTTACCCTCTTTAATAAGCTGAACGGCAATATCAAACAAATCATCATAGTGGTCGGATGCAAAATACTCCTTGTCCCAGTCAAAGCCAAGCCAGTGTAGGTCGTTTTTTATTGCCTGAACAAATTCGTCACTTTCTTTACCGGGGTTGGTATCGTCAAAATACAAAAAGCATTTGCCGCCAAATTTTTTTGCTAGTCCAAAGTTTATACAGGCAGATTTTAAATGCCCAAGATGCAAATATCCGTTTGGCTCGGGAGGCATACGAGTTTTTACAACATTGCCCAAAACCTTTCCTTCTTTTAAATCCGATTCGATATTATCTTCAATAAAATTCTTAACAAGTACAAATTCGTTGTCCATATATATTTGTCCTTTCAAGTATAAACATAATTACTGTTATTTTACCATTTTTGCATTGAGTTTTCAAGATATTTTTTTAAAAATACTTATATGAGTATAATATGCAATATTTCAATTGTGTTACATTTTTCAAAATTCAACAAAATATTGTATTTTTATGTTGACAAGTACACAATATATGGTATAATAATTTCAGGTAGAGAAACAGTAAAGGCAATAAATTTTACTCCCCAAACACTGCTATTTCTTAGAGTTGGGGAGGTTTTTTGCCCTAAAAATACTATTTCAGGAGGGGTAAAAGCATATGAAGATTATTAAACGAAGCGGCAGTGAAGTTGATTTTGATATATCAAAAATCATTGTTGCTATTAACAAGGCAAACAACAGCGTTGCCGAAAAATTAAGGCTTACAGGCGATCAGGTTAAGGAAATTGCCGACAAGGTTGCAAGCCAATGTGCAAATGTTACAAGAGCACTTGGCGTGGAGGAAATTCAGGACCTTGTGGAAAATGAAATAATGGACAAAAAGGCTTTTGCGGTTGCAAGATCATATATTACATACCGATATACAAGAGCCTTGGTGCGTAAAACCAACACAACTGATGACCAGATTCTTTCGCTTATAGAATGTAACAACGAAGAGGTTAAGCAGGAAAACTCAAACAAAAACCCTACCGTAAACAGCGTACAGCGTGACTATATGGCAGGCGAAATAAGCAAAGATATTACAAAAAGGCTTTTACTCCCATCCGAAGTTGTGCAGGCTCACGAGCAAGGTCTTATACACTTTCACGATGCAGACTATTTTGCACAGCATATGCACAACTGCGACCTTGTAAACCTTGAGGATATGCTTACAAACGGCACTGTTATTTCGGGCACAATGATAGAAACTCCTCACAGTTTTTCAACAGCGTGCAACATTGCAACACAAATTATTGCTCAGGTTGCGTCATCACAGTACGGCGGTCAGAGTATATCTCTTACACACCTTGCTCCTTTTGTTGATGTAAGCAGACAAAAAATACGCAAAGATGTTGAAGTTGAAATTGCTCTCACAGGTGCAACACCGTCTGAAAAAACAATATCCGACATTGTTGAAAAACGCCTCAAAGCCGAAATTGAAAAAGGCTGTCAGATGATTCAGTATCAGGTTGTTACACTTATGACAACAAACGGTCAGGCTCCTTTTGTTACAGTGTTTATGTACCTTAACGAAGCAAAAGACGAAAGAACACGCCACGACCTTGCAATGATTATTGAGGAAATGCTCCGCCAGAGAATTGTGGGTGTTAAAAACGAAGATGGTGTTTGGATTACGCCTGCATTTCCTAAGCTTATTTATGTGCTTGAAGAGGACAACATTCACGATGATTCAAAATATTACTACCTTACAAAGCTTGCGGCAAAATGTACTGCAAAGAGAATGGTACCCGACTACATTTCGGAAAAGATGATGCTAAACCTTAAAGTTGACAAAAACGGCGAGGGTCACTGCTACACATGTATGGGTTGCCGCTCATTCCTTACTCCGTATGTAGACGAAAACGGTGAGCCAAAATACTACGGCCGATTTAATCAGGGTGTTGTTACAATCAACCTTGTTGATATTGATCTTTCATCGGGAGCAGATATGCAAAAATTTTGGAAGATATTTGACGAGCGACTTGAGCTTTGTTATAAAGCTCTTATGTGCCGCCACAACAGGCTCAAAGGCACTCTAAGCGATGCAGCTCCAATCCTATGGCAGTATGGTGCACTTGCAAGGCTCAAAAAGGGCGAGCCTATAGACAAGCTGCTTTACGGCGGATATTCCACAATATCTCTTGGATATGCAGGCCTTTACGAATGTGTAAAATATATGACAGGCAAATCGCACACAGACCCTACTGCAACACCATTTGCACTTGAAGTTATGAAATATCTCAACGCAGCAACAAAACGCTGGAAAGAACAGGAAAATATAGATTTTTCTATCTATGGTACTCCGCTTGAATCCACAACATACAAATTTGCAAAATGCCTGCAAAAGCGCTTTGGTATAATTGAGGGCGTTACAGACAAAAACTACATTACAAACAGCTATCACGTGCATGTAACTGAGCCTATTGATGCGTTTACAAAGCTTTCGTTTGAAGCACAGTTCCAGGAGCTTTCGCCAGGGGGAGCAATTAGCTATGTTGAAGTGCCAAATATGCAGCACAACTTAGAGGCAGTGCTCAATGTTATGAAATATATTTACGACAACATTATGTATGCAGAGCTTAACACAAAATCCGACTACTGTCAGGTATGCGGATTTGATGGCGAAATTCAGATTGTTACAGATGACGACAACAAGCTGATATGGCGTTGTCCTAACTGCGGCAACACCGACCAGACAAAAATGAATGTTGCACGCAGAACTTGTGGATACATTGGCACACAATACTGGAATCAGGGAAGGACACAGGAGATAAAGGAAAGAGTTTTACATCTGTGATGTAAAAAAAATCCAGATCGCAAAAGGCATAAATCTATTATTTATATAATTTCTTTTAGAGTTGCTTAAGTGTTAGTAAGTAGAAAAATATCTTATACAGATATTTTTCACTTATCTGTTGCCTTTTGCTACGAACAAACTTCACCTCTTGCTGTACCTTTGTACAGCTTCGGGTACCCCTGCGGGTTCAGTTTGTCCGTTCTGAATCTTTTTTCCTATCCCATCAGTGAACATTTACAGGGATGTAAAAAATTTGATTTTTTACATCCCCTTTATTATCTGAAAAGAAAGGATGCTTATGTATGAACTACGGCGAAATTAAAAATTGCGATATAGCAAACGGAATAGGAGTTAGAGTTTCGCTTTTTGTGTCGGGCTGCACACATCACTGCAAAAACTGCTTTAATCCTCAAACATGGGATTTTAACTTTGGCAAGGAGTTTACCGACGAAACAGAAAACCAAATTATAAAAATGCTTGAACCCGAATATATATCAGGCCTTACAGTGCTTGGCGGCGAGCCCTTTGAGCCTGCCAATCAAGAGCGCCTTTTGCCATTTTTAAAGCGGGTAAAGAGTAAATACCCAAACAAAACCATATGGATATATTCGGGATATCTCCTTGACAAAGAGCTGCTTAATGAGAGCCGTGCACGATGTGAGTACACCGACCAAATTCTTGCACTTACCGATGTGCTTGTAGACGGAAAGTTTGTAGAGGAACTCAAAAACATTACGCTTTTGTTCCGTGGTTCGTCTAACCAGCGAATTATCGATGTACCAAAAACTCTCAAACAAAACAAAATAGTTATTAAAGAATTATCTTAAATTAATGTAAAATATTGTATATATAATGTTTACAATTAACAATAATTATGTTATTATAAGCTATATGGCATTTATTTGCCATATGGCTTTTTATTATTTATATTGGAGGAAAAAAAGTGGACTTTATTTTGGAAAATATGGATTTTTTGTACACAGGTGTTATTAACATTTCGTGGCAAATGCTTGTAATGTGGGCAATTGGTGCAATACTTATTTACCTTGCAATCAAAAAGGATATGGAGCCAACACTGCTTTTACCTATGGGCTTTGGTGCAATACTTGTAAACCTTCCTTTTTCGGGTGCAATAGAAACACTCACAACTCTTTACAACGCAGGTATTGCAAACGAACTGTTCCCTCTTATTTTGTTTATAGGCATTGGTGCTATGATAGATTTTGGTCCCCTGCTTTCAAACCCCAAGCTTATGATATTTGGCGCAGCAGCTCAGTTTGGCATATTCCTTACTCTTTGCACTGCATCTATGTTTTTTGATATTACCGATGCTGCCTCTATTGCAGTAATTGGCGCAGCAGACGGCCCTACATCTATTGTTGTGGCAAACAAGCTTGGCTCACAATACCTTGGCGCTATTATGGTTGCAGCATACTCATATATGGCTCTTGTGCCAATTATACAGCCTCCTGTTATTAAGGCACTTACAACCAAAAAAGAGCGTATGATTCGTATGGAATACAAGGAAAAAAGCGTATCTAAAACAACAAAAATTATGTTCCCTATTATAATCACAGTTATTGCAGGGCTTGTGGCTCCTGAGTCTGTTTCGCTTGTAGGATTTCTTATGTTTGGTAATCTTATAAGAGAATGTGGCGTGCTCAACTCCCTTTCCGAAACAGCGCAAAAGGTGCTTGCAAACCTTATTACAATATTCCTGGGTATTACCATTGCAACAAAAATGCAAGCAGATTTATTCCTTAGAGTTGACACTCTTATTATTATGGGGCTTGGGCTTTTTGCATTTATATTTGACACCGCAGGCGGTGTGCTTTTTGCAAAGGCAATCAACCTTTTTGCAAAGAAAAAAATTAACCCTATGATTGGTGCAGCAGGTATTTCGGCATTCCCAATGTCGGGCAGAGTTGTACATAAAATGGGGCTTAAGGAAGACCCTCAAAACTTTCTTCTTATGCACTCTATCGGTGTAAATGTATCAGGGCAGATTGCATCAGTTATTGCAGGCGGGCTTATACTTAACTTCTTTATGTAGGTCGGCAGCGCCGACAGGCAATCCGCGTTTTATTGTATGCAAGCATCTCACACGCGAATTAAAACTTGCGTATGCAGCCATTAACTCTTTTGGCAGCGCCGACAGGCAATTCGCGTTATAACATGTGCAAGCATCTCACACGCGAATTAAAACTTGCGTATGCAGCCATTAGCTCTTTTGGCAGCGCCGACAGGCAATTCGCACAGTATATTAATAACAGAAAGGAACAACAAAAATGAATATTAATCCTTTAAATTTTGTATCAAACTTAAAATATATGGTTGGCGGAATGATTGGCATATTTGTTGTAATTGGTATAATCATTATCGCAACTATGGTAATTAACAAGGTATTTTCGAAATAGTATATGCAATGGGGTGTATCAAAATGATTTCATTTTGATACACCCCATTGTTTTTTATTCTTTATCTTTATCTTTTTCTATTTATTATAAGCTATATTGCTGTTTTTCAAGCATTATATTTACTGCCCCAGCTCTTTTGTTCTGTTAAATGAAGCATTTACCGCTTCGCTGACAATCTCGCAAAAATTATTGTTTTCCAGTGCTTCAACACCTTTTATGGTAGAGCCGCCAGGAGAGCATACCTCTTTTATAAGCTGCAAGGGTGATTTTCCTGTTTGTATCATAAGTGCTGCAGTTCCTTCCATCATTTTTGCAGCGTAAAGTGTAGCTTTTTTAATATCAAGACCATTTTGCTCGCCGCCTATTGCAAGATTATTTGCAAAACAAGCCGCAAATGCAGGAGCACATCCCATTATAACAGTGGCTATATCTATAAGACTTTCGTCAATTTTGTCCACAAGGCCTCCCATACAAAGAGCATCAGCAACAAAGCTCTCTTTATCATTTGCAAGAGCGTTTGAGCAATACAGTATTACCCCCTTGCCTATGCTAACCGGAGTATTTGGCATAATACGCACAACTGCCACACCGCCACCTGCCATATTGCAGATTTTGTCACTTGTTAAGCCTGCCGCCATAGAAATGAGTACAACCTCATTTTTTCGGCTTTGTAGTATATCTCTGATTTCACAAAGCACCTCATTCATCATTTGAGGTTTTACACCTAGGAATATATAATCACATTCATTGGCAATTTGTTTGTTATCCATAACAATTGCACCAATTTCATGTGCAAGTTGATGAGCTTTTTGCTCACTTCTGTTGGCAAGCGCAATACTATGTCCGCCTTTGTTTTTTGCAACTGCTTTTGCAATGGCACTTCCCATATTGCCTGTACCAATAAAACCAAATGTCATTTTTTATCTCCTTATTATCTTATATGTCCGTTGCCTGTTATAACATACTTATATGTGTTAAGCTCCTCAAGACCCATAGGCCCTCTTGCGTGGAGCTTTTGGGTAGAAATGCCCATTTCGCAGCCCAAACCAAACTCACCGCCATCTGTAAAGCGCGTTGATGCATTTACATACACTGCGCTGCTGTCGGTCATGGTGCAAAATACATTTGCAGTGTGTGCATTTTGGGTAACAATAGCTTCGCTGTGACCTGTGCTGTGAGAGAGTATGTGCTCTATTGCCTCATTTACATCATCAACTATTTTAACTGCAATAATATAATCCAAAAATTCTGTGTCAAAGTCGTTATCGGTTGCCAAGGTGCAATCAATAATATCACAAACATCTTTTGTACCGCGTATTTGAGCAAATGCATCGCCCTTTTGCTTTGGCCCATCAACGATTGCCTGCTTAAGCAGGGGCAAAAATTCATTTGCTTTTTGTTTGTGTACAAGGCACACCTCTAATGCATTGCACACCGATGGTCTGCTCATTTTGGCATTTTGGGCTATTTTAACAGCCTTAGTGATGTCGGCATCTTTGTCTATGTACAAGTGGCATATGCCTGTACCTGTTTGAATACAAGGCACTGTGGCATTTTTTACACAGGCATTAATAAGCCCTGCGCCGCCACGGGGTATAAGCATATCAATCAGGCCGTTTGCAGTCATCATCTCATTTGCGCTGTTTCGGCTTGTGTCTTTTACAAGGCTTATGCAATCGGGGTTTACCCCTGCCTTTTTAAGCCCGGCCTTAAGGGCATCTACTATTGCGCCTGCGCTTTTTGCCGCCTCTTTGCCGCATCTGAGCACGCAGGCATTACCGCTTTTTATACTGAGTGCCGCTGCATCGCTTGTTACATTGGGGCGGCTTTCGTAAATAATGCCAACCACTCCAAAGGGTACCGAAATTTTTTTTACATTCAGCCCATCTGCCCTTGTATATTGTTTAATCACTCTGCCGCACGGGTCGGGCAGCTTTGCAACATCTCTTATGCCGTCGGCCATTGCTTTGATACGGCTTTTGTCAAGCATAAGTCGGTCTATCATAACACTGGATATTGTTTGCTTGGCATTTTGGGCATCAATTTTGTTTGCCTCAATTATTTTATCTGCATTTTTTGTAAGAGCATCTGCCATAAACTGGAGTGCCTGTGTTTTGGTTTGGCTATCAAGCAGTGCAAGGGATTTGCTTGCTTTTTTTGTGTTTACAAGTATTGAATGTGTACTTTCCATATAAATGCATTACTCCTTTGCAATAAATCTTGTGCCTGCTTTTTTGCCTGCGGCAATATCATAAAGTATTTCGGGATTTTCACCGTTTGCAATAATCATATCACAGCCACTCTCGGTGCAAATTTTTGCAGCATTTAATTTAGACGCCATCCCGCCTGTGCCAAGACTGCTGCCCGAGCCGCCTCCAAGTGCTATTATGCTGTCATCTATTTTATCAACATGCTCAATAAGCTTGGCAGTTGCATCTTTGTGAGGGTCGGCTGTGTAAAGCCCGTCTATGTCGGATAGCAAAACAAGCAAATCTGCATTTACACTTGTGGCAACAATAGCCGCCAATGTATCATTATCACCTATGCCTATTTCCTCTGTGGATACAGTGTCATTTTCGTTAATAACGGGGAGTACTCCAAGCTCAAGCAATCGGTACATTGTATTTTTAAAATTGTTGTAGCTCACATCATTGTGTACATCGTAGCCAGTTAAAAGTATTTGTGCAACAGTGTGGTTATATTCGGCAAACAGCTTGTCGTATGTATACATAAGCTCGCACTGCCCTACTGCTGCAGCTGCCTGCTTTGTTGCCATATCATCAGGGCGGCTGTTTAAATTAAGCTTGCCAACACCCATACCTATGGCACCTGAGGACACCAGTATTACCTCTGTTCCTGAATTTTTTAAATCGCTCATCACCTTGCAAAGGCTTTCAACATGGCGGATATTTATTCGGCCTGTTGAGTGTGCAAGTGTTGATGTACCTACCTTTACTACCAATCTCATAAAATCACCTCAATATATGGTTATTCTATCACGAACGCCAGTGTATGTCAATTAATAAACCTTGCAAAAATTAAGTTTGTCTACCGTCACACTTCACTTGTCCGCCACATATAATCTACATTGGAGGTGTTTTTGTGTTTTCTTTCTTAATTCCGTTTTTTTACGCCCTGCCCAATATGCTTTTTATGATTTCGTATGTGTCGGGGGTTAATTCCTTTCAGCATCCTCTATCTGCCGAGGAGGAGCAAATGTATTTAAAAAAATATATGGCAGGTGACATTGAGGCACGAAACATTTTGATAGAACGAAATTTAAGACTTGTTGCCCATGTTGTAAAAAAATATTCGCAGTCGGAATGTGACAATGATGATTTAATATCAATAGGCACTATTGGCCTTATAAAAGCTATAACATCTTTTAAGCCCGACAAAGGCGTTAGGCTTGCTACATATGCCGCAAAATGCATCGACAACGAAATACTCATGTCACTAAGGGCAAACAAAAAGCGGCAAAACGAAGTGCTTTTGCAAGACCCTGTTGGCAAAGACAAAGACGGACGCGAAATTACTCTTATTGACAAGTTGAGTGCCAACTGCGAGGATGTATTTGACGAGGTTGATGTTAAACTGCAGCTCAGTGCCCTTTACAAAAGTATGAAAAGCATTCTCACACCAAGAGAGAAAAAAATAATTGAGCTGCGCTACGGAATAGCAGGCCAAAATGTATATACCCAGCAAGATATTGCAAAAATGATGAATATTTCACGCTCTTATGTGTCAAGAATAGAAAAAAAGGCAATCCATAAATTATTTAAAAAGTTAAATGAAGATTAAATGGCAAATTATATTGACTTTTTTTACCATATCTGATAAAATGATATAATTATAAAATTTGGAGGCTTGAAAATGACATTCCACGACAAAACCATTTTGCAGGTTTGCGAAAATTTTGGTACTGATGTGCAAAAAGGCCTAAGTACCCATGCCGCAACTGCTCAAAGGCAAAAATATGGCGAAAATAAGCTGCGTGAAAAAAAGCAAAAAACCACCCTGGCGCGTTTTGCCGACCAGTTTAAAGATGCAATGATTGTTATACTGCTTATAGCTGCAGCAATTTCTTTTGCAATAGCGCTGTTAGAGCAAAACCCAAAAGAATTTTTTGAACCATTCCTTATTATACTCATAGTTGTGGTAAATGCAATTATGGGTGTCATGCAGGAAAGCAAGGCCGAAAAAGCCCTTGAAGCACTAAAGGGTATGTCTGCCCCGCACGCAAAGGTGGTACGCGACGGCAATGACGACATAATTGATGCATCGATGCTTGTACCTGGAGATATTATCAAGCTTGAGGCGGGCGATTTTGTGCCTGCAGATGCGCGTTTGATTTTGTCCTCTGCCCTAAAATGTGAAGAATCTGCCCTCACGGGCGAATCGGTACCTGTGGAAAAGGACGCAAACGCTTTAGTTAGTTTAAATGCAGCTTTGGGTGACAGAGTGAATATGGTATTTTCGGGCTCAAGTGTAACATACGGAAGTGCAACAGCAATAATTACCGCAACTGGTATGGATACACAAATGGGCAAAATTGCAAACCTGCTTGACAGCGAAACCGAAACACAGACTCCGCTGCAGCAAAAGCTTGCAAGCCTTGGCAAATACCTTGGGTTTATGGCGCTTGCCGCTTGCGCAATTATATTTGTTGTAGGGCTTACTAACAATATCCCTGCACTTGAAATATTTATGACATCGGTATCACTTGCTGTATCGGCAATACCTGAGGGATTACCTGCAATTGTAACAATTGTGCTTTCTATAGGTGTTCAGCGGATGGTTAAAAAAAATGCTATTATACGCCGCCTCCCCGCAGTAGAAACTCTTGGCAGTGCCTCTGTTATATGCTCCGACAAAACGGGCACCCTTACACAAAACAGAATGACACTTGTAAAAGCATACAACGATGCTGACGCTATCACTGAGGATATAGGTACAAACAGCCAAAATACAAAAAAACTCCTTATGTACTCATGCCTTTGCTGTGATGGCTCGGTAGTTGTGGAAAATGACAGCGTAAAACACATTGGCGACCCTACCGAAACTGCAATTGTGTATGCCGCAATGCAGCAAGGTATGTCAAAGGAACAGCTTAACCAAAAATACAAAAGAATTTTTGAACTGCCGTTTGACTCAGACAGAAAGCTTATGTCCACAGTAAACATAATTGATGGCAAAACTATAGTAATTGTAAAAGGTGCATTTGACATAATGGCACAAAGATGTGTGTCGGGTGATATTGAAAAGGCAAAACAAATTAACGACTCTATGAGCTCCGATGCTCTGAGAGTGCTTGCAGTTGGTTACAAGCAAATTGATGCACTCCCCGACAATCCATCAAGCGACAATTTAGAATGTGACCTTACATTTATGGGGCTTGTTGGTATGATTGACCCACCGCGCCCTGAGGCAAGAGATGCGGTTGCACTTTGCCGCAAGGCAGGAATAAAGCCTGTAATGATAACAGGCGACCACATTGTAACAGCATCGGCAATTGCAAAAGACCTAGGCATTATGAAAGATGGCGACAGAGCCGTTACAGGCGCCGAGGTGGACAATATGACTGACCGTGAGCTTGACGAGTGTATAGAGAGCATTTCGGTATATGCCCGTGTTTCGCCCGAAAACAAAATACGCATAGTAAAAGCATGGCAGCGCAAGCAAAAGGTTGTTGCAATGACAGGCGACGGTGTAAACGATGCCCCTGCGCTCAAAGCAGCTGACATAGGATGTGCAATGGGTATTACAGGTACAGATGTTGCAAAAGGTGCTGCCGATATGACCCTTACAGATGACAACTTTGCAACTATTGTTGACGCTTGTCGCGAAGGCAGAGGAATATACTCAAACATAAAAAAGGTTGTAGGATTTTTGCTTGGCACAAACATTGGTGAAGTAGTAACGGTATTTACCGCAATGATGCTGTGGCACAAATCACCCTTGGCATCTATGCAGCTATTGTGGATTAACCTTGTAACCGACAGTATGCCAGCAATTGCACTTGGTATGGAAGCTGTTGAAAAAGACATTATGGATGCAAGGCCAAAGCCAAAGGGCGAAGGACTTTTTGCACACGGCTATGGAATACGAATTGTACTGCAGGGCATTATGTTTGGGTTGCTTTCACTTGTTTCATTTTACCTTGGTGTTAAATATACAGGCAGCGATAACGGTGGCAGAACAATGGCATTTATAGTGCTTGCACTTTCGCAGGTTGTGCAAAGCTACAATATGCGTTCGGAGCATTCGCTTTTTACCATAGGAGTATTTACAAACAAGCGGTTAAACATAGCAGTGCTAACATCGGTGTGTCTTGTGCTTTTAGTGGTATTTACTCCTGTTTCGGTAGCATTTGAGCTTGTAAAGCTCCCTAAAAAGCTGTATTTAGCCGCCTTGATACTTGTGCTTATACCGCTTCCTGTAATGGAGCTTGCAAAGGCAATAGGACTAGTTAAAAATAAATAACCAAAACAACCGCACAATCAAAAATTGATTGTGCGGTTGTTTTGTTATTGCTTTAATAATTAAATCGTAGTTTTAATAATACCCCTATTGCTTACTATATAATCCATTTTTGCATCGTGCATCTCGCTGGCAAGCTTATGGCATATTTGCCAATCATAGCAGTACCCCACCTTAACTGATGTTGCATTTTTTAAAAACATATCGTAGCAGCCCTTTCCAAAGCCTATCCTTGCGCCCGTTTTGTCAAAGGCAATGCCGGGTACCACAATTACATCTATTTGAGCTACATCTGCAATATTGCAATTTTTTGGCTCATTTACCGAAAATGAGCCTTTTATAAACTCAGTTTCGCTTGTTGCATAAACAGGCGTAATTATGCCACTTTTGCCATCTGTTACGGGAAAAATCAGCTTTTTACCATCATCAAAGGCACATCTTTTTATAAGTGAAGTGTCTGTTTCGTTGCCAAGAGGCATATAAAGCATTAGCTGCTTTGCGTTTTTGTATATATCGCTTTGCAAAAACAAATTTGCCGCAGCTGTACTTTTTTGCTTAACCTCACGCGTTGACATTTGTTTGCGCTTTTGCTTATATGTATTTCGTATTTCATTTTTTAAATTGTTCATAATAAGGCTCCGTGAGTTTGTGTCTGCATTGCAATTTACTACGCTTACAAATATTATAAACGCTCCATACTATTTATTACGGTGTGGTCAGCACCACACTTTTCAACAAACACC
Organism: Clostridia bacterium; assembly: GCA_045538875.1. Classification (GTDB taxonomy): domain Bacteria; phylum Bacillota; class Clostridia; order UMGS1810; family UMGS1810; genus RGIG4708. The sequence continues at coordinate 33,295 of JAZQEG010000024.1, read as the reverse complement.
TTGTTTTTATCTTCAATTTTAACAAATTCATTATAATAACGCACACCAAACTCCCTGAGTGCTTTGGCCGAAAAATGTAGATTATCAGGATTTGCTCCCAAGCCAACTGCCGAAACAAAACCTGTCATATCATTGTGAGCAGCTGTACTTTTTATAGCATCATTTACCTTAATGTAATTTACAAGGTTGTCAAATATTGTGCATTGTGGCAAAAAATCACCAAGTCCTCCTAAAAGAAATGGTACATCATAAAGATTAAGCCTTTTTCGGAATTCATTTATAATATTAGTTAGTTTTTTTTCGTATAAGGGATATAATTGCGGCGAACAATCTGCCTCCCCCTGATGCCACAAAACTGCACAAATTGTTGATGTCCTTGATGCAAGCTCTGACATATATACGGCGTGGTCAAACAAAAGTCCGTCAGGTTGCCATTGGTCAAGAGATGTTCCTCCGTCTGCACATGGTATAATGCCTACATCTACATCTTTTTCCTTTGAATATATATCTGCAAAGCTTTCTGCCAAGCATATCCCCGAAAAAGAGCGGTCGGGATTAACAGGAAAAAACATTTGTTGCCATCGTCCGTTTTTAAGTACCTTTAACCGTTCATTATTTATTGGCTCTACCTCATTTTTAAAACCTCTCCCTGCCATATTTGATTGTCCTATGATTAGCACAGAATGAATCATAACTATTCCCCCATTGTTTATAAAATGCAATACTTTATATGCCAATTAAATGATTTTGTCAAGTCAGGGACAAAATTTTGTCGATATGCAAACTAAACTTTGCTCGATATTTTTACTTCGTAAAATCGATATGTTTTCCCTTCGGTCAAACTCGATATGATATGAATTCTCGTTGCGTCAGCAACATATCGAGCACACCTGTGCATATCGAGTGCGAAGCACATATCGAGAATTCGTTAGAATTCATATCGCTGCGGTGCTGTGCACCGCATAAAATCAGTGTACAAATCAGATGCCAATTTTACCTGGAGCAAAAATGTTTGCTTGCAAGGGCATTTTTGCAACGCCGTCAATTGACACAGCGGTCAAAAGAGTGCAAAAAGACAAAAGGCTTTTAGGAATTTTATAGAATAAAATTCCGTATGTGTCAATTATATCACAAAACAAAATCCAATACAACAAAATATATTTGATTTTTTTTGCCATCCGTGATATACTTATAAACGAAAGGATTTGAGCTTAATGGGAATGTTTAACAACTATTTAAAAGAAGGCCCCGGTGTTGAAAAAGACGCACCCGAAAAACACCGCTTTTTTTTGTTTTTTGAGCTTTTTGGGCGTAAACTTGGCAAGCTTATACAGCTTAACATAATATATGCAATTACACTAATACCACTTGCCATCGGTTTGCTGCTCACTCTTGAAATAAACCCTGCCATAACTCTTTATGGTGCAATAAATATGCAGGATTTAATTGATTATCCGCTTGTTGTGCTTTCGGGAAATATTATAGGGCTTGTTGTGCTTGTGGCATCGCTGTTTGTTGCAGGGCCTGCAACTGCAGGGTTTACATATGTAATACGCAACTTTCAGAGGGAGGAGCACGCCTGGGTGCTTAGTGACTTTTTTGAACATTTTAAAAACAACTTTAAGCAAGGGTCGTTTATGGCAATACTTGACCTTGCGGTTTGCTTAGTAATGTATATAGCACTTGTTTTTTACGGATATATGGCAAAGGACTGGGCTCCTGAGCTTGTGCCTGCATCACCGTATTTTATGGCGGCAATTTGTGTTTTTGCAGTTATTTACCTGTGGATGCATTATTATATTTATGTTATGATGGTAACATTTAAGCTTAGCCTTAAGGATATACTGCGCAATGCTTTTTTGTTTGCATTTGCAAAGCTTCCGCTTAACATATTTATAAGCATAATTGTAGGAGCAGTGCTTTTTGCAAGTGTGTATTATATGTTTTATGGTGCAATAGCGGCATTTGTTATATCACTGTCATTTGTAGGATATGTAATAACATTTTCGGTGTACCCTACCATTGACAATTACCTTATAACACCTGCCAAGCAAATTGCCGAGCACGATGATATATAATGGAGTAATTTTATGAAAAATGTAAAGGTATATACAGACGGCGCCTGCAGCGGCAACCCAGGCAAAGGCGGCTACGGTGCAATACTTGAATACAACGGGCAAAAAAAGGAGCTGAGTGCGGGATTTATAAGCACTACAAACAACCGAATGGAAATACTTGCTGCTGTAGCTGCACTTGAGGCATTAAAGGAGCCGTGCAATGTGGTGCTTACAAGTGATTCTAAATACCTTGTAGATTCGGTAAATATGGGGTGGATTGAAAAATGGAAAAGCAACAACTGGTACCGCGCCAAAAACAAAAAAGCAAAAAATGTAGATTTGTTTAATAGGCTGCTTGCACAATTAGAGCGGCACAATGTGCAATTTGTATGGGTAAAGGGGCACGCAGGCCACCCCGAAAATGAGCGTTGTGACCAGCTTGCAACAAGTGCAATAAACAGTGATAATTTGATTGAAGATATAGTTATTGAATAAAAAATATTTGTCTGATAAAATATTGGTTTTAAATATTGTTTAAAATTTGTTTTTACAAAAACAGAGAGTGTCATATTTAAATGACACTCTCTGTTTTTGTATTAGTAAGCAATTAACCTTTAACTGCTCCAACCATAACACCTTTTGTAAAGTATTTCTGAATAAACGGATATACACACAAAATCGGAACAGTTGATACAACGATAACTGCATATTTAACAGTTTCACTAACAAATGATGCTTCACCTGCACCGCCATCAATATTGCCTTCACCAACCATTGATGTTGTATCGTTGTTGATAAGTATTTCACGCAAAATAAGCTGAAGCGGGAATTTTTCGCGCTCATTCAAATAAAGCATCGCGTTAAACCATGAGTTCCAGTGAGTTACCGCATAGTAAAGGCATATAACTGCAATTGTAGCTTTTGAAAGCGGAATAATAATCTGCCACAAAATCCTAAGGCTTGACGCACCATCAATTTTTGCAGACTCTTCAAGGCTTTCGGGTACCGATGCAAAGCCTGTGCGAAGTACTATCATATTGTATGTACTGATTGATACAGGTATAATAAGTGACCAAAGCGAATCGAGAAGTCCCAGCTGCATAACATTGAGGTATGTAGGAATAAGACCGCCGTTAAAATACATTGTAAATACAATCATCATTGTAATTGGTTTGTTAAGCATTACATTACGCCTTGAAAGTACATATGCTGCAAGGCAAGTCATAATCATATTTACCAAAAGACCAAAGAAAAGTACAAAAAATGTATTTCCGTAGCCTTTTAAAATCATTGGGTTTTCTAACATAAGGTCGTATGCAATAAGCGACCAACCCTTTGGTAAAAACAATACACCCTCGTGTGCTGCCAGCATCCTAGGATTTGAAAAAGATGCACACACAACATGCCACATAGGATAGAACATAATAAACATCATTGCGAGCATAAAACAAATGTTGAACACATTAAATATTTTTTCGCCTGTGCTGATTTTAATTTTATTGTTGTTAATATCTTTAGCCATTTTATGTCCCCTCCTTACCACAATGATGTGTCTGATACTTTGGCCGAAATCTTGTTGGTTGTAACTACAATAATAAAGTTGATTACAGAGTTAAGAAGACCAACTGCAGATGAATACGACCACTGCTGACTTCCAAGACCTACACGGTATACATAAGATGAAATAATGTCAGATGTTTCGTAAATAAGGCTGTTGTACAAAAGAATAACCTTTTCGTAGCCTACGCTCATTACCGAACCGAGTCGAAGAATAAGCATAATGATAATTGTAGGCAAAATACCAGGAATTGTAATATGCCAAACCTGCTTCCATTTGTTGGCTCCGTCAATGCGTGCAGCCTCGTAAAGCTCCTGATCAATACCCGAAAGAGCAGCAAGGTATATAATTGAGCCCCAACCAATTTCCTGCCAGATACCCGACAGTACATATATAGGAACAAAGCATTCCGCACGGGAAAGAAGCGATTGCTCAGGTCCGCCGAGAGTAACTACAAGATTGTAAATAAGACCGCCTTCGCTAACAAAGGTTTTAATAAGACCACAGGCAACAACCAGCGAAATAAAGTGCGGAAGATATGATACAGTCTGTGCAATTGATTTAAATTTTTGATTTTTTAACTCATTAAATAAAAGTGCAAGAATAATAGGTGCAGGGAAACCAAAAATTATGCTTGAAATACTGATTGTAAGTGTGTTGCGGAAAATTCTTACAAAGTCAGGATTTGCAAAAAATCTTTGATAATGAAGAAAACCAACCCAAGGGCTACCCGATACACCTTTTACCGGATGAAAATCCTGAAAAGCAATTAATGCTCCATACATTGGCTTATACAAAAAAACTATGTAATAGAGAATTACAGGTATAATAAGAATGTAAAGCGCATAATTGCGAGAAAAGTCTGCTTTGAGTCTGTAACTGAAGCTTAGCTTATCTACAGGCTTTATAGCAGATGTTTTGTTTTTTGCCATAGTTAAATTCTCCCTTCAACTAACTTAGTTGTTCATTTGTCTGTATCTCTCCATCTCGGCACACATAAGAAGAAATGCGCCGCCACCGTGGAGATCATTTTTGATTTGTAAACGATTAATGTAATGTTCGTATGTGCCGGAATCTATGTCGGTACCAATACATACTTTATCTATAACAAGGTAGCCCTCTTCATCCATATAGGTTGAATCAATACTGCCTTTATATGCTTTTTCAATAACTTGCCCAAATTCATCTTTAGATACAACACCCAAACGCACTGCTTTTGCGTAAGAATATATAAAAAGGTTAGTGCCGGAGCTTTCGACCCAGTTGTCAGGCTCGTCAACTTTATCAAGAACCTCAAACCACATACCTGTTTTTGGGTCTTGTACTTTGGCAAGACTACGCAAAAGATCTGTTTCGATTTGCTTAAGACGAGGACAGGCAGGATGATCCTTTGAAATTAATTCGAGAATATCCAAAATAGCAACTGCATACCAGCCAACAGCTCTTGCCCAGAACTGACTTGAAAGACCTGTATTTTCGTCTGCCCATGGCTGTTTTGGCTCATTGTAAGAAGCATCCCAGCCGTGATAATATAGGCCAGTAACAGGATCTTTCATATGATCGTCCATAATGAATATCTGATTTATTGCTCTCTCGCGAAGCGTCGGATCACCGGTGAGATTTGAATACATTACAGAAAGAGGCCCTGCCATATAAGCACCGTCAAGCCACATCTGGTTGTGCTGCGACATTTTGTGCCAATATCCACCCTCGGGGTTAACAGGCCAATAATACATCGATTCACTCACCGTTTTAATTGCGTTCATATATTTTTCGTCTTTTGTTTCTTCGAATAGATTGTAAAACAAAATGATTGGCTGCTTGTAGTCGAGCAACTGAAGAGCTCTTTTTGCATGCATCGGTGTTTCGGGTGTGTTTAATTCGTGGTTGATACCGATGATTTCACCATTTGGGCCAATAACACTGTCTACATAATCTTTTATGTAATTAAAATATTTTTTTTCGCCGGATAATTTGTATATGTTTTGCATACCAGAAAGGCAAACCCCTTGATGATAAAACAATGAGCCGACCGGCGGAAGCATATGGGGTTCAAATTTATGAATAAATGCATCGCAAGCTAATTTACCGTATTCTAATGGTGTTTTCATAGCAATTTACCTAAGCCTTTCTTAAAACATAAGTTAAATTTATTTAAAGCACAAACATACTTCACAAAAACATATTTTAGGTAGGTAGTGCACAAAGGCACTACCTACCATATTTAGTTGAATTAAAAACAAATTATCTTAACATATATCTTTCATATGCTTCCTGATTATACTTGATAAGTTTTTCAACGCCTCTTGATTTGAGGTTTTCTCTAAATGCATCAAAGTTTTCGATAGGTTCGATACCCATAACGAATTTAGCGATCATTTCATCTCTGTATGTGTTGATGTTTTCCTTTTCTGCAGCAATTTCGTTGGTCTGTTCAACTGTGAGTGAGTATGGTGGTAAGAAATGCTTTTCTACATCAGTGTACAGCCAATTTTCGAGAGCTGTTTTTTGCTGTGGAAGGCTTGAATACTGTTCCATATATTCTCTTCTCTGAACAAATGGAGCTTCTGTATGAGAGTTTGTGTATCTTGACATAGAAACTGCCATAGAAAGACCGTCAGGATTTTTTGTGATAAGTTCAGTATACTGTGGGTATTTGCCTTCGTAGCCCTCTTTGTCTACCAATGTATAGCTTTCGCCTTCGATACCAAAGTTCTGGAGCATAATACCATCTTCGCAGTAACCATAGTCAAGAAGTTTAGCACAAAGCTCTTTGTTTTTAGCATCAGATGTAATAACAGCAAATGTACCTGTTACAGCATTCTGGTAGTTACCATATATAGGCTTGTCACCTTTGTTGAGAACAGGATATTTTGTACCTGTAATGCTAAAGCCTTCTTCGGTAGCTGCAGACATCATTCTTCCTACAGCACCGCCAACTGCACCGCCTGTAACACCAATTTCACCATTGATCATTTTTGCCTGCTCGTTTTGTGCTGATGTGTAGTCTGCAGCAATGTAGCCTTTGTTGTACCAGTCATTCATAAGAACGAGCCAGTCTTTAAAGCCGTCTTCCATAGGACCAAATTTGATAACGCCGTTATCAACATAAAAATCACTTGTGCAAACACCATAAGCCTGCAAGAAGCCATCACCTACAAGTGCACTCATTGAAGGCGCTGCGCCATTAAGCTTTTCTTCTTTAAATCTTTTAAGTACAACTTCCCATTCGTCAATTGTTTCAGGGAGTTCAAGGCCAAGGTCATCAAGCCAGTCCTCACGGATGATAGTACCTGAAGAAGTTTGGAGATATCTTTCGCCTCTGATAAATGGGTAGCCGTAGTACTTACCTTCATCTGTTTTAATCATCTTGTCAAGTTCGGGATGATCTTTTATGTATGCTGCAAGATTTGGAGCATCTGCCTTAAGGTCAATTTCCTGAATGATACCGTCGCTGAGCGCCTTTTGAGGGCCGCCTGGGTAAGCAGTTGCCCATTTGTATTCTATAATGTCAGGAAGTTTACCGCTTGCAACGAGGATGTTGAATTTTTCTGCATCCTGACCCTGTGCAGGGTGCTGATATTCGATTTCGCAATCGAAAGTTTCCATAAGCTTTTGAGCGAACGGAGTTTCTGCAAGGTTACTTACTACCTGAGCAGCATTGCCCGAAAGTTTTACCCAGTAAGAAATTTTGTTTGAAGAGCCGCCTGTAGCAGTATCGCCGCCGCTGCAAGAAGCCAACATAGCTGTCGCTGCAAGTGCTAATGCAGCCAAAGCAATTTTTTTGAAATTCTTTTTCATAAAAATTTCGCTCCTTTTTAAAATTTATAACACATCTAATATGTAAATTATGCATATGCACAATCCACACATCAAATTTTGTTATCTTTGCCATAATACCTATTACATATTGTATCAAATGATGTGCTCATTGTCAAGTGGATATTGTCAATATTTCACAAATAAATTACTTTTATTTTTATTTTTTTATTATGTAAACCAATTTTATTTGTGGCTATTTAACAAAACAGAGATTTTTAGTTAAAGCACATCAATCACAACCAAATTTGCACAAAAAAAATCAGCGTGTTGCCTAAGCAACACGCTGATTAAATAAGTATTTAACAAAACTTATACCGATTAATCAAAATAACCTGGTGCATAACATTCATAAGGTATTACAGTAATATAGTTAACAGCAATAGCGGCAGTATTGTCTGTAGCCTCGAGGCAGAAATCACAGCCTTCTCTACCAGCAGCTTTATTTCTGGTGAATTTTGCATCTTCGATTTCAATAACAGCCTGTTTCCATGTTTTTGAATTGGTAAATTCAAACGCTATCTCTTCTGCTCTTTCAATATCTTTAAAATATGTAAGCTTAGCACTGCCCGAACCTTCGTCAAAATATTTTATAACAATCATAATATGTGACTGTTCGGGAGTTATTGCTTTGTCGGCAACAAAGTACATTCTTGAACCATATGTTTTGCTTGGTGCTCTGTCGGTACCGCTAACTGTTCTCATAACACCCAAAGTAACCTCCGGCTCGCCTTGTACAGTTGTGTCCTTACCGGTTTTTTTGTCAGCCTTAACATAATAGTCAACAGCTACAGATGAAGCCTCAATAAGAGTTACTCCCTGATTTCGCGAAACATCGTTATAATCTGCATAATATGGCACATATTTGCCTGCAGAAACAGTTTTTGAAGGTTGAGTCTTTATATTTTCGTGGTCACGGGCAACTACATATAACTCTGATTTTCCTGAAGAATCCGAAGTGAAAGAAACTTCTGTTTCTTCTATACCTTCTTGCCACAACTGACCATCCTTGTATACATCATATACAACATGCATATAATCGTCGCCTGCTGCATCCCAAACAACCTTACCACCTGCCAATGTTGACAAACCAGTAATGTTGTCTATAGCAGATGGTGCTCTGTTTTTAATAACTGCACCTATTTCATTTACAACATAATGTGTAAGCGTTTCACCTTCTGCAGGATTTTGAATATCTACATCAACAACTGTTGTTTGCGAATCAACAACTGCTGAATTTGCTTGTTTTGCAACAATTTTTCCTGTTGCATCTGATATTACAGCCATTACAGATATTTTTTTACCAAGCATAAAACCAGTGTCGTTTATTGTATATTCAATATTTGTAGTTGTTTCACCCTTTGTAACAACGGGTTCATCAGCTATAGGTGTTTGTTTTGGAAGTTTAGCAAGAGTTACCTCAAAATCTTTTGTTGTGTAGGATGTACCTTTAATAATTACAGCTGTAAGCGTAGCTGTGAGCTGTGAATCCTGGCTTTTGTGAATAATTGCAACATCGCCGTCTACTTCGATAATTTGTTCATCACTTGATACCCACACAATTTCATCAATGCCATCGCCAGTTACCGGAAGGTAAAAGTTTTCGTTAACATTTTCAAGGTCTACATCTTCTATGTTGACTTCTTTTTTCAACGCTTGCAATTGTTTAAAGCCTTCGCCAGAGTATACCGAAACACGGCTTACATACAGGGCAATTGGGTTGCCGCTTACACCTTCTGACTGCAAACGAATATCTGCTTTTCCTGAAGCACCCCAATCCAATTTGTTGTCTTTTACAAAATTAGCATCAGTTACTGTAGCAGTAATAGTTTTAAGCTCGCCGTCACCTGTAAGCACAAAATCTTTATTGGTAGCAGGATCTTTAGCCACAGCTTTACCTATATTGCCACCGGCATCCTGGTTTATATATCTGATTTGCAATTTTCCTTCGTATTTATCTAAATATTCAATCTCGATTGTGAGTTGCTTGTCATCTGCTGTAAATCCCGAACCAACATCTACAGGCAAATCAAAGTTGGCATATGAGCCACCATTTCTTGTTGTGGAATAGCCGTTTCCTGCAACCACATAATCTTTATCGCCAATAGTTGTTTTTGCATTGGCACAGCTCATACCACCCTCGGTAACAAAGTACACATTGGTTTCACCATAAGGATTACCATCTTTATCTGTAGGTATAGTTGCCTCATCATATACAACATAATTTGAAAAAGCACCATCAAATTTTATATCACCTGCAGTATTAATGTCACCATTAACTCCTGCAACAACCTCTGAGCCTTTTGACTCTTTGAAAAATGCCGGGCATGAAAGATCAAATTCTGTGTCAGCATACTTACCGTTGTAATACACAGTAACATAAATTGTAGCTGTACTGGTTTCAAATTTTAAAGGGTTTACAACAGCATTTATGCCGTCTGATACATCAATATAATTGTTATTGGAACTGCTCCATTCATATTCAAATCCCTGGGGAGCCACAGGAAGTGTAAATGATTCGACTACATTTGACATATCATTTAAGCCAAGCGAAAGATTTTGCACATGTGCATCGAGCTCCGCCTGGTCGGCGTTTGAAGTGGTAACTGTTGTTGAGATTACCTTTTCGAGATAGTAACCATTACATACAGCTTTTGCTGTAACATTACCGCTAATGTCGTTTAAGGAATCTCTTGTTACAGTTGCATTACCGTTTGCATCAAAGGAAATAGCACTGTTATCTGATGTCCACTCTATTTGTACATTTCCGTCTGATACAGGAACTTGAAAGCTTTCTGTGAGATTGTTTGCATTTGCAATTTCGATAGAATCTATTGCAGATTTAAGTGCATCATAATTTGGTGTATTATACACACTTACACGGCTTACATAAAGAGCTGTTTGGCCATCTGGCTGCAAACGAATAGCTGCATATTTTGATGCACCCCAATCTGTTTTGCTGCTATTAGAAAAATCTGCATTGGTTACATTAACGGTTATAGTTTTAAATTGGCCGTCACCATTTAGCACATAATCTTTACCTGTATTGGGGTCTTTAGCCTCGGTTTTGCCACTATCACCCATATATCTGAATTTTAATTTTCCGGAATATTGGTCTAAATAATCAACTTCAATTGTCAACTCTTTATCATTTGCAGTAAATACCGAATCAATATATATAGGCATATTATTCGTGTTGTAACAGCCATTATTTCTTGTTGTTGAATAGCAGTATCCTGCAACTACATAATCTTTGCCTCCAATAGTTGCAATTGCATTACCATAGTCAGATGCACAATCTGTCAGGTAGTATGCATTGTTTTGACCATAAGGGTTGCCATCACCATCTGTTGGGATGGTTGGCACATCATACGCAACAGCATTTTGTGAAAAATCGCCGTCAAAGCTCATAGTGCCTTCAACATTGCTGCCAGCAACAAGTTCGTATTTCCTTGCTAATGTAGGCTCTGTCTGATCAACAACTGTTTGTAACAACGATAGTTCGGATGCATCTGTAAGATTAGTCGATTCCTCTGTCGCAAATGCAACAGAAGGTATAATCATAGCAGCTGACAACGCCAACGCCATAAATTTACTAAATATTTTGTTCATTATAATTACCTCCTGTCTGCATTATTTAACAAATATCATATCCAAAAGATAGCCAAGTCTACGATAAACTACAGCGCGTGGAGTGTAGTCGTCGGGCTGTACTTCATTGGTCGAATCAGGAATGATATTTGTATAAATATCTTTTCGTGTTCCAAAAGTAACTTTACCTGTTTCTCTGTCGTAGATTGTCATAGCTTTTGCAGGAGAGTTGTTGTATGAAGAACCAAGAAGTTTAACATCCGGTTCCCAACCAAAAGTAACAAGACCCGAATCAGAAGAGCCGTAAATAGCACCTGAATATATATAGAGATCATTATCGATAAATGAATCTGATTTTTCGCTATAAATAAAACCTGAGCCAATCGGCGACTGATATACTTCGTTACCGCTTTCATCATAAGCAGTGTCACTGACATTTGTTAACACCTTAAGATTTTTGATATAAGTACCTTCGAGCTCAACAAGGCAAACATCGCCATTGCGAAGAGTTGATGGCAATTCAAATAGTTCTTTATCTTCGTATATAGTAGCTTTCTGACCTGCCTGACCTCCCGAAACAATAGTAACAACTTCGAGATCTCCGTTATCATCTACCTGAAGCTTTTTGTATACAGATTCTACAACAAAAAGCGAATATTGCCAAGCACCTTCGTTTGCACCCTTGTTGTTTCGTCTGAAAATTACATAACCAACATTGTTTGCTTCATCAATATCGTAAAGATCTGCATAAGTGAGGCCTCTGAAGTTTTTGTATTCACTAAATTCGCAAACATCTACATCATCATACTGGTATGCACCACTTGGGTCATCCAAATACGGATCGCGAACAACAAGTGAGTTGGAAGATACAAAATAGATACCTTTGATTGCGTTAATATTGTCACCTTTCCACTCTGCTGAATCATAGTGTCTGTCTTTAGAAAAGCGCTCCAAATCAAAATTGTATGGATAAAGCTGCGCATTTTGAGGATCTGCCTCAACAGTGATATCTACAGGTGTTTCAATTTCTTTAAGGTCGCCCCATTCATCAAGCTTGTATTTGACCGGCTGCCTGATAGGAATATTTTGATTACTGTTGTATACTGCATTGTGAGTTGCAACATTTGCTGCAGCAACTCTTTGGCCGTTGAGGATTATTTTATCACCAACATAATATTTAATGAAGGAGTTGTCAGTACCGATAATGCCTGCAGATACAGCTGTGCTTATGCCGCTTCCTTCCTGAGAAACACCAATAAGGTAACCCTTGTGCCATGCATCAGAATCAAGCAATTTAACATTGGCAACATCACCGTCTGCATTAATATAGAAATTGTAGTCATTACCAATTTCGGGATAATCAGAGCTTTTTGCAGTATTTACAAATCCGTTGCTGAGTTTATATTCTCTCTCACCCATATAATAGATATATTCGTCAACGCTTGCCTGTGTTACAACACCCGAAGCGGGTGCACCGCATTTTACAACTGTAATGCATGAGTTGTCTTTGGATGCAGCAACCGAAATAAGGCTATCTGCTGTTATATCGGCAAATTCAAGTGCCGAACCATTTATGTCTACAATTGTTGCCACATTATACTTGTCAAGCCCAATTGAAGCTGTTTTTGTATAGATAACATTATCTTCTTTATTAATTCCGGCAACAAAATAATCGCAATATTCTGTAACATTAACAACATCAAAAATTTTATCGGAATTGCGGTCAATAAATGTGATGTAGCCCGATTCTATTTTGAGGTCCTCTACAGTATATACACCAAGTGACGCACCATTATAAACAAAATCGGCAACCATAGCTATGCGTGCATTTTTAATTTTGTCGTTTTTGTCGTAGTATACGACATTTGTAATTGAAAAATCGCCATTTTGCACACAGAGCTCATCGTAGGTAAGTGTGAGTGTGTTGGTGTTGTTAGCATCCATTACAGCATATACAAGCTCGTTTGTATCTTCTACATACCAGTATTCAACAAAAGCACCTAAAAGACCTGATACACTAAAGCCATTTGCTGAAGCCTTGAGCTTACGGTCACCAATTTTTGCTTCGCCTTTTTTAAGTGTTGTTGCACCAGCAACCGAAGAAACACCGTCGTCATTAACAACGCCTTCTGCTCTTACAATTCTATGATACACATAAAGAATTGTGTTTTTAGCATCGTATGTATAGGTTGAAGATTCTTCACCATAAACGCTCATTTCGGGCATTGGAGCATAAACTGCATTAAACAGCATAATGAGAGCTTCTTCTGCAGTGATGGCATCTGTGCCCTGAGGTATTGTTATATCAAGGTAGATGTCAAGCTCGTCTGCCATTCGGATATTGCATATTGGGTACGAGCCGTACTTTGCAGACGCAATTTGGCTGTAGCCAAGAATTTTTACAATAATTGCACTGGCATCATTAAAAATGATTGCATCATCAGGGTTGAAGCTTGAATTGCCTGTGCCGCGTACAACACCTGCATCGTAAAGGTGATTGATTGCACCTAAATAAGGGTTTGCCAAATCAACATCGGCAAAGCGGGATATGGAAGGTGTACTTTCACCATCATAGCCTATAAGGCGTGCTGCTATGTATGCAAACTGACCTCTTGTGATAGCCTCATCCTCATAAAGAGCAATTGATGGATGAAGCATACCTATTGTGCTGAAAAATTTGTGTTCCTGTGTTGCAAGGGCCTGCTTTGGTGCCTCTTCCTGTGCTAAAGCAAACGAAAAAGCAAAAAGCTGAACAACCATTGCAAAAATAAGAATCAGGGAAATTCTTTTGTTATGTTTCATTGTTTAATTCTCTCCTTTCCCGATTATCTGCTCACAAGAGCATATATAACCTTTGCAGCTTCTGCTCTTGTGAGTGGACCTTCAGGTCTGAATTTACCGTCTGAATATCCATTGATTATTCCACCTGCAACAAGCTCCATAACAGATTGTTTTGCATATGATGCAATTTTTGCATCATCTGCAAATGAGCTTGCGTTGCCAGAGAGCTCAATTTGTTTGTCATTAACAACTCTCATAATTATAACTGCCATATCCTGACGGGTAATAGGCGAACCAACGCCAAATCTTGTTTCGCTCAAGCCTTTAACAATGTTGTTTTCAAAGGCTATTTTAATGTAGCTGTGTCCCCAGTGAGAAGCAGGTACATCGGTAAATTGGATATCGCTGCCTGAATTTGTGTATTTAAATGCCGAAACAATCATTTTAACAAATTCTTCTCTGGTTACAGTGCTGTCAGGGTCAAACCTGCCGTTGCCCTTACCTGCTATAACACCCATATTTGCAAGATATTCTACAGGAATATTTGCCCAATGGTTAGCAGGAACATCTGTAAAGGTAGCTGCATTTTGGTTTGGAAGTGTAATTCCGCCGCCAACCGAGCCGCCTTTGTTACCATCCTGCTTTGAAGGGAAAGTTTGCTCTTTGCTAGGCTCCTTGCCTATATCTGCAAGAATTTGTGTAATTTTTTCTACAAGTTTTGCGGTATCATCTGTTGTAAAGTCACCAAAGTGTCTGGCTACAACACTTGTACCAACATTTTCGCTGTTTATGAGTTCAAAAAGCGCATCACTGATGCCCAGAGCACTTTTATATGTTGAAAGAGCTCTTGCCTTGTCGTCTGGTGTACCTTTGTTAATTACAGTAAGTGCAATAGACTGATTAAAAAGCTCAAGGTTTTTAAGTTTGGTTTTTGCATCGGCTGATTGAATTTTGTTTTTGTAAAGTGTTACTATACTATTGTGATATTTTTCGTTTTTGTAGTCAGCGTTTTGGATATCCATTCCAAGAACTTCGCTGCCGTTTTCAATAGCCGTTTCTACATCATCTGATGAACTGCGGATTGTATAAATTGCATCGGCAATTTTAATACCTTCTTCAACATCTGTGAGTGAACCAAAATTGCCATTAAAATCGGTTTGCTTTATTGCATAAAGGTATGCATTTCGCCAAGCTGGGTCACTTATTCCAAGAGCTAAGCTAAGCTTTTGGTATGCTCTTGAAGAAATATCAGCTTCGCTTCCTGCGTTTATAAATTCAAGTACATCCTGATGTGTTTCGTCACCTTCATCTGCAGTCTGACCAAAAATGTAAACAGGCTGTGCAACCTTTGCATAGTAGTTACTGCCGTTTTTGCCGCTTGGTGCAGCATAAAAATTGTAGCTGCCTGTTTTGATATCGGCGCCAAACTTAAACTGTACTTTTACCATGCTTTTTGCATCTGCTTCAACTGTTGACATACGGATAATATCTACCGAGTCATAGTCTGTAAATACCTCGTCATCACAGTCCTGCGCATCCACCATATATATTGTTACATAGCAATTGTAGTTTGCAGTATTATTATACTCAACATTTATTACATTTGCTTTATAGTCGGCTTTTGCTGTAACAGTAGCAACATCTGCTGCCATTGCGGGTACTGCTAAAGTACACAGTATTATTGCAAATGTCAGCAATAAAGAAATTACTTTCTTCATTTGTTCCATCCTCCTTAAATGTATAAATAATTAAATTATGTTTAATATATATTTTCACAACACCGCTACTATTCAACAATCTTAATGTCTTTAATAATTGTTCTGGAATTAGGTGCGTATAAAACAAAGTCTGATTTATGCTGACCTCTGTTGTTGATAGAAGCACTTTTTATTGTAACCTGTTTTGTTACCCACTGGCAAGTGTTATTTTTTTCGATTATTACACTTCTGTCTTCACGGTCAGCAAGGTCCATACGGGTTTCTATCACAGAGGTATAGCCTAAATAAAGCGGAACTCTGCCTTTGTCCCAATATGTAACTTCAACTTTAAGCTCGTCAACATTTTCGCTGTATAAGTAATCATCATTTACTTTTACAAACATTTTGTGACCCTGAGGAATATTCCATGCATCAACACCTTCATAGGTTTCGCGTTTTGTCTGGTACTCACCATATTTTTCGTTAGTCAAAAGTGTGAGTTGGTCGTTAATCTCTATTTCGGTGTTTTTGCGTGGGTCTTTTGTGAGCTCCGATATATCCATCCATGCAATACCAAGAACACCGCTTTCATCTATCATCTGCCATTCAATTATGTTTGAGCCATAGTTAAAATGAGGGTGAGGCTGGTATGGGTGGTTTGCATTTTTTACAGTAAAGTTTGCAATAGGCCAGCTTTCGTATGTATTGGTATTTGCAAGAGCTATTCTTATGCCGCCGTATTCGCCACCTTTACCCCATTTAACTTCATTGATATCACCAACTACCCAGTTGTCATCGCCAGATGGATAGCAGTGCCAGATTGAATAATCACCATTGATATATTCACGCTCTTTGCCATCTTTATCCATTCGCATAAAGCCTGACTGACCAATAGTAGTACCTTGGTGCATAAATTTTACCCAGTACATATAGTCGCCTGTCATAGACCATACTTCGTGACCCGATGATTCGAGAGTATTTATATCGTTATCAGGGCCTGCCTGAACAAAATAGTTGTAAGTTTCGTTTGTTTCAAAGTTGTGCATCCAAAGTCTGTCGGGGATATATGATGAAGAACCCTCGTGGCAGAAGAACAATAAATGAGGATAACCAGGGTTAACATTTGTATGACCAATGCCCTGATATTCATCACGGCCTGTTAAAGTTTCAAACTTATGATCAACCCAGTCTATTTCACCAGTTTCCAGGTTTTGACGGCCTGTTCGCGTTTCGGTCTGAATACCCGCTGTACCAGTTGCATATTTTCCGTCGTTAGATACAAGGAGGTAATCACCCATAATAGTTTTGCACACCTCGCGCTTTTCGTAGGTGTTCCAGTCGAGCGCCCATATTGCACCGCCTTTAATATAGTAAACAATATCTGTAGGTGCTACATATAAAGCCGCACATTCGTCGAGGAAACGAACTGTTTCATTAGCAATATCATATTCATACATCGCTTTTGTTTTTGGATGTCTGAAAGCAAATTTTGTGCCATCATAATTAAACATCTGCTTGTTAACATACGGTGGCTCGATGTTATCGCCATTAAGATTAATATATCTATATTTGTTGCCAGTGCTCGGGCAAGTCATTTCCCTGCTTGGCAAAGATACAGGAAGTGCATAGTAGTATCCTGCAACTTCGGGAACGCCCGTATCTTTAAGCTGCTGTGGTGTATACAATCCCTTTTCCATAAGTGCAACTATATAATCCGAAGATTGACCGCTTTTGAGTTTATACGGCGCAAACAGGTTGTTAAATACAACAGCAACAAAGTTGTCTCGGATAAGCTGCTTGTCAGGGAAAAGAATAATGTCGGTATTTTTTACAAATCCTTTTTCCTTTGCATACTCGTATGCATTTTCGTATATGTTTTCAAGTTCAGGGTAAAAATGACGAAGTGCTATTGTAAGCAACTCTCTTACAGATGCACTACGACCTGTATTAAACTTTTTGTCGGCAGGCTTACTTATAATACCAAGGTCAAGTGCTACATTGGTTGCTTTTGCAGCATCCCCTGTTGCATCTGTAAAGTATGCAGATTTATCGGATGCTGAATTAAGCTCATCTTTGTAGCCCCAACCATATAAAAGCTCATATAGCATTTCGCCGCGTGTCATATTTTCGTCGAGCCCTATTGTGTTGTTTTGCTCATCAAACATTTGGTAAAGGCCAAGAGTATAGAGAGATTCCTGCTGGATACTGTTAGCTGTAGGAAGCTTAAAATCTTCACCCTCATCAGCACTATTTTCAATTTCGTTAATATTTATAAGCTCGATTTTTGCCCATGCGTTATATGTACGGGTGGTAAGGCAAAAGTCTGCGCCATTTGCAAGACCTGAACAAAATTTAGCATCATCCAGGTAAATACGCACTGTTGACCATTTTGGAACAATACCAGGTTTTTCTACTGTGTATCGGGCTTCACTGCCATCTTTGGTGGTATAGTCAAAGTAAAAGTAACCTACCTGCGGACCAAAGTCATAATATGTAATGGTAACCATCCAGCGATTGTCGTTTTCAACATCGTATTTGGTTTTGTCCATATCAATAAAAACCTTATTTGCAGCGTATGTTTTACGAGCTGTGATACCATCCATTGTAAAATCTTCGGTGTAAAGCTCGTGACTTGCGTCAGTAATGCCCTGTGCCTTACCATCACGATATGTCATTTTGTTTTGCTGAATCGGATCTGTAAGCACAACATAAAAATTGTTTTTACCCGGAATAATTGATACATTGCTGTCAAGTTTAGATGCAGTAGAATCAGTTTCAGCCGAAGCAGTTTCATCTGCAGCAGTTGTTGCAACCGGTACCAATGATATAATCATAACAAATGACAATATCATAGAAAGCAATCGTTTGTTAAATTTCATATTGCATACCTCTTTCCTTGTTAATTTATACAATCGGTATTTATACCGTTTATATACTAAATTTACCTGTAATATGTAGCAGAATTTTTTATTGAAAATTGTAATCCCTGCGCCTTTTTATAAATGCTTTGTGCCATAACAATTCAACACTCTTCCACTATCATAGTAATTATACACTAAATTTTACTATTTGTAAAGATAAATTTTATTATTTCAGGATTTTTGTGCATACAAAATTTTGTAAACATTTTGTTATAATTAATCATCCTTTGCATTAAAAGAGGCCGTATCAAAATGCTTTCATTTTGATACGGCCTCTTTGGTTATTTTATAATCACAGGCGGGGCTGTGTAATCCCTTGATGCTATGCGGTTTTGCTCAATTTGTGAGCAAAGAGCTGCAATATCGGTTGACATTATGTCAAATTGTATTGAGCTGTTTTTGTGCGGTTTAAAATCTGCCATTTTTGTTATTACATCAACAAGGCCTTTTTGCTTTATTTGCAAAATTATTTCAAAGCCGTTTTTGTTTGATGCAAGCACTCTTATGTAGTCACACTCAAAGCCTTTTTTTATACCCAAACAAGAGCACATCATAACACGCCTTATTCGGTGGGCTGTGTACCTTTTGGTAACACAGCTGTTTATAAATTCGTCAAGGCTTGCAGCTTTTTTTGCGCAGCTTATCATACGCTCAGCAAGCCCCTCTTCCATACCCAAAATGTCACGCAGGCTATGAGGCTGTGCAAGGCGAAAAAAACCAAGTACGAGGCTTTCAAGCCTGCTTTCATTATATATATCGGATGGTATTTGTGGCACAAGCGATGATATATCATCACCTGTTTTAATCATATTGCGTACTGCAGTTGCACTTGCACAATTACCATTTGCGCTTGTGCTGTGGTAATTGCTTGTACGAGGCACTGCAACAGGCACTATTGCCGAATTTAACTGCATTAGTGCCTTTATATAATTAACCGCAAGTATGTCGTTGGGGCTAAGCTTATCCTTTATGCCGCACGCTGACAATGCCGCCTCAAAAGCAGCAGGGTAACCGATGCCGATATCCATTTGCTGCTTGAGAGTATTTGTAAACACTTCAGGCTGGGTATCAATAATATTTGATATGCTCTTAAGGTGCTCAATATCCCCTGTTTCGCTTCCAAATGAGAGGTAATCAACAACACCGCTTTTGTTTAAAAGGTCCACCGCACCAAAAGCAAAGTTTTGTGCAGATTGCAATACATAGTATGCAGGCAGCTCTATTACAAGGTCGGCACCGCTGTTGACGGCAGTTTGCGCCCTTTGCCATTTGTCAGTTATTGCAATTTCGCCGCGCTGAACCATACTGCCGCTCATTATGCATATAACATATTGTGCGCCTGTTTGCTTTTTTGTTTGCTCTATATGATATTTGTGACCGTTGTGAAACGGATTATATTCGCATATTATTGCTGCCACCTTTTGATTAGATATCATAAACGTGACCTCCTCAAAACAGTCTGTTAATATGATTATATATTAAGCAAATCACGTTGTAAAGATATAAAACTTTAAATTTATTAATATTTTGTGCTTAAATACATCATTGCATTGTTTACAAGCGCCTTACCGCTTTGCCACAGCTCATAGCTTTTGAGTTTAAACTCTACTCCGCCTGTTACCATACTGTATGCACTGCTGCCAAGCTGATTTTTTAAATAATCCTGCGCTTGCGTGTCAACACTCACACAAGCCTCATCTACAAAGCACAGCGGCGGAAACAGCACACACCACCAGTTTTTGCCACTGCCATTTCCTATTACAACCTTAAGAGCCTGATAATCCCCTTTTGGAAATGTTATGTCACCATAGCTTTTGCGCGGAAAGCTTTGAGTGCCATAGCTTACATTAACATCATAATTATATCCGTTTTTTGCAATTTCGTCCTCCGCAATTTTTTTGATATGATCAAGGCTTGTTAAAATATCTGCCGATACAGCATCTATATTATGTGATAGCGAAAACTCATTGCCGCACTCGCTCAGTATTTTGTCACGCACCTTGAGCTTGAGGCTCTGGTCGGCGCCCGAATCACTGTTTGCAACAACATGCAGCCGTATTACACCGTTTGCAAGCGCAGTTTTGGCGTTGTCCATATATGCATTTACAACAAAGCACATCAAAAATCCTATTAAAAGTGCAGGAATTATTTTTTTCATAATTATCATCCTCGTTAAAAAAATAAGGTTGGACATATTGTTTGTCCAACCTAATTATTAACTGTTTTTATTAATTTTATACAGTTTGAGTAACAATTACCTCTTTAAAATCATTTTTAAAAATTTGGGCAGCAAGGTTTGCTTTTTCATCGTCATCAAAAATCCCAAAAACTGTGGGGCCGCTGCCGCTCATAAGCGAAACTGACGCGCCGAGAGAGTACATTTTGTTTTTGATTTGGTCAATCACAGGGTGTTGTTTAACTGTTACACTCTCTAAAACATTGCCCATATACTCGTAGCTTTGGGTATAATTTTTATTTTTTATGCAATCAATAAATTTGTCAACATCGGGGTGCAAAACTTCACTCAAATTGAGATTTTGGTAAACCCACGGAGTTGACACCGAAATGTCGGGCTTTACAAGCAAAACCGTGTGTGTGCCGTAAGGCAAAAGCTCCTTAAGTTGTGTGCCTGTGCCCTCGGCAAGTGCCGTGCCCTGCAAAACACAATATGGAACATCGGCACCAAATTTGGCGCCTAATTGCATTAATTGCTGTTTTGAAAAGCCTAGCTCAAGCATACTGTTGAGTGCAATTAAAACGGCCGCTCCGTCGGTGCTGCCGCCTGCAAGGCCTGCCGCAACAGGAATGTTTTTTTGAATGTCTATATGAACACCTATATCCAAATTTGCCGCCTCGAGCATTGTTTTTGCAGCTTTGTATGCAATGTTTGTGTTATCTAAAGGCACGCTGCCCTTGTTTGACGAAATTGTAATGCCGCTTTTTGTTTGCTCTACAGTTACAACATCGCAAAGTGCAAGCGACTGCATAACCATTTTTACATTATGGTATCCGTCGGGCCTTTTGTTTAACACATCAAGCACTAAGTTAATTTTTGCAGGTGCATTTACTTTTATGCGGTTTTGTGTATTCATATAAAACTCCTATGTAACTTTTTACACTATATGGTGATTATGTACCAAAGGACAAAGCTCAAACTTTTCGCCGTCACAAACTATTTTTATTTTGTCCTCATCCATAATTACATTTGCCCCGTTTATTTGCAATGAATAGCTGTTGCCCTTATATTGATAAAGCAAGGTTGTGCCATTTACTGTAATGTGTGGCTTAGAATATTTGGTATACAAGCAGATTTCTTTTGCAAACACTGTTATTTTTTGTTCGTCAAAAACAACCTGTTTGTCATCCCAATATACCTTTAATACACCTTCATCTGTTTTTTGTACAAAAAATTCCTTTGCATTTTCATCCAGTACAAGACCGCATATTTGTTGTTTGTCTTCACAGTTAAGTGTGTCTACAAGAGGCATATTTTCGTATATTGCATCAAAAGTGGTACAAACCTCAGTGAGATATTTTTCTTTAATGCGCTCATCAAAAAGATAAAATGCGCGGATAGATATGGTGTTGTTATAGCGCAATATATTGCAAACATAATTTTGGCAGTCGTAATATACCGACTGCATATCTGCGGTGTCCCAGTTGTCAAGAGCAACCACAGAGGTGGCAGGAGTTTTTTGCGGATACATTTTTTTAAATGCCTGTCCTGTTTCACTCATTGTTTGCACACACACATCGTGTAACTGTTTAACCTTTTCAAGCTGCATACGAAGTGCAGGAATAATATCCATACCAAACGAATTTTCCTGCCCGATATGTGCATATGAAAAACCGAGGTCTTCATTTTTGAAAAATGTGTTAAAAAACCAGTCAACAACCTCAGGTGTGCTGCCTGCATGCCAGACAGGCTCCATGGTGTAACAGCCGTGTACATGTTTTAACTCATCTGAAATATATTTTTTGTATTCATAATTATGTATAGGGCAAGGGCCAAGAAGGCGAAATACAGGTACATTTACACGATACTCTTTGGTTTGGGCAGGTGTAAATACATTGCATCTTGAAGGATAATATGCCTGATTAAAATACCCGCCTACCAAAGTGTAAGCATCGGTGCTCACCTGATCGCGGCAAATGGCAAAGGTTGATATATCATAATTATCGGCAAGATAATTTATAGTGTGTGTGTCGATAAGCCAGCTAGCAACAGTTTTGGGATAATAACCATAAACCTCTTTAAATTTACGCATAGCTTCATCGGCAAGCATTTCTCTCTCTTTAACTGTGTAGCCCATAGAAAAGCCTGGAATTATGTGCCAATCCCACTTCCACCCCTGCTCACTTTTGTAAGGCAGACCGCAAGCGGTGGTGAGTGGCTCAACAATTTCGTACCACAGACCCAGCTCGGTTAACCCTGTGTTGTTCTCCTTAAACAGCTTTTGATATCTGTCATCGCAAATGGCATCGTACTGGAGCAAAAATGTATTTTTAAAGCCAAACTCATTTACAAGTTCAAGCTCTTGTCTGGTTGTTTCATAAAGATATTCCTGACTGTTTTCCATTCGTTCGTCAATATCACGGACAAAATTCATAATGTTAATGCTTTTCATTATATTACTCCTTTACAAATTATTAAATTGTGTTATGTTTTTAATTACAAAAGTAAGTATAAAGCAATTGCCAACCCACCTTTAATTCTAGACTAATTATATCATTTACATTTACCATTGTCAACACCGCAGGCATTATGTAACTACAAGTAAAACAATGTACAAAAGCTGTATTTAAAACAAAAATGACAACTATCTATAACAGATAATTGTCATTTAAATTTGATTAATTTTTTGAATAAATTACTGTAACATCAGGGTGAAGCTGCACCCATATGGGCATGATTGCCAACAGGTACACCATCACAAATCTCTTTGTATCCGTCAATTCCATCTTTAATCAATTGGCTGATGTAATCTTTAAGCACGGGGAGCATATCCCACGGATACTCATATTTTTTAAACAAACTTACAAGATATGGGGTTTTACAATCAAATAGTTTTTTTGTTTCAACAAATTTATTCAACGCTGTGTCCCCTTTCGATAATTTTGTCTACGATTTTTTGTGCATATTGTATGCACTTTTGTTCACTTTCACTCTCAATCATTACTCGTATAACAGGTTCGGTACCGCTTTGTCTGAGCAGTGCGCGGCCTTTGCCTGCAATGAGTTTTTCAACCTCAGCCTT
Organism: Clostridia bacterium; assembly: GCA_045538875.1. Classification (GTDB taxonomy): domain Bacteria; phylum Bacillota; class Clostridia; order UMGS1810; family UMGS1810; genus RGIG4708. Next base: position 9,613 of record JAZQEG010000024.1, on the reverse strand, counting down.
GCTTTCCAAAACTGCTTTATCTTTTAGCACGGCAGCCTTGTCTTTAACCCTGATATTTTTAATGTATTGAGGATAAAGCTTAACAGGAGCTGCAAGCTCTGCAAGAGAAAGCTTAGAATCGCATATTTCCTCTGCAAGCATAATTGCTGTGAGTATGCCGTCACCTGTGGTTGCATATTTTTTGATTATAATATGTCCCGATTGTTCACCTCCAAGAGCATAGCCTTTTTCCTGCATACATTCGTAAACAAATCGGTCACCTACATTAGTTTGTGCACACTTGATGCCCTCTTTTGCAAGGCTTGAAAGCAAACCGCTGTTGGACATAATTGTAGCAACTACTGTATTGTTGTTGAGCATTCCTCTTGATTTAAGACGCTTTCCTAAAATATAAAGCATCATATCACCATCAACAATATTTCCGTTTCCGTCAACTGCTATACATCTGTCTGCATCGCCGTCAAATGCAAAACCAACATCAAGATGCTGTTCCTTTACAAGCTTGCACAAATTTTCGATATGTGTTGAGCCGCAATTTTCGTTAACATTAAGGCCATCGGGCTGTGCTCCAACAACTACAGTTTGTGCACCAAGCGCTGCAAAAACTGATTTTGCAATCATCCACGAAGCACCGTTTGCACAGTCAAGACCTATTTTTAGGGATTTGTAAGAGTGAGATGCAAGAGAAATTAAATAACCTACATAACGGTTTCTGCCTGAGGAGTAATCGTTAATACAGCCTATTTTATCTTTTGTTGCCAAAGGCAAATCAGCAGTGGTAACACCCAATGCTTTTAAATTGCCGTCTATATATGCTTCTATTAATTGGGTGGTGGCGTCATCAAGCTTTTCGCCATATTTGTTTATTACCTTAATTCCGTTGTCGTAAAACGGATTGTGCGATGCAGTAATCATAATACCGCAGTCAAACTCCTCCTGCCTTGTAACATACGAAACGCTTGGTGTTGTTGTAACATGCAGCATATATGCATCGGCACCCGATGCAGTTATACCTGCAACTATCGAATATTCAAGCATATAGCTTGAGCGCCTTGTATCCTTACCAATTACAATTTTAGGGCGATGATTTGTTTTGGCGCCCGAAATTTGATTTGAATAATACCATCCCAAAAATCTGCCCACTTTGTACGCCTGCATTGATGTTAAATTTACATTTGCCTCTCCTCGAAAGCCATCAGTACCAAAGTATTTGTTTTTTTGAGGTGCATTTGCTTGCTTTGCCGGCAACTCAATTTTATCTCTCAAAAGCTCATCTGCTGATATATCAAAAATTTCGCAAAGTTGTAAAACCTTGTCTATTTGCAAAAGAGCCTGATCCATTTCCCATTTTGAAACGGACTGTCTTGATACCTCGAGCCTTTCTGCAAGCTGTTCCTGAGATATCCCTGCCATATTACGCAAACCAACGATTTTTTCACCTATTTTCATTTTAAATCCCTCCGGCTTTAAATTACAATCAACTTTATAATATCAAAGCAAATGTTTGTTATCAAGCAACTTTTATTTGAAATTTTTGCAACTTTTGGTTGCGTTTTTGCAATTTTTTTATATATATTTGTCATTTGATTAAAAAATTGGCTATGTTTTGTATGCCGTTGTTGACATTTTGGCTTTTAAAGCTCATTGTATAACAAAAAACAAAAACGGCAACCAAAATGAACAATGCCTTTAAAAGCACTAAAAGGTTGCCGTTTTATTAATAAACTTATACCATTTTTGAAATTTCTCTTTTTAAGCGGGCAATGATGCGTTTTTCGAGCCGTGAAATATACGACTGCGAAATCCCCAGCAAATCAGCAACCTCTTTTTGTGTTTTGCAATATCCGCTTTTTACACCAAAGCGCAGCTCCATTATGCGCTGTTCACGCTTGTTGAGCTTGCCAAGAGCAATTTGCAAAAGCTGCTTGTCAACCTCATTTTCAAGGTGTCGGCATATTACATCATTGTCGGTGCCCAGTATATCCGACAGCAAAAGCTCGTTGCCGTCCCAGTCTACATTGAGAGGCTCATCTATTGAAATTTCGCTTTTGCGGTTGTTGTTTTTGCGCAGGTACATAAGTATTTCGTTTTCGATACACCTTGAAGAATATGTTGCAAGCTTTATGTTTTTGTCGGGGTTAAATGTATTTATTGCCTTTATAAGCCCTATGGTGCCTATGGAAATAAGGTCCTCTACATATATACCTGTGTTTTCAAACTTTTTTGCTATGTATACAACAAGGCGCAAATTGCGCTCTATAAGGCGATTTTTTGCATCTTTTGACCCATTTTTAAGCTGCTCTAAAAGCTGCTGCTCTTCGTCTTTTTGAAGAGGAGGAGGCAGTGTTGACGAGCCATTTATGTAGTTAACGGCCGAAGAGTCGCACAGCTTAAGCATTATGCTCTCAAACAGGTCGGGAAGTTTTAACAGTGTATTCATTGCAATTTTCCTTTCTGACTAATTTTTAGTCGGCAAAGCTGTGGGGGCCTGCCAGTGCGTTGTATTCTGCATTAAATTTTTTGGGTGTGACTGCTATTATAATATCATCCCTAAGCGGTGTTTTGCAGCAGATTTTGTCGGGCTTAAAACCAACCAATAGTCCGTTGTCGGACTGTATTGTGCTAAAAGGAATAAGCCTTACGCCATCTATTTGCTGTGCTTTTTCAAAAACATCTCCGCCTCCTATTATGCCGCGCAGGGCATATTGCTCGGCAACAATAACGGGGCTGCCTTGTATGGGGTCACACAAAAGGTTGCCTGTATCTACAAGGACAGTTAATTTTGCTGCCTTGCCATCTTTTAACACAACAACTTGCAAATAGTCACGCAGTGAATATTTTTTGTATGCACCAAACGCTATGCGTATAATACAATAGCTTACAATTGCAGCAATTACTATTGTATGTATGCCAGCATTTATATATACAACTCCGCCGTTTGAATAAACATAAGGGCTGCCGCTGTATACAAATGCAGTTACAACACCTGCGCTAATGAGTGACACTGCATAAAAAAAGCACAAGTGCTTAAAATATTTTATGCTGCCAAATGCCACATACACCATCACAAGCGACAAGGCAATTTTGGCAAGCAGTGTTGCTGCAAAATGGACATTTGGCACAAACATAACCACTGCGTAAATTGCGCCTATTGCAGATGAAATACCTGTTTTAATGTGCTTTAAATGTGTTTTGCACAGCATTGCTGTTATGTACAAAAGCAGGTAATTTATTACAAAATTTACCACAAAGAGCACATCGGCATACACTGTGATTTTCAAGCTTATCACCTCAAAACCATTATATACTAATGTATAGTAAAAATTTTGTTGTAATATGCAGGCTATTGAATATAATATTTTTTTGTGGTAAGATATGCTTAAAATAATTTTAATTTTGCTCAACATTTTATTATTCAAAATTGTATTATTATCAGAACACATGGAGGAAAAGCTGTGAGCGATAGCATATACACGCAAGAAAAATTTGCGCAAATTTATGACAAATATGCAAACATGGTGTACAAAATATGCATTATGATGCTTAAAAATACACCAGATGCCGAAGATGCTGCTCAAAATGTTTTTATAAAATTTATAAAGGCATCTAAAGAGTACCATAGCGAAAGTCACCTTAAGGCATCGCTTATTGTTATTGCCCAAAATGAGTGCAAAAATATGCTTAAGCACTGGTGGCACTCCAAGCGTGACAGCTTTGAGGGCATAACCGAGCCATCCTACAGCCACAACACCGATAAAAGTGATGTAAAAGATGCAATTGAAAGCCTGCCCAACAAATACAAAATTCCTGTATATTTGTTTTATTATGAGGGGTATAGCACAGAGGAAATTGCTAAAATGCTTAAAATTAACCATTCAACATTAAGGTCGCAGCTTGCCGAGGCGCGTAAAAGGCTTAAAATTAAGCTTGAGGAGGATAATAATGGATAAACAACAGCTCAAAAGAGCATTTGACGCATTTAATCCAACAGATAAGCAAAAACAAAGAATGTTTGAAAATATAAATAAAAAGGTATACGGCAAAAGGGTAATAAATTTTAAAAAAATTTACATACATCTGGCAGGCGCTGCTATAGCGGTATTTGTATTTGCAGCATCAATTGCAATGTTTAACAGCAGTGCGGGGCACATGCAAACACAAATTGTTAAAAACACTCCCTCAGATGTTACAAGCTATGCATTAAGCAAAGCAAGCGAGCAAGACGGCATGCAAAATTTGACACGCCAATTGCAGCATACTCACACCTATCAGCTGACATATGAGCAGTTTTGTAAAAAAGCAGGCGTTGACATAACTAATTTAGCTAAAATACCCGATGATATGCAAAACATAACACAGAGCGAGAGTAGTTTTGTTGACGGTGAGGTTGAAAACTGGGATATAACATATATTGGCAAGGGAGAGCGAAGCATCAGCATAAATTTGAGCCTTGATGCTAATAAAAACAATGAGTATTTTGAAAATAAAAAGTTTGTTAAAACACACATAAACGGAAATGAAGCTGTAGTATTTTATGACGACAGCTACACTGTATATACAAAGGTAAAAAACTTAAGCTGCAAGGTTACAGGTGTTAAAACAACTGAAAAGGAAATTAGCCAGCTGCTTGTATCAATATTAAAATAATGCAAAACAAACGGGGGCACATTTAAAATGTGCCCCCGTTTGTTTTTATGCTTGTGCCTTTTTCATATCGTTTTCACGAATTTCGGTACGGCGTATTTTGCCGTTAAATGTTTTTGGCAGTTCCTCTACAAATTCCACTATACGAGGGTATTTGTAAGGAGCAGTGTTCTTTTTAACATACTCCTGCAGCTCTTTTATAAGTGCGTCAGATGGTGCAAAGCCGTTTGACAAAACAATTGTTGCTTTTACTGCAAAGCCACGGATTTTATCGGGCACACCTGTAACCGCAACCTCATTTACAGCAGGGTGCTCCATAAGCACGCTTTCAATTTCAAAAGGTCCTATACGGTAGCCCGATGATTTAATTACATCATCATTACGGCCTACATAGCGAAACATTCCACGCTCGTCACGATATGCAGTATCACCTGTGTGATAAAAACCATCGTGCATTGCTTTGTCGGTATCCTCTTTGCTAAAGTTGTAGGTATCCAAAAGTCCGCAGGATTTTCGGTCAAAGCTCAAAACTCTGATAGAAATTTCGCCTGTTGTACCGCGAGGGCACGACTGGTTGTCGCTATCGAGAATGTGCACATCAAAGCCAGGAACAGGCAGCCCTATTGCACCTGGTACTGGCTCTGTCCAAGGGTAAATTGTACCTATACAAAGTGTTGTTTCGGTCTGGCCAAAGCCTTCGTATATTTTAAGGCCTGTTGCCTCAAGCCATTTGTTATATATTTCGGGGTTGAGTGCCTCACCTGCTGTACAGCAATGCACAAGTGATGACAAATCATATTTTTTTACATCCTCCAAAAGCATCATACGATACATTGTAGGAGGTACACAAAAGGTGGTAACCTGATATTTTTCGAGCACCGACAAAATGCTTTTTGCATCAAATTTGTCAAAGTCGTAAACCATAACTGCCGACTCGCCAAACCACTGACCGTAAATTTTGCCCCAGAGTGATTTGAGCCAGCCTGTATCGGAAATTGTAAAATGCAAGCCTCCGTCTACAACTCTGTGCCAAAATACGCCTGTCATAATGTGGCCAAGCGGATATGCAAAGTTGTGAGTGATGATTTTGGGGTAGCCTGTTGTGCCCGACGAAAATGCCATAAGCATTGTGTCGTGCACAGTTGTTGCAGCATCGCCTGTGGGGCGGAGCCATTCTTCGCTCGCCATTTCAAGCCCTTGCTCAAAATCTATCCAGCCATCGCCTGCATTTTTGTGCTTTGTAACAAATTTAAGTACAGGATGGTCGTATTGGTCCTTCATTTCGTCAAAGTATTCGGTTGCACTCCCGTCACCTGTAATTACAACGGCTTTTACATTGCCTGCGTTACATCTGTAAACATAGTCCTTACCCTTAAGCATATCTGTCGCCTGCACTACTATTGCACCGATTTTGTGGAGTGCCAGTATACAAAACCAAAAAAGGTAGCTGCGCTTTAGCGTGAGCATTACAACATCGCCTTTTTTGATGCCCATATAGTTAAAGTAGTTGGCTGCCTTGTTTGAATAAATCATCAAATCACGAAAGGTAAAGCGTTTTTCCTCTCCGTTGTTTGAAAGCCAAATCATCGCAAGTTTATCGGGCTTGTGTTTACCAAGCTCATCTACTACATCATATGCAAAGTTAAAATCGTCTGAATAAGTTAATTTATAGTTTGTCTGTGCGTCCTTTAGTGACAAAAAGTCGTCACGGGAGGCACCGACAAATTTTTCGTATATTGCCATAACGGCATCGCCTCCAATTCTATGTGTTAAAGGCTGAGCCGCACATAAAGCCAAGTTTATATGCAAGCTCAGCATGGTTGTATTTTATAATTACTTAACTACTACCGCAATAAACTGTGCTTTGCCGTCTATTGCCTGCTCTGCGTGAGGTACTCCTGCATCAAAATACACACTGTCGCCCTCCTCGAGCTCGTAGGAAATATCACCAATAAAAAATTTCATTTTGCCTGAAATTACATAGTTAAATTCCTGACCGTCGTGAGAATGCATAACAGGTGCTTTTGTATCAGGTTCGATTGTAACCAAAAACGGTTCTGCTTTTTTGTTGCGGAAGGTAAACGCAAGATGCTTGTAGTCATATTCCTCTTCACGCTGAACAGAGTAGCCTTTGCCTTTTTTAACCATACTGCACATAGAAAGTGTAGGCTGGTCGCCGCTTATAAGGTCGAGGACATCAACTCCGAGAATTTCGGCAGCATTGTAAATAAAGCTGAATGAGAAGTCCATTTCGCCAATTTCGTATTTCTGGTAAACATTAGCATCTACGCCGAGTTTTTCTGCCATACTCTCAACAGAAATACCCATATCGTCACGGAGCGATGCCAGACGCATACCGATGTCTTTGATTTGAGTATTCATAATTGTATCCTCCTTATAATTATACTCATAAAAATTATGGTTTTTATTATGCCTGATAATTGTAGCCAAGCTCAATAGCTTTAATGTTAAGCTGGAGCATATCTGCTTTTTTTGCAGGAATAACCTTTTTAAGTGTTCGTTCAACATTTTGTAAAGGCATAATGCCTGTTTTTTTAATCATAAGGCCAATCATAATCATATTTGCAAGGCCTTTGAGGTTGTTGTCGAGTGCAAGCTTTGTTGCAGGGATATAATATGCCTCAACATCTTGCTTTTGCACCTTTTTGTCAATAAGTGAGCTATCCACAAAAATCTTACCGCCGCTAACTGTTGCGGGCTCATATTTTTCGAGCGAAGGAGCGTTCATTGCAATTAAAATGTCGGGCTCGTTTACAATTGGCGAACCTACCTTTGTGTCGCTGATAATAATTGAGCAATTTGCTGTACCGCCACGCATTTCGGGGCCGTACGATGGAAGCCAGCTAACCTCTTTTTGCTCCAAAAGACCTTCGTAAGCGAGGAATTTACCTGAAAATAATATACCCTGGCCACCAAAGCCTGCAATTAAAATATTACTTGTCATTTATTTTTCCTCCTTGTATTTGTCCTTGTATACACCAAGCGGATAGTATGGCATCATATTTTGTTCAAGCCATTTAAGCGCATTAACAGGTGTCATACCCCAGTTTGTAGGGCAGGTTGAAAGCACTTCGATAAGTGAAAAGCCTTTGCCCTCTATCTGATACTCAAATGCTTTTTTAATAGCTGCTTTTGCTGCTTTGATATTTTTTACATTGTTTACTGCAACTCGCTCTAAATATGCTGCGCCATCTACCTGCGAAAGCATTTCGCACACCTTTACAGGAAAGCCTACCATATTTGTATCTCTGCCGTATGGCGATGTTTGTGTTACCTGACCCGGCAGAGTTGTTGGTGCCATCTGACCACCTGTCATACCATAAATTGCATTGTTTACAAATATAACTGTAATATTTTCGCCTCTTGCAGCTGAGTGAACTGTTTCGGCAGTACCGATAGCCGCAAGGTCACCGTCGCCCTGATAGGTAAATACTATGTTGTTTTGGGGGTCACTGCGTTTTACGCCTGTTGCAACAGCAGGAGCTCTGCCGTGTGCAGCCTGAACCATATCAACATTAAAGTAATTGTATGCAAATACACTGCAGCCAACGGGAGCAACACCGATGGTTCTGCCTCTTATGCCAAGCTCATCTATAACCTCGGCAACAAGACGGTGAATAATACCGTGTGTACAACCCGGACAATAGTGAAGAGGGGTATCTGTTAATGCTTTTGGTTTTTCAAATACTACCATTAGTTTGCACCTCCCTGTTTTGATGCTTCAATAATTTTATCAAGTACATTTTGTGTTGTAGGAATCATACCGCCGCTTCGATTGCAAAGAAGTACAGGCTTTTTGCATCTTGTTGCAAGTTCAATATCCTCTATCATCTGGCCCATATTAAGCTCTACCGAAACAAAAGCCTTTACTTTGTCTGCCGCCTCATTTAATACTTTTTTAGGGAACGGCCAGAGTGTGATTGGCCTAATCATACCAACCTTGATGCCCTGCTTTCTTGCCTCGTCAATAGCATTTTGCGATACACGCGCTGCCACACCAAATGCAACTACACAAATTTCGGCATCGTCCATCATATATTCGTCGTACATAACCTCGTTTTCTTCTATATGAGCATATTTTTTGTAGCGGTTGATGTTAAATTGTTCAAGCTCTTCGGGCTTTAAAAAGAGTGAGTTGATAATGTTTGGCTCTCTCTCTTCTTTGGTGCCTGTTACCGCCCATGATTTGTCATGAGCTTCAACCTCTCCCATATCAAGCGATACAGGCTCCATCATCTGACCCATTGTGCCATCGGCAAGGAGCATTGATGTCATACGATATTTTTCGGCAAGGTCAAACCCTTTAAATGTAAGGCTTACCATTTCCTGAACAGATGCAGGAGCCAAAACAATCATACGGAAGTCACCGTGGCCGCCTGCTTTGGTAGCCTGAAAATAGTCGGACTGTGATGGCTGGATTCCGCCAAGGCCAGGGCCTCCTCTTTGTACATTAAGCACAAGTGCAGGCAGGTCGCAGCCTGCAAGATACGAAAGACCTTCGCTCTTTAGTGCAATACCGGGGCTTGATGATGATGTCATAACTCTTTTACCTGTTGATGCAACACCGATTACCATATTTATAGCGGCAATTTCGGATTCTGCCTGAAGAAATGTGCCTCCTTCGATTTTTGGCATTCTTTTTGCCATATATGCCGCAACCTCTGTCTGAGGAGTTATGGGATATCCGAAGAAATGACGGCAGCCTGCTTCGATAGCGGCACGTGCCAAAGCTTCGTTACCTTTCATTAAAACTTTCTCTTCCATTATGCTCACTCCTTTACTTCTATCGCACAGTCGGGACAAATCATCGCGCAGAATGCGCATCCGATACATTTTTCAATGTCGGTTACGCCTGCAGGATTGTATCCCTTCTTATTGAGCTTATCTTTATCGATAGCCACGATTTTTTTAGGACACACTGTTTCGCAAAGACCACAGCCTTTGCATA
>JAZQEG010000023.1:0-34815 GCA_045538875.1 Clostridia bacterium | reverse complement strand
TATGTTATTGCCATTTGCTTTATCTTCTTTCATAATATAATTAACAAAGATTTCTAATTAAATTATATCACTATTCTACATAAAATTCAAGTATTTCACCATATTTTTGCAAAAACTTCTAATCGCAATCTTCTTTATTTCAATAAGACTATTTATTAATAGGTTTTGTCGCAAAATGTCGTAACTAATGTGGACACTGTACAATTCAAGCACCGATTTCTAGTGATAACTCATATAATTAAGACCAAAAAGTAATATTTTTCTTCATATTATCACATCTTTACACATAATTCGACAGAATTTTTACTCGTGTCAAGTCAGGAGAACAGTGAATAATAAGAACCATCACGAAATATAACGAAATCAAAGATTTCTATATTTCGGAGAACCTTGATACTCGCAAGCTCGTATTAGGACCTACTAACTTTTCCCTATTTTTTTAACTGTTTTTCCTTTAACACTTTTCCTTAGAACCCGCGAGAATACTGGATTTTCTCGCATCCGATAGTATATGTAAATATTATAAATCGGCAAACTAATGTTTTAAATTTTATAGACTTGATACGAGGAATTCTATGCCAAAACAACAAAATCATCCCCTTATCTTCTATTTCGCATCTTAACCATTTAAAATACGATAAATGAAAACTAAAACCGACGCCGACATCAAAATACCCAGAAAGACCTTTTCAAAATAATCAGTTTGTTCTTTATCATTCTCGATTTCCTCCGGAACATTTGAAAAATCTGTTTCAATGTTGTCAGTCGCAGTTTTTTCATTGATATTCTCCTCAAGCGAAAAGTCGTATTCATCCGAATTACCAATTCCTGGATTTAAAAATGCGTCTCCCTTGCGCACTATTTCAGCATTCACGCGGCAAATTTTCGAGCCTTCCAGTATGCTTAATTCATAAACATAGTGATTTTTCTCAAAACTTTCTTCGCTAAATGATTCAATACAAGGTATATCGTTGCATATCTGTTGTCCGCAGTTATCGTAAAATTTAAACTCAATGTCAATATCATAACTATCCACCATATCTACCCCTATAATCACCGTAGTGACTTTTGGGTAATCAGACTGTCGAGAAATTTCGACATTTGTAATTTTAGTTTCTGAAGAAGTAACAGACGTGGCAAACATTGACACATCTCTTTTCCCGTTTTTTTCAATCAAAGAAATATATTTTTTTATCTCGCTTACATTTTCTTTTCTAGATCCAAGTTTTGCAAAAACACTCATATCAAACAATGGCATTATGATATCAGTAAGAAAATCCACTATCTCGCTAAAAGGGAAAATATAATACAAATTAATAAGAAAAGACGCCATTTGTATCAAATTATCCTCAATACAGCATCTAACTTTTTCCATTGTCGGCAAAAGTTCAATAAGTTTCTTTAATATGATCAATTTAGAAAGAACATGAACCTTCATTACACGTGAATACTCCATAACGGGCGTATCATCATAACACTTTGAAAAGCCAACCATACTCATGAGAATGCTTTTTGACAACTCCGTATTCCATTGAAATTTAGTATGACAAAAATCAAACATAAGGGCATCTGTAAGATAATTCCACATTTCGGAAGACTTGGCTTGATTTCCTAAGGTGTTGATATAATTATCAACGTCTATAATAAAACCTCGCATATCACCTTTTTCAATACAATTCTCAAAATCTTTTTTTACCCAATTCATATCGAAAGTATTAACATCATACACAGATTTTTCTTTATAACAGTAATCGTCCTTTGTTTTCAAAAAAGCTCCAATAGGATAATATTCGTCTATACATTCTTCATAAAACAGCAAAACATCCTCTTTTGTGTTTGGAAATGTACACGGAAAATTTAATTTTCTTTCTATGATTTCAAGCGTAAATTTAAGCTCGGAATCATCATAAAATTGTCTTTGAGCACTATTTAATTTATATATTATCAATGAAATCATTGCATAAAAAAGAACATAGTTTTCATGCAACAAAGATTCATAAGCAATCCCCACAAAATCCTTATATGACATTTCTTTTCTTGCCACAAAAGTCATAATGCAGCTTATATCATCATGATGGACATCCAACAAATTTTCATTCATAACAAAACTACAATTTATAACAGTTCTTGCTTCTTTGTAATTTTTATTTATTAACGCTATCGATATATCCCTCAGCAATTGTGCGCCTTTCTTACCAACACCAACCAATGTTTCAACCTCAATACCCGAATTGTTTGCGAGTATATTTTTTGCCATTTCATTTCGTGAATTCAAATAATCAATAATACTCATAATCTCTCCTCAAATTAAATTATATGTAATTTTCAATCTGTATTCTCTCGAACAAAATTCTTTAGAACCCGCGAGAATGCTGGATTTTCCCGCTCCCGATAGTATATGTAAATATCAAAATCGGCAAACTAATCTTTTAAATTGCATGGACTTGACACGAGTAAAATCACCACATAATCGCATCTTTGTGCTATGTGTAGCTACTTATTGTTTTTTTCCTCTAACGCAGTTAAAGATGCGCCTTTGGAAAGTTCGTATTTTTGACATAATGCAACTCCAACGCTATCCAAAGTAAAAGCATCAAAACCGCTTGTACTAAAATCTAGAACATATCCGTGTCGATTGAACAATCGCAAAAAACCACCAATTTCAACTTTATTCAAAAGCACACCTCCCCATTACTTTTTGCACTACTGTAATCGTTCAGAATTTATTGCCTACCACAATACATTCTTACTCTCCATAGTATCTCTTAACACCAAGTCCACTTTGTGCAGCTATCAATTGGCCGAATTCTCCCCGCATAAGTTCTGCGAATGCATCGACCTTTGGATTGTTTTCACCGTCACGAATTACTGCATAGTAGCTTGTTGTATATGGATAAGTTCCATTAGAAATTGTTTCTTCGGTTGGAGCTACACCGTTTATGCTCAAGAATTTCAAGTCAAGAGGACCAAGCACAGAGGAATTAACTAAGTAATAGTAGAACAAACTATATCCCATAGCATAGTTGCCTTCGTTCTTTCGGTTATAATCATCAACCTCTGTAAGAATGCTCGACATCATAATTGAAGTGCGTTCTTTTGATATATTCTCATTTATTTCTTTTCCATCCAATACAAACTGTTCCATTTGAGCATGGCTTCCGCTATCTTCATTTCTACAATATGCAGCAAGCGTGCCATCCTCTCCGCCAAGCTCTTTCCAATTAGTTATGCCATTATTTACATAAATATCGTGGAGTTGTTCTGTTGTGATATTATCTACTTTGTTTTTTGTTCCTGTAAAGAATATAAGTGCCTCATCAGCAATCGGTATAAACTTGAGCTTTACATTCTTTTCTTCTGCATACTTTAACACTTCTTCGCCTGCATCGGGAACAAATATCATTTCAACCTCGCCATCAATCAGACGCTTGTACGATGCAACCGTTTTACTATGTGATTTAGGAAAGTCCGGGTGATTATCATAATTCTGATAATATGCACTATATATGTTTTGTGTTATTGCATAAGTTGATGTCGAACCATCCAAAACAGGTATTTCTATCTGTGGAGCCGTATCTTTCAAAATAGCAGGTGCATGATTATTAAAGAAAGTTCGGATAAACTGATACAAGAACTCACAGCATTCCAATCTTGTTACAGCCTGCTGCGGATACCAGAAGAATTCGTCATCTGCAGTATCCATAAACTCATGGTCAACAAGTTCTACCAAAAGATGATAACCGTCCTGCGTTAATGCTTTATATGCCACTTTAGCATAATCAGACACTTTGTCCAAATCCTTATATTTAGAGAAATCCATTTTGGTTTCCTGTGGCTCAATTTTTCCCATATCAGAAAGCATACGGAATGTCATAGCAATAAGTTGTTCACGAGTAATAACTGAATCGGGATTAAATTTTGTATCCTTCATAAACACGCCTTTATCTACAAGTGCCATTATATATTCTTTTGCCCAATGATTTTCAGGAATATCCTCAAAGCACGATGTAGAGCGAGTTTTAGGAACACTAAACATTCTTGTAAAAATCGTTGCCATTTCTGCTCTTGTCAGTTCTTTATCGGGTTTAAAGCTTCCATCTTCATATCCTGCAACAACTTCTCTTGCCGAAATTTCATTTATGTATAAATCATACTTATATTTCTCACCTAAATCATTAAAAGGTGTTGCATATTTTTCTACTTTTTCAACCGTAAAATCGCTGTTTTTCGGAAGATAAGCATAACTATATCCATCAAGAGGACCTACCGAAAAAGGAATAATCTGTTTCGTTTCTTTATCCCTTATAATATAAACAGTATTACCATAATCATAGCCTTCATCTGACTTGCTATATTCAATAGTATTTTCATCTTGAGTATTGGGGACTTCACTTGCAGATACACCAAAGCAAGATATACCTCCTACCATCAAACTTACAATTAAAAGAATTGATAACACTTTTTTCTTCATAATTTCACACCTTTCGTAGTTATTTAACAAGTTTCGACAAGTTTTTTACTCGTGTCAAGTCAGGACAAAAAACATTATTCAATATACAAACTGTTCGAGTGTGGGGTATTCACTTTATTTTTTATAATTGCAAAATTGATATGCTTGGCTTTTAGTCAAGCTCAACACTACATAAATTCTGGTTACATTAAGTCGACATATTAAACGCGTTAGTGCAAATCGTGAATTTGAAAAAACTTATATTGATGTGTTGCAAATACAACGCTAAAATCAACAAACAAATTTAATACATTATAGTTTTTCAAAAAAGGGAAAACCGCCTTGCGATTTTCCCTTTTTATACTGGTATTAAAGCTTTTGGATGCTTTCGATAACCTTTTGGAGCATTTGTTTGTATTTTTCGCCTTTTTCTCTTTCTTCGTTTACAACCTTTTCGGGAGCTTTTGCAACAAAGCCAGCATTATTCAGTTTGTCCTCTACTCGCTTAATTTCGGCCTCAAGGCGCTTTTTTTCGTCATTAAGGCGAGTAAGCTCTTTTTGCTTGTCTACAAGCTCATCAAGAGGTATAAACAGCTCTGCCCCGTCTACAACACCTGTAACAGCATTTTCGTCTATGCCATGTTTGTTGTTTTGAATAACTGTTTGCGATGCACTTGCGAGCTTTTCAAAAAATACTTCGCTGCCAACCCACATATCAGGATCTTCGGCAACAACAATTACCTTTGCCTTTTTGCTTGGTACAACATTCATTTGTGTACGGATGTTACGAATTTCACAAATGGCATTCATTATAAGTTGCATTTTCTTTTCGTCATCTTCAAATACAAGCTTTTCATCATATTCGGGCCATTTGGAAATCATAATGCTCTCTTGCCCTGTAGGCAAATAACCAAATATTTCTTCGGTAATAAATGGCATAAACGGATGCAACAGTTTAAGCGAATTTGCCAGTACAAATGCAAGAACCTTTTGTGCCGACTCGCAGCTTTCGTCTTTTGCATAGAGTCGGGGTTTAACAAGCTCTATGTACCAGTCGCAATAGTTGTCCCATATAAAGTCATAAATTTTGCTAACGGCAACACCAAGCTCAAACTTGTCTATGTTTTCGCCAACCTCTTTTGCCACACGGTTAAACACCGAAAGTATCCATTTGTCCTCAGTTTTGAGTTTATCCTCTTTAGGCAGCTCAATACTCTCTATATCCATATTCATAAGCAAAAATCTTGATGCATTCCATATCTTGTTTGCAAAATTTCTGCTTGCCTCAACTCTCTCTTTGTAGTATCGCATATCGTTACCTGGAGAGTTGCCTGTAGCTAATGTAAAGCGTAGAGCATCTGCTCCGTACTCGGCAATAACCTCAAGCGGATCAATACCGTTGCCAAGAGATTTGCTCATTTTGCGGCCCTGACTGTCACGCACAATACCATGAATAAACACGTGCTCAAAAGGAGCTTTGCCCGTTTGCTCTAACGCTGAAAATATCATTCGTGCAACCCAGAAGAATATAATATCGTATCCTGTAACAAGTGTTGCTGTAGGATAAAAATAATCAAAATCCTCTTTGCCGTTTGGCCAGCCAAGTGTTGAAAATGGCCACAATGCAGAGCTGAACCATGTATCGAGCACATCTGGGTCTTGCTTAACCGAGCCACCGCAGTGAGGGCACTTGCTAATAACCTCTTTGGATACGGTGGTTTTGCCGCAGTCATCGCAGTAAAATGCAGGTATACGGTGACCCCACCAAAGCTGACGCGAAATACACCAGTCATGTACATTTTCCATCCAGTTGAGATATGTTTTTGAAAATCTGTCGGGGACAAATTTTACAGTACCATTTTTAACAACCTCAATTGCAGGCTTTGCGAGAGGCTCCATTTTTACAAACCACTGCTTTGAAATAATTGGCTCTACAGTAGTTGAGCAGCGGTAGCACTGACCAACATTGTGCTTGTGAGGCACAACCTTTACAAGCAGGCCTTGTTCCTTAAGGTCCTCTATCATTTGCTTGCGGCATTGGTATCTGTCCATACCGCAGTATTTGCCTGCAAACTTGTTCATTGTTGCATCGTCGTTCATAACCTTGATTTGCTCTAAATTATGACGCTCGCCCACTTCAAAGTCGTTGGGGTCATGGGCAGGTGTAATTTTAACACAGCCTGTTCCAAAATCTTTATCTACATATTGGTCTGCAATAACAGGGATTTCCCTGCCAACAAGCGGGAGAATAAGTGTTTTGCCAACCAAATCTTTATATCTTTCATCATCGGGGTTTACAGCAACCGCTGTGTCACCAAAAAGTGTTTCGGGTCTTGTGGTTGCAATTTCAACAAATTTATCGCTGTCTTTAACAGGATATTTAATGTGCCAAAAATTGCCGTCCTGCTCAGCATATTCTACCTCAGCGTCGGACAAAGCGGTAATACAGTGAGGGCACCAGTTAATAATTTTGCTGCCCTGATAAATAAGGCCTTTATTGTATAGCTTAACAAAAACCTCTTTTACTGCCTCGGAGCAACCCTCGTCCATTGTAAAGCGCTCTCTTGACCATGCGCACGATGAGCCAAGCTTTTTGAGCTGATTTATAATACGATTGCCATAATTGTACTTCCAATCCCATACCTTTTCCAAAAATTTTTCTCTTCCAAGGTCGTATCTGGTGAGGCCGTCTTTTCTGAGTTCTGCCTCAACCTTAATCTGTGTGGCAATACCTGCGTGATCAGTACCGGGGATCCAAAGTGCTGCATATCCTTTCATTCTTTTGTATCTGATAAGAATATCCTGCAATGTTTCATCAAGGGCGTGACCCATATGCAGCTGACCTGTAACATTTGGGGGTGGTATAACTATGGTGTACGGCTTTTTTTTGCTGTCGGGCTGTGCCTCAAAGTATTCATTTTTTACCCAGTTTTCATATATTCTGTCCTCTACCTGAGAGGGGTCATATGTTTTTGGTAGTTCCTTTTTAATATCCATTATTGCACCTCTTTTAATTTAAAAACGCAATCATTGCTGCAATTACTACAATTACAAGGCCTATTGATTTAACAGCAACTTTTTTGTTGTCATCAAGCTGTTCGCCCTTATAAATGTTTTTTGCAATTTTAGGGCCTAAAAAAGTAACCAAAGCACCTAAAATCAATAAAATAATACTTAATATTTTCATACTGTCCTCTGTTAAAACGCAAGCATCTGCGAAAGAAGAAATTCTTCTTCATCAATCTTCTTTTTATCCATTGCGAGTGCTTGGTTTATATCCATATCGGTAATTTTGCCATTTTTAACGCACACCACTCTGCTGGTTTTTCCCTCCTGCAAAAGTTCAATAGCTCTCTGACCCATTTGCGATGCAGTTACCCTGTCACGGCAGGTAGGATTGCCGCCTCGCTGAATGTGACCGAGGATTGATGCTCTTGTAGACATACCCGTAGCTTCCTCAACCTGCTTTGCCACAGCAACAACATCTATATCTACACCTTCGGCAACTATGATGATGTGATTTTTTTTGCCTGATGATTTTGCTCTTTTTACAGGCTCTATTACATCACGCTGCAAGTCAAATCCCTTTTCGGGAATTAGGGCTGTTTCGGCACCTGTTGCAACTGCAATGTTAAGTGCAAGGTAGCCTGCATTGCGCCCCATAACCTCTACAAGACAACATCTGTTGTGGCTTGTCATTGTATCTCTGATTTTGTCTATTGCTTCCATAGCTGTGTTAAGAGCTGTGTCATAGCCTATTGTATACTCACTGCATGCAATGTCGTTGTCGATTGTGCCTGGTATGCCAATGGTAAGAATACCCAAATTTGCAAGTGCTCTGGCACCCATAAAGCTGCCGTCACCGCCTATTACAACTATTGCATCAAGGCCAAACTTTTTTGCTATTTCGGCACCTTTTTTTTGATACTCAAGCTCTTTAAACTCGTTGCATCTTGCAGTAGACAAAATTGTGCCTCCGCGCGAGAGAATATCACACACATTTCGGGTGGTAAACTCTTCAATCTCGCCCTTTAAAAGACCTTTGTAGCCATCATATATACCATACATTTTAAACCCTGCAGCTAGCCCGCAGCGTACAACCGACCTAACAGCCGCATTCATACCCGGTGCGTCACCGCCGCTTGTTAATACTCCAACACTTTTGACTGACATTTTGAACCTCCGAATTTATATAAACATTTTGTATACATATGTTTTGTATATGTATTAAAAAAATACATACGCAGTATATATGATACTCCTTTTTGCCCAAAAAATCAAGTATTTTTGACTATTTTTTACATATTTTGGAATGACATACATATTTGTCGGAAAGTATTATATAAACATATTTTAAAATTAATTTATTTTTACATTTTCGTCGTCAAACACATCACAAAGCTCTTTTATCAGCTTGTTGCAAATTGCAACATTTTTTGAACTGTCACCATTGTAGAGCACACCTGTATCCTTTGCATATATGCAAAGAGGTGTATCACCGCCGTATTTTTGGGTTATGCTTGTAACAGCATCTATTTTGTCTTTTGATTTAACCCGTACATATAGCTTTTTGCTGTGTGGGATGCTAAGTGACGAAAGAGGCGTCATACTTGACAAATTAAGGCTTACCTTGCCCTCACCCCTATTGTTTACCGATGCCTCTATACATACAGCCTCCCCGTCTACAATATATGCAGCATATGCCGCAAAGGTTTTTTCAAAGGCAACAAGCTCAATGTCGGAATAAAAGTCGGTAAATGTCATTGTCACAATGGTTATGCCGCTTTTTGTGCGTTTTTTGCGTATTTCAGACAGTATGCCGCAAAGGCGTACTTTGTCTAAATTGGGGTTTTCGTGTATTTTGTAAATATTTGTATTTGAAAAGGCCTTTGCCTTTGCAGCATAATCATCAAGGGGATGTGCCGAAATGTACATACCTGCAAATTCCTTTTCAAAGGCAAGCTTTTGTGCAGTTGTATAATCGGCGACATTATCATATATAAGCCTATCGGTAACGGCAGGCTCAGCCATATCGCCATCAAACAAGCTTACCTGCCCCGACATAGCCAGTCGTGCATCGCTTGCGGCTATGTCCATCATTTTGTCATAGCTCATTATAAGTGCCTTGCGGTTGCTGTAAAGCGAGTCAAACACACCAGCTTTTATAAGTGTTTCTACAGTGCGTTTGTTGGTGTCGTACCGTGCCATGCGCCTTACAAAATCACCAAAGCTGGTAAATTCACCATTTTGCTCACGCTCTTTTGCAATATCATAAGGAAATTGCATACCCACATTTTTTATTGCTGATAGCCCATAGCGAATGTTTGTACCCTCTGCCGAAAATGTTGCAAACGACTTGTTTACATTTGGCGCAAGCAGCTTTATGCCGTATTTTGCAAAGCTCTTTAAATACTTGTTTATTTTGTGCGAGTTACCTATAAGGCTCATAAGCAGTGCCACAAGATATTCCACAGGGTAATGCCTCTTTAAGTATGCAGTCTGATATGCCACCGTTGCATAGCACGCTGCGTGTGATTTGTTAAAAGCGTAATTTGCAAAATCTATAAGATAATCAAAAATTTCATTTGCTTTTTTTTCGTCAATTCCAAGTCGAACAGCACCAGGTACAATTATTTTTTCTCCAACCGTGTGGCCATAAACAAACACCTGCCGTTCACTTTCCATAACAGAGTGCTTCTTTTTTGCCATTGCACGGCGCACCAAATCAGCCCTACCGAGCGAATAACCTGCAAGGGAGCGCACAATTTCCATAACCTGCTCCTGATAAATAATAGCACCATAGGTAGGCTTAAGTATAGGCTCAAGCTTTGGATGAATGTATTTTATTTTGTCAGGATTTTTTACATTTTGCAAAAATTCCGGAATCTGGTCCATGGGCCCGGGGCGATATATTGAGGTTGTAATTATTACATCATCTATACATTTTGGGCAAAACTTTTGCATAAAAAGCTGAAGTCCGGGATTTTCAAGCTGAAACACCCCGTCGGTATCTCCCGACATTATCATTTTAAATGTATCGCTGTCATTATAATCAAAATTTTTTAAGTCTATTTTTGTGCCTTGTGTTTTTTGCACAAGTCTTACAGTATCCTGAATAATGGTGAGGTTTCTAAGCCCCAAAAAGTCCATTTTAAGCATACCCAGTGCCTCTAAATTGTCCATAGGATATTGGGTAACAACACCATTTTCGCCATCCTGCAAGGGCACATAATTGTTTAGCGGCCCGTCAGCTATAACTATGCCTGCCGCATGAGTTGAGCAATTGCGAGGAAAGCCCTCTAGTGCCATTGCGGTGTCGAGCAGTTTTTTTATTTTGGGGTCGGTATCATACATCCTGCCAAGCTCGGCATTTTCTTTTATGGCATCGTTAAGCTTTATGTGCAGCACCTCGGGCACCGATTTTGCCACCTTGTCAACAACATAGCTCTCAATATCCATAACCCTGCCTACATCACGGATTGCTGCCCGCGCCGCAAGGGTACCAAAGGTAACAATTTGAGCCACTCTGTCCTTGCCATACTTTTTTACCACATAATCCTTTACTTCGTCGCGGCGCTTGTAGCAAAAGTCTATGTCTATATCGGGCATACTTACTCTTTCGGGGTTTAAAAACCGCTCAAAAATAAGGTCGTATTTTATTGGGTCAATTTCGGTAATGTTAAGGCAATATGCAACAAGGCTGCCAGCTGCAGAACCTCTGCCCGGCCCAACCATAATGTCATTTGATTTTGCGTATTTTATAAAATCCCACACAATTAAAAAATAGTCGGTATAGCCCATTTTGCTTATTGTGCCCAGTTCATAATCCATCCGCTCAAGCAGCTTGTCCGTTAACAAGCCATATTTTTGCTTTGCACCCTCAATACACAGCTGTCTTAAATATTCCTCGTTTGAAAGATTCGTATCAATTTGTGCTTTTGGGAGATGAACTGTGTCAAAATCAAGCTCTACATTGCATTTGTCGGCAATTACACCGCTTTGGTCTATACTGTCGGGGTATTTTGCAAATATTTTGCGCATTTCAGCTTCCGATTTAAAGTAAAACTCGTCATTTTCAAATTTAAGCCTGTCAGCATCGGAAATCTTTTTGCCCGTCTGAATACATGTGAGCACATCCTGCAAAAATGCATCATCTTTGTTTACATAATGTACATCATTTGTGGCAACGGTTTTAAGCCCGCACTTTGCCGCCACGGCACACAAATTGTCAATAATCTGAATTTCTGCATCTATGCCGTGATTTTGAATTTCGATATAAAAATCATCTTTGCCAAAAATGTCGGCATATTTGTTTGCAACACTTACCGCACCGTCAAAATCACCATTTATAAGCTTGCGTGCAACATCGCCCCGCAAGCATCCGCTTAAGGCAACAAGCCCGTCGCTGTGTTTTTTGAGCAGCTCAAAATCAACTCTGGGCTTGTAGTAATACCCCTCGGTAAACCCATATGACACAAGTGTCATAAGATTTTTGTAGCCCTCATTGTTTTTGGCAATAAGCACGAGGTGGCCGTAGTCGGAGTCGATGCCGTAAACCTTGTCAAAGCGGCTTCTGGGTGCAGTGTAAACCTCGCATCCTATAAGCGGCTTTATGCCTTTTCTTTTTGCCTCGGTATAAAAATTTACAGCGCCGTACATAACACCATGGTCAGTAATTGCAACAGAGGTTGCACCCTCTGATTGCGCCTTACTGAGCAGTTTTGAAATGTCCGACGCTCCATCAAGAAGGCTATATTGCGTGTGCACATGAAGATGAACAAAACTCATATTTTCGGCCTCCTTTTTAAATTTATATTTTAGTCTGTACTTGCAATATCCATTATTTTGCGCAGCCTATGATTAACTCCCGACTTGCCTATGGGAGTAGACAGCATCTCACCAAGCTCTTTTAAGCTGTGCTCACGGTATTGCATACGCAAATTTGCAATTTCCTTTAAATTTTCGGGCAGTGAGTTAAACCTACCGTTGTCTATAAGCTTTTGTATGCACTTTACCTGCTCCACCGATGCATCAACTGTTTTGTTAAGGTTTGCAGTTTCGCAGTTTACAGTGCGGTTTACATTATTGCGCATTTCTTTTACAATTTTTGCATTGTGATATTCCATAAGTGAATTAACTGACCCAAGGATTGTGAGCACATCTGTTATGTCCTCGCTGTTTTTGTAATACATAACGCATTTTGACTTGCGCATTACAAGCTTTGCCGCAATACCCATACCCTCAAGCAGTGCCATAAAATCGTTTGCAATGCCAAATCGGCTTGTTGTAAATTCCAAATGATAAGTTTTTTGAGGATTCATAACCGAGCCCCCAACAAGAAATGCACCTCTCACAACAGAGCGCGCCCCCTCATGAGTAGAGGTGAGCTTGCCGTCTAAATGATAATTTATAAAATTGTCAAGCACATCGTTTTTGCTTATCAGATATAATGACCTGAAAACATATTCAATATCCTGCTCATTATCTACAACAACATCATAAAACGAAGCAGTAGAATTTTTGCGTATTTTTATGCGTGAATTTACATTTAGAGTTCCCTTTAAAAGAGAGTAAATGCGCCTTGCAATACGCGGATTTTCGGTTACAAAAGAAAGCTCATATCTGCCGCTTGTTTTTTTGAGCCTTCCGCCAAAGCACACTATTGCCGCAAGCTCTGACAAAGCAGATGCTTCGCTTGTGTATTCTTTTGAAATTATTTCGTTTTTTACATCAGAAGAAAAAGACATATCCTATTCCCCTTTTAATTTTGACCAACTGTAACAATTCTGTCCTTATTGATATCTCTGTGATTTACAAATGTGTTGTAGCCTATCCCTGTAAGGTAGTTTGCAAGCTCATTTGCAAGAGTAACAGAGCGGTGCTTGCCGCCTGTGCAGCCTATTGCAATAATAAGATTTGATTTGCCCTCTTTTATATACTGAGGCATCAAAAATTTAAACATATCGTTGAGCCTGTCGGCAAACTCCCTCGATTCCGCAAAGCCCATTACATAGCCCGATACCTCTTTGTCAAGCCCCGTCTTTTCCTTAAGCTCGGGTATATAAAAAGGATTTGGCAAAAAGCGCACATCAAGCATAAGATCGGCATCCTTTGGGATTCCGTATTTATAGCCAAAAGACATTACATTTACTGCAATTCGCTTTTTTGTATCTGTTTCGGATGCAAAGACAGTTGCTATATACTCTTTTAGCTGACTCACCTTCATATTTGATGTGTCAACAATGTAGTTGGCTCTTTTGCGTATATCTTCAAGCAGCTTGCGCTCCTTTTTTAAGCCTTCATCAAGGTTGCCTGCATCAGCTAGCGGATGAGAGCGTCGGCTTTCTTTGTATCTTTTTATTAAAATTTCGTCGGCACAGTCCAAAAACAAAATTTCGTACATGCCTACTTCCTTTTCAAAATCATCAAGACACTCACACAAATTACGAAACATTTTTCCGCTTCGGGTATCTATTGAAAATGCCACTTTGGTTATACCGCCCTCAAGCTGAGTGCAAAGTTGTGCAAACTTTGTAAAAAGCTTTGGAGGCATATTGTCTATGCAATAGTAGCCTATATCTTCAAAATGCTTTATTGCATTACTTTTGCCCGAGCCGGACATACCTGTAATAATAACAAATTTCAACTTAAAATCACCCCTTGCACTGTGTAATATCCTTTATGGTGTATAGGTTGCAAAGCCCTCGCCCAAAAACTGAACCTCAGGCTCAAGCAAAACACCGTAATTTTTATATACTGTTTTTTGTATGTGGCAAATAAGGCTTACTATATCTGCCGTTGTTGCATTGCCATTGTTTATAACAAAGCCTTTGTGCTTTTGAGAGACACTTGCACCGCCAATGGTGTATCCGCCAAGTCCGCTGTCCTCAATGAGCTTGCCTGCAAAATAACCCTCGGGGCGCTTAAAGGTACTGCCTGCACTTGGGTATTCGAGCGGCTGCTTTTGCTTGCGACGGTTGTTAAAATCTGCCATTAGGGCAGCAATGTGATGTGCATCGCCCTTTTTAAATTCAAACTCACATTCAACCACAATGCCGTCATTTTTAAACAGAGAGGTACGGTAGCCAAATTGGTGATTTTTACCTTCAACCGTAGCAATATTGCCAAATTCATCTATATATGTTGTTTTAACTGCAACATCTTTAATTTCGCCGCCGTATGCGCCTGCATTCATATACACAGCGCCACCCACAGTGCCAGGTATGCCCGATGCAAATTCAAAGCCTGTAAGTGAGTTTTTGGCAGCAACAGATGCAACCTTTGCAAGTGTTGCGCCTGCCATTGCGCTTACTCTGGTTCCCAATACAGTTACATCCGACATATTTTTGCCTATGCAAACAACTATACCATCATAGCCAAAATCACTAACCAAAAGGTTTGAGCCGTTGCCAACAACAAAAAACGGAATATCATTTTCTTTTGCATATTTTACAATATCTGCAACCTGCTGTGCACTTGACGGCTCTGCAAAATATGCTGCATTGCCTCCTGTTTTAAATGTGCATCTGTTTTTCATAGGTTCATCTTTAAAAACATTGCTGCTGCCCGCAATTTTAACAAGAGTGTCAAAAATACAATTATCCATCAGAGCCTCTCCCATTATAAAAGTGCCAAAAGTGCTGCACCTATAATACCCGCATCATTGCCGAGCTTTGCAATTTCAATAGGAACATTATCAACTGTGCCTGCGCCATAAACTCTTTTGTACACATATTCCTTTACAGGAGCAATGAGCTTGTCGCCTCTGCCGCTTACACCGCCTCCTACAACAAGGCAATCGGGCTGGAATATATTAATAAGGTTTACAATTCCCTCGCCTACATATTCAACATACTTATCTGTAACTGCTTTTGCAACGGGGCATCCGCCATCTGCTGCGTCAAATACAAGCTTGCCTGTAGATTTGCCATTTTGTTCAATAGCTTTTGCAAGAGCAGATTCGGGGTTTTGCTCTGCTGCTCTTACTGCATCGCGGTTGAGTGCTGTAACAGATGCGTAAGCCTCCCAGCAACCCAATCTTCCGCACGAACACTTTTCGCCATTCATAATAAGTGTGGTGTGACCAAGCTCTCCTGCAACACCATTTGAGCCGGTATACAATTTTTTGTTTATAATAACTCCGCCGCCAATACCTGTGCCCAGAGTTATTGCAACAAAGTTTTGTGCATCACTGCCAAGTGCAAAATACTCACCAATAGCAGCACAATTTGCATCATTGCCTATAAATACAGGTTTGTTTATATATTTTTTTACCTCTGCACAAAGAGGCGCATTTTTAAGATTAATATTGTTAGAATAAAGCACAACACCATTTTTGTCATCAATTGAGCCAGGGCAGCCAAGTCCTATAGCGCCAATATCGTCAAAAGATAGATTTTGCTTTTCCATCACTTTTGCAATAAGGTCTGCAATGTCCTTTGCAAGCACCTCGTACCCAAGCGAAGCCTTGGTTGGGGCACTCTCTTTACAAATAAGCTCATATTTTTCGGTAACGGCTCCTACCTTTATTCCTGTACCGCCAATATCAACACCTAAATAAATCATTAAATTTCCCCCTGACTCTGTTTTATTTTTTGTTCCATATCACTCATCAATCTGTTGTTTAATGCTTCTGCCGCATTGTAGCCCATTCGTTTTTGCCTGTTATTCATAGCGGCAACCTCAATTACTACAGCAAGATTTCGGCCAGGTTTTACAGGTAGTGTAATAGCTGGTACATCTATATCAAGTATATTGTTGTACTCGGTGCTTATGCCGAGCCTGTCGTACTGCTTTTTGTCCTGCCATATTTCAAGATTGATAACCATATCAATTTTTTCGGTATCCTTTATTGCTCCCATACCAAAAATCCTTCGTACATCTACAATGCCAATACCCCTTAATTCAACAAAATGACGTATAATTTCGGGTGATGAGCCAACAAGTGTGGTATCGGACACGCGCTTTATTTCAACTGCGTCGTCTGCTATAAGGCGGTGACCGCGTTTTACAAGCTCAATTGCCGTTTCACTCTTACCCACTCCGCTGTCACCAAGCAGCAATATACCTTCACCATACACCTCTACAAGCACACCATGCATTGTAATGCGCGGTGCAAGCTGAATGTTAAGATATGCAATAAGCGCTGCCAAAAAACGCGATGTCGAAAGGTGTGTACGCATAAGAGGCACATCATACTTTTGTGCCATCTGTGCCATTTCGGCAAGTATATCCATACCCCGTGTAACAATAACAAGCGGGGGTTTTTTTTCAAACAGGGCCTCAAGGGCACACATACGCTCACCTGGCTCCAAATGCAAAAGATACGAGGTTTCTACCATACCTATAATCTGAATACGAGAGTTGTCAAAATACTCAAAAAAGCCTGCAATCTGAAGGCTTGGGCGATTTACTTCGTTGTTTGAAATTGTTACTTTTTCAAAATCATCGGGTGTAAAAATGGATTCCAGCTTAAACTCACCCTGTATTTTTGATGCTTCAACTTTAAATTCGCGGTTGGGCATTGTTTAACCTCCTGTAAAATATTATATACTATCATATATTATATAACATTATAACAAAAAATCAAATAGTTTTTTGAAATTTATTGATAATTTGGTTGTACAATTGGCAATAACAACAAAAAAAAGCAGCAAAGCCAAATTATTTTGCCGCTCCACTCCTTACATATGATTTATATGTGACTTAATACATATTAAAACTTGTGCATATTTAATAACAAGTTGCATATTAATTAGTATGAATTTACCAAAATTTAACGATTTATCAATTTATCACTTTACTTTGCTAAAGTAATGTGATACAATATGAACCATAACAAACCAAAAACGGAGGAATTTATTATGAAAAAATTATTATCAATTATGTTAGTATTGGTGCTTGCACTCTCTTTTGCAGCATGCAACAACCAAACACAAACCGAGAGCGACCTTGCTTATATTACAGAAAACGGCAAAATGGTTATTGGTTACACAGTTTATGAGCCTATGAACTACACAGATGACAATGGCGAATTTGTTGGCTTTGACACAGAATATGCAAAAGCTGTTTGCGAAAAGCTTGGTGTAGCTCCCGAATTTGTTGAAATCAACTGGGACACAAAAGAAATTGAGCTTAATGCCAAAAACATCGACTGTGTATGGAACGGCTTTACCATTACAGAAGAAAGAAAAGAAAATATTGAATTTACAACACCATATATTTCAAACAAACAGGTTGTTGTTATAAAAGCACAAAATGCTGATAAATACACAGATACAGCATCACTTAGCGAGGCAAACCTTGTTGCCGAAATTGAATCGGCAGGCGAAGGTGCTATTGCAGACGACGAAAACCTTGCAAAAGCAAACTATGTAGCAGTTGCAAAACAGACAGACGGTCTTTTGGAAGTTAAATCGGGCACAGCTGATGCAGTTGTACTTGACTACACACTTGCAAGCGCAATGGTAGGCGAAGGCACAGATTATGCTGACCTTATGATTATTGACGGACTTGACCTTGCTGTTGAAGAATACGGCATTGGCTTCAGAAAAGGCTCTGATGCTGCTGCAAAGGTTAACGAAATTACAGCTGAACTTGTTGCTGACGGCACAATGGACGAAATTGCTGCAAAATACGATATGTCAGCTATTTTGGTAAAATAAGGGGCTACACATTTAAATAATTACATTTTTTGTCAAAAAGCGGCAGTCGCCGCAGTTGTTGCGTGTTTAATTTATTTTGATTTAACGCAAACAAAATTTTATAAAGCAAGTAAAAGGATTGCCGGGTTTACCGGCAATCCTTTAGGTTGTTTTAAGATGAGGTATTTATGGATTTTGTAACATTAATTTTTAATTACATAGGTGATTTTTTTTATAGCATTGCCAACTTTTTTGCAAACTTTGATTTTGCACAGCTTTTAAGTGTTACAATGACACTTTTAAAAGGCTTTCAAACTACATTTAACATATTTTTGATAACCTTGGTATTTTCGCTTCCGTTGGGGCTTATTATAACATTTGGCTCAATGAGCAAAATAAAGCCTGTAAAGTGGTTGTTTAAAACATTTGTATGGATAATACGCGGCACTCCTCTTATGCTGCAAATTATAGTAATATTTTATTGCCCGAGCCTTATTTTTGATGCAGATGCACTGCCAAGACTCACTGCCGTGCTCATTGCATTTGTAATTAATTACAGTGCATATTTTTCGGAAATATATCGTGCAGGCATTGAGGCTATACCTCAGGGTCAGTACGAGGCAGGTCAGGTGCTCGGCATGACAAAAGCTCAGGTGTTTTTTAAGGTTATACTTTTTCAGGTAATAAAGCGTATTGTACCGCCTATGGGCAACGAAATTATTACCCTTGTAAAAGACACCTCCCTTGCACGAATTATTGCAGTCGAAGAAATTATAATGGTTGCGCAGCGATACATTTCGGCAAAAGCTCTTATATGGCCGCTATTTTACTCGGGATTGTTTTACCTGCTGTTTTGCGGAATTTTAACAATTGTTTTTGGCTATATTGAAAAAAAGCTTGATTATTATAAGGGATAAGGAGAGCACATATGGCGATACTTGAAATAAAAAACATTAAAAAAAGCTTTGGCAAAGCCGAAATATTAAAAGGGATAGATCTCACTATGGAAAAGGGTGAGGTTGTTTCGATAATAGGTTCGTCAGGCAGCGGCAAAACTACATTTTTGCGTTGCATAAACTTTTTGGAAGAGGCAGACTGCGGCACTATTTACCTTGACGGAGAAGAAATTTTTAACAGCAATACCAAAAAGAGCGCCGCTCAAATACGCGAGGCACAGCTCAAATTTGGCTTTGTTTTTCAGTCGTTTAATTTGTTTCCGCAGTACACAGTTATGGAAAACATAATGCTCGCGCCAAAAATGCTTGCCAAAAAGCGCCCCGACTGGCACAAAAACAAAGCGGCAATAATTGCCGAAATAAAGCAAAATGCCTTAAAGCTGCTTGAGCAAGCAGGGCTGCCCGACAAGGCAAACCACTACCCCTGCCAGCTTTCGGGCGGTCAGCAGCAAAGAGCTGCAATTGTACGAGCACTTATACTCAACCCAAAAATTATGCTTTTTGACGAGCCTACATCTGCACTTGACCCCGAAATAACAAACGAGGTGTTAAAGGTTATTAAATCACTTGCCGACAAGGATATGACAATGATAATAGTAACTCACGAAATGATGTTTGCAAAAAATATTTCGGACAGGGTAATATTTATGGACAAAGGGGTTATTGCCGAGCAGGGCACAAGCGAACAAATATTTACAAACCCCCAAAGTGAGCGGCTCAAAGAGTTTTTGAGCAACACAAATATTTAATATTGGAGGTGTAGTATGGACAAGCACAAAATTATTAATGACTCCCTTGATAAAATACTCAACAACTACAAAAACGAACCGTTGTTTGCGCCAAAGGCAAGTAAAATGCCTGAGCGTGATGCTGTTATAGAAATTATAGACAGTGTTAAAAATATTATTTTCCCGGGATTTTTTAAGGCGGAAAATATTGCAGGCGATTTTTCGGCGCACAGCACGGGATATCAGCTTTCACATGTATACACAACCCTTAAAAGCCAGATAAAAGCTGCTTTTGGTTACAAATGCGGCAATGATACCGAATATGAAATTGAAAGCAAAGCCGCACAAATAAGCGAGCATTTTATAGCACAGCTGCCAAATGTGCAAAAGATACTCCTTACCGATGTACAGGCAGGCTTTGACGGCGACCCTGCTGCGCAAAGCAAAGAGGATATTATATTTTCGTATCCTGGGCTTTTTGCAATTTTTGTTTACCGAATTGCCCATGTGCTATATGAGCAAAATGTGCCATTTATACCGCGAATTATGACAGAGCACGCACACAGCCTTACGGGTATTGACATAAACAGCGGTGCAAAAATTGGTGAATACTTTTTTATTGACCACGGCACAGGAATTGTTATTGGCGAAACATGTGTTATTGGCAACAATGTAAAGCTGTATCAGGGTGTTACTCTTGGTGCGCTTTCTACCCGAAGTGGACAGCAGCTTAAAGGAGTTAAGCGCCACCCTACTATTGAGGACAATGTTACAATATATTCGGGTGCATCTATTTTGGGCGGTGAAACTGTAATAGGAGCAGAGAGTATTATAGGCGGCAATTGCTTTATTACAGCAAGCGTACCTCCGCGCACAAAAGTGAGTATGAAGGAGCCTGAGCTTAGCCATTGTGGTATTATCCGAACTTCGATTTAAATATATAAAGTACCAAAAGCAACTAATGCTACTTGGGAAATTTGAGTGACAGATGGGGATGTTCCTTTGCAAAAGGTGCATCCCCATTTGTCACCTGTAAAGTAGCTAAAATGCATATAACAAATGAGGACACACGTTCTTCTAAATATTAAACGAAATGCTGCAATCCGCAAACTGCGTTCAAAAAGCTTAACAAACTGTAATTTTTTCATTTGACGTTTTGTTGGCACGCGCAAAGCCGCCGAAATTTTTTCGTCGTGGTTGCGCTAAAATGACGAAATCTGTCGGGAACTTATCTTGTTTTCGTTATTTTACCTGCCAAAACGCCAACTAAAAAAACAGTTTGTAAAGCCTTTATCAAGGCAGTATTCGGATTGCAGCATTTCTATAAAGTGCGCACTTTAAAGCAAAATCGGTGCAAAACAGAGTCTGCATATGATATGGTTTTTACAAGTTGTTTTTAGATGTCATATGCTTTAACGGTAAAATGCCGAAAAATAAAATCAGTTCCATTAGCATTTCGGTATTTTAGCACACCCGAGCGAAAAAACTTGAGTGAGTGTGTGCGTGCCGCTAAAGCATACGGCAGAAAAATTACAACTTGTTAAACCACTTATCATCCGCAGACGACGTTTGCACCGATTTTGTCATTAAATTCTGCCTTTATAAAGTAGCTAAAATGCATACAACAAACGGGGACACACCTTTTACAAGGAATATCCCCGTTTGTCATATGCGCTATTACATTCCGTCACTTTGCAGATTGTTAGACTTTATTTTATCCTGATAATCGTCTATTCCATCCTCAATATTTTTGTAAATATCCTTAAAAGGAATACCCGTTACTTTTGAATATTTTTTTGCATAGTATATGCTCACAATTGGGGCCGCCTTGCCAAAAATGCAGCTGTAAATTGCACCCTTTGTAAAAAAGAACTTGTCGTTGTACCCCTCAAACCATTTAAGCTCCTTGGTGCTTGTACCAATGTTAAAATCGCTCGAATATACCTTTAATCCTCTTTTAAAGCAATCTGCCAAAAAAACAGTGTCCTCACCAAAGGCATAAGCACTGCCCGAGCCAAACATACACGAAAAGCGTACCTTTTTGCGTTTGAGCCTTTTGCGCCTTGCGGCAATTACATATGCAGGAAATCTGAGGCTGTTTGCAAAAAGACGGCGTCTGTTTTTGTGTGCATATTCCATCACAACATCACCGTTTGAATCTGTTTCGGTACAGCCAAAAATTATAACATCTGCCTTTTTGTTTTGTTTAAATGCATTAAGTACGCCCTCAACCATATTGTTGGCATACACCATATCGTCATCGGCAAAAAGCACAATGTCTGCTGTTGCGTTGTCAATAGCAAGGTTGCGGTTTTCACCTATGCCCACAAGAGTGCTGTTGATAACAGCTACATTGTGATTTTGTATTTCAAAATTGCCGCCCGATGTGTTGTCTGTCTGGTTTGCCATTACACAATCGGCGTTTATGTTCATATTCCTTATAAGAGAAAAATCTGTCTGATTCATTGCCGCAATAAGCACCTGCAGGCTTAATTCATTACCATTCATAATCAGTCTCCTTTCGGTCAAAGCAAAGAGGTTTGGATATTCTTTTTTGTGTAGTTTAGTAATATATATCTTTTCCGTCGGTTGCAACAACAACAGTTCCGTCTGTATCGGTCCTGAGTATTTGCACTCCGTAATTTTTGAGCCTTTTGATAACCTCATAGTGAGGATGCCCGTAGCTGTTGTCCTCTCCCAGCGAAATTACGGCAACCTCAGGGTCAACACGCTTTAAAAAGTCACCTGATGTTGAGCTTGACGAGCCGTGATGGCCTACCTTTAGTACATTTGCACTTATGTCTGATGTAATAAGATTTTCGGCGTACATTTGTGCATCGCCTGTAAACAAATATGACACATCGCCGTAGGTAAGCTTTACAACTGCACTAAAATCGTTAAGCTCTTGATAGTGGCTTAAAACAGGTGACAAAATTTTTATTTCGAGCTGGTTGTTGCTGCAAATTGTAACGCCTGCCTTTGCTATTTGAGTGTCAACCTCATTTTGTATAAGAGCGTCCAACACATCTTCAAAGGTTTGGGTGGTGTGTGAACAGTCAGGCATATAAAATGTGCCAATGTCAATTGAATTTATAACCTCATCCATCCCGCCTATATGGTCGGAATGAGGGTGCGTTGCAACAACATAGTCAATGTAGTCCTCACCTGTTGATTGTATATATTCAACCACATCATATCCGCACAAGTTTTCGCCTGCATCTATAAGCATACATTTTTCATCGGGCAGCTCAACAAATATACTGTCACCCTGGCCAACATCTATATAATGCACAAATACCCCATTTGCCGGCAAAGTGTCTGCTTGCTGTATATGTGAGTTGCCATTGTGCTCAAATACAGTGTTGTGCCCCGAGTCAAAAAACAACAAAAAAACAACAAATGCAATAGCAAAAATCCATACAGGTAATATGCCCGTTTTTTTAAATTTTTTGCTCATATTACTTTGACTCCGAAATTAACTTCCAGTTTTTTGCAAGGTACTCGTAGCCCGAATATATTGTAAACAGTGTGGACACAAGCATTGCGTACCACGCTATTGAATATCCGCCAAAAACAAATGGCTCCCTGTAAAACAAAAATGCGCAAATTGACGCTGCAATTTGTATACAGGTTTTGATTTTGCCTGTCATAATTGCTGCAAGTATTACACCTTTTGATGCTGCCACAGAGCGAAGGCCTGTTACAATAAACTCACGGGCAATAATTATTACTGCCATCCATGCAGGCATCCTGCCAAGCTCTACAAAGCATATAAGCGCCGTTGCAATAAGCAGTTTGTCGGCAAGAGGGTCTAAAAACTTGCCAAAATCGGTAATTTGATTGTATTTGCGTGCAATGTGACCGTCTATTCCATCGGTAAGTGATGCAACGGCAAATATAACCATTGCAATAATATCACCATAAGGTATATTGCACATAAGCACAATCATAAATATCGGTATAAGTAACATTCTTGAAAGAGTTACTTTGTTAGCAGTGGTCATAGTTTTGTCCTCCTTATATCACTTTTGTAACAACATCATATTCATCTACGCATATTACGCAAGCGGTAACAATATCACCTGCGTTAAGCTGTCGGTCGCTGTAAATATATGCAATTCCGTCTACCTCAGGGGTGTCGGTGCTTGTTCTGCCAATGTAGCAAAATTCGCTTTCGTCATACCCCTCGGCAATTACATTAATGTTTTTGCCTATTTTTGCCTCGTTGATTTTTGCTGATATCTGCTTTTGTTGTGACATAATTGCATCTAGCCTTGCTTGTGCCACATCGGGTTCAACCTGATTTGCATAATTATACGCAGGTGTCCCCTCCTCTTTTGAATATGCAAAAACACCTACTTTGTCAAGCTCATACTTTTTTGCAAATTGCATAAGCTGCTCAAAGTCGTCGTCTGTTTCACCAGGAAAGCCCACAATGAGCGATGTGCGTATAACCACATCATCAATTTTGCTGCGCAGCTTATCTATAAGCTGCTCAATTTGTGCCTTTCGGCTTTTGCGCCCCATTTTTTTGAGCACATTGTCGCTTATATGCTGCAGCGGCATATCAATGTATTTTACAACCTTTGCATTGCTTGCAATTTCGTCAATCAAATCATCTGTAATATTTTCGGGGTAGCAGTACTGCAGCCTTATCCATTCAATACCATCAATTTTGCCCAATCGGTTAAGCAAATGTGCTAGCTTATATCCCCCTTTGTCTTTGCCGTAGTATGCAGTGTCCTGAGCAACAAGTATAAGCTCTTTTACCCCGTCTAGCGCAAGGGCTTTTGCCTCGGCAATTATGCTTTGTTCGCTGCGGCTGCGGTATTTACCCCTGAGCTTTGGTATAATGCAGTAGGTGCATCGGTTGTCGCATCCGTCTGCAATTTTAAGGTATGCACTGTATTTAGGTGTGCTGCGTACTCTGGTTAAATTTTCGGGCACATCGCGATCGGCACTGCCTACATACGAATTTTTACTGCCGCTATTATAATATTCTGTAATAACATTGGCTATTTTATCGTAATCGGAGGTCCCAAGAATTATGTCTACCTCACAAAGTTGTTGTTCTATTTCACTTTTATAACGCTGGGCAAGGCAGCCCGTTACAATGAGCAGCTCGCATTTGCCATGTTGCTTGTACTGTGCCATTTCGAGTATTGCGTTTATAGACTCCTCTTTTGCGCTGTCTATAAATGCACAAGTGTTTACAACAAGTACCTGTGCGTCCGACGGGTCGGCAGTAATTGCAAATCCGCTGTCGGTAAGCACTCCCAGCATTGTTTCGGTATCGGTAAGGTTTTTTGCACAACCAAGCGATACAAAACCTATATTTTTCATTGTTTATTCTCCATCCTGCATATGGCGTATTGCCTCATTTATTTTGTCAAAGCCATAGCCCCGTGACGCAAGGTAGCGAAATGCCCTTTGCTTTACCTTTACATCGCTAAAATCACAACCTCTGTATTTTTGTCGCAAAAGCTCGGCAAGCTCGTCTGTATCTGTTCCCTCAAACGACTCCATAATTTCGGATATAACCCCTGTCGGCACACCGTGGTGAGCAAGCTCATAGCGTATTTTTGACGGGCCATAGCACTTTTCCTTTGCCAAATCAACATAAAGGGAGGCGTACTCTCTGTCGTCTATAAGGCCCATATCTTCAAGCTCACTAGCTGCAAGCTCTGCTATTTGATCATCGTATCCCTTGCCTTTAAGCTTTAAAATTATGTCATATCGGGTATGAGGGCTGCGTGACAAATAGTCAAGTGCTTTGCTTTTTGCCTTTGACAAATTTGACTCCACATTAAGCCTTTTTAGCTCGTCTTTGGTAAGGCTGTCGCCTATGCTAAGCTTGATGCAATCTATTTCATCAAGGGAAAAGGCATATTTGCCGTCAACAAATATGCTCATTCTCCCTTTATTATGAACTTGTGGAGTAATGTCGGTTATTTTCATTATTCTTCACTTTGGTCGCTCTCTGCCTTAGGTAGAGCTGCTCCCTCTTTTTTCTCTTTAATTTTTACCATAATCATATCATAAAGCATCTGGCTAAACTCAGGGTTTGCCTTCATATATTCCTTTACCTTGTCACGACCCTGACCAAGGCGCTCACCCTCGTATGAGTACCAAGCTCCGCCTTTTTTTACTATGTCAAAGTCAACAGCTGCATCGAGTATATTACCCTCTTTTGAAATACCCTCGCCAAACATAATGTCAAACTCAGCCTCTTTAAACGGTGGTGCCATTTTATTTTTAACAACCTTTGCTCTTGTTCGGTTGCCTATAATTGAAGAGCCGTCTTTAATTGCCTCAACTCTGCGCACCTCAATGCGTATTGACGAATAAAACTTTAGTGCTCTTCCGCCTGTTGTAACCTCGGGGTTGCCATACATTACGCCAACCTTTTCACGCAGCTGATTAATAAATACAACCACAGTGTTTGATTTGTGAATAACGCCTGTGAGCTTGCGAAGAGCCTGTGACATAAGGCGTGCATGCAAACCAACATGGGAGTCACCCATAACTCCTGCAATTTCGGCCTTTGGCACAAGTGCGGCAACAGAGTCAATAACAATTACATCAATTGCATTGCTTCGTGCAAGTGCCTCGGCAATTTCGAGCGCCTGCTCGCCTGTATCGGGCTGTGACACAATGAGTCTGTCTATATCTACACCCAGGTTTTTTGCATAATTTGGGTCAAGAGCGTGCTCTGCATCAATAAATGCAACCTCGCCGCCAAGCTTTTGAGCCTCTGCTATTACATGAAGCGTAAGAGTTGTTTTACCTGATGATTCAGGCCCGTAAATCTCGGTGATTCTGCCTCGCGGCAAGCCTCCTATACCCAGCGCCATATCAATTGCAAGTGAGCCTGTGGGTATAACCTCAATATCTATTTTGGGTGCTTTTCCAAGTCGCATAACAGAACCTTCGCCGTATGCCTTTTCAATTTGTTTTAATGCTTCGTCAATTGCTTCCTGCTTACCATTGGTAGTGTTAATTTCAATCTTTTTTGTTTTTTCTGCCATTTTTTTGCCTCCGTTTATCTTATACATATAACATTTCTGTGCCGTTCACCGCATCTTCTATAAGTTTTTCTGCATCAACAAGATTCTGTGCCGCAACAACTTTTTCAAGTATCGGCTTTGTTGCAGGATGCTTTGGTGTAAACACTGTGCAACAATCCTCATAAGGAAGTATTGATGTTTCAAAAGTTTCTATTTTTCGGGAAATTTCAACAATTTCCTCTTTGTCCATACCTATACAAGGGCGGAATACTGGCATATTAACAACATCGTCTGTAACCGCCAGGGCATTCATTGTCTGGCTTGCCACCTGACCTATGCTCTCACCTGTAACTAGTGCCTTGCAGCCTCGCTGCCTTGCTATTTTTTCGGCAATTGCCATCATAAAGCGGCGCATAACCAAAGTCATATATTCCTCGGGGCATTTGTCCCTTATTTGCAGCTGTATTTCGGTAAATGGCACAATGTGAACCTTCATACCACCCGTGTATGAACCAACAATTTTTGCAAGCTTCATAACCTTGTCTTTTGCTCTGTCGCTTGTGTACGGATAGCTAAAAAAGTGTATTGCTTCAAGGCGCACTCCTCGCTTTGCAATCATATAGCCTGCAACAGGGCTGTCTATGCCACCCGAGAGCAATAGCATGGCATTGCCGTTTGTGCCTGCAGGCATACCGCCTGCGCCTTTTATTCTGCCTGTGTGAATATACGCATTTGTTTCGCGTATGTCTACATTTACAACCACATCGGGATTGTGCACATCTACTTTGAGATGATTAAATTTTGAAAGCACTGCCCCGCCAACCTCGGTGCATATTTGAGGGGATTTAAGACAAAACTTTTTGTCTGCTCTTTTTGCCTCTACCTTAAAGGTTTTTGCACTCATAAGCTTATTTTTAAATGTTTCGGTAACAGACTGCTTGATATTTTCGATATCTTTTTCACATTCATAAGCTTCGATTATACTAACTATGCCAAACACATGCTTTAACACATCTATTACTTCGTCTGTTTTGTCATCATCCTCGGGGGTAATATATATGTTTGCCTGTGCCTTGTAAATGTCTACCTTACAAACACTGCGCAGTGCCCCTCTGATATTTTTTATAAGCGCATCCTCAAACACAGGCCTGTTTAACCCTTTTAGGATGATTTCACCGTATCTAACCAATATAAGTCTTTTCAAATCACTATCTCCCGTTCATTATTCGCATAAGGTTTATAGCCTCTTTTTGTACAACCTCGATTGTATACTCAATTTCCTCTTGGGTGTTAAATTCCGAAAGCGAAAACCTTATAGCACTGTCTATTCTCTCTTTGCCAAGCTTCATTGCCTTAAGCACATAGCTTACGCTGTCTTTTTTAGAGTTGCATGCGCTGCCCGACGACACATAAATGCCCTTTGATTCAAGCACATGCAAAAGCACCTCGGAGCGCACTCCCACAAACGAAATGTTAAGTATGCTGTACAGGGCGTCATCAGGTGAATTTACCACTGCACCCTCAACTTTGCAAAGTCCCTCGCAAAGACGGGATTTTAGCGCTGCAATGTGTTTTGTGGTTGCCTCCATATTTTCAAACTTGAGCTGTGCTGCCTTTGCAAAGCCAGCAATTGCCGCAACATTTTCGGTGCCCGAGCGCATTGCCCTTTCCTGCCCGCCGCCGAGCATCTGAGGAGCAATTTTGAGCCCTTTGCGCACATAGAGTGCTCCTATGCCGTTTGGGCCGTGTATTTTGTGCCCCGATATTGTGAGCATATCAATTTTAAGCTTTTTAACATTGAGCTTTATTTTGCCGTAAGCCTGCACAGCATCAACATGAAAAGCACATTTACTGTGGTCTATCATTGCCGAAATTTCACCCGTCGGCTGAATTGCACCCGTTTCGTTGTTAACTGCCATTATACTTACCAAAATAGTGTTATCATCAATTTGTGCTCTGAGCTGCTCCATATTGACAATACCATTTTGGTCAACATCTACATAGCAAACATCAAATCCACATTTTGCAAGATGCTCAAAGCTCTCAAGCACTGCCTTGTGCTCAGTAACCTGAGTAATTACCTTGTTACCTTTGCGTCGGTTTGCCATAGCGTAGCCTATAATTGCAAAATTGTCGCTTTCGGTCCCCCCACTTGTAAAGTATAACTCATCAGGTGTACAATAAACCGTACTCGAAATTATCTCTCTAGACTTTTGCATCAAATCTTCTGCGTTTTTGCCTATTTTATGAAGTGATGATGAATTGCCGTAGGTATTTAACATTGTATTGTAAACCACATCTGCAACCTGCTTATATGGTGCTGTTGTGGCGCTGTTATCAAGATACACTTCCATTATACAGACCTCATTTACAAATCTTCATACATATACATAATATATTATACTATATAAATAAGCGTTTTTCAAGTCAAATATATTGTCACACATAAAACAAATTTAAAAAGAAATATAAAAAAAGTGTTGACAACTAAAGCTTTGCGTGATATTATATATAGGTAGCTTGCGTGAGCTTGCAAACGGAGAGGTGTCCGAGTGGTTTAAGGAGCTAGTCTTGAAAACTAGTGATGCGAAAGCACCCAGAGTTCGAATCTCTGCCTCTCCGCCATTTTTTTATCTAAATATATTTTGAGAGTTGCATCTGTGTAGGCGGGTGTAACTGCACTTTACGGAGAAGTACTCAAGAGGCCGAAGAGGCGCCCCTGCTAAGGGTGTAGGTCGTTAACGCGGCGCGAGAGTTCAAATCTCTCCTTCTCCGCCAAACAAAAATAGCATACCAAACGGTATGCTATTTTTGTTTGCGAAAAAGGATTTGAACTCGAGCACCCTCTACGGTGCGAAGCTGATTTGTTGCGGTTGACGGCTGCACGACACCCCAAGAACACGAGCACCAGCGAAGTGTGATTGGTTTGGTGGAGCGTATGTCAAAACCACCTTTGTATAAATACTTAAATGAAAATAAATTGCACATCAAAGCAACTTATTATAATAATATACCGGCAATGCACTCCAACCGTGACACAGGCTACCTGCACCATTAAAATCTTCATGGCCAAGAATTGTTTCCCAAAACGATGATGCACCACATTGGAGCATATAGTTGTATTTTTTTCGTATATCTTTAAGAATATAATCCTTGCCATCATCATAGTTGGTATTCAGCAATGCATCATATATAAAAGAACTCATTGAAAGAGTTGCCGGAACAAGCGTGTCGCTTTCCTTTATGGCATCCAATGTTCGTTCATCGCCCAAGCCTATAAGAACAGCAAAAGCATTTCCGAGTTGTGAATATTTATCCTTTCGCAATGTATTTGCAAAAAGGCCTGTTTTGCAATCAAAAAAGTTTTTGTGTATTTCTTTTTTTAGCGACTCAAAATCTATGTCACACTCTACACCTGCAAGATCACACAATTTGTGATAACTTGTACCTGCATATACAAAAGCACAATTCAAAATGAGGTGATACTTTCCTTCATTATCCGATGCAAAATACTTTTCATCGCATCCATCGGATCCATCTGCCCATTCGTAAAAATTCCAATAAGGCTCTTCAAATGCAGGAATTAAACCTCTGTCGTCAATTCTTTCCTTTGTTTTTTTCATAACAGTTACAATTTTTCCCATTACATCATCGAGAATACGCTTATCGCCTGTGTGCTCGATATATTCTGCTACCATCACAGGATACATAATGGAAAAAAATGGAATAGACGGCGTATCTGCCGAAGGGAAAGTCAGTTCAAAAAAGCCATCATCCCTGGTTCCTTTAGACATAAACAAAATATTTTCACGCTGAAAATCACTTTCGTTAAAAGCATAATAGCCGCAAAGCATCTGGTTACGGCTGTCAAGAATGTAAAGAGCTTGCTCTCTCCACGGACAATCTTCATAATGGTGATTCATACACAAACGCAAAGTCCTGACACATGTTTCGTAAATTTTTTTGTCTTGATCAGGAACAACAAAAGGCTTTTCGGTTACCGGATACAAGTACTGACATACACCTATTTCAAGAATTTCCACATCATCAGAGGCATCCACCTGCAAATACCTGCATGCAACTCTTACAAAATATTGAGTAAATTCATGCTCACCCTTTTCTGTATGAAAATCAAGAGAAAAATCTCTGTTTTCGATAATACGCCGCACGCATCCGTCACTAATGTGCTCACCGTAGCTGACAATAAATTTTTGTGCATGGTCTGCTTTTATCTTTATATATAAATATCCAGCAGTTTCCCTGCCTAAATCGTACAAATTATTACCAAGTGATTTTGCTGGTTGAAAACCCGCAAACTGCGTCTTTTTTACAGGTGTTCTAACCAGGTTGTATGTATGATTGGTTTGCACCGCTTTTTTGTCAAAAACAGGTTTTCCTACCTTCATCCCCGAAGAATAGCCAAGCTGCGGTGTAATGCTTCGCACCTCGTGTTGCACATACCTGCCATCAAATCCGCATAGTGTATCTTTGCTGCTAAATGCAACAATTTCATTATCTGCCTCTATACAAAAAATAACACCTGCACCATCCTCAATATGTGTAGAGCCCGACTTTGCACCTTCATAACGGACAGTTACTGAAAATTCGTTTTCCCCATGTTTGCAAAAACGGGTAATATCTATTTCATCATAATACTTTTCAAAAGGATATCCCGGAAATTGCGAAAAAGCTGAAACAGTACCGTTAACATACATTATATAATCGGTTTCTGCAGCAATTTTCACAATCACCTTACCATAGTTTTTGCCCAAAAAAAAGGGTTGTATAAAGCAGCCGTATTCCTCGGGTTGAGGATTATCACATATCCATATCCATTTTGCATTTGAATTAATCAATTATTTCACCCCTTGTACAATTATGTTTTTTATTGACAATTTTAATTAAATTATCTTATGTAAATCGCTGTAAGTATTTTATGGTATTATTGTTAAAAATTATGTGTAATGTCCACCATACTTTAACTGTATTATATCATTATTTTGTCAAATAATCAATAATCATACAATTAAAATAATTGGATTATTTACAATCTGAAAATTTCAACTATTCAATAACATGTACTCTCATTACATCGCTTGTGCCTATTGCATCAAGATGAGAGCCACCTATAATTATTACTTTGTCGCCACGGCGTGCAATGCTCGTTTCGTCAAGCTTTTGTATTGCCGAGTCAAAAAGTGCCTCTGTGTCGGTCTGACGGCCGTTCATAACAGGTACCACTCCCCAGCTGAGTGCAAGCTGATGATAGCTGCATGCATCGGTGGTTGCCGCAATTATTGGACAGCTTGGGCGAAACTTTGAAATCATACGGGCAGTATGGCCTGTGAGTGTGAGTGCAACAATTGCAGATGTATTAAGGTCTATGGCAGTAGTGCACGATGCATGGCAAACTGCATCGGTAATGGTGTTGTTTTTTACCTTTTCCCTTAAAAATCTGCCTGTATAATTGATGCTGTTTTCGGTAGATTCGGCAATTTCGGACATCGCAATAACACTCTCTACAGGATATTCACCTGCAGCTGTTTCGCCAGAGAGCATAATTGCACTTGTTCCGTCATATACTGCGTTTGCTACATCCGAAACCTCTGCTCTTGTAGGGCGCGGGTTGTGCACCATCGAATCGAGCATCTGTGTTGCTGTAATTGCCATTTTGCCCGCTGCATAGCATTTTTTAATAAGCATTTTTTGTATTGCAGGGAGCTTTTCAAACGATATTTCCACTCCCATATCACCGCGCGCCACCATAATTCCGTCGGAGGCAGCCAAAATACTGTCGATATTTTCAACGCCCTCGTTATTTTCGATTTTTGCAATAATCCTAATGTGCGTACCGTTGTTTTTTTGGAGTATATCAAACACATCCTTTACATCGCTTTCACTGCGCACAAAAGATGCTGCAATAAAATCTATATCATGTTTGATGCCAAAAATTATGTCCTCCCTGTCCTTTTCGGTCATATATGGCATATCAAGGTTGATTCCCGGCAGGTTTATGCTCTTTTTGTTAGAAAGTGTGCCTCCGTTGCGTACAAAGCATTTTATGTCGGTGTCTGTTGCCTCCACTGCAATAAGCTCAATAAGGCCGTCATCAATAAGAATCCTGTCGCCAAGCTTGATGCGGTACGGGAGCTCACTGTACGAAACAGAAACCCTATTTTCGTCCCCTTCTACATCGCGTGTAGTAAGAGTAAAGTTTTGCCCTTTTGTTAACACAACAGACCTGTTTTTAAATTCACCTATGCGAATTTCGGGGCCTTTTGTATCAAGCAAAATTGCAATTGGCTGATTTAACTCATCACGGAGCTTTTTAACCATATTTATACGTCTGAGCTGCTCTTCGTGGTCCCCGTGTGAAAAGTTTAGCCTTGCAACATTCATACCTGCTTTTATAAGGCTTCGCAGTACATTTTCATCATCGGTTGACGGACCGAGAGTGCATATTATTTTTGTTTTTCTCATTTATTTATTCCCCCATAGTTGATATTTTGGTGTTTATATCTTTTAATATTAAATATATAAACGGCAATGAAATAATCCCCGATACAACATCTGCACACGCCTGACTCATTTCAATCCCAACAAGCCCCCACAGCGACGGCAAAATAATTATGGCGGGTATAAGGCATATTCCGTTGCGGCAGCAGGCCAGCAACACTGCTTTTACCTTTTGCCCGGTAGACTGATATGTCATATTTGTCATTACATTAAGAGGCAATAGCGGAATTGCAAATGCCAAAAACCTAAGTGACATTGTGCCGATTTGTATAACCTCAGCATCGTCTATAAACATAGGCATAATATATGGTGCTCCAAAATATGTGCACACTGCAAAAACAATCATTGTGCATGTTGTAACCCAATAGGTGTACAAAAACGCCTCT
This sequence comes from Clostridia bacterium, assembly GCA_045538875.1. Classification (GTDB taxonomy): domain Bacteria; phylum Bacillota; class Clostridia; order UMGS1810; family UMGS1810; genus RGIG4708. Next base: position 1,129 of record JAZQEG010000023.1, on the reverse strand, counting down.
TTGAGCCTTTTCCACATTTTTGCGCCATAGCTGAAGCCCGCAACAGGCTGATACCCCTGAGCAATGCCAATGCCAACACTAAACAGTGCCATATATATTTTAGACACTATACCCATTGCAGAAAGTGCTGCATCACCCCCATAAAAGCCTGCCTGAGTGTTAAGCAATATGGTTGAGGCACTTGCCAAGCCCTGCCTGCAAAAAGAGGGAGCACCTGTTTTGATAATTTCTGCAAGGGTGCGTAAATACTCGCTTATATATTTTATGCCAAACCTTACAACACTCTTTTTAAACACAAAAAATTGCAGCAGTATCAAAAAAGACACACACTGGCTTACAAGCGTTGCTATTGCAGCTCCCGCAATGCCCATATTAAAGCCAAATATAAAAAGCGGGTCAAGCAGCATATTGAGCACTCCGCCAGTTACAAGCCCAAGCATTGCAAACAGCGATTTGCCCTCCGAGCGAAGTATGTTATTCATTACAAAGGAGCATATCATAATTGGCGCTCCTATTAAAATGTATGTTGCATAGGTTTTTGCGTAAGGCAGCACAGTTGTTGTTGCACCAAGCAAATTCATAAGTGGCTCAATATACCATATGCCAAAGCCTGTTACACACAAACCACACGCTATTGCGGTAAAAAATGATGTGGATGCAAAATTGTTTGCTCCCAAATAATTTTTTACTCCCAAAAGCCTTGCAATGACATTGCCTGCACCCTGACCGAGTGTAAAGCCTATTGCCTGAATAATTGCCATTAGCGAAAATACTACCCCTACTGCACCTGAGGCACTTTTGCCAAGCTGCGACACAAAAAATGTGTCGGCCATATTGTACAGTGAGGTTACAAGCATACTGATTACAGTAGGCACAGCAAGCTTAATAATAAGGAGCTTTATTGGTGTTTGCGTCATTTTTATATATTGTTTTTCCTGAATATCCAAGTTATTTTCATCCCCTGTGAGATTTTTATGTAAATTTATCTTAAGATAAGTTTTATAAAGGATAAATTTTAATCGAAATGCTGCAATCCGCAAACTGCGTTCAAAAAACTTAACAAACTGTAATTTTTTCATTTGTCGTCTTGTTGGCACGCGCAATAGCCGTCGAAATTTTTTCGCCGTGA
>JAZQEG010000022.1:0-2344 GCA_045538875.1 Clostridia bacterium | reverse complement strand
GATTACGGGATTCAGCGCATAATCGCAAAGACTGTTTTCGGCAATAATATCAATACCCGCATTGCAAAAAGCAGAAACAGCGGTAAATACCGATATCCATATTCCCTTTGCGCCAAATTGAGGTATAAAGACCGTCATATAAAGCAGAGCGCCGATGCCCTCTATAATAAGCGTTCCCGCTACAACCTTTTTTACAAACCTGACAAGCCCCGAAAGGGAATTCAGATTAAAGGCATCCTGCAGCAGCATTCTGTCACCTATACCTATTTTTTTGTGCAGAACTATCATCAGCCCTGACATAATTGTAATAACACCAAGGCCCCCAACCTGAATAAGCAACAAAATTACAACCTGACCGAAAACGCTCCAAGAGAAAACGGTAGGCGTTACAACCAGACCTGTAACACAAACAGAGGTTGTTGCGGTAAAAAGCGCATCTAAAAAAGAGGTTGGCTTTCCGTTTGCTGAGCTTATAGGTAGTGAAAGCAATAATGCACCAATCAAAATTGCTATTAAAAAGCTCAGCAATATAATGTGCGTGGTAGATATTCTTATCCGTTGTTTTTTCATAATTTCATAGTTCACCCTATTTTTACTATAAAAAACAAAATGGAACCAAATTCCTCTGCAGACAGCTGGTTCCACTTAAAGCTATTTTAATTATTGTAACATAATACATTGTTTTAGTCAAGTTTTTGCAAAAATGTTATAAAATGCAAAATGTAGATAAATCAATGATAGGTAACACTTTTCTCAAAAAAATAAGATGAAAGTGTAATTAGAAAGAATTTGTTGTGTTGTGAGGAGCCGTAGGCGACGAACAACACAACAAATTCGGCGCTCGATTACATTACTGCCAGATAGTCAGCAAGTACAGTATTTGGACTTCTGTATTTTAAACAACTTTTTGAAATATTATTTGAGATTTTGTTGTATTTAGCAAGTTGTTTTCTTCCGTCCTCAAGGTTGAACATTCGCATTTTGCTGTAAAATCTCTGCTCATCTAGTCTGTGTTGCCGTTCTACCTTACCATTATGTCTCGGAGTTGCCACTTGTATCCTGTGGTACTTAATCCCACATTCTTCTAAATATTCCTCAAATAATGTTTTGTGCGTGGATTTCTTAACTAATAAGGCTTTTGTCCATTCCGTTCCATTGTCGGTCTGCACCTCTCTTATTGGAAACGGAAACTTCTCTATTAACTTCTTTAAAAAATCCAATGAACTGTATGTGCTGTGTTCGTCATACATTTCTCTAAAACAAAGCCTTGTACATTCGTCAACTGCTGTATATTGGTAGTATTTCTGCCCATTCGCAACACAATACCCAGGCACAAACTTAACATCTATCTGAACCTTTTGTCCCGGATATTCCGCCCTTTGGTATGGTTTGGGTTTGTATCCTTTGCGTTTCTCAGGTCTTTCTTCTAACTTTAGCCTTTTTATTGCTCTGAGTAGACTATTGTAACACCTTGTATATCCATTTGCACGAAGCTTATCCCAAAGCATAATCTTATCTTTGGTCCTGCGGTAATATCTTTCAATCATCGCATATTCTTCTGCTGTTTGTTGTCTTGGATGACTATGCGGCCGATGCGATCGGTCGATTAAGCTCTGCCATCTTCCGTCATAACGCTTCTTCCAATCATATATTGCTTTTCGACATACTCGGTAACGAATGCTTGCTGCCGTTACTCCTCTTTTTTGAGAATATTTTATTACTAGTTGACGAAAGTGGGCTTTTGGTGTTATACTTTTCATTGGAAAAACAACTCCTTTGTGCTGATGTTTTGTTTGGTCACTTTACATCTTAACACATTTGAGTTGTTTTTTCTATTTTTACTGTTACCTATCTATTGTATCATAACATTTCCTACTTTTTTAAAATATTCGTGTTTCGACAAAAACCTCTTGACAAACGAATGTTCTATCGTGTATACTGAAATACCCTCATAGAGGGGTTACAACTGAATATGATGTCCTCGTAGAGGTATAGTTAGGCACCAGTCCGCTATACCGTCGGTGATCTCTTTTGAGAAATCCGTGACTCGCCACCGTGAATTTTTTGTGCTGTTTAAGGTGGAGTTGAGCCGACACAAACAGTATTGTCTTTTGAATTAATTCAAAGCCGTTATGTATGAGCATCTGATTTGAAGCGAGCGCTAAACGCTCCCGCCGATGATTAGTGTTGATACATAACGGCTTTTTATTTGACAGTATTTTAATAAATATGGTATAATATATAATAAAGAAATATAACAGGGGGAACCAAAATGGCTGTGTATGTAGCTTCGGATTTACACGGGCTTGCACTTGATGATTTAAAAAGTCTGCTCGCTTTGGCT
>JAZQEG010000021.1:0-55463 GCA_045538875.1 Clostridia bacterium | reverse complement strand
CTGCCAGTGGCAGAAGCAGCGAGGATTTGTTGTTGAAGCGGTCGAATAATAAGCCATATACTTTGTTATATGGCTTATGTTCGGGCACCGCAAGGGTGGTTGTCGTTGGTGAGATTAATTAAGTTCCAAGAAACCGAGCGAAAGCGATGGTTGATTGGTAAACTGAATTATGCAAGCGAACAAAGTGAGTCGTAGTCCAACAGGGGGAGCCAAAAGAAGCGAACAATTTAGATGATATCTAAATTGTTCGCTTTTTTCAATGGTTTGAAGGATTTTTGAAAAAATCAGTTTTGAAACAAAAGGGTAGATGTCAAGCGGTTTTGAACCAGACTTGAACCTGAGACACAGAATGGTAGTGCTATTTGCATGATATACTTGTTTATGATATAATAATTGTGTTAAATGACATACAGTTGTCGCCAGATAATGATATAATATCAAAAGAGGTGATGAAATGATTGAAACGAAGAATATTTTCACTTATGGTTTAACAGAAAAAGAAGAGAATATATTAAAAAAATCTCTTCCGAAAAAAGATGTTGATGTAACTGATATTACAGATGCAGCAACAGATATTGTTAGTCGTAGTAATTTTGCGTTGATTATCAATTTGGAAAATATTTCAGATGACGAACTTCAGGTTTTTGTGGATTTTTATAGTGATGCTGATGACAGTACAGAAACAATTGTTTTTACAAGTGGCGAAGAGTGGGTTTTAGATAAATTTAAAAAGGTAAAAATAATTGTTTATAAGGATTTATTCGAAATGGAGCAAAAACTAAAATACGATTTATTGAAAGCATATCAAAGGACAGCTAAATCAAACGGTTATTCTGATAAATTGGCAATGCTTATAAAAATTTTGTTTGCAATTAGAAACAAACCATACATTACTACAAGGGAATTAGCAGACAAGATAGAAAGAACTGACAGAACTGTTCAGCGCTACATTGAGACTTTAAGATGTGCAGGGGAGTTTATTGGTTATGACCGACAGAAAAAAGGGTGGTATCTTATGGTAGATGGCAAATCCGTTTTAACGGATGAATTTTAAGCGATTCGAGAGGGACTACAATGGAAGTAATAATACATAGAGGTACACACCAGATTGGTGGATGTGCCACAGAATACAGAACGAAAAACACAAGAATATTTATTGACTTTGGAGCAGAACTTGACAGTGAGAATTCAAAACTATTTGATATTGAAGGCGTAACCAAAGGAGAAACAAACTGCGATGCAGTTTTCTTTACGCACTATCACGGAGACCATATAGGATTGCTTGATACGATTAATAAGGATATTCCGTTGTATATGGGCGAAGTGTCAAAGGGGATTGCTAAAATTCTTAACGACAGAATAAGTAAGTCTGCTAATATCGAATCATATAATACGGAGCGAATTGACAATATAAAAACATTTGCAGTTGCAACCCCAATCGTTATAGGAGATATCAAAGTAACTCCATACATGGTTGACCATTCTGCGTTCGATGCTTATATGTTCAAGATTGAAGCAGACGGAAAGAGTGTGCTTCATACAGGTGATTTCAGAACACATGGTTTCAAAGGGAAGGGAGTAAAGGCACTACTTGAAAAATATGTAAAAAAGGTGGATGCACTCGTATGTGAAGGAACGACTCTCAACAGAGCAGAAGCAAAATGTGAAACCGAGAACGATTTGAAAAACAGAATTAAAAAAGTTCTTGAAGAAAACAAGTATGTTTTTGTGGTTTGTTCATCTACAAACATCGACAGGCTTGCAGGAATATGTTCTGTAATTCCAAGAGGCAAGTATTGTATATGCGATAAGTACCAGTTATCTGTAATTGATTATGTGAGAAAGCACTCAGGACAAAGAAGTTCTCTTTACAGATTTAATAAAGTGTTATATTACAGCGAAACCCTTGATGAAAAGATGAACGACAGAGGATTTTGCATGTTTGTCAGATGTGGTCATCCTGACCATAAGAGGATAATGGAAAAGTATAGGGATAAAAACCCCGTTGTCATATATTCAATGTGGAAAGGATATCTTAAGCAGGATAATATAAGAGAATTCCTGGATGGATATAAAAGACTTGATATGCATACAAGCGGGCACGCAGACAGTGATGCAATTAAAATGGTTATAGACACAGTCCAGCCTGATATTGTAATTCCTATGCATACGGAGGTGCCGGAGGCATTTACAAATATAGCGGATATTAGCAAAGTCAATATTTTAAAAGATAAAGATGTTATAACAATATAAAGGAGAGTAATTATGGATACGTTAAGAGATTATAATAAGCTACATAAAATTATAAGTAATGAGAACGGTAAAGAGTTTTTTGAAATGATAAGAGAATCGGAAGATTTGTATATGTTCTTTAGCATTAACAAGCTTAACGTATGGCATAATGGCCTGGTTGTATGTACCGTAACAGAAAACGGGATAGATCCTATGAAATTTAAGGAAAGAGCGGAGAAAATCGGGAAAAAAGAATTAGTAGAAAAAATAAAAAATACACCAAAAAAATATCAGTTTGGCGTTTATCTTGAAAACATTGATGATATCAGAAAGATAGTCAAAAGTGGCAAAGGGAATCAGGTTGAAAGAATAAATCAACAAGAAATAGCACAAAAAAATAGAAAGTTAAATGATTTTCAAATCCTTGGTCTAGAGTTTGCCGTTCCACAAGAAATAATTGCATCAAAACCCGAATTTGACTATATTGCAGTTGATACTGCAAAAAACCACATATATTTAATTGAATATAAATGCACATATAAAGCGACTATTGAAAGTCCTTCAAATCTGGAAAAACATTATCTGGATATGAAATCATTAAGCAGTCATGAAGAGTTGATAAAAAACACTATTGCTGATTTATGGAAACTTGAAAAACACAGCGAAAAATCTTTTTTTGATTACAAAATCATTCCATCATTTCTTTTTACAAACTTCGATTACGAATTCAGAACACCAACAAGAAAAGAAAAACTTAATGCGCTTATTAATAAGATGAAGCAAGATACTGAGATTGTCGTATGGAATTTTGACAAACCGGATGATGTAGATTTTTCCAAAGATCCAATTCCTGTAAAAGATTATAAAATATAAAATATACAAAGGAGAAAATCATGGAAAAAGTATATGGATATACAATTAACAACGAAATGCCTATTGTGGAGTACTGGACTGCTAAATATGATGGTAAAAATATAAATGTAGACACAAATATTGATTATGGAAATTCGTATTTGTATTTTTCAAAAGAAATGTTAGGATTTGACAAAAGCGGAATGATTAAACTTGCCTCACCTATCGGTATTGCTGAGGGAAATGGATATGTAATATTGCCGCCAGAATATGACACAATAAAACCTTTAGGTCGCACAATTGAAATTTATGAAAACGGCAAATCAGAACACAAAGATTTTTACAAAGTATCACGCAATGGCAAGCAGGGGGTTGTAAACGCATATAACGAAATTATAATTCCTATTTCTTATGATAGAGTAAATTGTGTAGACACTAATCCACATAATGAACGATTGAACATTAAGTATTATATTATATGCGAAAATGAAAAATATGGAATATCAACAGCGCAAGGCAACATTTTATTTAAACCAATATACTCTAAAATACATTATAACATTCAAGCTCCGACTGTGGGAGACTGCACAACTTTTGATTTTGATGGGGCCACATATTCTTTACCAAACACATATATAATTTGCGAAAAAGATGACGCTTTTGTTGTCATAGACAAAAACTTCAATGTCGTTTCGCCTGAATATATTATCGCTAGTAAAAAGAAGGGGAAAATCACCCTTGAAAAAGTGTGATTTTTAATGTCATCTAAACCATTCGGCTCTTCCAAAAAATAAGGATACCATTTGGTATCCTTATTTTTTTATTCCTTGTTTGAAGTGATTCAAACAAACAACGAGGTTAACAGCCGAAGGCTGTTCAACTGCAACACATCCGAGCGCTGCCAGTGGCAGAAGCAGCGAGGATTTGTTGTTGAAGCGGTCGAATAATAAGCCATATACTTTGTTATATGGCTTATGTTCGGGCACCGCAAGGGTGGTTGTCGTTGGTGAGATTAATGAAGTTCCAAGAAACCGAGCGAAAGCGATGGTTGATTGGTAAACTGAATTATGCAAGCGAACAAAGTGAGTCGTAGTCCAACAGGGGGAGCCAAAAAAAGCGAATGATTTAGATGACATCTAAATTGTTCGCTTTTTTCAATGTTTTGAGGGCTTTTTGCAAAAATCAGTTTTGAAACAAAAGGGTAGATGTCAAGCGGATTTGAACCAGACCTGAACCCGAGTAAAAGAATAGCACCTGATTGACTTAACAAATCAGGTGCTATTCTTTTTCAAATTTAATAATATCTTCGACTTCACAATCTAAAACATAGCACAGAGCATCAAGCGTTTTAGTGCTTATGGCTTCACCTTTTTTCATACGATGTAGAGTATTTGCAGAGAATCCTTGCTTGAAAATCAAATAATATTCTGTTATTCCTTTTTTAAATAATGTATCGTAAAACGGCTTATAACTAATCATTTTAATCACCAAGATTATTTTATCATACTTAAAGTATTGACAATACTTAATAAATTGAGTATAATTAAAAATAATACTTGATGTGGGAGGAAACATTATGAAGAAAACATTATTAATCAGTTTGATGTTACTAGTTGTGCTATTAACGGCATGTAATGGAAGCCAAACAACAGAAACGCGTATTGACGAAAATTCAATTGAGCAAATAAATTTTGAAGAACTCGGTTATGAACCTTGTGAGTCATCTTTTTCAGAGGGGTTACTTTGGGTAACTAAAACAGAAAGTAATTATGCTCGACGATCGGTTTATTATGGATGTATTGATAAGGATATGAACTTTGTTATTCCGTTTACAACACAATATGCGGAAGTGCAACCTTTTTCAGATGGCAGAGCGTGGGTAAAGCCTGCAGACGAATTGGCCGATACTGGTATAGGAAATTGGAAAGTGATTGATACATCAGGAACTGTCATTTGTGAATTTGAAGAAATAAGGGATGGATGTCACACTGCTTTTTCCGAAGGTTATTGTTTGGTAGAATTAGATCACATATGGGACACTCGTACGGCGATACTTAAAAAAGATGGTACATTAATTGAACTAAACAAGGAAGAAGTTCCTTCGTTTTCACCGTTTAATGCTTATGAACGCCATTTGTTTAAGGATGGTATGGCTTTATGTATAAGTAAGAATGATGATGAAATGTATTATATTAAAACCGATGGAAGTGTGTTTGTTTTAAAAGATTTAGGAGTTTCGAAGGTTCCTGATTTTTATAATTTAAATATTACAGGTGCTGGCGATTTTGAGAATGGCATAGCACAAATAACATTCACAGGTGCAGACGGCTTGATGTATTATGTGAATATTGATAAAAACGGTAATATGGTAGAAGAACCAAGGTTAAGTTCAATATATAATTTAAAATAGATGGGGGTAAATGAAATGGGATTTATATCTGTTGTTTTAGCAGTAGCATATGTTATTGTTATTTTTCAAATAGCCAATCAAGGAAGAAAAAATTTGTTGAGACGGATCAAATATAACAAGGGAATCGACGCAGAAAAGACTGTTTACAATACACAATTTTCTTCAAAAGCAGAAAAAGGTTTTATTCCATATATGTTTATATCGTTGTTTTGTATTGGTGTGTTAACGATGATGTATATTATAGGAAAAGAGAATATAGATACTTCTGAGCTGACATATACATTGATAAGTATTGCTTGTTGGATTGGGTTTATATGGATGGGGGTTAATTCACTATACTATGGATGGATTAGTATTGCGACAAGAGGAGAAAATTTAATTATACAAGATGAAAAGATAATTGGAACGGCGATATCTTTAAAAGGTTTAAATATCGAATTAATAGACATAGATGTCAATATGAAGGACATAAAAGAAATTATCATTGTTAAAAATGAAAAAGTGATGGGCTTAGCTATAGTTTCTATGAATATACGAACACAGACAAACAACTATGAATTTATTATGCCTGTGGATGCCGAAGGAACTAAAGCTATTATAGAAAAAAGAATATCATTATAGCAAAAAGATAACATTGTTAAAGATGGAATATTACTAAAATATATTGCCATCTAAACCGTTCGGTTCTTTAAAAAAACAAGGATACCATTTGGTATCCTTGTTTTTTTATCCCTTGTTTGAAGTAATCAAAAAACAAAAATTCTTGTGATTACACAAAACAAAAAAGCCAGATTTATATAAATCTGGCTTTTAATTTTAGATTAAAAACAGTTTTAATGAGTAGAATTTGATACATTATTAGCTATATATACCTTTAAAATAATATTTATATACTGAGATAACGAGCGCCATTGAGTAAACCCATATTAAGCTGAATGCATATAATATACAGGGTGATATTATGAACGCATGCAATCTGACAGCAGCAATTACAGCTCTGGCAAATGCAATATCGTGCAATTTGTCTGTTGACGAGCTTACAATGCTTGGCGTTGTTTTAACACAACTGGGTGACACAATTACCACTATTGCAACTCAAAAAACCATTTGCCAAAAATGACAAAGCGGCATAAATATTTGCATTGTGCAAATACTACCTTTGAGGTGAATTTAAATGGCAAAGCAAGGAATGAAAAGACCAGACCGTACACATACAAAACCAAAAAACGATGTGCCGCCTGTGCCCGAAATTCAAGGCAAGGCAAAACATTCAAATGAGCAGGTAAACCCAATAATTGCAGGTACAAAAGCACCCTCTCAAAAGGTGTATCACGCCAAACCCCACTCAAGCGACAAACCCATATCTTCGGCATATTTGGCAATTGATACTGATTTGGCTCGTGATAATATGCAAAATGACATGCCTTTGGCAGAGCTGGAGGATTTGTAAATATAATCAAATGGCTGTTTGATTAGGCAAGTATAAAAATGCTTAATTAAACAGCCATTATAATATCAATATAAAACTACATATCATTTTTTTGCGTTTTTGAGCCGCAGCAATTGACTAAGCTTCTACATAATGGTAAAATAATAAAAACAAGGAGGAGGCAATATGAAAAAAACACTTATTGTTGTAGATATGCAAAACGACTTTATTGATATGGCACTTGGCACAAAAGAGGCAGTTGCAATTGTGCCAAGCGTAAAAGCAAAAGTACAGGAGTATATAAAAAACGGAGATGAGGTAATATATACCCGTGACACTCACGGCGAAAATTATCTCCAAACACCCGAGGGTAAAAAGCTGCCTGTACCCCATTGTATAAAAGGCACAAAGGGTTGGCAAATAGCAGACGGCATTTATGCTGATGGATGCAAAATTATAGACAAGCCAAATTTTGGCTGGCCAAACTGGAAAGATGAGAATTTTGAGCAGGTTGAGCTTGTGGGACTATGCACTGACATATGCGTTGTGTCAAATGCTCTTATAATAAAAGCAATATTTCCCGATGCAGTGGTAAAGGTTGACAAAAACTGCTGTGCTGGAGTAACTCCCGAGAGTCACAATGCTGCACTTACTACAATGAAGATGTGCCAGATTGAAATTGTTTGAACAGGTGGTGAAAATTGTGTTTGATGCGCTAAAAGTAAAAAATGATTGTGTAGAGTGGATAAAAGATTTTTTTAAAAAAAACGGCCCCGATTGTAATGCGGTAGTAGGCATTTCGGGCGGTAAGGACAGCTCGGTAGCCGCTGCCCTTTGTGTTGAGGCGCTTGGCAAAGACAGAGTAATAGGTGTGCTTATGCCCAATGGCAGACAGCACGATATTGATGCGGCATACTTGCTTGTAAATTACCTTGGAATAAAGCATTTTGAAGTGAATGTAAAAGATGCCGTTGACGGAATAATTAACAATTTGCCAAAAGACATGCAAATATCAGCTCAGACAATGAAAAATGTGCCTCCAAGAGTTAGAATGACTACGCTTTATGCGATATCGCAAAGTAACAACGGCAGAGTTGCAAACACATGCAATTTGTCGGAGGACTGGGTGGGTTATTCCACAAGATATGGTGATTCGGTTGGTGATTTTTCGCCAATGAGTAACCTTACTGTTACGGAGGTTAAGCAAATAGGTCACATTTTGGGTTTGCCAATAGAGCTTGTAGAAAAGACGCCAATAGACGGACTTTGCGGCAAAACTGATGAAGAAAACCTTGGCTTTACCTATGCAGAGCTTGATGTGTACATCCGAACAGGCAAAATAGACGATTTGTCCAAAAAAGAGCTTATAGACAAAAAACACAAAGCAAATTTGTTTAAGCTTGAGCTTATGCCTAGCTTTGTGCCTGAAATATAAAATTTACCATTTGAGTTTGTGTGTAATATAAGCTTATTGTAAAATACAAAAACAACAAATTGTATTTTGGAATAATTTGTTGTTAACTGAGGTAATAATATGATTAAAAACGGAATTTATAAGCATTACAAAGGCAATATATATGAGGTTATTGGTATTGCAAACCATTCCGAAACAATGGAAAAAATGGTTGTATACAAGGCGCTATACGGAAACGGCGAGCTATGGGTTCGCCCTTTGTCTATGTGGAACGAAGAGATAGATGTAAACGGTGAAAAAAAGCCGAGATTTAAATTGATAAAAGGGTGATTTAATGAAAATAAAGCAGGCTGTTTTTGATTTGGCATTTATTGTGGCAGGAACATTTTTGCTGAGCTTTGGCATAAATGCATTTTTGCTGCCGTGTCAGCTGTCGGCAGGTGGTGTGGGCACAATAGGAACCATACTGTTTTATTTTTTTAAAATTCCTCTTTCGGTTACAAACCTTGCATTTAATGTAGTGCTTTTTGCTATTGCGTACAGGTATATAGGCAAGCAGTCGGTTATAAAAACAATTTTGGGCGTTGTTTTTTTATCACTGTTTTTAGAAATAACAAAAAACATTTCGCTCACAGGCAATGATATTATTATGTCTACAATTGTGGGCGGAGTTGTTGTAGGGCTGGGCATAGGGCTTGTGGTATACCGCGAGGCATCCACAGGCGGCAGTGACCTGGTGGGGCTTGTTATAAAGCGGTTTGTGCCGCATCTTTCGGTTGCAACAATTATACTTGCAATTGACCTTGCAATAATTGTTTTGGCAGGCATTGTTTTTAAAAGCCTGACAATTACTTTTTACTCTGCAGTATCTATGTTTGTTGCATCAAAAATTGCAGATATGGTACTTACTTTTGGTAATGCATCAAAATGTATTTATATAATATCCGAAAAAAGCGAACAAATATCGCACAAAATAATAAAGCATTTTGAAAGAGGCATTACAGGGCTCAAATCGGTAGGCATGTACTCGGGCAGTGACAGCCTTATGCTTATGTGCGTTGTAAGTCCCAAGGAGGTTCCTTATGTTGTGCATATGGTAAGGAGTATTGACAAAAAATCTTTTGTTGTTGTTACCGATGCCCGTGAGGTTTTGGGTGAGGGGTTTAAAACAATTACCGACTATGACAAAATAGACAAGAGTTATTAGTGTTTATAATTAATAAGGCCATAAAAACGACTTTTTTTGCTAGGCCTTTTATTATTGTTTTGGGCATATTTAACAAAAAACCAATTTGTTAAATATTTAACACTTGATTTTTGATTTAGTTGTGCTACAATATATAAGGTTATACTTTATTACACAAAAGAAAGAAGGAAGTTCATATTATGAATAACAACCAAAAGGGCGGCTGGCGCTCAAACAAGTGGTTTAGGGCAGCAATTCCTGCACTCCTTTTGCACTGCAGCATAGGCACAGTTTATTGCTGGTCTATATTTAGTCAGGAAATAGCTGACTACATAGGTTTTTCAAAAGGTGCAACAGAGTGGGCATTTAGCTTTGCAATTTTCTTTTTGGGTATGTCGGCGGCATTTCTTGGAAACATAGTGGAAAAGAATATTCACAAATCATCGCTTATTGCAGCAATTTGCTTTGCTCTTGGTATGGCAGGAACAGGCGCATTTATATGGTACGGCGGCACTCATTCGGGCAGCATTGTGGCATTGATAGGTATATATGTGTGTTATGGACTTATTATGGGTATAGGGCTTGGTACAGGCTATCTTTCGCCAGTTAAAACCCTTATGCTTTGGTTTAGCGACCGCAAAGGGCTTGCAACAGGCCTTGCGGTAGCAGGCTTTGGTGCGGCAAAGGCAATAGCAAGCCCTGTTATGCAGTGGATGCTGGATGGCCTTGGCGATGGCGGTATTTACAAAATGTTTTTTATACTTGCAATAGTTTATTTTGTAATGATGTTTACAGGACATCTTTTGCTTAAAAAGCCTGACGACTGGCACGAGCCTGTAAGCGCTGAGGAAAAGAAGAGCATAATGTCTGTGCTTAGGACAAGGTCTATTACAAACTATATTGGTATATGGCTTATGTTTTACATAAATATTACCTGCGGTCTTGCGCTTTTGTCGCAGGAAAAGATGATTGTCAAATGCATTGGTCTTGGCAGCTTTGTAGGTGTTATATCCACAGTTTCGGCTATTTTTAATGCAGGCGGAAGGCTTGGCTTTTCGGCCTGGGCAGACACTATGAAAGACAGAAACACTATTTACAAAATTATTTTTGTAATGTCTATTGTGCTGACATTCCTTGTAATTGTAACAGGCGGCATTGCAAATGGCAACGGAAATATGTTGCTTACAATACTTGTGCTTGTTTTGATTATGGCAGTAAATGCGGGCTACGGCGGCGGTTTTTCAAATGTGCCTACACTCCTTTCGGACCATTACGGAATGAGTAATATCAGTGCAATTCACGGCATAACACTTTCGGCATGGGGTTTTGCCGGCCTTACAGGCAACCAGCTTGCAACATTTATTGTAAATCATTTTGGCAAAGCCATTGAGGTTAACGGTCAGATGGTTAACCCTGTAGGATATCAGGCAGTACTATATGTAACAATTGCTCTTTATTTGGTTGCTTTTGTTATTAGTATGGTGTTTGTAAAAAAAGTAAAAATAGTTAAACAGTAATTTTAAAGAGGATGTAAGTTTACATCCTCTTTTGTTTGATATTGGGTTTTGTTATACAAATTAAAAACAGCGGGCGTACCGCTGTTTTAATTTTATCCAATTTTAATTGTTTGTCCGGGCTCTATGCTATATAGCACATTATCCACTTCAAACCACAGTGTATAAAGTGTGGGATTATACATAACGGTTTCGTCGGCACTGTAGCAAATAGAATTGTATGCCTCAACATAATCGTAAATTTCGATATTTGTAGCATACCATACATCATCTTTGCCGCCGAGTTTTTGCAAAATTTGTTCAATATGCTGCCATCCGTTATTATTGTCAAACTCAAAGCTATGGCCCCACATATAAAACAGTCTTGAAAACCTGTTGGCACGGTAGAGCTTGTTGATGTCAAAATCAAGATTTACAAATTCATCTATGTAATTAAATATTTCGGGGTTGTTGTGATGCGCTGTGGGTACCCATCTGTGCCAGTCTTGCGGCAACAAAAAGCTGTTGTTGTCCTCTCCAAGTGTGCGGCTATATGCAATGTCGAGCTCTGTAAGATAATGTTTTATTTTTCTGTAATCGGTATTTTTGTCGGTATATTTTGTTATGCCAGAATCGGCATAAGCCATACCGCGCACAATTCCGCCAAAGCGTTTTTCGAGGTCGAGCCTGCAATCGAGCGTATCGCGTATGCCGGCTATGGGGCGCATTGTACCATGCGCTCTGTGGAGTAAGCCATGAACCGCAATTTCGTGGCCTCTGTCTAAAATATATTTTTTAATCTGACTGTCGCGCATACCTGTTTGGGGCGGACGGAGCGACTCGATATTGAGATTAAATGTACATTTCATATTGTATTTTAACAACAAATCGGAAAATTGCATATCCTGCACAACGCCGTCATCATAGCTTAATGTAACAGCTTTTGGCTTGCCGTCGGGATAACGCATAAATCGGTATCGCATAACAGATTCCCTTTCGATTAGTATAATTTATTATTCACAACTGAGCATAGAGTAAATTGCATTAACATATCTTGCGGGTGCATCGTGGTTGTCGCAGTTTGTCAAAAATTCACCACAAAATACTGAGAGTTTTTGGCTTGGGTCAATAATAACATAGCTGTTTGCAGCGCCGTCCCAGCCAAATTCACCTATATTGGAAAGCTGACCGCCATATGTGTTTGAGCAGAATGTTCTGACCCCAAGACCATAGGCATAGCCTTCTTGTTTTTTTGGATTAACACTTAATTTGTCAAATTGAACATGTGGGGCACGCATAACATCTATTGTTTTTGGTGATAAAATTCTCTCCCCAAGGTAAGATACACCGCCGTTTGCCATTGCATCGGCAAATTTTATGTAATCGTCTACACAACTGATGAGTCCTGCACCGCCACTCTCGTATTCAGAATATTTGCCAAATATATACGGATTGTAGGTGTCTTTTTTTGTAAACACGCCTTTTCCGCCGTAGTTGTACATTGTGGGCATTTTTGCTTCGGCATCATCAAGAGCATTGTTTTGCTTCATAAAACCGGTATTTTGCATACCGCATGGGTCAAAAATATTATCTTTAAGATATGTACCTAATTTTTTGCCGCTTACCACTTCAATCAGTGCTCCAAGTACATCATGGCAAAGGCTGTACTGATATCTCTCACCAGGATGAAAATCCAATGGGGTTTTTGAAATCCCCTTTACTATTTCGCGGGTGGGGTTTTTGCCACCTGTGAGATTTATAATTTCCTTAATTCCAGGTGCTTGCAAATCATAGTTAAGCCCTGCGGTCATGGTAAACAGGTCTTTTATTAAAACAGGGCGGCGAGGAGCAACAAGGCTGATGTTGCCGTATGCATCTGTTTGTTTTACTTTTACATCGGCAAATTCGGGCAGGTATTCGCTTACTGGGTCGGTAAGTAAAAACTTGCCTTTTTCAAAGAGGGAAAGTGCCGCTGCACAGGTAATGGGTTTTGTGCACGAAAAGATGTAATATAGCGCATTAGGGTCTACTTTTTGTTTGCTCTCTATATCTGAATATCCTGCCTGATAGCGAAAAACAGGCTTGTGCTCCCTATATATACACATATCAATTCCGGGGTAGTACACACCTGCCATTTCGTCAAGCAAATTACGCAAATTTTTAAAATCCATAATTTAAGTCACCTCTATATATTTTTTCTTTGTTTGAGTTTTTGTTTTAATATGTCGTAGGTTGTGTTTGCAATTAAGCTTTCGGGGAAATCAATTTCTTCAAGCATTTTTACCGAATTTGTAAGCACTCCAACATTTGTACAAAAATGCGCATCGCTGTTTACCACAACATATGTGCCGATTTTTTTGGCACACATGGCAATTTGTTTGCAAAGCTCAATGTTTTGGGGTCGTGCACAAAAAGTATTTTCGTTTATTTCTATAAATTTTCCTAGTTTTTTTGCGTATGACAAAACCTTTTCTATATCAAATTTGCATTTTGGATTGCCACTGTGCCCCAAAATATCAACATAAGGATTTTCCAGCACCTTTATATACATATCGGTGTTGTCGCCATCCTCTCCGGCATCGCGGTAAAAAGGGTTGTGCACACTGGCAATAACAATATCCATTGTGGCAAGTATTTTATTGTTAATGTCAAGCTCGCCCTCGTTGTTTAATATGTTTGCTTCGCACCCTTTTAAAAGGCGCACGCCGTTTACTATATCGGGCAGGCGCACAAATGCGGGGTAATAAAATTTGTGAGGTGCATCGCCAAGAGCAGGGCCGTGGTCTGTAATTGCAATTGCTTCAAGCCCCAAACTTGCAGCACAGGTTATGTTTTCCATAATTGTTGAAAATGCATGGTCACTCACAATTGAGTGGCAATGCAAATCTGTCTTTATGACCATTGATAAAACTCCTTATATATGATTTTATATTATATCACTTTGGTCAACAAAATTCAATATATAAAGTCATTTACAAGTTAAATATTTTTTGATAAAATCAATACGCCAGGCAGCACAAAGGCGAAAGGTAATATGCCTACCATTTAATAATATTACAAATCAGACATAAAAATGGTGTTGCATGACGCAACACCATTTTTTGTTATTATCAAATAGATATAATTCCAAATGCCGAAAGCACCGAAGATACAAGAATAAGCACTATGCAAACAGGTGCAAAGTATTTGATTACAACTGTAAACAAATCTTTTCTTTTAAAATTGCCTGTAAGCTCAACCTCGTCGATAATTGTTTTTGGCTTGATAACATAGCCGATAAATATACAGGTAAAGAGTGCTGTAATAGGCATCATCACGCTGTTTGTAATAAAATCAAAAAAGTCGAGGAACTGCATTCCTATAACTGTTACACCGCTCCAGATGCTGTAACCGAAGCAGGATACAAGACCAAGTGCAAGTGAAAATGCAAACACTATAAGGCAGGAAACATTTCTTTTTACATTAAATTTGTCGCATACAATTGACACAACGGTTTCCATAAGTGAAATTGATGATGTAAGTGCTGCAAAAAGCACAAGCAAAAAGAATACAACACCAACAATTGTGCCGCCTGCCATTGTTTCAAACACTTTAGGAAGTGTAACAAACATAAGTCCCGGGCCTGCGCCGAGAGCCTCGGGTGTACCACCCGAAAAAGCAAATACCGCAGGAATAATCATAAGACCAGCCATAAATGCAATGCCTGTATCAAAAAGCTCAATCTGCTTAACAGATGAGTCGATGCTCACCTCTTTTTTCATATATGAGCCGTATGTAATCATAATGCCCATTGCAAGTGACATTGAGTAAAAAAGCTGTCCCATTGCCGCAAGCACTGTTGTTACAGAGAATTTTGAAAAGTCGGGTTTTATGTAGTAAATAACGCCGTCAAGGGCACCGGGAAGAGTAACAGAGTAGATTGCAATAAATAAAGAAAGCACTACAAGAACAGGCATCATAACCTTGCTTGCTTTTTCAATACCCTTTTCAACGCCTGCAAGAACTACAACAGCGGTAAGTGCAAGAAATACAAAAAACCATGCTACGGGAGCAGTTGGATTTGATATAAAAGCACTGAAAAATGCATCGCCTGCCGCCTCACCTGCACCACCTGTTGCAAATGTAACAAGGTAGCGTGTAACCCATCCGCCTATTACTGAGTAATAGGGTAATATAATTGCAGGTATAAGCGCTGCAAGCCATCCGACAAAAGTAAATTTTTTGTTGAGTTGATTAAATGCACCTATTGCACTTAAGCCTGTTTTTCTTCCGATTGCGATTTCACCTATCATAAGAGCGAAACCAAAAGTAACGGCAAGAACAATATAAACAAGTAAGAATATACCGCCGCCGTATTTAGCAGCAAGGTATGGAAAACGCCAGATGTTTCCAAGACCTACTGCAGAACCTGCAGCTGCAAGGACAAAGCCAAGTTTACCTGTGAAACTGCTTCTTTTTTCATTTGACATAATTAATTCCTCCAAATATCAAAATACTAAATAATTATACACAAAATGTATATTTTTGTCAACAATATTGCATTTTGTCTGAACTCCAGTTTTTAAGCACAGGCAGCATATCTGTTGCAATTTGTTTGGCACCGGGTAGTGAATGTGCAAGGTAATTGCCACACTCTTCTTTTTTGGAACCCGGTATTTCTCCTTCAAAGTCTATTATAAATTCCATTGTGCCAATCATTATTTCAAGAGCATCCTGGTGGGAGATTTTATCTCGTACCAAAAAATAAAATCCTGTTCTGCACCCCATAGGGCCAACATATATTACGCTGCTTGCATATTTTGTGTTGCGTGCGTATGTGGCAAACAGATGCTCAAAGGTGTGAATTGCATCACAGTCGAGGTAATCGCCGCCGTTTGGCAGCTTCATCCGTATATCGTATGTTACCACATCGCCGTCGATGCGTGATATGTACATTCCTTTTTGTATTGTGTTGTGGTTTACGCTAAAGCTTGCTATTTTTTTCATAGTCAAATCTCCCTGTTTGTAAATTAATTGTAAGATGTTTTTATATCAAAATTATACAACATCATATGCGTAATTTCAATATCGTCTAATAACGATATTTGGTGATTTTGCATATTTTTTGTATTAATTTTAAAAACCCCATAAAATTACTAAAAACATTTGCTTTTTACAATGGCGTGTGTTATTATATATGTTAGGTTAGTATATTATTATGGGGTGATTTTGTGGACAGAAAGATATACCTTTCTTCACCATGTATGTGTGGAGAGGAAATGAAGTACATAAAAGAGGCGTTTGACACCAACTGGGTTGCACCGCTCGGCAAAAATGTAAATGAGTTTGAAAATGCCATCAAACAATATGCAGGTGTTAAAGGTGCTGTTGCAATGAGTGCAGGTACTGCGGCAATACATATGGCACTGCGCGCGCTTGGTGTGCAAAGTGGTGATGTTGTGTTTTGCCAGTCTATGACTTTTTCGGCAAGTGCAAACCCCATAGTGTATCAAAATGCAACGCCCGTATTTATAGACAGTGAGCCTGACACATGGAATATGAGCCCGCAGGCACTAAAAAAGGCCTTTCAAAAATATCCTCATCCAAAAGCAGTTGTTGTTGTACACCTTTACGGCACTCCTGCCAAAATGGATGAGATTATGCAAATTTGCAATGAGCATAATGTGCCTGTTGTGGAAGATGCTGCAGAGGGCCTTGGCGGAAGCTACCACGGCAAAAAGCTTGGTACTTTTGGTAAATATGGCATTTATTCTTTTAACGGCAACAAAATTATTACTACCTCGGGCGGCGGTATGCTTGTGAGTGAAGATGAACAAATGCTTAAAACTGTGCTGAAATGGATTACACAATCCCGTGAGCCTGCTCCGTGGTATGAGCATAAAGAGCTTGGCTACAACTATCGTATGAGCAATATATGTGCAGGCATTGGCAGAGGTCAGATGGCAGTTTTAGATGACCATGTTGCACAAAAAACCGCTATTTTTAACAAATACAAAAAAGCTTTTGAAAATCTGCCCATTACAATGCAGCCATATGAGGAGGATACGGTACCAAATCACTGGCTCAGCTCTGCCACAATAGATAAAGATTGCAGCATCAGCCCTTTTGCAATTATGGATGAGCTGGCAAAGCACAATGTGGAAACACGACCTCTGTGGAAGCCTATGCATCTGCAGCCCTTCTATAAGGATTGTGATTTTTTTGCTCACGGCGACAGTGTAGTAAGCGAGGATTTGTTTGCAAGAGGTTTGTGCCTGCCAAGTGATATGGCACCACAAATGACAGAAAATGAGCTTGATGAAATAATAGGCATAATCGGAGGTGTGTTTAATGTATAAACGCATTTTCAAAAGACCAATTGACATATTCTGTGCCTTGGCTGCAATAATAGTTTTTTCGTGGCTTTACATAATTGTTGCAGTGCTTGTAAGAGTTAAGCTTGGCAGCCCAGTGCTTTTTAAGCAGGCGCGCCCAGGCAAGGATGAAAAAATATTTTATCTTTACAAATTCCGCACAATGACAGATGCAAAAGACGAAAACGGCAACTTGCTCCCTGACGAAGTAAGGCTTACAAGATTTGGCAAACTTCTTAGAGCTACAAGTCTTGACGAATTGCCTGAGGCGTTTAATATATTAAAAGGCGATATGAGCGTTATAGGGCCGCGCCCTCTTTTAGTAAAATATCTTGATGAATACAACGACTTTCAAAAGCGCCGTCACGAAGTGCGCCCGGGGCTTTCGGGCTTAGCGCAGGTAAACGGACGCAACGCAATCACCTGGGAGCAAAAATTTGAGTACGATGTAGAGTATGTTGACAATATCACTTTTTGGGGTGATTTTAAAATACTTTGCATGACAGTATGGAAAGCCTTTGGCAAACGCGATGGTATTAGCGCAGAGGGCGAGGCTACCATAGGCGAGTTTGTAAATAAGGAAAAGGAAAAGCAAAATGTGTAAATCGGTTGTTATTATAGGCGCCGGCGGTCATGCACGAGTGGTTGCAGACATTGTAAAAAAAAGCGGCGACAAGGTAGTCGGATTTTTAGATGATTTTAATACAGGCGATGGTATTTTGGGCACAGTTGACGATTGCATAAAATTTGCACACAATTGCAGCTTTGTTATTGCAATAGGCTCAAACAAGGCGCGAAGCACAATTGCTCAAAAATACAGTAATCTTGATTATTATACTGCAATTCATCCTACAGCAGTTATTTCGGAAAATGTTACAATAAAAAAAGGCACTGTTGTTATGGCAAATGCAGTTGTAAACAGCGGGGCAGTTATAGGTGAACATACAATAATAAACACTGCAAGTGTTGTTGAACACGATAATTTTATAGGGGATTATGTGCATATTTCGCCAAATGCTACTCTTTGCGGTACGGTAACCGTAGAAAGTGGCACTCATATAGGCGCAGGTGCAGTTGTAAAAAACAACATCAGTATTTGCAAGCAATGTGTAATCGGCTGCGGGGCGGCAGTTGTAAAGGATATAACAAAACCGGGCATTTATGCAGGGGTTCCGTCAAAGGAGATTTGAGTATTATGCGAATATTGGTACTTGCCAATTTTGATGTGGGGTTGTATAACTTCCGCAAGGAATTGATTAAAAAATTAATAGATGACGGCAATGAGGTATACATATCCTTGCCATACGGCGACAGAGTGGAGCAACTTAAACATATGGGATGCAAATTTATTAAAACCAATTTGTCAAGACGCGGCATGAACCCTGCAAAAGACATAAAGCTGTTTTTTGATTATATAAGTATTATAGGAAAAATAAAACCCGACAAAATAATTACATACACAATTAAGCCAAACATTTACGGCGGCTGGGCAGCAAGGCTCAAAGGGGCTGCGCTTTACAGCAACATAACAGGTCTTGGCACAGTTTTTCAAGGCAACGGTGTTGTTACAAAGCTTGTTACCATTATGTACAAGCTTGCACTAAAAAAAGCAAAAACAGTTTTTTTTGAAAATAGCGAAAATCGTGATGTGATTTTGTCCAAAGGTATAATAAAAGAGCATCAGGCGTGCCTTTTAAATGGTGCCGGAGTAAATCTTGATGAATATACAATTTGTGATTATCCCGAAGACGGCAAAATACATTTTCTGTTTGTTGGCAGAGTAATGAAGGAAAAGGGCATAGATGAATTTATTGAGGTTGCAAAGCGTATGCACCTTGAGGGCAAAAACGCAGCATTTGATATAGTTGGTCCTTTTGAAGATGATTATAAACAACAAATAGAGGATTTGTCGGGGCAGGGAATAATAAATTATTTTGGTTTTCAGAAAAATGTAAAACCGTTTGTAGAGAAAGCACATTGTTTTGTTCTTCCAAGTTATCACGAGGGTATGGCAAATACACTGCTTGAGTGCGGAGCCATGGGGCGCCCTCTTATTACAAGCAATATTCACGGATGCCTTGAGGCAGTAATTGACGGCAAAAGCGGATATCTTTGCAATGTTAAAGACAAAGATGATTTGTTTGACAAAATCAACAAATTTTATGAATTATCATATGAAACAAAAAAAGAAATGGGCATAAATTCTTACAAGCATATTTCGGAGGTTTTTGACAAAGTAAAAGTTGTTGAAAATACATTATGTAAGATTTATGAATAGGTGCTATATGAAACAGTTACTTATGAATACAATAAAATATTTCGGTTTTATATATACAATATATTTTTATTTTTTCAGTTTTGTATTTAAAGTTGTAAAACTGTTTGTAAAAACCGATAAAGAACTTGTTCTTATAACAAGCTTTGGCGGCAAAAAATACGACGATAGTCCGAAGTGCGTTTTTGATGCAATGAAAAACGATGAACGCTTTAAAAAATGCAAATTTGTGTGGGCATTTCACGAACCCGAAAAATTTGATGTTGAGGGCGCAGAAAAAATAAAAACTGACACGGTTAAGTATTTTGTTACCGCTCTTAAAGCAGGATGCTGGATTACCAATTCAAGTATAGAAAGAGGCTTGCAGTTTAAAAGTAAAGATACATTTTACTTTAACACATGGCATGGCTCACCTATTAAAAAAATGGGGACAGATATAAAAGGCGAAAACAAATCGTTTAAAACAAAAAGCAGGTCACAGGTGGATGTAATGACTACCCAAAGTGATTTTGAGGCAAATGTTTTTTCAAGAGTGTTTAGCATCCCAAAACAAAACTTTTTAAAGTGCGGATTGCCACGCAATGATGCGCTTGCCAATTATGATGACCAAAACCGTGAGTACATAAGGCAAAAGCTGGGTATCCCTGCAGGTAAAAAGGCCATACTTTATGCACCTACATTTCGTGAATACGAAAGGGATGCAATGAAAAACTGTGTTTTGGATATCCCTGTAACAATTGATGAATGGAAACAAAAGCTGGGAGACGGTTATGTGCTTCTTTTAAGGGCGCACTATGAGGTTGCAAAGGTGATGAATTTGTCGGATAACGATTTTGTTATAAATATATCCGATTACCCTGTTTTAAATGACATTATGATAGCATCGGATGTGCTTGTTTCGGATTATTCCAGTATATTTTTTGACTATTCGGTAATGGATAAGCCGATGCTTCACTTTACATATGATTATGATAAATATGCAATAAGCAGAGGTGTATACTTTGATATTCGCCAATATGTTTCGGGCGGTACAAACGAAACCGAGCTTATGGATATTATTTTAAATATGGACGAAAATAAAGAGATTCAAAAGACTGTTGCATTTCGAAATAAATATGTAAATTACTACGGAAATGCAGTATCACAGTCGGTTGACTGCATTGCAAAAAGGATTGGAGCAGAAAAATGAAACAAAAAAGGGCTTTGATTGTAGGTGGGAGCAACGGTATGGGAATGGCTCTCGTGCTTAAGCTTATTAACAAAGGATACAACAAGGTAGTTGTTGCAGACAGAGTTTACCCCGAGATTAACGATGACAGAATAGAATATGTGCCTATCAACCTGATTAACTGTAATTATGATGTTTTTGACAACTATCAGGATATTGATACACTTATTATTACAGCAGGCTTTGGCAGAGTTGCACCCTTTGAAAGCATACAGGAGGGTGAAATTGTCAACAGCTTTAAGGTAAATGCACTTGCCACTGTTGCTATAATCAAAAAATACTACAACAAGCTTATGGGTGAAAAAAGCTTTAATTGCGCTGTAATGGGCTCGATAGCAGGGCTTGTTTCGTCACCGCTTTTTGCAGTTTATTCTGCAACAAAGGCTGCGGTTTGCCGATTTGTTGAAAGCGTCAACATTGAACTTGAAAAATCAGGCTCGAAAAATCGCATACTAAATGTTTCACCAGGGTCAATCAATGGCACAAAATTCAACGGAGGTCAAAATAACTTTGAACTTTTGGATGATTTGGCACAGCAAATAATTGACAAAATTGAAAACAAATGCGAGCTGTACATACCCGATTATGATACCGTTTATAAAAAAGTTATAGACGATTACAAAAATAATCCACATGAGTATGGAGTGCATAGCTATGATTACAAATTGCAAAATGGCAGATTGAGCAACAAGCCGCAAATGCGCATAGGCTACCTTAGCGGAACATTTGATTTGTTTCATATAGGGCATATAAATCTGCTGCGCCGTGCAAAGCAAAACTGTGATTATCTTATTGTGGGAGTACACGAAAGCGGACAGTGGAAAGGCAAGCAAACTTATATCCCTTTTGAAGAACGCAAAGAAGTGGTTGCTTCGTGCAAGTATGTGGACAAGGTTGTAAAATCCTGTGCCGAGGACTGCGATGCCTGGGATTTGTATCACTACAATTATCTGTTTGTTGGCAGTGATTACAAGGGCAGTGAGCGTTTTTTGCAATACGAAAAGTATTTTGAGGATAAGGATGTTGAAATTGTATATTTCCCTTATACGCAAGGCACAAGCAGCACTAAACTCCGTGCTGCGATAGATAAAAATACAAAATAGTTTTTACATGATTTTGGAGTGTATTTATGAGAGTTTTTATTGCGACAGAAATTCGTTGTAAAATGATAAATAACAGTTTGTATGTTAACGATACAACCTACAATGTTATAAAAAGATATAAAGATACCTTTGGAGAGGTGGTTTTTAGTGCTCGTGTAACTGAATGCACAGATGCGCAGGGCTTTGTATGTGCAGATGATATTGTGGATGAAGTATTTTCGGTTTCGGGGCTTTTGGAGGCACTCACGGGAAAATGCAAAAAAAGGATGCAACCCGTTATTGAAAAATGTGATATGGTTATAGCAAGAGTGCCGTCACTTGTTGCGCTCCGTGCCGCAGAATGTGGATTGAAACTCAAAAAGAAATGTATGTCTGTGGTCGTGGGCTGCGGCTGGGGTTCTTATTGGAATCATGGTGCTCAAGGCAAAATTTTAGCACCCTTTAACTATATAAAAATGCGCAAAACAGTCAGAAAATCCGATTATGCTCTTTATGTAACAAATGAGTTTTTACAAAAAAGATACCCTTGTAAAAATAAAACCGTTGGAGTTTCGGATGTGTTTATAGCGCCACCTAATGAAGACATAATAAATAACAGACTAAAAAAAATAGAAAATATGGATTTGAATTGCATAATCTTTGCAACAGCTGCAGCGGTAAATGTCCGCTACAAAGGTCAGCAATATGTTATCAAAGCTATGGCAGAATTAAAAAAGCGGGGAATTAACACAAAATATGTGCTTATGGGCGCAGGCGATAACAATTATCTTAAAAATGTTGCAAAAAAAGCAGGCGTTGAAAATGATGTTATTTTTACAGGCCGCCTTAATTATAACGAGGTAATAAATACACTTGATGAATGTGATATTTACATTCAGCCAAGCCTTCAGGAGGGTTTGCCAAGGGCGGTTGTAGAGGCCATGAGCAGAGGATGCCCATGCCTTGGAACTAATGCAGGAGGAATTCCGGAGTTGTTGGGAATGGATTGCTTGTTTGCTAAAAGGAGTGTGAAATCCATAGTAAACACTGTGGAAAAAATGCTTAATAAGGATAGATTTTGTGAAATTGCCAAAGCAAACTTTGAAAAAGCAAAAGAATATGAAAAAAACATTCTTGATGAAAAAAGAAATGTGTTTTATGATGAAATAAAAAATGATTTTATTATCAATGAGAGGTAGTAATTGATATGTATAACAGAATAATATATGTCATGAAAGACGATTTGCATATATACCCACCGTGTATTGCACATATACTTATGATGCTTCATTGTGGTTATAATGTGTGTGTCATAGCGGAAAACTGCGATGATAATGTTGTCACAATGCTTGAATCACATGGAGCAAAAGTTGAAATGCTCGGTAACATGAATACTCGCGGCGGAAAAATAGGAAAAATTGAGCATTGGCTTAAATTTAAAAAAACTGCAATAGACGTAATAGAAAAAATATATACAAAAACAGATATTTTGTGGCTCGGCACGGCAGGTACCGCTATTGCTTTAAAAAAATATTTGAGTTCAAAGCCGTTTATATTAAGTTCTCTTGAACTTTATGACAGAGCACCTTTTTATAAAGACGGACTTGACGGAATTATACAAAAAGCAAAGGCAGTTGTTGCCTGTGAAAAAAACCGCGCACGTATTATGAAGCAATGGTATAATCTTAAAAAACTTCCATATGTTATGCCCAACAAACCATATTATGAAGGTGATTGTGAAAAAAATGCAAACGCAGAAAATCTTTTGCAGTCGCTTGAAGGGAAAAAATACATATTATATCAGGGAATACTCGGAAACGACCGTTCTCTTGATACTCTTGCAAAGGCACTTAAAATTACAAAAGAAAAATATTATCTTGTTGTGATAGGCAAAGCTGTAAAAGCTAATGAAAAAGAAATTATTGGAAAATTGGAAAGTATATATCCCAATATTATATATGGTGGATATTTTCCTGCACCAATGCATCTTTATGTTACAGAGAATGCAAATATGGCAGTTGCTTTTTATGATGATTCGTCAATAAACAATATGTTTTGTGCACCCAACAAAATATTTGAATATTCAAAATATGGTATTCCTATGATTGCAAGTGATATGCCGGGCTTGCAGCTCACTGTAGAAAAATATGGTGCAGGAATTTGCGTTGATATGAGCGATAGCAATAAAATAGCTTGGGCGATTGATGAAATTTCACAAAATTATAACAAATATCAACAAGGTTCACGAGAATTGTATACTTCTGTAGACAATACACTTGTAATGAAGCAACTGTTAAATGAGATTGGAGTTATAAATAATGAGAGTATTTGCTGACATAACAATGCTTATAATAACGACAATAATTGCACTTCGCTCGTTTAATCTCATTACGCGTTACAAATCAGACAGCTTGTCTGATTTTGCAATATTACTGCTTTACATATTTCAGTGTCTGCCCGTTTTTTTTGATTTGACTATAGGCATCCCACAATATGAGCTTGAAGCATTTGATGAATTTAAAAAGGCATTGACTAATGATGCTGTTTGTATAATATACGATGTGTATATGATTTTGTTTTTTTCGGCATTGTATCTTGTTTCAAAAAACAAGCAAAAATACAATCCCTTGCAATTGTCAAAAACATCAGAGAGCGGATTTAAAATTCCCGAATTTTTACTTTGGATTATTACGGCATCGCCGATTATTCACGTTTTTTTGAGTGGCAATATCTCGTTATTTTTGGTATATACCACATCGGCAGGTCGTGGACTTGATGCAGGCTTTACACAGCTTAATTCAAATTTGATTTTGCTTGGTACAATTTCGTCAATAATGTTGTATTTTCGCAAAAAATCAGGCTTTTTGTCAACGCTTTTGCTTATAGCATACGCTTTTGCGCTGGTATGGATAAACGGAAAGCGATATATGGTTGTAACCTATGCATACTGCTTTTTGTATATGTATATACTTATCCGCGGGCAAAACAAGTTTAAATTAAATCTCAAAGTTGTAACCATATTTGGAGTGGTATTTGTAATGTTTTATTGCGTGTACTACATAACAAATGTCAAAATAACGGCGGACGATAGCTTTGAATCCATATATTCAGCTCTCAGGGTGGATTTTGGACGTGATGATGTTGTAAAGTTTACCATAATGAGAGAATTGATTGAAAAAAAGCCCATTCTTGATTATCGCGGGCAAACGGTTATATCAACCCTGTTTATGATAGTGCCGCGTTCCATATTTCCTACAAAGCCGTTTCCTCATTACAGATATCTTACTGCCGCATTGTACGGTCTTGATATAAGTGACATACCCTCGGGAATGACGCCATCAATCCTTGAAATGATGATAGCAAACTTTGGAGTATGGGGTATAGGTGTTTGTATTTTGTTTTTGTGTTGGTTTTGTAACAGGGCGGACAAGGCTGCCACCCACTATCAAAAATTGTTGTATTCTATGGTGCTTATGGGCTTGGTTTCGCAAAGTCTTGATGCAATGATGGTAATATTTTATATGCTTGTTTTAGTTATGGCAAACGATGCGTTTTGTGCATTTACAGGAAAAAGACTTGTACTTACAAAGTAAAATAAATATAAAAGAGGTAATTTATGAGCTTTATTAACCGCCTGTTTAAGTCCAGGCTTGCACAAAATGGTATGTGGCTTGGAGTTTTGCAGATATTTAATACAATAATACCTATATTGACATTGCCGTATATAACCAGAATACTTTCAAAAGCGGCTTACGGCGAATTTTCGGTTGCGCTCAATTGGGTCAGTTATTTTCAGGTGATTGTAGAATACGGATTTGGTCTCACAGGCGCGCGTAAGGTATCTATGGGTCAAAAGGGCAGTGATATTTCGGATATACGAAGCAATATTATCACAGGCAGGCTTTTGCTGATGCTTTTGTGCTTTGCGATATTTGCAGTTATTGTATGCTTTTCGCAGATAGCTGCTTCGCAAATTATATGTATGCTCATTATGATGATTATGATTGTTGCCATAGTGTTTCAGCAAACATGGTTTTTTCAGGGCATTTCCGAAATGAAAAATATAACCATAATTAATGTTATAAGCCGTACAATTTCTGTGGTGCTTATATTTTTGCTTGTAAAATCACCCGATGATTTATATCTGTACTGCTTGCTGTATGTATCAAACTACGTTATATCAGCCATTGCAGGGTGTATTGTTGTATCACAAAAGTACAAGGTAAAATTTAGGTATAACGGATTAAAGGCGGCTATTTGCGAAATAAAGGAAGGCTGGCCTCTGTTTGTATCTTCTGCCATGACAAAAATATTTGGCAACATAGGTGTTACAATACTTGGTATCTTTGCACTTAAAGAGGTTGTAGGAGTGTATTCGGCAATCAGCAAAATACCTTTTGTATTAACACTTTTGTTTGGAGCGGTGAGCCAGGCTCTTTATCCTCAAATGTGTAAAAGCTTTACAGGTTCGTTTGAGGCAGGTATCGGCTCAGTAAAAAAATATGCAGTTCCTGTTTTTACTGCTTTTGCAGCTTTTGGTGTATTTTTGATTGTATTTAATAAACCCATAGTTTCCATTGCATTCGGCAAAGATTATGCCAACGATTCGATGCTTTTAATTCCTTTTGTAGTATGGGCGCTTTTGGGGATTGCAAATAACTTTTTGGGTATACAGATACTGGTTGCTGCTGGGTTTCAAAAGCAATACAGCAGAGCCTTTACTGTAAGTGTTGTATCTATGGCAGTATTAATGCTGCTTTTAGGATATATGTGGAACGCATATGGAATAGCAATTGCATCAATGTGTTCGGAATTGATACTTACAATAATGTTGTTGTATTATATTAATAAAGTTAGGAATTTTAATTGATGAACAAACAGCTTTTAACGGTAAATTTAATAAAGTCACAGATAACAAACTCAAGCAGCATTGATATCGGGGACGCAAGCTTTGAGGGCTTGTACAAATTTGCCGCTTTTCACAGTGTTGCAAATATTGTGGGTAAGGCACTTTTTGAAATGGAGCTTGCAGATGGATGCCCAAATAAAGACGAGTTTTATGCCGAGCAGTTAAAGGCTGTGATGGAGTATCAGCGTCAGCAGTACGACCTTGGCAGAATACACGATGCTTTTGAAAATGAGCAAATATGTTATGTTGCTCTTAAGGGAGCCGTTATTAAAGAGTTATATCCCGAGCCCGAAATGCGTACAAGCTGTGACATAGATGTGCTGGTAAAACAAGATGATTTGGAGCGCGCATCAAAAGCTCTTGAGCAAAATTTGGGCGCGCAGTATTTGTGCCGCACCGCTCACGATGTAAGCTATATGACCGATTGCGGTGTGCATATAGAATTGCATCATACCTTGTGTGAGGACAATTATATTGGCAACAGCATACTTTTAAATGCGTGGGATTATGCAATTGGTGACGGATACCAAAAGCAGTTTACAAATGAGTTTTTTGTGTATTACCACTATGCACATATGGCAAAGCATCTTGTAGACGGCGGATTTGGCATCAGGCTGATAGTGGATTTGTATTTGATAAACAAAACGATGGAATATGATAAACATATACTTGACAATTTGCTTTTGAGCGGCACACTTAAAACCTTTGCCGATGTTTGTGTGCAGCTTTCGCTGGTGTGGTTTGAGGGTAACACACATACCGATGCAACTAAAATGCTTGAACAATATATATTTGAGTCGGGAATTTTTGGTACTCTTGAGCACGGCGTTGCAGTGCGAAAAAGCAGCGGTGGTGCTGCATCAAGCTTGTTTAAGCGGTTGTTTATACCTAAAGACAGGCTCGCGGGTGAATACCCTAAGCTAAAGGACAAACCGTATTTGTACCTTTGGTACTCACTTGTGCGCATTGCAAAAAGCGGCTTTGCAAAAACAAGCACTGAAATAAAGCTTATTGGGCAGGTGGACAGGCAAAAGCAGGATGCCACCCGCAAAATGCTAAAATCACTTGATATTAACATTTAGTAAGCAAATATGCTAAGCGACAGTACGGAATTAGAGGAATTTTAATATGGATTTTATAATTGCAACAAATAATAAAGACAAGGTAAGAGAAATTAAAACAATACTTAAAGGGCACAATGTAATAAGTCAAAGCGAGGCGGGCATCAACATCGAAGCTGTTGAAAATGGCACTACCTTTGCTCAAAATGCTCTTATAAAGGCTCGTTCAATAAAGCAATTTTCAAACTCGGCAATTATTGCAGATGATTCGGGCATTATGGTTGATTATTTGGGCGGTGCACCAGGTATTTATTCGGCAAGGTTTGCAGGCGAAGGTTGTACACCAAAGGACTGCAATGCAAAAATGCTGCGCGAGCTTGATGGCGTGCCTTTTGAAAAGCGCGGTGCACAATATGTATGCTGTATGGCACTTATTTTGCCCGATGGCAGCGAGCACACCTTTGAGGGAGTGTGCAGAGGATACATAATAGAGGAGGAGCGAGGCAACAACGGTTTTGGCTACGACCCTATGTTTTATGTGCCCGAAATTGATATGACATTTGGGCAGGCTCCAGGTGAGGTAAAGCACAAAATGAGCCACAGGTATTTTGCACTTTGCAAATTGGCTGAATTTGTAAAAAATATTGAGTAGTTCAAAAATATTAATTTGAATAATAAAACAATTTTTAATTCAATATAATTGTTGAAAGAAGGCTTTTTAATGGAACAAATAATTATGCAATGTAAAAACGCATGTGAGGAGCTTATAAGCCTGGCAAATTTAAAATCGGGTGATATAGTTGTTGTAGGATGCTCAACAAGCACTGTGCTTGGCTCAAAGTGGGGGACCGATTCCAACACTGAGCTTGGCAAAATTATTTTTGAAGCCATATACCAAATTTTTAGCAACAAAGGTATATATGTGGCGGCACAATGCTGCGAGCACCTCAACCGCGCTATTGTAATAGAGAGAGCGGCAATTGGGAATTGTGAAATTGTAAATGTTGTACCTCAGCCAAAGGCAGGAGGCTCGTTTGCAACTGCAGCGTTTAGCGGAATGAAGGATGCTGTTGTTGTGGAAGAGATTAAAGCAGATGCAGGGCTTGACATAGGGCTTACCCTTATTGGTATGCACCTTAAAAAAGTAGCTGTGCCTGTTAAACTAAAAACCGAAAAAATTGGAAAGGCAATTGTTTCGGCAGCACGTACACGCCCCAAATTTATTGGCGGTATACGCGCGCAGTACGACGAAAACTTGTTGTAGTGTGCATAATTAAACTTTATTTTAAAAGAGGGAACTTATTATGAACGACAATGCGCTTTTTAAACTTTCGTACGGATTGTTTGTTTTAACTGCAAAGGATGGGGATTTTGACAATGGTTGCATAATAAACACCGCAATTCAGGTTACAAACACACCAAACAAAATACTCCTTGCAGTAAATAAAGACAACTATACTACACAAATGATACAAAAAACAAACAAATTTAACTTGTCTGTAATTTCCAAAAGTGCCAAGTTTTCGCTTTTTGAACATTTTGGATTTTCAAGCGGACGGAATACAAACAAGTTTGATGCATTTAATGATTTTGACCGCGACAAAAACGGAATTGCATATATTACAAAAGGCACAAATGCTTATTTTGCATGCACTGTACAAAATGTTACCGATGCAGGTACACATTATGTGTTTGTTGCAACTCTCGACAATTGCGAGGTGCTAAGTGAAGATGGCAGTGCAACATATGAATACTACTTTGCTCACATAAAGCCGCAGCCGCAAAAACAAGCTTCAAATGGTCAGGTGTGGGTGTGCAAAATTTGCGGCTACCGCTACGACAACTCTGTTGAATCGGTAAAATTTGAGGATTTGCCAGATAGCTGGGTGTGCCCTCTTTGCAAGCATCCAAAATCTGATTTTGAGCTTGAATAGACTTTGTACAGCCCATATGGGCATAATTGCCTAAACGAAAGGAACTGATGCACCAATGAAATTGCTAATTGCCTCAGATATTCACGGCAGCAGCTATTATTGCAAAAAGCTTTTGGAAAAGTATAGTGACGAAAAACCCGACAAAATGCTCCTTTTGGGCGATATATTGTACCACGGCCCCCGCAACGACCTGCCGCGTGACTATGCACCAAAACAGGTAATTGATATGCTAAATTCCATAGCAGACAGCATTTTGTGCTTAAGGGGCAACTGCGATACAGAGGTTGACCAGATGGTGCTTGATTTTAATATCCTTTCGGACTGTTGTACAATTTTTGACATGGGCCTTACTATGTATGCAACTCATGGGCATCATATAGATGATATAAAATGTGCGCCTGCCAGCATACTGCTTGCAGGTCACACTCACATCCCTGCATATGAGCAGAGGGATGGGTATGTATATATTAATCCAGGCTCGGTTTCTATCCCTAAAGAAAACTCCCATCACGGATATGTTATATATAGTGACAGGAGTTTTGAGTGGAAGGATTTTGACGGAAATATTATTAAACAAATAAAAATTTAGCAATAACAAATGACATAACAAAGCTTACACAATCAGCAAAAAGAGAACACGCGGGCGCATACCGCGTTTTTCTTATGCCTACTGAGCCAAAATACACCGCTAAAGTGTAAAATGTAGTTTCGGTGGAGCCCATCATAATTGATGTGGCAAATGATACAAAGGAGTCTGCACCCTCTGCTTCAAAAATATCACGGGCAAGAGCAAGTGCACCGCTGCCCGACACTGGTCGCAGCAGAGCAAAGTTAATTAGCGATGACGGTATGCCTAGCTTGTTTGTTATGGGCGATAACAATGCTGCCAAAATATCCATTGCGCCTGAGCTGCGAAAAACTCCGATTGCCGCAAAAAGCCCCACAATTGCAGGTGCAATAGAAATCACAGCTTTAAAACCGCTTTTTGTACCCTCCATAAATGTGTCAAACACATTTATTTTTTTTGTAAAGCCGTACAATATAATACAAAACGCAAAAACAGGGATTGCCCATACAGATATAATTTTCATTGTTTGTATTCCTTTCGACCAAACATTTTTGCCAAAAATATTCCGCTTGCAGCGGTAATAAGCGACACTATCCAAATGGGTAAAATTATTCCACCGGGGTTAGCGCACCCTGCTGCAGTGCGCATAGCAATAAGGGTTGAGGGTATAAGCTGAATGGATGCGCTGTTTACAACGGCAAGCATACACATATCGCGGCTTGCAATGTGGCCTTGTGTATTTTTTTCGGCAAGCAGCTTCATTGCTTTAAGCCCGAGAGGCGTTGCCGCGTTAGACAGCCCCAAAAAGTTTGCAACCATATTCATAGAAATTGCATTTTTGCACTTTTCGTCATTTTTTGCTGCGTCAAACAACCATTTTATAAGTGGTGACAAAACAACTGCTATTTTGTCGGTAAGGCCTGATTTTTCGGCAATGGCCATAAAGCCTGACCACATTGCCATCATCCCGCCTATTGAAAACAAAAACTCAACGGCGGATGCACCGCTTTGCACAAGGGAAGTGCCAAAAGATTCCATATTGCCCGTAGCTGCGGCGCACACAAAAGATATCAACATCAAAAAAATCCATATAATGTTAAGCATAAAAAACACCTCATCATAATATATGATGAGGTAAAGCTTTTATGAATTGTGCGATATATTAAGATGGTTTTTAGGAAAAATCGGTGCAAACTTCGTCTGCGGATGATAAGTGGTTTAACAATTTGTAATTTAGATTTTGTCCGATTTAATGGCACGCGCAAGGCCGACGAAATTTTTTCGTCGTGTTTGCGCTAAAATGCCAAGATAATTATGGAACTTATTTTTGTTCTTGGCATTTTACCATCAAATCGGGCGAAATCTAAAAACAACTTGTAAAAACCATATCATAGGCAGACTCTGTTTTGTACCGATTTTGCTAAAGAGTGCGCGCTTTTTGAAAAATGCTGCAATCCGAATACTGCATTGATAAAGGCTTTACAAACTGTTTTTTTCAGTTGGCGTTTTAGAAGGTAAAATGACGAAAACAAGATAAGTTCCCGACAGATTTCGTCATTTTAGCGCAAACACGGCGAAAAAATTTCGACGGCTTTTGCGCGTGCCAACAAAACGCCAAATGAAAAAATTACAGTTTGTTAAGTTTTTTGAACGCAGTTTGCGGATTACAGCATTTTTCTAAAATACAATAATATCTCTTTATAAATCAATCTTAAACTGATTAAATTTCGACAACAGTTACGCCGCTGTCGCCTTCGCCAAACACACCAAGCCTGTACGATTTTACATAACTTAAGGTTTTGAGGTACCTGTGAATACCTGTGCGCAGCTGCCCTGTGCCCTTGCCGTGTACTATGCGCACCTGGCCAAGCGATGACATAATTGCATCGTCAAGGAATTTGTCTATAAGTATGCAGGCGGTGTCTACCGTTTCGCCTCGAACATCAAGCTCTGGTGAAAGTGACATTGTTTTTGAGGGAGAGCTGCTGCCATTTGAACGGGTTGGATTTTTGGCTTTTGCCGGCTTTGGCTCCTCAACCATTCTGATATCAGAAAGGTTTGACTTTATTTTCATAATGCCAACCTTTACCATAATATCGCCCTTGCCATCAGGTTCGGTTACAACAATGCCTTTTTGGCCAAGCTTTACAATTTCCACATCGTCGCCTGGCTTAACTGTTTTTGGAGCTTTGTAGCTTATGTTTGTTTTAAACAAACTTTCCGACAGCTTTTCGCTGTTTTTCTTTGATTTTTCGGTAATTTTGCGGCGCTCATTTTCCGCCTCCGCAAGGTTTGCTTGCTTGGAAAGATTGCGCATTTCTTTTATAATTTCGTCTGCAGTTTCTTTTGCCTCGTCAAGAATTTGCTTTGCTTCCATTCGTGCGCGTTCTATAATTTTGTCTGTTTTATCTTTAAGCAGTCGATTAGTGTTTGCAGTGTCAGCTTTGAGCTTTTCGGCATCGCGCTTAAAGGCATCTGCTTTTTCTTTTTGCTTTTGCAGGTCTGTCCTTGTTTGTTCAAGGCTTGTAATAACATCTTCAAATTTTATATTTTCGCTTGCAAGGTGATTTTTTGCACTCTCGATTATGGAGTCATCAAGCCCAAGCTTTTTAGAAATGGCAAAAGCGTTGCTTTTGCCCGGTATACCAATAAGCAATTTGTATGTTGGTGCAAGTGTATCAACATTAAATTCGCAGCTTGCATTTTCTACTCTGTCGGTTGTAAGTGCATACATTTTTAGCTCACTGTAATGAGTTGTTGCTATTGTTTTTGCTCCGAGCGAGCGCACATTTTCGAGTATGCTTACTGCAAGCGAAGCACCCTCTATAGGGTCGGTACCTGCTCCAAGCTCATCAAACAGGCAAAGGCTGCCGGGTGAAACCTTTTTGAGTATATCCACAATATTTACCATGTGAGATGAAAATGTAGAAAGGCTTTGCTCTATGCTTTGCTCATCGCCAATGTCGGCAAATATGTTGTCAAACACTGCCACAACAGAGCCCTCCCGTGCAGGGATATGCAGCCCCGCCTGCGCCATAAGTGTTAACAGCCCCATTGTTTTGAGCACAACCGTTTTGCCGCCCGTGTTTGGCCCTGTTACCACAAGGGTGTCAAAGTCTCTGCCAAGTCTGATATCAGACGGGACAACCTTGTTTTTATCAATAAGAGGGTGCCGTGCTTTTTGAAGGTCGGTATATCCCTTGTTGTTTAACACAGGGCGAAAGCTGTCGGTTGCAAGTGAATATTTGCTGCGTGCAAATATAAGGTCAAGCTCCAAAACAACCGAATATGTCATAAGTATAACCTTTGATATGTCAGCAATGTCAGCACTGAGCTGTGCAAGTATGCGTTTTACCTCTTGTGATTCTTTAACGG
This sequence comes from Clostridia bacterium, assembly GCA_045538875.1. Lineage (GTDB taxonomy): Bacteria > Bacillota > Clostridia > UMGS1810 > UMGS1810 > RGIG4708. Next base: position 21,662 of record JAZQEG010000021.1, on the reverse strand, counting down.
TAAGCTCTCTTATTTCGTTGTTAACATCAACAACCGATGCAGGCTCTATAAAAAGTGTTGCGCCTGTTGCAGAAGTATCGTGAAGTATACCGCGCACCTCACCTCTGTATTCGCTTTTTACAGGGATAACATATCTGTCGTCCCTGAGGGTAACAATTTGCTCCTGAAGATATTTTGAGTATTTTACTATCATATCCTGCAAAATATCTTTTACTTTTTTGTTTGCGCCTTTCATTTTGCGGCGTATGTCGCTAAGCTCTGGTGAGGCATCATCTGCAATTGTTTCGTCATCTATAATTATTGAAAATATTTTATTTTCAAGTGCCTTGTCGGCATACAGTGCCTCAATATGTTCATCAAGTGGGCCGCAATCTACATCATCAGGATATACTTTAAAGCTGCGTGCGGTTTTGAGCAGCTTTGCAACCGAAAGTAACTCTCGTGGTGAAAGTACCCCCGAAAGCTCGCATCTTTTTACTGCAGAGCGGATATCATCAACACAAAAAATAGGAGGATTGCCTTTTTTGGTAATAAGCTCGCATCCCTTTTCAGTTTCGCTTTGCAGCATATTAACTTTATCAATATTAGTTTCGATTTTGATATTTTTTGCGGTATTTTTTGTAACATCCATAACTGCATACGATGCTATTTTTTGTGCAATTTTATCAAATTCAAGAGTTTTGATTGTTTTTTTGTTCATATATATCCTGCCTTTAATTTTTTGTTTTAACGCCCACCAGTTGATTGTTTTTGTCATAATGGAGCGTAAGTTCAAAAAACTCGGTGTCGGGTTGTGATATCATATTTAAAAATATTTTGTCGCCTTCCCAGAGTGCAAGCTGTGCCACTTTGTTTTTGTCGATCCATTTTAGCTCGCCTTCGCTGCATTTGTGAATTTTGCCTGTGTATTCGTATATTGAATAAAGGTGCATTTGCTCATCCTGATGTATATCGGATATAAAATTTACAACTCCACGATACTTGTATTTTGTTGGTGTAAGGCCAGTTTCTTCATAAACCTCTCGGAGCATACACTCAAGATGGGTTTCGCCATTTTCCAAATGGCCGCCAAGCCCCAACCACTTGCCGTAATTTATATCATTTTGTTTTGCATTGCGGTACAGCATAAGATACTTGTTATCTTTTTCAATATAACACAGTGTAGTTTGTTTCAAGTTATACACATCCTTTATAGGTATTTTACCAAAATACACATAAAAAATCAATATATTTGACAGGATTTGGGCTTGGTAGTATAATATTTTTGAGGTGGTTACAATGATAATAAGACGAGCACATTCAAATGATATAATCGGAATAAACAAATTACTTAATCAGGTGCTTATGGTGCATCACAACGGCAGACCTGATTTGTTTAAGGGCAACTGCAAAAAATATACCGATGAACAATTGCTTGATATTTTAGCAGACGATACAAAGCCTATATTTGTGGCTGCAGACGAAAGCGACAATGTGCTCGGATATGCTTTTTGCGTATTTGTTGAGCATACACACGACAACATTTTGACAGATGTTAAAACACTTTATATTGATGATTTATGTGTAGATGAAAACATAAGAGGACAAAAAATTGGCAGTAAGCTGTACGATTATGTGGTACAATTTGCAAAGCAAAGCGGCTGCTATAACCTTACTTTAAATGTGTGGTCGCTCAACGAGGGAGCAATGCAGTTTTACCAAAAATGCGGGCTAAAGCCTCAAAAGGTTGGTTTGGAAATAATATTGTAATATGAGCAAATAATGCCAAAGGGGTATGAGCGTGCTTTCACGCTCGTACCCCTTTGGCATATAAGACGCTTAAATTTTTTGAATTCATTTTTATGAGAGTCTTCTGTTGCGGTATGCATTAATAAGACTTTGTAAGTCGCCCACTTTTGCTTTTATATTGATACCGAGTGAATGTCTTTTTTCTGCTCTATTGCCGATGCTGATGCAGTGTCGGGATATCTTTTTACAAAAGCTGCAAAAATTTAATATTGCTGTCGTTGTATTTTGACACAGCTTTTTCCTCAATATCCGTACGAGCCGCTTAAGGAATCGTCATTTTCGATCCAGCTTGCAACCTCTACAATAGAGTAATTGTCGCGGTCGTTGCGGATAATTACTTTTTCGATACCTGCATTTATAACCATTCGTTTGCAAAGTGCGCAGCAGCTTGCATCGGGCACAAGCTCACCTGTTGAATACACCTTGCCCACAAGGTAAAGGGTAGCGCCAAGCATTTCGCTTCGGGGGGCAGATATAATTGCATTTTGCTCCGAATGAACACTGCGGCACATTTCGTAACGCTCACCGCGCGGGATATTCATTTTTTCTCTTGTGCATATACCAAGGTCAAGGCAGTTTTTGCGGCCCCGTGGTGCGCCAGAGTAACCTGTAGAAACTATTTCGTCATTTTTAACTATAATACAGCCGTAGTTGCGTCGCAGGCATGTGCCCCGCTCAAGCACAGTTTCGGCTATATCAAGGTAGTAGTTGTGCTTGTCGCGTCTTTTAAAATCCATAATTATTCAACCCTTTCTGTTAGTTGCTTTTGTAGCTTTGTGCTTGCATAATAAGCTCAGCCGCATTTTGCCGTGTTATGTCCGAAATTGATGCACCGCCAAGCGTGCGTGCAATTTCGTCAATCCGTTCGTTTGTATCAAGCAGTGTAACTGTGGTTTTTGTAGTTGTGTTGTCTGAGGTTTTTTGTATGAGCAGATGGTTGTCGGCCATTGCGGCAATCTGCGGCAGGTGGGTAATGCATATTACCTGCGCCATGCGGCTCATATCATACAGCTTGACTGCAAGGCTTTGCGCTGCTCTGCCCGACACACCTGTGTCAATTTCGTCAAATATGAGTGTATCGCAGCTGCCAAGGTGTGACAGCACGCTTTTTATGGCAAGCATAATACGCGAAAGCTCGCCGCCCGATGCAATTTTTGTAAGTGGCTTAAAGTCGTCGCCCACATTAGTGCAAATAATAAATTCTACATCGTCTGCACCGTCGCTGCGATAGTCGCATCGGTCAATTTTAACTGCAAATTTTACTTTGCTCATATCAAGCTGGTTAAGCTGTTCCATAATTTGTTCAGCAAGCACTTTTCCAGCACAGCCTCTTGCCTCGCTCAACTTGTTTGCCGCTTCAAGCCGTGCCAATTTTAGCTCGTTGAGCTTTGCCTCAAGGTTTTTAATTGTTTGCTCACTGTTTGAGATTGACTCTGCCTCTAAGCAGATTTCGTCATAGTATTTAAGTATTTGCTCTATTGAATTGCCGTATTTACGCTTGAGGTTGTAAATAAGGTCAAGTCGGTTTTGTATTTCGTCAAGCTCGCCCTTGTCGTAAAAAAGAGAGTCAATATAACGCTTGAGTTGACGCACTCCGTCGTCTATCTCATACGCTGCATCCGACAAGGTTTTGTATATGCTCAAAAGCGACGGGTCAATATCTGCGCTTTTTTGTATGGCATTTATGCCGTTCCACAGTGCGTCACAGGCAGATGAGCCGTAGCCATCGGGGCTCTCATAAAGAGTGGAGTAGGCTTTGCCTGCACTTTCGGCAATGGTTTGAATGTTTAAAAGTATATTTTGCCGCTCTGTAAGTGACTCCTCTTCGCCCACGGTGAGAGATGCACTTTCTATTTCGTCTATTTGAAAATTAAGCAAATCAAGTCGCTGTGCTTTTTTGTCATCGTCTACCATAATGGCATCCAGTTGCGCCTCTGTTTGCTTATATTCCTCGTTAATAACCGAATATTTTTGTTTGAGTGTTAAAACATCCTGACCTGCAAATTTGTCAAGAAAATATATATGTGTTTTTTTGGCAAGCAGCGAGGTGTTGTCGTGCTGACCGTGAATGTTTATAAGTATATCGCCAACTGTCTTAAGCATACCAAGCGTTGCGGGCATCCCGTTAATGCGTATGTTGTTTTTGCCTTCGAGGTTTATTTCACGGGTAATCATAATTTCGTTGTTGTCTGTTTGTATGCCTGTTTGCTGTTCAATTTGGGCACAGGCCTCGTCGTTTATGTCGAGCACTGCCTGAACCGATGCTTTTGTTTGCCCGTGGCGAATAATATCCTTTGAGGCGCGCTCTCCTTTAAGCATATTGAGCGAATCTATAATTATTGATTTACCCGCCCCTGTTTCACCAGTGAGCACAGTAAAGCCCTTTTGCCAGTCGATGTGTGCATTTTCGATTACTGCTATGTTATTTATGGATAACTGCCTTATCACATTATCACCCCGTTTGCTGCTATTTTATATATTTTGCAAGCTTTGACACAAGCTGTTTTGCGCTTTTTTCGTTGCGTACAACAATCATTATGGTGTCGTCACCCGCAATGGAGCCTACAATTTCCTCCCAGGTAAACGAGTCAAGCGCGTACCCAACCGCCTGAGCCGCACCCGACATTGTTTTGAGCACAACAATATTTATTGCATAGTCAACACTTATAAGGCACTGCTCAAACACAGTCTGCAGTTTGTCGTTGATTTTAATTTCGCCGCCGCCCGTGGCACTGTATTTGTATGTGCCGTCGGGGAGCATTGTTTTGATTACCCTCATTTCCTGAAGGTCACGGCTTATTGTTGCCTGAGTTACATCAAAGCCTGCCTCAACAAGCTTGTTTGTAAGCTCTGTTTGTGTGGAAATGTTGTTGTTTGTGATAAGCTCTGTAATTTTTTGTTGTCTGTCACTTTTTATCATTGAGTTTTCCTCACTTTTAATTAGTTTTAGCGGTCTGTGTGCGAAATAGCGGTAAGCAACCCAAGTATTATAAAGCACGAAACCATTGAGCTTCCGCCATAGCTCACAAAAGGAAGCGTTATACCCGTAAGCGGAATAAACTTTATAACTCCGCCCACTATTATAAATGTTTGAAATGCAAAGCAGGTTACAAGCGCAAGGCTCAGTGCTTTGTTAAACGGTTGCTTGCTTGTGAGTGCAATTTTAAAGCCACGGTACGAAAACATAAAATAAAGCATAATTATGGCAATTCCCATAACAAGCCCCATTTCCTCGCAAATTGCGGCAAATATAAAGTCGGAGTGTACCTCGGGTATAAGGTACGGGTTGCCGCCTCCAAGCCCTGAGCCAAAAAAACCGCCCGATGCAATTGCAATAAGCGACTGAGTAATTTGGTACCCCTTGCCCGTTGCGTCTGCCCAGGGGTCAAGCCAGGTTGTTACACGCACTCGTATGTGGCTGGTGAGCAAGTATCCGCCTATGCATCCCGCAACTGCAAGTGCAATGTTAAACAAAAACAGCTTAAAAGGGGCATTGTATAAATACATCATTGCAAAATATACAAGCACAAAAAGCACTGCAGTACCCCATTCGCGCTGGAGCACCAAAAATCCGAGGCACATATAAACATACCCCATAAGCACATAATCTCTTTTTTGCACTTCGCGTTTTTGAGGTGTTTGCTCGCTGCCATCGCCAATTGTACGACTCGAAAATGATGCAAGCACAAACACATAAAGTATTTTAATAATTTCGGATGGCTGAACATTCATCCCGCCTATTTTAACCCAGTTTTTTGAACCGTTTACTGTTTCGCCAAAAAAAAGAGTTAATATAAACAGTGCGGCAGTGAGCAACATATAAATGTACACAAGCTTGTCCCACTTTTTAAAAGCCCTGTATATCCAGTAAACTCCAAACATTATTGCAATGCCTACAACAAACCAGCGCATTTGCAAAAAGCCTCTTTCTATATTTAGCCTAAACATCATTATAATGCCTATGCTTACAAGCATAGAAACCATAAGGAACAAATACCCGTCACCCATACCTGTAAAATATATAAGAGCATATGCAACAAGGTTTATTGCACACAGAGTAAGCCCTGCATACAGTATGTTTAAATCGTATGAGCTAAACATAAACAAAAGCAAAAAGCCAAGTATATCTATAATTTCAACAAGCAATATTGGTTTGAGTCTTGTTTTGAGCAAATTGGTTCACCTTCGATTTCAGTGTTATTAAACGGGTTATATTGCCACACCGCCGTCAACAAATATAAAGCTTATTTCGCCAAATGATATTTTGTCGTTGTCCTTGAGCTTTACAGGGTGATGTGACAGCTTGCTGCCGTTGAGGTATGTGCCGTTGGTGCTTTGCATATCCTGAATATAAAACTTTCCGTTTTCAAAAAATATAGCTGCGTGCTCTTTTGAAAGATATGGGTTGTTAATGTTAATATCACACTTTCTGCCTCGGCCTATTGTTGTCATTTCTCTTAATGAATAGCTTTCAAAAACTCTGCAGGGCAGGTCTTTGCGCAGGTTTATAAGCTTTAGGTAACCATAGCCCTCGTCCTCGGCCTTGTTCATTTTTCGTGCATCCGAAATATCAAGATACACAAGCTTAACAACGCTGTATATAAAAATGTACACAAGCACAACAAATGCATATTTAATTATGTCCGAAATTATTGCGTACACAGCTTGCACCTCCAAAACGCATAAAAATACCTATACACTGTGTATTATACATCATTTATGCATAAAAATCAACTGCAATAATTTTGTAATACAAATATATTATGTTTTAAAATTTAGGCTCGCATTATTTAAACACAAAAAATCACTCACGAAAAATTCCGTGAGTGATTTTAACATAATCGTTATAATTTTAAATAAATCCTAATTAACCGTTTTTTGGTGGATAGCACACAAGCACATCGCAGTTTTTAAGGACAATATCATCGCACAGGGCAGAAACAAAATATTTTTCACCCTTTTTTAGCTGATACTGTTTGCCTTTGTATATCATAGTGCTGTCATTTTTAATTATAAGTGTTGTAAACACCTGTTTGTTAAAGATGTATTCCTGTGCTGTTATTTGCTCAAGAGCAAAAAACTCGGTGTCGTCATAACCAACATATTCGGTTACATCGCCTGATTTTTTGGGTTTTAAAATACAAAGGCTCTCTGTTTCACTTTGTGTGCGAGGGGTGTAATCAAAGCAATTAAGCATATTTTCAATTCCTACACCATAGTGAATTTGATTTGGAGTAAGCACCTGCCCCGATACAGTTGTAGTTTCGGCTCTCATTGTGTAGTCGGTAGGCTCCTGTATTTCGAGTATAAAGCATCCTGCACCTATGGCATGAGGAGTGCCGCCTCTGATTAAAACTGTATCGCCTTTTTGCACTTCAAATTTGTGCATGGCATTAAGCATGCCCTCAATGTCTTGTCGTTCAAACAAATCGCGGAAAATCTCTTTTGTTACATGCTCTTTAAAACCTACATATACAACAGGTTTTTCACCGTTTATTTCGCGGGTGTCTAAAATATGCCAGCACTCTGTTTTTCCATATGGTGTATTGAAATGCTTTATGGAATATTCTTTAGTGGGGTGCACCTGAATACCTAGGCGTTCGCAGCTGTCTAAATATTTTATAAGTACACCGGGAGTTGTTCTGTTCTCCCCAAAATCTGCTTCGCTTATAACATCGGTTATAAGTCGGGGTTGTCCGTTGACATCTACTCTTGTTATTCCCTCATTTGGTATGTAATTTTTGTTTTTTGCCTCAACAAAAGATGATATCCAGTCTTCAGGCATTTGCGAATCAACACAGGTTTGCTTACCCAAAAATCCGTCTAACAACATACCGCCCGAATATGTACGCCATACTCTTGTTTCTATTTGCCTAAGCGGAAAATTCATTTTGCTACCTCAATTATTTTAACATCATTTGCTTCGATTTCAAAACTCATTTGTTTACCCATTATGCTGGCATCAACTGTTTGATGTTCATTGGTATAGTTAAATGCAAACACAAAGTATTTGTTATTGTTTTCGCAAATACGGAGCTGTACTTGTGAGTTTGTTTCAATATCTTTTAAACCAAGTTCCTTAGCAAGAGTATTTGCAAATTCTTTAATTGATTTATCATTTGTTGTCATATAATCGTACCACAAATCGGTGTTGATTGTAAATACATTGCCTTTTTTGGAAATTGCGCAATCGCCGTTATTAAAGCGAGCAACTACTTCGGCATCTGTAGGCACAGCAATTGCACGGCTGTAGCTGCCTTTTACAGTATTGGAATTGTATGTAAAATCAATATCGGTATAATTGGCATCCATATAATCCATGCCCATATAATCATTAAATGGGCCGCCGGGGAGAGTTTTATACATCATTGATGTTTTGTCTACCTGACCAAGTCTGTAGTCGGCAATTATAATTCCGCCGTTGTCGGCATATTCCTTTAAAAGCTTTGCATCTGCTTCATCGAGGACAATGTGTCCTGCAATAATAATTGCTTTGTAGTTTTTGATTTCGTGAAGTTTTACTATATCACAACGAATGTTGTTATCAAACATTGCCTTGTATGCACCGGATATTGTCTGAACATAAAATTTTTGATCCAAACCATATGAACTTGTATATGCATGCTGAAAATCTTCGCTCAAATCGTCATATACAATACCGATTTTTGGAGTAACAGGTGATACATCTCCAATGCTGTCAAGAGTTTGCTGTATGTTTTTTGCAGCATAAAAACGCTCTGTTTCGCGGTCTTTGTAGTCTACAAGGCCTCTGCCGCTTGTCTGCAAGCCTTTGCTAAACGGGCGCCACATCCAGTAGATAATAGCTTTTGCACCTGCTGACGCAGCTTCCATACACCATGACTTAAGCTCATGGGGGCGTACTGCAGTTGTTGGGTTATACATTGCCTGAATGTGTGTTTGCATTTCGGATATGTAAAATCCGTTACGCTTTGATGCTGCATAATATGCGTCAAATATCTGATGACGCATAGAAGGCTCCATACATCCATCAATACTCTTTGGATAAAAAGACATACCTATCTGGTCAGCTACATTTGCAAGATCAAAATCATCCTGAGGTCTTGTGTAGCCGCTGTATGGGGTAGCCATAGAGTGTATGTTGTCTGCAATAAGAATGTGATTGCTATCTACTTCTCTTACGGCATTGCACCATTTTGTCAAAAACCTGCCAATGCTTGCTTTGCGGAATGCGGCATAATCTGCCTGTGGCATTATGCTCATCCACATCCATTCCTGATATGTAACCTGACTCCAGTCAGAGTAAGTTCTTTCCCATACTCGATTAAGCTCATCTAATGTACAATATTTTTCTTTAAGCCATGTTCTGAACTCTTCCATTGTGTATTCGTCAAATGACCAGTACATAGTTTCATTAAAAACATCGTATCCAAGCAAAGCTTCACAGTCTTTGTAGGCGTTCGCTGCTTTTTTAAAATGATCGCAAATAATTTCGTTTACTTCGGGGTGAAAATAATTTACAAACCCAAAGCTGGACTGCCCAAATTCTATATGACCTACGGAATTGCGTGCATAATATTCATCCTTAAACTTAAAGTCGGGCATATATTCCATTGCGGTAAGCTGCCCTGCAAGCTCCATAATGATTTTTAATCCGTACTCTTTTGCTGCTTCGAGGATTTTAACACCAGTTGCAAAGGGGTACATCTCGCTTTTTGGTTCCCACCAAAAGCAAGCAGGCCAAATAACAACTGTGTTGTGACCGCACTCCTTCATTTTGCCAAAGATATTTTTAATATCTTCGATTGTGTCTTCCCGTGTTACTTTAAGAACGCTTCCGTGTAACATATTAAGCCCTCCAAAATTTTAAAAAATTTTATTAATATTACAAATCAGGGGTATTAACACACCTGACTAAATACAAAAAACCGCTAAATACAGAAAAATTCCCATCCTTGCGAATGAGAAATTTTTGGTGGGGGGAGATGGATTCGAACCATCGAAAGCATAGCTAACAGATTTACAGTCTGCCCCCTTTGGCCACTCGGGAACCCCCCCACATTTTGGAGCTGGTGATGGGACTCGAACCCGCAACCTGCTGATTACAAATCAGCTGCTCTGCCAATTGAGCTACACCAGCATATTAAATTTGAGTAAAATTTGTTGGGTTGTAACATGTACAACCCACAAATAAATTTTTGGTGGGAACAATAGGGCTCGAACCTATGACCCTCTGCTTGTAAGGCAGATGCTCTCCCAGCTGAGCTATGCTCCCAAGTGCTACTTGTCAATAATAACATAAAAGTCAGTAATTGTCAAGTGTTTTTTATGGTCGGGGTTGAGGGGTTCGAACCCCCGGCCTCATGGTCCCAAACCACGCGCGCTACCAAACTGCGCCAAACCCCGGTATCGATGGGTCGCCTAAATGACGACTTGATTATTATATCTTATGTGTTTTAAAAAGTCAACAGGCAGTATTTGGGCAAAATTTTAAAATATATCATTAATGCTCTGTATTCCTTTTAAAATCTTTCATTTTTAAAAGTTTATAAAATATTTAATAAAAATTTTGCTTTGTATATTTCAAAACTGTTGCAAATATACCTAAAAAGTAAAAATTGCTTGACAAAATGCGACTTGTACTCTAAACTATATGATATATAAATAGGTATAAAATTTCTGAAAGGATGATACATAAATGCTTAATTCACAAAAGACTATGGACAAGGTTGTTGCTCTTTGCAAGGGACGCGGCTTTATATTTGCAGGCTCCGAAATTTACGGCGGCCTTGCCAACACATGGGATTACGGCCCTCTTGGCGTTGAATTTAAAAACAATGTTAAAAAAGCATGGTGGAAAAAGTTTGTTCAGGAATCTCCGTATAATGTTGGTCTTGATGCTGCTATTCTTATGAACCCTGAAACATGGGTTGCATCGGGTCATGTTGGAGGTTTTAGCGACCCGCTCATGGACTGTAAGGAATGTAAGTCGCGTTACAGAGCCGACAAGCTCATTGAAGACTGGTATTTTGAAAAAGGCGAATCTGTAACTGTTGATGGCTGGAGTGCCGACAAAATGAGTGCCTTTATAGACGAAAACAATATTGTTTGCCCAAAATGCGGCAGCAAAAACTATACAGATATCCGTCAGTTTAACCTTATGTTTAAAACTTTCCAGGGTGTAACAGAGGATTCGAGCGCGCAGATTTATCTCCGCCCCGAAACTGCTCAGGGTATTTTTGTAAACTTTAAAAATGTTGCCCGTTCATCAAGAAAAAAGATTCCTTTTGGTATTGCACAGGTGGGTAAATCCTTCCGAAACGAAATTACACCCGGTAACTTTACATTCCGTACAAGAGAGTTTGAGCAGATGGAGCTTGAATTTTTTTGCAAGCCAGGCACAGACCTTGAATGGTTTAAATACTGGAAAGATTTTTGTATGAACTGGCTTTTAAGCCTTGGCATAAAGGCCGAAAATCTTAAAATGAGAGATCACTCGCCCGAAGAGCTTGCATTTTACAGCAAGGGCACAACAGATATTGAATTTATGTTCCCGTTTGGCTGGGGAGAGCTTTGGGGGATAGCTGACAGAACAGATTACGACCTTATGCAGCATCAAAATCACTCTGGTGAAAAGATGGAATACATTGAGCCCGACACAAACGAAAGATATGTACCTTATGTTGTAGAGCCATCACTGGGTGCAGATCGTGTTGCTCTTGCATTCCTTGTAGAAGCATACGACGAGGAACAAATTAAAGAGGGCGACAGCCGTGTTGTAATGCGTTTTCACCCTGCACTTGCACCTGTTAAGGCTGCAGTGCTCCCGCTTTCTAAAAAGCTTAGCGACAATGCATACAAGCTTTATGAGCAGCTTTGCAAAAAATTCCCTTGCGAATTTGACGAATCAGGCTCAATCGGCAAAAGATACCGCCGTCAGGATGAAATTGGTACACCATGGTGCATTACTTACGACTTTGATTCGGAACAAACAGGTAATGTTACTGTTCGTGACAGAGATACAATGGAGCAGATTACACTCAAAATTGAAGAGGTAATTCCGTATATTGAAAGTAAGCTTGACTTTTAATAATTAATACAAAAGCCGCAGAAAATATTTCTGTGGCTTTAATTTACCATTTATATGGTTATACTAAAACAGGAGGTGAATATATGCCTGATTTTAAAGTGGTATCCCCGTTTGAGCCAATGGGCGATCAGCAAAAAGCAATAGACACTCTTGCCCGAGGTATAATTGGCGGCAAGCGTTGTCAGACACTGCTTGGCGTTACAGGCTCGGGCAAAACATACACTATGGCAAAAACTATAGAAAAGGTTAACAAACCAACTCTTGTTATTGCACACAACAAAACTCTTGCAGGGCAGCTCTACAGTGAATTTAAAGAGTTTTTTCCTGACAATGCTGTTGAATATTTTGTTTCATACTATGATTACTATCAGCCTGAGGCATATATCCCGCACACCGATACTTATATTGAAAAGGACGCCTCAATAAACGACGAAATAGACAAAATGCGTCACAGTGCCACAAGCGCTCTTTTTGAGCGCCGTGATGTTATAATTGTAGCCAGCGTGTCGTGCATATACGGACTTGGCGACCCGGAGGATTACAAACAGCTTATGATAAGCCTGCGCACAGGTATGGAGTACAACCGTGACGAGCTTTTGCTAAAGCTTACCGAAATAAGATACGAGCGCAACGACATAAGCCGCGAGCGAGGCACCTTTGCAGTGCGTGGTGATGTGCTTGAGATTTACCCTGCATCATCCTCCGAAAAAGCAATAAGAGTAGAATTTTTTGGTGACGAAATTGACCGCATATGCGAAATAGATATTACAACAGGCGAGGTGACGGGCTTTCGCCGTCATATAGTTGTATTTCCTGCGTCACACTACAGCACCACAAAGGAAAAAATGAATAAGGCTCTTGTGGAAATAGAAAAAGAGCTTGATGAAAGGGTTGCATATTTTAAACAGAATGACAAGCTGCTTGAGATGCAGCGCATACAGCAGCGCACCAATTACGATATGGAAATGCTTGCCGAAATAGGCTTTTGTCAGGGCATCGAAAACTATTCGCGCCACATAAGTGCTAGAGAGGCAGGCAGCCCGCCATACACACTTATAGACTACTTCCCTGATGATTTTTTGATGATAATTGACGAATCGCATGTTACTGTGGGGCAGATACGAGCAATGTATGCGGGTGACCGCTCGCGAAAAGACAACCTTGTAAATTTTGGCTTTCGTCTGCCAAGTGCCTACGACAACAGACCTCTTAATTTTGAAGAATTTGAAAACAGAATTAATCAGGTTGTGTTTTGCTCGGCTACTCCCGGTGAGTACGAAAAAATGCATTCAAGCGGCATTGCAGAGCAAATTATACGCCCTACAGGGCTAGTGGACCCTCCGGTTAGCGTGAGGCCAATAAAAGGGCAGATAGACGACCTTATGGACGAAATTGTTGCCGTAACCGAAAAAAAGCAGCGTGTGCTTGTAACCACTCTTACCAAAAGAATGGCAGAAACCCTTACAAACTACCTAAGGGACAATGGCATAAAGGTAAAGTATTTACATTCGGATATCGAAACAATCGAGCGTATGGAAATTATAAGAGATTTACGGCTTGGGCTTTTTGATGTTTTGGTTGGCATCAACCTTTTGCGAGAGGGTCTTGACATACCCGAGGTGTCACTTGTTGCAATTCTCGATGCAGACAAGGAAGGGTTTCTGCGCAGTGAAACAAGCCTTGTGCAGACAATAGGCAGAGCCGCCCGCAATGCAGACGGCAGGGTAATTATGTATGCCGACAACATCACAGGCTCAATGCAGCGCGCCATAGATGAAACAAACCGCCGCCGCGCTATTCAGCTTGCTTATAACGAGCAGCACGGTATTGTACCAAAAACTATTACAAAACAAGTAAGAGATTTGGTTATGACAACCGATGAGGCAGCAAAACAAACCTACGAGGCACAGCAGGAGAGCGCTCCTGTCACTGTGGAGCAAAAAATACAAAATCTTACAAAGCTTATGCTTGAGGCTTCAAAAAATCTTGAATTTGAAAAAGCGGCTCACTACCGTGACCAAATTACAAAACTGAAAGGTGAACTTTGATGCATGATTATATAAAAATAAGGGGAGCAAGGCAACACAACTTAAAAAATATAAATGTTGATATCCCAAGAGATAAATTTGTTGTGGTAACGGGGCTTTCGGGCTCGGGCAAATCATCTCTTGCTTTTGATACAATTTATGCAGAGGGTCAGCGCCGCTATGTTGAATCGCTCTCGTCATATGCAAGGCAGTTTTTGGGCAGAATGGACAAGCCGGAGGTTGACTATATAGAAGGGCTATCGCCCGCAATCAGCATTGACCAGAAAACCACAAGCAAAAACCCGCGCTCTACAGTGGGCACAGTAACCGAAATTCACGATTATTTTCGTCTTTTGTATGCCCGTACAGGTATTCCTCATTGTCCCAAATGCGGTAAAGAGATTAAAAAGCAGACAATAGATGAAATTGTACAAAGGGTAAAGCTTTTGCCCGAGGGCACAAGGCTGCAGATTTTGGCACCAGTTGTCCGTGACAAAAAAGGCGAGCATGCCAAAGTGCTGGAAAAAGCAAAGAAAAACGGCTATGTCCGTGTGCGTGTTGATGGCAATGTGAGGGATTTGTATGAGGAAATACATTTAGAAAAAAACCATCGTCACACCATCGAAATTGTAGTAGACAGAATAAAGGTAAAGGCGGATATGGGGCTTAGAATTACCGACTCGGTTGAAACTGCTGCAAAGCTTGGAGAGGGCATTGTCATAGTAAATGCCGAGGGAGAGGGCGATTTAGTGTTTAGCCAAAATTATGCCTGCCGTGACTGCGGTATAGATATGATGGAATTTACACCCCGAACCTTTTCATTCAATAGTCCTCAGGGAGCGTGCCCTGCGTGCAGCGGCATAGGTACCACCACCGAAATAGATGTAGACCTTGTTATTCCTGACCGCAACAAATCCATAAACGAGGGTGCAATTGCGGTAAACGGCTACAACACTATTATGGAAAATGGCAGCTATGCAAATTGCTGGCTTAAGGCTCTGCACGAGGTTTATGATTTTTCAAACGATACTGCGTGGAATGAGCTTGACCCCAAAATACAAAACATACTTTTGTACGGAAGCGATGTGCCAATAAAATTTAAATATAAAAATGTAACCAAAATAACTCCCTGGGAGGGAGTGGTAAATGCCACAATGCGCCGCTACAACGATGCATGGTCGCCATATTCAAAAACAGACATAGAGGCACTTCTTGCAATACACCCGTGCCCCAAGTGCAATGGCACAAGGCTGCGTGACGAGGTGCTGGCAGTAACGGTTGGCGGCAAAAACATTGCCGAGGTAAGCGACATGACAGTAAGGGATGCAAAGGAGTTTTTTGACAGCTTAGAGCTAAGTGAGCATCAGCAGATGATTGCCCGTCAAATCCTTAAGGAAATTCACGCAAGGCTTGGATTTTTGGTGGATGTAGGGCTTGACTACCTTACATTATCTCGAAGTGCAGGCACACTTTCGGGAGGTGAGGCACAGCGCATACGCCTTGCCACACAAATAGGCTCAGGGCTTACAGGAGTACTTTATATCCTTGACGAGCCAAGCATTGGCCTGCACCAAAGAGATAACGACAAGCTGCTTAAAACACTCCGCAAGCTTACCGATATGGGCAACACTCTTATTGTTGTAGAGCACGACGAGGACACAATGCGCAGTGCCGATATGATAATAGATATAGGCCCGGGCGCAGGTGTTCACGGTGGAAATGTTGTCGCTTTGGGAACTGCCGAGGAAATAATGAAATGCGAGCAAAGCATAACAGGGCAGTATCTTTTGGGTAAAAAGTTTATACCAGTGCCGCAAACTTTGCGTGAGGGTAACGGCAAGTATATTACAATAAAAGGCGCAAGTCAAAATAATTTAAAAAATATAGATGTAAAAATCCCCTTGGGTAAATTTGTGTGCGTAACAGGTGTTTCGGGTAGCGGCAAATCAAGCCTTATTAACGAAATACTTTCAAAACGGCTCTCGCGCGACCTTAACGGAGCTAATTGCAAAGGCGGCAAACATAAGGAAATGCTAGGCATTGAAAACTTAGACAAGGTTATAAATATAGACCAGTCGCCAATAGGCAGGACTCCTCGCTCCAACCCTGCCACATACACAGGGCTTTTTGGCGATATACGCAATGTATTTGCAAACACCAACGAGGCAAAAATGCGCGGCTACGCAGCGGGCAGATTTAGCTTTAATGTGTCGGGCGGCAGGTGCGAAGCCTGCAACGGCGACGGCATATTGCAAATAGAAATGCACTTTTTGCCCGATGTGTATGTGCCTTGCGAGGTGTGCAAGGGCAAGCGCTATAACAGGGAAACTTTGGAGGTAAAATATAAAGATAAAAATATTGCCGATGTACTTGATATGACGGTTGATGAGGGATGCGAATTTTTTGAAAATATCCCCAAAATTGCAAAAAAACTGCGTACACTCAAAGAGGTTGGGCTGGGGTATATAAAAATAGGTCAGCCGTCAACAACCCTTTCGGGAGGCGAAGCACAACGCGTTAAGCTTGCAACAGAGCTTTCGCGCACAAGCACTGGCAGGACAATGTATATACTCGACGAGCCTACAACGGGGCTTCATACGGCAGATGTGCATATGCTTACAGAGGTGCTCAACACCCTTGCAGATGGCGGCAATACCGTTGTGGTAATAGAGCACAACCTTGATGTTATAAAGGTTGCCGACCACATAATCGACCTTGGACCTGAGGGCGGTGATAAGGGCGGCACAGTTGTTTTTGAGGGCACGCCCGAAGAATGTATGAGATGCAAAAAATCTTATACGGGCAAATATCTTAAAATGTTTATGCAAAAGCATTAAACTTTTTTATTTTAATTGCACTGTAAAAAATAATGTATATAAAAATGAGGACATACGCCATTTGTGACGAATGTCCTCATTTATTGTATCATTATATTGCTTTATTCTTCCATTTGCCTTTTAAATAAAAAATTGTTGTAAGAATTGCACCAAATACCCATGTAGATACAAGCGAAATCTGAATACATTCTTTAATTCCGTAAGGAAGTTCGGGTGTGCGAGTAAGGAATGATATTCCGTATGCAAGCGGAATACGCATTGCAACTGTTGTAATAAGCGATATCCACATAGGTGTCATTGTATCGCCCGCACCGCGCATTATTCCCGATAAGCTCTGGGTTAGCGCCATAGCAATGTACCCAACTGCAAGTATCCTCATAAGGTTATTGCTCATATCCACAAGCTCAGGAGTTTTTGTAAATATAGCCATAAGATATTTACCAAATATTAAAATTGCCGATGTAATTATGGTTGAGCAAAGCACTGCAATTATTGTGCCCTGCTTTGCACCCAAAGTAACACGGTCATATTTTTTGGCACCTACATTTTGACCTGCATATGTGGTCATTGCAGTACCAAACGAAAAGTTTGGCATCATTGCAAAGCCGTCAACTCTCATAATGATGATGTTTGCTGCAATAAATAATTCACCAAAGCTGTTTGTAAGCGACTGCACTATAATCATTGCAGATGACATAATTGCCTGTGTAACACCAGACGGAAGCCCAAGCTTAACAACCCTTGATACATACATTTTTTTCATTTTGAGATTGCCGAGGGTAAGATGAAACAAATCCTTCATATTTGCAAGGCGGATAAGGCACAGTATTGAAGAAACAGCCTGAGCTATAATTGTGGCATATGCAACACCTGCAACGCCCATATCAAACTGAGTTACAAATAGTACATCAAGAACAATGTTTACTATTGTAGCAATAACCAAAAACAACAGCGGGTATATTGCATCGCCAAGGCCTCGGAGTATTCCGCTGAGGATGTTATAGTATGCAACACCTGCAATACCATACATAGATATTGTAAGGTACGATGCACAATCATTGATTATTGTGTCGGGAGTGTTAAGCATTTTGAGCAGAGGGTTTATCACAGGCGGCGTAATAAGCATAAGAAATATCGAGCAAAGCGCTGTAAGTGTAATACAAGTGCCTATTGTGCCCGACAAATCTTGGCTTTGCCTTGCACCAAAATACTGCGATACCATTACTGTTGCACCTGCAGATATGCCAATAAAAAGCACAAGCAGCATATTAAGTATTGGCATAGAGCTGCCAACTGCCGCGAGGGCATTGTCGCCCACATACTGACCAACCACAATGCTGTCAACAGTGCTGTAAAGCTGCTGTGCAATGTTGCCTATAAGCATAGGTATGGAAAATGCAAGTATTCCTTTCCAGGGAGTTCCTTGTGTCATATCGATTGTTGAAAAATTGATTTTTGCCATAGTATTTAAAAAGTTCCTTCCTTTTAATGTAGAGTCCAGTATTTTAAGTAATGCACCTGTATATTATAGCACAATAAAAATTTGTTGTAAATATGCCAATACAAAACCGGGTACATCGCGTACCCGGCAAGTTAATTAATCTTCCTTATAGATAGGGAACTGCTCGCAAAGCTCAATAACCTGTTTTTTTACAAGGTCCTTGTTTGCATCAAAGTCTTTTGCAATAAGCCCAAGCCAATGAGCAATTTTTTTCATTTCAGCTTCTTTAAAGCCTCTGCTTGTAACGGCAGGAGTACCAATTCGTACACCGCTTGTTACAAAGGGGCTTTGCGGGTCGGCAGGGATTGTGTTTTTGTTTGTTGTGATGTGTACCTCGTCGAGCATTTTTTCAAATTCTTTGCCTGTGAGATTAAAGCTCCTAAGGTCAATAAGCATAAGGTGGTTGTCTGTTCCGCCCGATACAAGGTTAAAGCCCTCTTCAATGAGAGCATTTGCAAGAGCTTTTGCATTTTTTACAATCTGGTTTTGATATTCCTTAAATTCGTCGGTAAGAGCTTCGCCAAGACCAACTGCCTTTGCTGCAATAATGTGCATAAGAGGGCCGCCCTGAATTCCAGGGAAAATAGCTTTGTCTATTTGCTTTGCATACTGCTCTTTGCAAAGTATAAGCCCGCCTCTTGTGCCGCGCAGTGTTTTGTGTGTTGTGGTTGTAACCACATCTGCATAGGGTACAGGGTTTTGATGCAAGCCTGCCGCTACAAGACCTGCAATGTGAGCCATATCTACAAGCAGGTATGCACCCACTTTGTCTGCAATTTCACGAAAACGCTTAAAGTCTATTGCTCTTGGGTATGCCGATGCACCTGCGAGTATAAGCTTTGGTTTGTGTTCAATGGCAAGCTGTTCAATTTTATCATAATCAATTCGTTGTGTTACCTCATCAACGCCGTAAGGAACTATATTAAAATATTTACCCGAAATGTTTACAGGCGAACCGTGCGATAAATGTCCTCCCTCCGAAAGATTCATCGAGAGCACTGTATCACCGGGGTTTAATAGTGCAAAAAACACAGCTAAATTTGCACTTGCTCCCGAATGTGGCTGAACATTTGCATGCTCTGCTTCAAAGAGCTTTTTTGCTCTTTGTCTTGCTATTTCCTCAACTTCATCTACAAACTGGCAACCGCCGTAGTATCGTTTGCCGGGATATCCTTCGGCATATTTGTTGGTAAGCGTTGTACCTGCTGCAAGAAGCACTGCTTTTGATACAACATTTTCAGATGCAATAAGCTCAATGTTATGCTGCTGGCGCTGTTCTTCACGGCTAAAAGCCTCATAAAGCTCGGCATCATAATTTTTCAATTCATCGTAAAACATTTTATTCTCCTTAAAAAACAAACTTTAAAAATAATTATATCACAAAATTCATAAAAACACAATAGAAAAAGACTACTTATGCAGTAGTCTTTTTTAAAAATTTGGCATAGCTCATTATACTATTAGTCATTAATATCTGTTTCAAACGAAATAACCGTTCCGTCATCTGCCTTGATATCTACATCATATTCGGTATTACCCTGTCTGAAATCAAGCTCATATTGCCACACACCGTCGTCGCGGTCAAGCTCAATTCTGTCAAAAACAACATCATCGGCAGGTATTCCCGCTCTTTCAAGGGCAATTTCTTTTGCTTTTTGCTCACCTATAAAGCTCGATGTATTGGGTGTGGTTGCGGGTGTCTGGGTTTGAGTGCCGTCCTGCTGTGCCGACTGGTTAGAATCCGGTGGTGTGGCATTGTTACTTGTACCGCAGGCGGCAAGTAAGCTTACACCCATAATTAAAGCCAAAATTAATGCAATTGATTTTTTCAAAAAAATCATCTCCTCTACACATATTATATACGGCAAAATTAATTATATTACAGTATAAAAGCAGTATTTTATATAATCAAAATCCGGAGTTGACACAGTATAAATGACAACTCCGGATTTGTGTGTGCCTGCCAAATTTATACTTAATACAACTTTTTACAAAAATTTGGCATAAGTATTATTTTGTTTAGACATTTAAATTTTTAAGATAGGTGTATTAATTTTTACACTAAAATAAGCAACTGTTTTTTGTTAGTTATTTATTTTAATATCGTAATGATTGTTTGCTTCCCATATATCGCCGGCTTTAACTTCTTCTCTTTCGTGTGAATAGAAGTAAATTTTGTTATCTCCATTTGAGCGCATATTTAAAGTTGCGGAGGTGTTGTGTAAGCCTTGTACAGTGTTGGTCCAAACATATGCATCAATATCTCCTGCGTTACTCCAAAGATGAACTTTATTTATATAAGTTCCGTCAGCTTTTGTAGTAAACTTTTCAGGAACAATTGGGAATGGGATTGTTGCTCCTGCTTGCTGAATTGTTGTTCCTTCATAGTTTTCGCCCTCAATGGTTTTAAGATATTTAGTTCTGCCATAGTTGGATACATCATAGCTGGCAGCTTTTGTGCCGTCACTCCAGAAAAAGTCCATACAATCTGTTACTCTGTCGCCACCTTCAACGGGTTCACGCATAATTGTAAACATTGTAAAACATGATTCAAAAATTTTTGCGTCAGCGTTCCATTTTGCAATTTGATGCAGGTCAATACCGTTTTTGGTAATGATATAATCTTTTGTATGGTCGATTAATTTTGAATCTTTAATGTTGCATCTGTCGAGATATGATTTTTGACAGAACTGAATTGTTTTTCCTGTGTAGTTACCTGCCTTGTTAAGCGGAACATCTACTCCGTCAATTTTCAAAAATACATCATACAAATTTTCGTCGCCATGATAACCGCCTATGTAGTCAACTGTGGTTTTGCTAGTGTCGTCGGGTTCGATTTTATATGCCTTAAGTGCCATTTCTATTTCGCCCTCTTGCAACAACTGTGTACCGCGTGTAAATGAATAGTCATCTACTCTTTCAGCCTTATATGCACCTTTTATACGATACAAGCTTGAGTTTGAACCTGTATTTGCACCTGCATCAGCTACAAAATCTTCATACCAATAATTAAATCGGTACATTGTGTACATATTGCTTGATGCGAGTGTACCTTTAACATAAACATCAAACGAGGAGTAATCAAATCCTGTTTGAGGTGCTTTTACTATTACAACCACTTCATTTGGATCATAATGTGCGGGGTATGCCTGATCAATAGGCTCAAGTGTATTGGCATCCCAAATAAAGAGCTTGAGTGTATCGCCACCCCATGGGTCAAATGCATTATTGGTTACAGCCGCTGTGAGAGTTTTTGTTTCACCAGCTGCAAATGTAACCTTTGAAGATGCACTTACTGCTTTAAGGTTGCCATTGCTGTTGTATACAGCAACAAACATTTGTACATCGCCTGCGTCTGCCCTTGTAAACGATTTTTTAGCACTTAATTTACCTGTGCCGTCGTTTGTAATATCGTAAAGAGTTACAGGAACCTCATTAGC
>JAZQEG010000020.1:0-41468 GCA_045538875.1 Clostridia bacterium | reverse complement strand
AAGCCTTGTATATACGGGCGGTGTTTTGGACAATACATATCACCATGCATTTGCCGACAAAGAGGTATTACTTCCAAAAACCTCCACAAACACTCAAAAAACAGTAACTGTAGACCTTGGATATGTAAACCTCAATAACATTACAGGCTATGGCACCGATATGTATTTTACAACCAAAGGCGAGTCAACAAGCATAAAATCTGTTGACATACAGCTTTATAGCGGAGGTAACTATGCATCAGACCTTGCGCTTGATAATTACTATTTTGTAAAAGCACAGCGCAATACTGATTTTAAAAAAGGCATATCTGCCTATCACAGCTCAAAATACCAAAATGCAAACAATATGTTTGATGTAAATGCATTTAGCGAGGCGTATTTGCTTGAGGCTGGCATTGAGCAGCAAACAATAGATTATGCAAAAAACAATGGCTACAGCTATGTTGGAATTAAAGGCAACGACGGTTGCTGGACATATATAGACAAAACCGATAGTGATGGCAATACAAAAACTGCCTGGTACAGCACTAAATATATTCAAAACCAAAATCAAGAGTCAGGCGGAAATATATATTTTGCAGTAGAAACTCCAAATATAAATGAGGGCGCTAATCCTATTGATGTTGCCTTTACATACTTTGACAATGGAAGCAGCAATATAGTTGTTAGTTATACCTCTGCTCAGGGTATCAGCAATGTTGTTGTTAAGAGAACAAACACAGGTAAATGGAAAACTGCCACATTAAAATTAAACAACTGCACTGCAAGTAATTCAAACAGCGGCACAAATCTTTTGGATGGAAAAGCTGATTTTAAAATAAACGGTGAGGAGCTTTATGTAAGCGACTTTTCGGTGTCGGTAAGCAGTGATGCTGTGGCGTCAAACCCATTTGCAGATGCAATCAACAAAAATGCCGACTTGGTTTTTGCTGAGGATTACGATTACGACGATTATCGTACATCGGGCACAGCATTTAGTACATCAAGCCCAGGTGGCTTTACTTATGCTGCAAATGGTGACACATCAGGCACAGATGCACATATCGTTTCAAATCCCGATAGCACTGATGTATCAGACGGTGTTCTCAAAATGTCGATTTCTGATAATTCTCAAAAGCCGTTGGCAACACTTGTGAGAACAACACAAGAGGCTTATAACTGTAACTCTGATTATATAGTTTTTTCAACAAAAGTTAAATATTCAACCGGTAGAATGCATTTAATCTTAAGAGGACAGCAAAAAAATGCAGCGGGCACCAGCAAAGAAACCAGTAAAATAGTTGATTTGTTTATAGACGCTGACAACAAAGCAATCAGAGAAAGTGCAATTGGTAACAACAATTATTATTATCAATTTGAGGGCAGTAATTTACAAGCACAAAAATATCAGGACAAATGGGTAGATGTTCAGTTTGTAATTAATGCAACAAATAACACACTGGCATTGTATATAGATGGCAATAAGCATCCTTTTGTAACAAGTAACGGAGCTACGGATTATAATTTTGATTTGGACTTTAGCGGCAAAATCCAATCAGGATATACCCTGACAGGTATTAACAGCTACACTATAAATTATCAAAACACTGTAAGTACAAATAATACTGATTATTATTTTAACGACACAAAAATTTATGCATTAAGTACTGAGCAGGCAAAGGCTGTTGACTACGAAATGTTTGATATACTTGATACTGTTATTACTGACACAAAACTCCCTTCAAAAACAACTATAACAAACAGTATTGTACCTGGTACAGCAATTACATGGAGTTCGTCTGCACCTGAGGTTAAAATTGACGGAAACAACAATGTAACAGTTGACAATGACTTTTATGGCACTGCAGTACTTACCGCTAAAATAGCAAACAGTGAAAAATATTTTACAGTTAAAGCAGGCGAAACAAACGAATTTGTAGCTTTTATCAATAAAAATGCCACACAGGTGTTTAAAGAAAACTACAATTACAGCGATACATATCTGACATCCCACGATTACCCCGAAGTATCCAAAGAGCTTCGTACATCAGCACCCCAGGGATTTTCAACTAATAATGCAACCTATGACGCAACAGGTAAAAATGCATATATTGCCTCAAATCCCGATGGCAATTTGTCAGACGGTGTTCTCAAATTGGAATACAAACAGCAAAATACTGCTGCGTATTCAATAATCCGAACAACACCTGAGGCAGCTAACTGTGACTCTGATTATATAGTTTTTTCAACAAAAATGAAATATTCTGATAACAGAGTATACTTAAATTTAAAAGCAAATCGTACCAAGCTGGCTGATGATGGCAGCTTTAACCCTGGTGGTACAGATGCACAGACTACAATATTTAGTTTGTTTATAGACAATGCCGGAAATAATGCAATAAGAGAAAATACTTACAGTAAATATTGCCAGTATGAAGGCAGCAATGCAAAGGCATCTGAATATCAGGACAGATGGATTGATATTCATGTTGTAATTAATGCAAAAACAAGCACATTGTCATTGTATATAGACGGCCGCAAACATTCTTTTGTAACAGGTGCAACAGGTACAGATAGTACCTACGATTTGGATATTAGCGGCAAGCTGCAATCCGGATATTACGCAAGCGGTATTTACAGCTACGAAATATATCACAATACAACTCCGGGCACAGTTGGCAAATCATATTACCTTGACGATACAAAAATTTATACAATGACTGCCGATGAGGTATATGATATCCAACTCGATGCGCTTGATATAGCCGATACTGCTATTTGCGACAGCAAGCTTCCTGTACAAACAGATGCGATAAGTATTGCACCCGGTACAGCAATTGAATGGAGCTCATCTGTGCCTGAGGTTACAATTGCCGAGGATGGTACTGTAACAGTTGCCGCAGGCTTTTATGGAGATGTTATTCTTACTGCTAAAATAGGCGGAGCATCGAAACAATTTGCGGTTAAGGCAGGCGAAACAAACGCAGCTTCAAATGCAATCAACAAATATGCCACACAGGTGTTTAAAGAGAGCTACAACTATAGCGACACATATCTTACATCTGATGCCAGCCCTGAGGCAAGCAAAGAGTTTCGTACATCAGCACCTCAAGGTTTTTCAACTAATAATGCAAGCTATGACACAACAGGTAAAAATGCATATATTGTATCAAATCCCGATGGCAATTTGTTAGATGGTATTCTCAAGCTGGAATACAAACAGCAAAATACTGCTGCGTATTCAATAATCCGAACAACACCTGAGGCAGCTAATTGTGACTCTGATTATATAGTTTTTTCAACAAAAATGAAATATTCTGATAACAGAGTATACTTAAATTTAAAAGCAAATCGTACCAAGCTGGCTGCTGATGGCAGCTTTAACCCTGGTGGTACAGATGCACAGACTACAATACTTAGTTTGTTTATAGACAATGCGGGAAATAATGCAATAAGAGAAAATACTTACAGTAAATATTGCCAATATGATGGCAGCAATGCAAAGGCATCCAAATATCAGGACAGATGGATTGATGTTCATGTTGTAATTAATGCAAAAACAAGCACATTGTCATTGTATATAGACGGCCGCAAACATTCTTTTGTAACAGGTGCAACAGGTACAGATAGTACCTACGATTTGGATATTAGCGGCAAAATACAATCAGGATATTACGCAAGCGGTATTTACAGCTACGAAATATATCACAATACAACTCCGGGCACAGTTGGCAAATCGTTCTGCCTTAACGACACCAGAGTTTATACAATGACTGCCGCCGAGGCAAAACTTGCCGATGTTGAAATGGTGGATATAGCTGATACTGTTTATACAGACAGCAAACTTCCTGTAACAACAACAATAGCAAATAGTATTGTACCAAACACACCAATTACATGGAGTTCATCTGCGCCTGAGGTTACAATTGCCGCTGATGGCACCATCACAGTTGCAAATGGATTTTATGGCGATGTTACTCTTACCGCTACAATAGGGGGAGCCACAAAACAATTTGTGGTTAAAGCAGGTGAAACAAACGCATTTGTATCTGCAATCAATAAAAATGCCACACAGGTGTTTAAAGAGAACTACAATTACAGCGATACATATCTCACATCTGATACAAGTCCTGAGGCAAGCAAAGAGCTTCGTACATTGGCACCAGATGGATTTACTTATTCTGGTACTTATGAAAACACAGGCAGAAATGCATATATTGCCTCAAATCTCGATGGCAACCAATCAGACGGTGTCCTCAAAATGGAATATAAAGAGGAAAAAAGCGGAGTGTATTCCATAACCAGAACAATTGGGGAGGATGCCGCAAAAAATTGTGACTCTGATTATATAATTTATTCAACAAAAATCAAATATTCATATAACAGAATGAGATTAGGGTTAAATATATATCGCACCAGGTGGGGTACTGATGGCGGCTTTAATCCCACGGGTAATGATGCAAAAGATACATTGTTTGAACTGCTTATAGATAATTGCGAAAATAATGCTATACAAGTTCTTGTTGCAGCTGGGCCCACTTATACTGCCAATAATATACAACCAGATAAATATCAGGATAAATGGGTAGATGTTCATGTTGTAATTAATGCAAAAAATAGTACATACGCAATATATATAGATGGCCAAAAGCTTTCTTATTTATCAGGTACAGATACCATTTACGATATTGACATGAGCACAAGAATAGACACTACTAACTTTTATGTAAGTGGTATTAATCACTATATTACATACTATCAATCTTATGCAGGTACAGTGGGTAATTCGTATTACCTTGATGATACAAAGGTTTATACAATGTCTGCCGACGAGGCGCAGTCTGTTGACCTTGAATTGCTCAACCTTGAAACATTGGATGCACCCGACACTGTTGTTACAGGTGACAAACTTCCAACAGTAACAAACAACAATAGTATCACACCTGGTGTAGCAATTACATGGGGTTCATCTGCTTCTGAAGTTACAATTGCGGCTGACGGCAGTGTAACAGTTGCAAATGGCTTTAACGGCGATGTTACCCTTACTGCTACAATAAATGGAAAAACTAAAGATTTTACAGTTAAAGCAGGTATTGCACCAGTATATGTGTCTATTACACCGGGTATCGAAGCACATAGTGTAGTAGGCGGTGCAGATGGTATCAGCTTTGCTGGTAATAATTTTAGCGGTGATGTACAAGGCTTCAACATAAACAATCCTTTCTATTATGATGCTGATGGTTCGGTATGGAGATCCTTCAGAGCAAGTGAGGGCGACAATGCTTACAATCTCACTTATCAAACAGGCATAAATGAAACCACAGGGGAATCACAAACAAAGGTGGCTGCAACAACTGTACAGTTTGACCGTGACGGCGCAGGCAGCGGCAACTTGGGTGTCGGAAGACTTCGTATAGATACAGGAAATGCCTTTAATGCAGACTATACTGATATATGGGTTGAGGTTGAATTCCTTGATGACTTTACAAACGATATCACAATAAGATATTTTGGTGTTGGCAGTACTACTACTGCTGATAAAACAATTAAATTTGTAGGCGCTACTGAAGACACTAAAAAAGGCAAAAACGATGGAATGTGGAAAACACGCCGTTTCCATATAACCGATGCAATTTTTGATGCAAATTCGTCAAATGAGGGCGGTGAAATTTCTTTGGATGCTATGAAGGTTGTTTCATCAGTAAAGGTATATTCGGCATCTGCCGCTGATGAATACGGCAATCCAAAACAAAAATACATCGGTGAGGCTAATGATGTTCCTGTAACTCTTTACGATATTACAAACGACGGCGAAGGCAGGCTTTCTGTTAAAAAGCAAGTTACTGTAACACAACCTTGTACTGTTCAGGTATTCCTTGCAATATATGATGCAAAATATAAGGGTGAGCTTGACCTTAAGTGCGTTGTTGCTTCGGAGACAGTACAATTTACAGAGGGTAACCTCACACAAACAATTACTACCGATGTAACTGGCAAAGCATTTGACCCATGGTCAGGCGATACAATCAAGCTGTTTGTGTGGGATGCAGACACACTCAAACCTCTCAACTAAATTAATTTAATATTTTACTTTTTAGCCAAGGCTCAATTTATGGGCCTTGGTTTTTTTATATCCGAAAATAGCCACTAAGGTACTATCCGAACCCGCCAGAAAGTCAGTGATTTTTGGCATTTTTTGGTTTGCTATTTTTGAAAGTCGCCAAGACTTCCTTCGTCCTGAGCACCAAAATCCTCTCAAAAATACAAGTCTTTCAGGTCAATGAATTTAAATATAAAAAATTTTTTGAGTCGACAAAATTTTACTTTCAAATTGTAATAAATAGTGTATAATTACTAAACAAAGCAATTATATTCAAATCATTTAAAAAAAGGTGAGATGTTATGATTTTAAGCAAAAAAACAATAGTTGCATTTGTTGCAGCATTGTGTATTCTGGTTAATTCAACGGTTTGTACTTTTGCATCACCACAAGGACAAGCTAATAATACAACCTCAACCAGTACAGAGTACACAACTGTTCCTGACACATGGACCTTTGTAGGTGAGGTTGGAGGCACAAGTTACAGCCTTCCTGCAACATATGTAGAGAGCAACCTAAAAACAGGCGGTGAGATACTTCGCCCGTATTGGTTTGTAAACTTTGAAAATTTTGACGATGGCAGTTCAAACAGCGGTGACTGTGCAATTACTCCTTATGTTTCAAAGCAGCTTTTTTCTGCCGATGGCAACAGGTTTATTATAGGCCGTAATAACCTTGGCGACTCCAGCGGCACGCTTTACGAATATAATATACAATCGCAAAGTGTGCGCCTTCTTCACGAGGGTGTTAAATGCAAAGATGCAAATGAAGTTACAATAGCAGGGGATGGTGCTGTAACAGTTGCTAATGGCTTTAACGGCAATGTTACACTTACTGCCACAATAGCAAACAAATCAAAACAATTTACTGTTGGAGCAGACAGTTAACCTGTAGATATTAACATTACATCCGATGCAAAAAAGGCGGGGCTTTTGTGAGCCTCGTCTTTTTAATAGCAAATACCATAAATTATGTTTTTACAAATTTGTATTTACAAAGCATAAATTATGGCTGTGGTTTAATATAGTTTTACAACCAAATTTAAAATAACTGCCATTGACAAATGGCAGTTATTTTTGTATAATTATAAGATGGAAAATAGGTTAATTGTTTGAAAGGAAACATTGTATGCTTACAAGTAAACAGAGAGCTTTTTTACGCGGACTTGCATCTACAAAAAATACCCTTATGCAAATTGGCAAGGGTGGAATTACACATAATGTTGTAATGCAGATTAATCAACTTCTTGAGGCAAATGAGCTTGTCAAAATCCACTGCCTCGAAAATACTCTGGTTGATGCAAAAGCAGTGCTTAACCAAATAACTGAGCTTATTCCTGATTGTGAGCCTGTTGCCGCAATAGGCAGGCGTGTTATTATATACCGCCAATCCAAAGAGCACAAGCAAATAGATTTAAACAAGCTTTGTGTAATTGAGGAGCAAGACAAAAAGGCATCAAAAACTGCCAAAACTACAAAACCGATTGGCAAGAAAAATGCAAGGGCAAAATCTTTTGCCAACACAAAATCTGATATACGCGGCAATCGTGGAGGCTTTGGGCGCAAGCAATCGCACAAATCAAAATAAGGAATGATATAATTGGCAAAAATCGGCATTTTTGGCGGTACTTTTAACCCTGTTCATACAGGGCACATAAAAATGGCAAATTATATTTTACAAAATACAAATGTAAACAAAATTGTTTTTGTACCAAACGGCAATCCGCCTCACAAAACCAATATGGCAATTGAAGATGCACATCATCGCTACAATATGCTGCTGCTTGCAACGGAGGGCAACAAAAATTTTGAAGTTTCCGATTACGAAATTTCAAAATCAGGCCCTTGCTACACTGTAGACACAATGCGCCATTTTAGAGAGCAAAATAAGCAGCATACATTTTGCTTTATAGTAGGCGCCGATTCGCTTGATTACATTGACAAGTGGATGGATGCACAAAGCTTAATTACGGAAAATGAGTTTGTTGTAATCAACCGCAATTTTAAGCAAAATTACAGCATTGACAAAAACATTGAATATATATTAAATTTAGGCGGAAAAGTAACAAAGGTGGATATGCCTCCCGTTGATGTGTCATCATCTCAAATTAGGGATAAGATACAAAATGGTGAGCAATTTGAAAGCCTTACAGGCAAAAAAGTAAAACAATATATTTTAACCAACAAATTATATCTCGGGAGTAATAAATAATGACCATTCAACAAATGACAGCAAAACTCAAATCCAATCTTTTGGAAAAAAGATTTGTTCACTCCATAGGCGTTATGGAATGTGCTGTTGAGCTTGCAAAGCTTTACGGAGCTGATGAACAAAAGGCAGCAATTGCAGGTCTTTTACACGATTGTGCCAAAAACTATTCGGCAGATGATATGTTTGCTCTGTGCAAAAAATATCATATCCCTCTCGATGATGTTATGAAAAGTGCAACAGGGCTCATTCATGGCCCGCTCGGTGCCGAAATTGCACGGCACGAGTACGGAGTTGATGATGCGGATATTTACGATGCCATATACTATCACACTGTGGGCAAGCCAAATATGAGCCTGCTTACACAAATTATTTATATAGCCGACGGCATCGAAAAAAACAGGCACTATGACGGGGTTGACTGCATAAGAGCATTAGCCCGCGAAAGTTTGGACAAAGCACTTATTGTTCAGATTGACCACACAATCAAGTCGGTGCTTTTAAAGGGTGCATTGTTACATACCAACACCATTGACACACGAAATTACTATCTCACAAGGCTTAAATAAAGCAAATACATCAAATTTTAAAGAAGGGCGGAGCATATGACCAACAGGAAATTAAAAGCATATATAAGGCTGACTCTTACATTTACACTGATATTTTCAATAGTTGCCGCAACAGCTTTTGCGGTTGTTATAAATATGATGGACGGAAAGTTTTTGGGTTACAATATCGGAGGCGAAAGCTCAAAAACATATGTAAATGTTGCACTTCTTGGTGTAGATAAAGACGGAACCCGTACCGATGTTATTATTCTTGGTCAGCTTAATATGGTAGACAACTCAATAAATCTTTTGCAAATACCCCGTGACACATATGTTGCAAACAACGGCAGAAGCGACCGCAAAATCAATTCGGCATGGGGAGCTGGCAAGCAAAATCAGGTGTTTAAAGAAATTAAAATGGTTACAGGCATAGAGGTAGAAAATTATGTGCTTGTAGACACCTCTCAGTTTCGCAATATTATAGACGATATTGGCGGAGTTGAATTTAATGTACCCATAAATATGAACTACGACGACCCTGCACAAAATTTGCACATACATCTCGAAAAGGGTCTTCAGGTGCTTGACGGCAACAAGGCAGAGCAGTTTGTGCGCTTTCGCCAAAACAACAACGGCAGCGGATATGCCAGAGGCGATGTAGAGCGCCTTGAAGCGCAGCAGGGCTTTATAAAGGCGGCAATTGACAAGCTGTTTTCGCTTTCGGGCATGACACGAATACCAAAGCTTGTTTCAACACTGTCGGATATGATGCAAACAAACATTTCAAACTCAAAGTTGCTTTCGTATGCACCATATATTTTTAAGGTGGATATGCAAAATATAAACATAATGACTCTGGCAGGCGAGGGCAGATATATAGGCGGCGGCTCATATTATGTCCCTTTTGAAAGCCAAAATCAGCAAATTGTCAAGCAATATTTTACACCGCAGTATGAGGAAATGAATAAAGACGAAATTGCTATGATAAACGATTGCATAGGCAACGGCGGCGAACAGCTTGAAGTTGACTATTCTGTTGATGAAGATGCAAAAAAATCTTTTGCAAACAGGTTTGTAAAAGTGGACATAATAGATGCATCAAACGGAGAGGCTGACATCGAATGGGTAGAGCAAACACTCAAAGACTATGGCTACAATGTCACTGCAATTACCGACACTCTTTCGTATGTTAGCCAAAGCACGCAGGTGGTTGCAAAAGCCGACAACGGCAAAGGCGACAACATTGCCAAAATATTTGGACTTGAAAAGTTTACACTTAACACCGACAAGTCAAACGGGACACAAATAACTATTATTCTTGGAAAGGATATATCATAAATGGAAGCAAAGCAGCTAATGGAGCAAATAGTTAAATTTGCCGACGATAAAAAAGCAAAAAACATTACAGTACTTGATATAAGCGAGCTTACAACCCTTACTGATTACTTTGTAATATGCGAGGGCGGCTCCTCGACACAGGTAAAAGCAATTGTTGACGAAGTAGAAGAAAAGCTGTCGGAGCAGGGTGTTGCAGTTCACGGTATAGAGGGCTTTAGCTCTGCCGACTGGATTTTGATGGACTATACAGATGTTGTGCTGCATGTGTTTACACAGCAGTCAAGAGAGTTTTTTAACATCGAAAACCTGTGGTCCGATGCAAAGCAAATAGATGTTAATAACATTTTGGGATTATAAATTGACAGGAAGAGGTACACTATGAATTACAATTTTTCGCAAATAGAAAAGAAATGGCAAAAAAAATGGGAACAAGATGGCAGCTTTAAAGTAACTGAGGACCCGTCAAAGCCCAAGTATTACACACTTGAGATGTTCCCTTACCCATCGGGTAATCTGCATATGGGGCATGTTCGTAACTATTCAATAGGTGATGTTGTTGCACGCTTTAAAACAATGAACGGCTACAATGTACTTCACCCTATGGGATATGATTCGTTTGGCCTGCCTGCCGAAAATGCTGCTATTAAGCATGGTGCAAAGCCAAAAAACTGGACTCTCGAAAATATAGATACAATGACAGGCCAGCTCAAAACAATGGGCATCAGCTACGATTGGGACAGGCAGGTTGCCACCTGTATGCCCGATTACTACAAATGGACACAGTGGATGTTTTTGCAGCTTTACAAAAAAGGCCTTGCATACAAAAAAAAGCAGTATGTTAACTGGTGCCCTTCGTGCCAGACAGTACTTGCAAATGAGCAGGTTGTTAACGGTAAGTGCGAAAGATGTAAAGCGCTTGTTGGCAAAAAAGACCTTGAGCAGTGGTTTTTTAAAATTACAGACTATGCAGACAGGCTTTTAAACGATATAGATAAACTTGACGGCTGGCCCGAAAAGGTTAAAACAATGCAGGCAAACTGGATTGGCAAAAGCAACGGCGCAACTGTTGACTTTAAAATGGACGCAAGTGACAAAACACTCACAGTTTATACAACCCGCCCCGACACTCTCTATGGTGTAACATTTATGGTAATGGCACCCGAAAGTCCTCTTGTTGATGAAATTATTTCGGGCAGCGAAACTGAAGCAGAGTGCAGAGCATTTATCCAAAAGGTTCAGCACACCGACGAAATTACACGCACAAGTGCCGATGTAGAAAAAGAGGGTGTGTTTACAGGCAAATATGTAATCAATCCGCTCACAGGCCGCAAAATCCCGCTTTACCTTGCAAACTATGTAATACTCGACTACGGCACAGGCGTTGTAATGGCAGTTCCTGCACACGATCAGCGTGACTTTGATTTTGCAAAAAAATACAATTTGCCAATAGATGTTGTAATTACTCCCGACGGCAATCAGATTGATGGCAATGAGCTTACCGAGGCTTTTGCTGCCGAGGGTATTATGGTAAATTCGGGCAATTTTTCGGGACTTGGCAACAAAGAGGCACTTAAAGCCATCATAAAGCACCTTGAAGACAGCAAAATCGGCGGAGCAAAAACAAACTTTAAGCTTCGTGACTGGCTTATTTCGCGCCAGAGATACTGGGGCGCACCTATCCCTATTATATATTGTGACGATTGCGGTGCTCAACCTGTACCCGAAAGTGACTTGCCTGTTATGCTGCCTGAGGATGTAGAGTTTACAGGCCTTGGCAAATCACCGCTTGCAACAAGCAAAACCTTTATGAATGCAAAATGCCCTAAGTGCGGCAAACCTGCCACTCGTGAAATTGATACAATGGACACCTTTGTGTGCTCATCGTGGTACTACCTAAGATATTGCGACCCCAAAAATGACGCAATG
Source organism: Clostridia bacterium (assembly GCA_045538875.1). Taxonomy (GTDB): domain Bacteria; phylum Bacillota; class Clostridia; order UMGS1810; family UMGS1810; genus RGIG4708. The sequence goes on along the minus strand of JAZQEG010000020.1, from coordinate 29,369 downwards.
CCTTTTTCAAAAGAGTCGCAGCAGTATTGGATGAATGTAGACCAGTACATAGGCGGTGTTGAGCATGCAATACTTCACCTGCTTTATGCACGATTTTTTACAAAGGCACTTTATGATATGGGTTATGTGTCGGTAGACGAGCCGTTTAAAAATTTGCTTACACAGGGTATGGTGCTCAAAGACGGCACAAAAATGAGCAAATCTCTAGGCAATGTAGTAAGCCCTGAGGAAATTATTTCAAAATACGGTGCCGACACCGCAAGGCTTTTTATACTGTTTGCAGCACCGCCTGAGAGAGATTTGGAATGGAGCGATACTGCGGTAGAAGGTTCGTACAGATTTTTGAACCGTGTGTTCCGCTTTGTAGACGACAACAAATCAAAAATTGATTTGAGTGCAAAGTGCGACCCGTCAAACCTTACCAAAGAGGACAAAGAGCTGCGTTATGTGCTCAACTACACCAAGAAAAAGGGCACTGATGACATCAGCATACGCTTTAATTTTAACACCTGTATTTCGGGCATTATGGAGCTTGTAAATGCGCTTTATTCATACACTGGCACAAACACCAAATTGGTTAGCGAGGCGGTTCACGACCTTATTATTATGCTTGCTCCGTTTGTACCGCACATTACCGAGGAGCTTTGGAAAATGGTTGGCGGATGCGGCAGCGTTCATCAGCAAAGCTGGGTAACATACGACGAGTCTGCTCTCCAAAAAGACGAGGTAGAAATTGTTATTCAGATTAACGGCAAAATAAAAGACAAAATCAGCGTTGCATCAGGCCTTGATGACGAGGCAATAAAGGCAGCAGCTATGGACAGCGGCAAAGTAAAATCGCTTATTGATGGGCTTAATGTTGTTAAGGTAATTGTTGTAAAAGGCAAATTAGTAAACATAGTTGTTAAATAAACAGTATTAATAAGGAGCTAAAGCAAAATGATTTCATTTTGCTTTAGCTCCTTTGTTTTTTAAACCCAAATTATTATAAAATTCTATTTACAAATTTTAAAAAATATGTTAAAATAACACCGATTTGTATTGTATCTCGCAAGAGAATAATAACAAGGAGGAATTTTTAATATGAAAAAAACAAACAAAATGTCTACACAGACATTGGTACTGGGTGCAATTTTGACTGCATTGGTAATTTTGCTCCAGTATGTAAGCATGTGGATTCGCTTTGGTACATTTTCCGTTACACTGTCATTAATACCAATTGTTATTGGTGCTATTGTATGCGGCAGAGGAATAGGTGCTTGGCTCGGATTTGTATTTGGTGTGATTGTTTTGGCAAGTGGAGATGCGGCTTTGTTTTTGGGGTTCAATGTTCCGGGGACGGTTGTAACAGTACTTGCAAAAGGTATACTATGCGGATTTTTTGCAAGTGTAACCTATAAGATGGTTAACAAATTGCTTGAACAAAAATCGCAAATACATAAAACAATTGCCACTTTTTGTGCTGCAATAATATGCCCGATTGTAAATACAGGTGTATTTATACTCGGTTGTTATGCGTTCTTTCTTGAAGATATTTCTTCAATGGCGTTAGATGCGGGAATGGGTGGCAATGTATTTGGCTTCATAATAACAGCTTTTGTTACTATAAATTTTGTTTTTGAACTGCTTCTCAATATTGTTGCAACACCTGCAACAATCAAAATATTGAAAGCAACTAAAAAAATATAAGGAAGATTAGTATGATTTTACTTATTGATATTGGCAATACAAACATAGTAATGGGTTGCGCCGAAAATGATAAAATATTGTTGCGCGAGAGGTTTTGTACAAATCATACCGCAACCTGTCTTGAATATAGTGTAATTTTAAAAACTGCATTTGAAATGCACAATGTGGATTACAAAAAAATAGACGGAGCAATTATTTCGTCGGTTGTACCCGCAGTTACATCTGTCATCAAGGACGCAGTACAAAATGTAACTGGCGCCAATGTTTTGGTGGTAGGCCCTGGTATGAAAACAGGGCTCAGCATAGTTATAGACAACCCTGCGCAGCTTGGCAGCGACCTTGTGGTAGATGCTGTTGCTAGCCTTGATGAATACAGCGCTCCGCTTATAATAATTGATATGGGCACAGCTACAACTGTATCGGTAATAGACGGACAAAATCGTTTTATAGGAGGTGCCATACTTCCTGGGCTTGCAATTTCCCACGATGCACTTGTCAGCAGAACATCACTTCTTACAAAAATTGCCTTTGATGCCCCAAACAAAGTTATTGGTTCAAACACTGTAGACAGCATAAAAAGCGGTCTTATTTATGGCACGGCAGGCACAATTGACGGCCTTGTTGACCGTATGAATGAGGAGCTTGGGCAAAAGTGTACCGTTGTTGCAACAGGTGGCCTTGCAAGCACTGTAATCCCCCTTTGCAAAAACAAAATCATAATAGATGATGATTTGCTTTTAAAGGGCCTTATGATAATTTACAATAAAAACAAATAACCAAGGTTTATGATATGCACTCCAAAAGTATGTTGCTTTTGGAGTGCATATTAATTTATTACCTAAAAAACCTTGTCTTTTTTGTGTCAATGTGTAAAAAAAAATTAATATACAAACGCCAAAATATGTACAGCATCAATATTGATTTTGATATGAAATTGTGATATAATTGTGCATAGTGGAAAGGAATGATTTGAATTGAAAATGTGTGCGATATGCAACAAGCAACCCGCGGTTGTTTTTGTCAGCAAATCCGATGGAAAACAGATTATAAACGAGGGTTATTGCCTGCGGTGCGCAATTAATACAGGAGTTACTCCTATAAATCAACTTGCTAACCAATTTCAGATAGACCCGGAGGAGCTCAAAAATATGATGGACAGTATGGACGAGATGTTTTCGGGCGACAACATAAACGAAGCATTTATGGATATTCTAGGTGGCGGCAACATAATGGAGCCTGGCAGCGATGACGATGACGGCGACACTCCGGGGGAGCCTATACACAATCTTTTTGGCGGCAAACCCAAAGCAAAAAAAGGCAAAAAAAATCCGCTCGATACCTTTGGTGTTAACCTTACTCTTAAAGCACGCAACAACCTGCTCGACAAGGTTGTAGGCAGAGAGCAGGAAATTGAGCGTGCCATTCAGATACTCAACCGCCGCTCCAAAAACAACCCTGTGCTGCTTGGTGCCCCCGGTGTTGGCAAAACTGCCATTGCAGAGGGCATAGCTCAGCGCATTGCAGCAAACAATGTGCCCGAAAAGCTCAGCAGTGCCGAAGTATATTTGTTAGACCTTGCAACTGTTGTTGCAGGCACTCAGTATAGAGGCCAGTTTGAAAGCAGGCTCAAAAATATTGTTGAGCAAGCCAAAAAAGACAATGTAATACTTGTTATAGACGAAATTCATTCAATAGTAAGTGCAGGCGATGCCGATGGCGCTATGAATGCAGCCAACATTTTAAAGCCGGCACTTTCAAAGGGTGACATTCAGGTTATAGGTGCAACCACCTTTGATGAATACCGAAAGTTTATTGAAAAAGACGCCGCACTTGAACGCAGGTTTCAGCCCGTTAACATTGACGAACCAACAAGGGAGCAAACCATCGAAATACTGCGCGGCATAAAGGAATATTACGAAAGTTTTCACAATGTTACAATAGACGACTATATTATCAGAGAGGCTGTAATTTTGGCAGACAAATATATACACGACAGATTTCAGCCTGACAAGTCTATTGATGTTATAGACGAAGCAGCATCAAAGGTAAATATTGATTCACCTTATTCACAACAGATTATAGATGCAAAAGCGAAGCTTGAAGATATTAACAAAAAATTAGAAATGCTTACAAGTGACGAAACTGTAGACCGTCAGCCTTATGAGGAAATTGCTGAGGCAAAATCCGAAAAGTGCCGCATCGAAGACAAGCTTTTGTCACTGCGCACAAAGCAAAAACAAACACCAATCACCACAAACGATATTGCAAGAGTAATAGAACTGTGGACAGGTATTCCTGTAAAAAACATTACCGAAACCGACAAGCAAAAGCTGTTAAACCTTGAAGATAGGCTGCACGAGCGCATTGTAGGTCAGCAAAAGGCAGTAAGTGCTGTTGCAAGGGCAGTGCGCCGCAACCGTGCGCTCAAGCTCAGCAAAAAGCGACCTGTATCTTTTGTGTTTGTAGGCCCTACAGGTGTTGGTAAAACAGAGCTTGTAAAAGCACTTGCCGAGTGTCTTTTTGATGATGAATCTGCTCTTATCCGCATTGATATGAGCGAATATATGGAAAAGCACGCTGTGTCAAAGCTCATCGGTGCACCTCCCGGGTATGTTGGCTACGATGATGCAGGACAGCTTACCGAAAAGGTACGCCGCAAGCCGTATTCGGTTATTTTGCTTGACGAAATTGAAAAGGCTCACGCAGATGTGTTTAATATATTGCTTCAAATTCTTGATGACGGCAGAATTACCGATTCGCAGGGCAGAGTAGTTAATTTTGAAAACACCATTATTATAATGACATCAAACGCAGGCACAAGCGTAGGCTCAGCTCAGGGTATGGGCTTTGGCTCGGCAGACGGCGGACTGAGCAAAAAAATAGATGCTGCACTTAAAGAGATTTTTCGCCCCGAATTTTTAAATAGAATAGACGAGGTTGTAGAATTTGAGCAGCTCACCAAAGAGCAACTTGTAAAAATTGTTGACCTTATGCTTAAGGATGTTATTTCCGAGCTTAGCGAAATGGGCCTTGGGTTTAAAATATCCGATGCGGCAAAACAGCTCATTATCGAAAACAGCTACAATCCCCGTATGGGAGCACGCCCTATCCGCAGGGAAATTCAGGTCAAAATTGAGGATGAAATTTCAAATATTCTTCTTGGGGAGCAATTTATACAAAATTCAACAGTTTGTGTAGATGTGTGCGACGGCCAAATATCAACCACGCTTGTAAAAATATAACAAAAGAGGAGGAACGGTATGAATATTCAACATTTAAAATACGCACTTGAGGTGGAAAAAACAGGTTCAATTTCAAAGGCTGCAGAAAATTTGTATATGAATCAGCCACACCTTAGCAAAGCAATACGCGAGCTTGAAGAAACTATAGGAATAAATATTTTCAACCGAACCTCCAAAGGTGTTATTCCAACAAAAAAAGGCGGAGAGTTTTTGCACTATGCCAAAGGCATTGTAGACAAGGTAGACGAAGTGGAAAATATGTACAAAAAGCACGAGGCAAACACACACAAATTTGATGTGTCGGTACCTATGGCTTGCTATGTGTCGGTAGCTTTTACCAAATTTGTAAAAGCCATATCAGGCGGTGACAACATAATGGTAAACTACCACGAAACAGACTCTCAAACAGCAATAAATCATGTTACCAATTTTGAAAACAACATTGCCATTATTCGCTACCAGACAAAATACGAAAAATACTATCTTCAGTTCCTTGAAGAAAAGGACCTTAATGTAGAACCGCTTTGGGAATTTTCGTATCAGCTTATTATGTCGGTAAAGCACCCGCTTGCTATGGAAAAAAACATCAACATTAATGAACTTGAAAATTATATAGAGATAACCCACGGCTATCACACCATCCCGTCGCTTCCTGCATCAAAAGCTCGCGAGCTTGTACAAAGTGATGACAACCGCAAGGAAATAGCAGTATATGAAAGGGAAAGTCAGTTTGAACTGTTGCGCAACATTCACACAACATATATGTGGACATCGCCAACTCCCGACAGCATACTCAATACAATGCCGCTTGTACAAAAAGAGTGTCATATAAGCGACAATAAATATAAGGATGTTATAATTTACCGCAAAGGCTATAAGCTAACCGAGCAGGAAAGGCTCTTTGTTAAAAAAGTAAAAGAAGAAATAACTCTTTTGCAGGAAAGATAGATATATAAAACTTGGAATATTGATATTCCAATTTGATTATTCCAAAAAACAAAAATGTAAGATATAATAAATATAGATAAATAAATATGGAGGTAAAATACTATGGAAGCTTGGAGAGGATTTAAATCAGGCAAATGGACAAAAGAAGTTAATGTGCGTGACTTTATTGTACTTAACTACTCACCTTATGATGGTGACGGCACATTCCTTGAAGGACCTACACAGGACACAAAGGATTTGTGGGCACAGGTAATGGAGCTTACCAAACAGGAAAGAGAAGCAGGCGGCGTGCTTGATATGGATACAAAGGTTGTATCAACCATTACATCACACGGTGCAGGCTACCTTAATAAAGATAAAGAAAAAATCGTTGGTTTCCAGACAGACAAACCATTCAAAAGAGCACTTCAGCCATACGGCGGTATCAGAATGGCTATGAAAGCTTGTAAGGATAACGGCTACGAGGTAGACCCTGAGGTTGTTGACATTTTTACAACTCACCGCAAAACTCACAACGCAGGTGTGTTTGATGTATACACACCCGAAATGAGAGCTTGCCGTTCAAATCACATCATCACAGGCTTGCCTGATGCATACGGCAGAGGCCGTATTATTGGTGACTATCGCAGAGTTGCGCTTTATGGTGTAGACCGTCTTATCGAAGACAAACTCAACCAGAAAGACAACACAGGCAACATAATGACACGCAGCAATATGCAGGCAAGAGAAGAAATTTCTGAACAGATAGTTGCACTTAAAATGCTCAAACAGCTTGCCGAAATTTACGGTTGCGATATTTCAAAACCTGCTACAAATGTAAAAGAGGCTATTCAGGCACTTTACTTTGGTTACCTTGCAGCAGTTAAAGAGCAAAACGGTGCTGCAATGAGCCTTGGCAGAACATCAACATTCCTTGATATATATGCAGAGCGTGACCTTAAAGAGGGCACATTTACCGAAAGTGAAATTCAGGAATTTGTAGACCACTTTGTTATGAAGCTCCGCCTTGTTAAATTTGCGCGTACACCGGAGTACAACGCACTTTTTGCAGGCGACCCAACTTGGGTAACCGAAGCACTTGGCGGTATGTGCCTTGATGGCAGACACATGGTTACAAAAATGACATACAGATATCTTCACACACTTGATAACCTTGGTACATCACCCGAGCCAAACCTTACAGTACTCTGGTCAGTTAATCTGCCCGAAAACTTTAAAAGATACTGCGCACAGTCATCAATCGACCACTCGTCAATCCAGTACGAAAATGATGATATGATGCGTGTTACACACGGTGACGACTATGCTATTGCTTGTTGTGTATCTTCTATGAGAGTTGGCAAGGAAATGCAGTTTTTTGGCGCAAGAGCAAACCTTGCAAAGTGCTTGCTCTATGCTATAAACGGCGGTGTTGACGAAATGACAGGTCAGCAGGTTGCTCCAAAATTCCGCCCCTGCGAAGGTGAATATCTCGATTTTGACGATGTTATGTCAAAATACGATGATATGATGGCTTGGCTTGCCGAAGTATATGTTAACACTCTCAATGTTATCCACTATATGCACGACAAATACAGCTACGAAAGGCTCCAGATGGCTCTTCACGACCGTCAGGTTAAAAGATGGTTTGCAACAGGTATTGCAGGTATGTCTGTTGTTGCCGATTCGCTTTCTGCAATCAAATATGCAAAGGTTAAACCTATCCGTGATGAAAGAGGCATTGCAGTAGACTTTGAAATCGAGGGCGACTTCCCTAAATATGGTAATGACGATGACAGAGTAGATAGCCTTGCAAATGCAATTCTCAAAAAGTTTGTTAAGCACCTCAAGGATAATCGTGCTTACCGTAACGGCCATATTACCACATCAGTACTTACCATTACATCAAATGTAACATACGGCAAAAATACAGGCTCAACTCCTGATGGACGCAAATGCGGTGAGGCTTTTGCTCCTGGTGCTAACCCAATGCACGGCAGAGACGCAAGCGGCGCTGTTGCATCACTTGCATCTGTTGCAAAGCTTGACTTTAAATATGCTCAGGATGGTATCTCCGATACATTCTCAATTATTCCTGATGCACTTGGTAAAGATACCGAAACAAAACAGAATACACTTATTGCTCTTCTTGATGGTTATGCAGACAAAGGCGGACACCACCTCAATGTAAATGTATTCAATCGTGAGTTGCTCCTTGATGCACAAAAGCATCCTGAGTTGTACCCACAGCTTACAATCAGAGTTTCAGGCTACGCTGTAAACTTTATCAAGCTCACAAAGGAACAGCAGGATGAGGTTATATCGCGTACATTCCACGAAAGAGTGTGACGGGAAGTAAAATAAAGCGCAGATCACTTAAAGGCGTTTATATTGGTATTGTTAGTGTATAAATTATAGCATAACAAATTAAATTGTGTAGAAATCTGCATTTTTGCAGATTTCTACTATTTTTCGCCTTTAAGTTCTAAGCGAACTTCACCCTCGATGTACCTTTGTACACCTTCGGGTGTCCTTCGGTTCAGTTCGTTTAGTCTGCACTTATTTTCCAATCCCTTTAGCCATTGAAGATGTTTTCGTATAAAGGAGATAAAGTATGAAAGGCTATATCCATTCAATCGAAACCTTGGGAGCCGTTGACGGCCCGGGAGTTCGATTTGTAGTATTTTTTCAGGGTTGCCCCATGCGCTGCCTTTATTGCCACAACCCCGACACTTGGGAATTAAACACAGGCACACTAACCGATACCGATGAGCTTATAAAAAAGGTGACCCGCAACATCAGCTTTTATCGCACAGGCGGTATAACTGCAACAGGCGGCGAGCCCATGATGCAAATGGAATTTTTGACAGAGCTTTTTGCAAAAGCAAATGCAAATGGCATACACACATGCCTTGATACCTCAGGAATTGCATTTAACCCTGCCGACACTCAAAAGGTAGATGAACTTTTAAAATATACCGACCTTGTAATGCTTGATATAAAGCATATAGATGAACAAAAACATATTGAGCTAACAAAGCAATCGGGCAAAAATGTGTTGGAATTTGCAAAATACCTAAATCAAAAGGGCACAAAAATGTGGATACGCCATGTAGTAGTACCTGGCATTACTTATGATGAACAGTACCTTAAAAAGCTTGGCGAGTTTCTTAAGCCTATTAAGGATAATATCCAAAAAATCGAAACCCTGCCATATCATTCGCTCGGCAAACATAAGTACACAAATTTGGGCATAGATTACCCGTTGGCAAACACTCCCGACGGCACCAAAGAGCAGGCACAAAATGCAAAAAATATCATTTTAAAATATATGCAAAACTAAATTCCTAAAAGGGGACGGTCCTTTTTTGTCAACTTTTTCCTCTGCCACCAGTCCACCAAAAACAAACAACAAAACCAAAGGAGCAACCTTATGAAAAAAGTATCATTCTGCACCCTCGGCTGCAAAGTAAATCAGTACGAAACCGAGGCAATGACAGAGCTTTTTAAAAATAGCGGATACACCATATGCAATTTTGAGGATGTTTGCGATATATATATCATAAACACCTGCACCGTTACAGGCATGAGCGACAAAAAGTCGCGCCAGATGATACGCAGAGCAAGGCACAACAACCCCAAAGCAATTGTTGCAGTGGTTGGATGCTACTCACAGGTGTCACCCGATGAGGTTGCAAAAATTGATGGCGTAAACCTTGTGCTCGGCACCAAAGAGCGCAAAAACATTGTCGAGCTTGTTGAGCAGTGTACAAATCAAAATCAGATTACCAAAGTAGAGGATGCTCTCAAAAACCGCGAGTATGAGGATATATGGGTTACAACATACGATGACCGCACCCGAGCATATGTAAAAATCGAAGACGGCTGCACCGAGTTTTGCTCATATTGCATTATCCCATATGCAAGAGGTCCTGTCCGCAGCCGACCCATTGATGATATAGTTGCTGAGGTGGAGCGACTTAAAATGGCAGGCTTTAAAGAGGTTGTGCTCACAGGTATTCACATTGGCTCATACGGCAGAGATTTAAACGACAAGTCGCTTTTGGATGTTTTAACCGCAGTTCACAGCGTAGATGGCATTGAGCGCATAAGGCTTGGCTCGCTAGAACCCCGTACTCTTACAGATGAGTTTATTTGCCAAATATCAAAGCTTAACAAAATATGCGACCATTTTCATATTTCGCTCCAGAGCGGATGTGACGAAACTTTAAAGCGTATGAACCGCAAATATACAACCAATGAGTACTATAAAAGCGTGGAACTGCTTCGCAAATATTACCATAACCCTGCAATAACAACAGATATAATGGTAGGCTTTGCTGGCGAAACCGATGCAGAGTTTGAACAAAGCCTTGCATTTATGCAAAAGGTTGCCTTTGCCGAGGCTCATGTGTTTGCATATTCAATCCGCAAAGGCACAAAGGCCCAAAATATGCCTGGCCACCTGCCCTCAAAGGTAAAGGATGAGCGCAGCAAGCGTATGATTGATTTGTGCACTAAGCTGCATTTGGATTTTGTGCAAAAGTTTGAGGGCACACAAATGCCTGTCCTTGTAGAAAGGCACATAGGTGACAATATGTATGAGGGTCATATGACCAATTATATAAAAGTCCACATACAAAGTGATATCGATATATCACACAAAATAGTAAATGTTACAGTAGATAATTGCAAAAACGGTGTGGCTTATGGAAAATTATGATATGTAAAATTATTTTAATAGGGCTTTCATAAAATTCAAAATCGGTACAAACTAAGTTTGTACCGATTTTGAGCATTGTATCATTCTTTTTTGAATTTATATCATTTCCTAATAGCTTTTAGCATATCATCAGCTACATCTTTTTCAAGGTTGGTGTTTTCCACAACAACCTCCGCAATGGCTCTGTAAAGAGTTGTAATAGAGTCAATGCCGTTGTTGCTGAGTATATCAGCAATTTCGCCAACCTCGCGTATGTTGCCGTTGCTGTATGGAGCACCTGGCTGTGCGCCGCAATTTCTTATGGCATTTTTAATAAGCGGCATAACATTAAATTTGCTGCTGTTTGTTGCAATTTTGCAAAGCTTTCGGCCGCTATTTAAAATTGCATATATACCAAAATGCATCATATGACACGCAACTCTAAACAATTCAAGCTCGGGCTTTGACAACAAACTGCATTTTATACCGCTGTTTGTAAGTGCATCCGCAAACAAACCGACTTTGCTGCCACTGCCGTTTATGGCTATGTAAGCATCTTCAATTTCGGCATCGGTCATCTGTTCAAACTGAGCAAAGCTGTCAAATGCAATATATGTATTGTCATACCCTGTGTCAAGGTCGTTTGCATATATGCCTTCGGCCTTTGACACAATAATTTTGTTGTGTATATGCAACTTTGTAAGAGTCTGAATTACTGCAGGCAGCATTTCATCCTCTGTTGCAATAAATATCACATCCGATGCTTTGCAAAGGTCATCAATGCATGCAAACAAACAGGTGTTTGTTGCAATTGCAATGTCGGCACAGTCTTTTATCGGGTTGCAGTAAAATCCACCAATTGTAAATTCGTTGCGGTTTGCAAACAATTTTGAGCAATTTTCCACTCTTTTGCCTCCGCCTATAAAAGAAATTTTCATAAAAATCTCCATTCCGCCGCCATACGTCGGCACAAATATTAATTAAATTTCTCTTATCCGTATGGCAAGGAATGATAAGAGATTTTTACGCCCATGTGCGTTTCTGAGCAATAGCGAAGAAAATTTCGCACGGGCAATCAAATCCGCCGGAGGCGATAATGTGAAAGGAACTTTCACGTTATCACCTCAAATATAAACATAACCTAGTTTATGTAAACAAATCTCGAGTGTTTAAAATACAAAAAACCCGAGTTTCTTCATATTAATATATAATAATACAAACATCACAGCTACATAGGTATTATATCACAAAGCAACAAATATTTCAATTAAATAACAAAGTACAAAAAAGGTATTGACATTTTAACTTGCAGCATATAAAATAAGAGAGTCGGTTTAAGTGCCGTGTTTTTTGTTTAAACAAAACTGTACATAAAGTTACAATGTTACACAAAATGTAACATTAATTACTCTATCTTTACAGTTTTGTTACAACAACAAATACTGCATTGACGCATTGCATTTGCAGTGTTATAATCGGTACAAAGCTAAAGTAAATCTTTGGCAGTGCGTGTATATCGCGTAAGGGAGAGGCGCGGTACTACATCTTATCCATCTCTTCCAAAATTTATTAAGGAGGATTTGAGAATTATGAAAAATCTCAAAAAAGTTTTGGCACTCGTTGTAGCTCTTACAATGGTATTCACAACAGTAGCTTTTGCTAGCTACCCAGATGTTGATACTGCTGCTGACTACGCTGGTGCAGTTGAACTCTTGTCAGCTCTTAAAGTTCTTCAGGGCGATGAGAACGGAAACTTCAATCCTGACAACACAATTACAAGAGCAGAATTTGCTGCTGTTGTATGCCGTGCTCGCGGATTAGAAGGCGGCGCTGCAAGCGCTAAAGGTGCAACAATGTTTAACGACGTTGCTGCAGATCACTGGGCTTCAGGTTACATTAACCTCGCTTCACAGCAGGGTATTGTAAACGGTAAAGGCAATGGTATCTTCGATCCAGAAGGTAACGTTACATATGCTGAAGCTGTTAAAATGCTCGTTGTAGCTATCGGTTACGAGCCAATGGCTGCTACAAAAGGTGGTTATCCTGCAGGTTATCTTTCAGTTGCTAACAGCACAAAGATGACAGCTGGTGTTGCTGGTGCATCAGATGCTGCTGCTCTCAGAAGCACAGTTGCTATGCTCACAGCTAACGCTCTCGAAATTCCTGTAATGGATCAGACAGCTTACGGTTCAGAAACAAAATATGAACCACTCGATGAATACGACAACTACACATCACTCCTCACAAACATGGATGTATACAAAGCTACTGGTGTAATCAACGATGTTAACCTTCTCGATGGTGAATTTTCAATCGCGCTTACACAGGAATCTGATGACTATGCTTTCGGTTGGGCTAACTCTTACACAATCGACCTCAGCAAAGTTCCTGCTACTTTCGATATCGGCACATCAAACGTTGCAGCATTTGCTAACGAAAGTGTTGATGTATATGTTCAGAAACAGGGTAGAACAGACTATGTTGCTTTGATTGCTGTTCCTTCAGGCGTTGGTGAAACACTCACAATCAATGCTACTGATCTCGAGTCAACAAAAGCTACAATTACAGCTGGTGAAGATGCTGAGCCTGCTACACTTGAATACTACGAGACAATAGATGCAGATAAAACAACAAAAATTTATGTTGCTCCTAACCCTGTAGTTCTCGTTAACAACGTTCCTACATCAGCTCTTGCTGGTCAGAACCTTGCTACAAAACTTGATGGTTACGATGCAGAAATCAAATTTATTGAGAACAATGATGACAAATACTTTGATTACATCAGCATCACAATCTATGAACACGCTATCGTAGAAGAAGTTAGCGCAGAAAAAGGTAAGATTGAATGCCTTGATGGAAACAAAGTTTCTTACGAAATTGATGATGACGATATCCTCGTTAACATCTACAATGCAGAGGGTGCTGAAATTGAACTCGCTGATATCCAGGCTGGTGATGTACTTGCTATGGTAGTTGGTGAACTCACACCAGAATCATACAAACCTGTAGCTGCAAAAGGCTTTACAGAAAAAATCATTATTTACGACCTCGGTCAGAGCACTGTAACAGGTACACTTAACCAGGCTAACGAAAAAGAAGGTTATGTATACATTGATGGTGTTCAATATGAATACAATGATGTATTTGTTTCAGAAAAAGATTATAAAGACCTCTTCAAAGATGGCGAAGCTAAGCTTGGTACTGAAGGCGTATTCTACCTTGGTATCACAGGCAAAATCATCGGTTTTGAAGGCGTAGCTGGTTCAACAGGTAACTATGCATTCATTCTCCAGGGTGCTGAAAGCACATCTACATGGGATAAATGCTATGAGTTGAAGCTCCTTCTTGCTGACGGTTCTATTGTAAAATATCCTGTTGCTGATGATGTAGAAGTTACTAAAGGTGCAACAAGTGGTGAAGTTGAATATGTTGAAGGTGAATCAAATCCTCAGAAAGCACACTTTGATGTTGCTGAATGGACAAAAGGTACATCTAATGCACACAAAAGAGTAATCGACTTCAAAAAGAATTCTAAAGATGAAATTACAGAAGTTAACTTCGTATACTTGACAACTAAAGTTGTTGAAGACGAAATTGTGGATGATAATGATTTTTATGGTCTCGGAGAAGATGCTGAGTACAAAGAAAATACATCAAAAGTTGATGGTAAAACACTTGCTTCTGATGTTGTAATCTTCAATGTTGATGTTACTGATGCTGATGATGCTACAGTTATCGGTCTTGATAGCCTTGTTCATGAAGGTATCTATGGCGGTTATGTTCTTGTTAAAAATGATGAATACGATGTATTTGTTATGACAAGTGGTGCTGCTAAGTTTGATGCTGAGGCTCCTCTCTATGTTGTTGACAGTGTTGTTAAATCAACATATGGTGAAGATAAAGAAGATTCATATGAAGTAACATACTATATGGATGGCACTTCAGAAACAGCTACAGCTATCTTTACAGCTGATTCAGAGAAATTTGATTCTTCTTCACTTGATTACGAATCACTTGCAAAAGGTTCAATCTTTGTAGCTAACACAGCTGCTGATGGACTTGTTGACCAGTACATGGTACTTGCCAACGTAGCATTTGATGAAGATGACAAAGCTATTGGATATGACACAACAGATCTTGATGATAGATTTGCAGCAGCATTTGATGACGATGATGTTGCTTATGTAGTTGGTACAATTTCTAACGTTGAAAAGAAATACATTGTAGTAGGTGGTGTTGATTACACAATCGGTGCTGGTGCTGCTCAGTATTACTACAACGCAGAAGGCAGCAAAGACAAACTCGTATCTGGCGATTGGGCTGGTTTGAAAATTGACGATGCTGGCGAAGATGGTGCAAACTTCGTATTTATGAAGCTCTATGATGAAGATGTAACAGATATCGTTACATTCTCAACAAGAGTAGGCGTTGAAGCATAATCAATTCATAATTGCTTGAATTGCAACTTAATAAATGGAGAGAGTCGGACATTATGTCCGGCTCTTTTCTTTTTTCTTTTTTCTTTTTTCTTTCCAAATGGGGACGGTCCTTTTTTGTCAAATTCTTTCAAATGGGGACGGTTTCAAATGGGGACGGTCCTTTTTTGTCAAATTCTTGTTGCAAAAAAGAGGAAAAGATGATATAATGAAACAACGAGGTGAAGAATATGTCTAGAGCAGCAAGAGAATATAGCGAAAGCGGATCACAAATGGGGACGGTCCTTTTTTGTCAACTTTTTGTTGCAAAAGAGATGATAAAATGATATAATAAAATCATGGGGTGAAGAATATGTCAAGAGCAGCAAGAGAATATAGCGAAAGCGGACTATATCACATAGTTTTCAGAGGGATAAACAAGCAAGGAATATTTGAAGAAGAAATAGATTATCAGCATCTTAAAAAAATAATTAAAGAACTTAAAGATGAATTGCATTTTGAAATATATGTATATTGTTTTATGACAAATCATGTACATTTGTTGCTAAAAGAATTGCAGATGGGTGATATATCACTCATAATGAAGAGAATTCTCACAAGATATGTAATGTACTACAATCGAAAGTATCAGCGAACTGGCACACTAATAACAAACAGATATAAAAGCCAGCCTGTTGAAATTGATGATTATTTTTTGGCAGTTGTACGATACATACATCAAAATCCACTTAAAGCTCATATGGTATCAGACATAGGGGATTATCGTTGGAGCAGCTACAACGAATACGTTAAGAATTTAGATGGGCTTGCTGACAAAAATTTTGTTTTGCAAATGCTGAATATAGATGAATTTGTAGAATTTCATCAAATTGAAGAAACAGAAATTTTTGATGTGAGTGATAGATTAAGAATCAGCGACGAGCAAATCAAAAGAGAAATTAAGTTGGCATATTCTATAGAGCCTGGTGATATTTGCAAACTTACAAAGCAAGAGAGAAATCGTATTTTGAGAGAATTAAAGAAAAAATACTCCATAAGGCAAGTTGAGAGAGTATCGGGTGTATCAAGAGGTATAATATACAAAAGTTGACAAAAAAGGACCGTCCCCATTTGGGAAATCTGGGAAGGAGCAAAACCAATGGCACGATGTGGCTTTGTTACAATTTATGACCCCACAACCAACTTAAACAATGTAATAACAATCACATCATATGCTGGCTCTGTTGTTAAGCAAATAAGCCACGAGGCACAGCACTCGGTGTACAAATTTAGGCGTGATGATTTTGCACTTTTGGAGCGCTGTGTTACACATGGCACACATTTAGCCTACACGCTCCTGCTTGAAATATGCCACAAAGCTGTTAACCTTGACAAAGCCAATGAGCATATTATAACTATGTGTTTTAACTTTGATGCAAATAACGAGGTTGTTGTGTCAAAGTATAACATAAACAAAAGTATTTTTCCTCTCCCGCTAAAAAGCATAGGTTATATGCCCGCCAGCACATATGCAGATGTAACCTCATATTTTTTTGGCTCATATATCACAAGCAACCTTACAGCATCTGTTGCCTGTGATATGCTCAACAATGTTGCTGTTGTAAATGGCATTGTTGATGAAAGATTGTTTGAATTTTCGTGCGGGCATTTGTTTGTAAATGCATCATTTTTGCTAAAAAGCATTGAGGGCAAAAAACTGCTCAAACAAATTACATATGATTATGATACTGTTTGTGAATGTGCAAAAACTCTATGCACATCGCTTAAAATTAAAAAAAGTAAATTACAAAAACATTATAACTGCAACAATTACTACACAAATAGTGTAGTACAAATACATACCCAAAACATCAGAGATGTTTGTAAATTTGATTTATCCTGGCACATTGGCAATCCAAATTTGTTTGCCAATTGTGTTTACTCTGAGGTTCAATTAATAGAGCAGGCAATTACAAAATTGTGTGAACAAATTGCCAATGTTAAACCAAAAGATTTTGACTACATTAGTATTTCGGACATTATGCTTTGCTTTGTTGATGCGGATTTTCGCTATGAGCTTGCAAATCGGGTTGCAACACTGCGCAAAATATACAATGCAAATAAACACAAAAATATAGTTTGTATAAAATCAGACGGCACTGTCTATTGCGCTTAAAGATATTTTGTGTTACAATTAAACTGATATTACTTATTTGGAGGAACCAGTATGAAAATTGCACAAGACTTTACTCTCAAAAAAATTGCAGACAGTTTTGTTGTTGTGCCAACGGGCAAAAACATAGTTGACTTTACAGCTATGATTACAATTAACCAAACGGGTGCATTTATATGGGATATATTGCAGGATGAATGTGATGTTGAATTAATAGCGCAAAAAATGTGTGACGAATACGATATTGATATGCAAACTGCAACAAATGATGCACTTGAATTTTTAAAAATACTCGAGGATAACAATGTTTTGGAGAGGTAATTATGCCACAAAATAAACAGCTTTTTAGTATAAACGACCTTATGCCTGTTATAAAAGAAACTATTGCATCGGGTGGCAGTATTCGTTTTACAGTTACGGGCATCAGTATGTCGCCTCTGCTCATAAACAGGCGCGACAGTGTTGTGCTCTCTTCGCCCTGCAATATAAACAAATATGACATAGTTCTTCATCAAAGAGAAAATGGTGATTATATTGTTCACCGCGTTATCGGCAAAAAAGGTGATATGCTCACAATTGCAGGAGATAACGAAATTAAAAAAGAAAAAGATGTAAATATCAGTTGTGTTATAGGCAAGGTTGTAGCCTTTACCCGAAAAGGCAAAAACTACACAGGCAATGAGCTGTGGTACAAAATATATTGTAGGGTGTGGCTTTTGATTTTTCCGTTCAGATATCACGTTATGGCCTTAATCAGAGCAATAAGGAGGTAGCGGCTTGAAAAACCAGGGATTAAAATGGATATTAAAAAGTGCAGGCTTTGCTTTTTTGCCTGTTGCTGCGCTCTCTGCGCTTGGAGCGGTTATGTCTTTTGTGGCAATGGCATTTGCATTTGCCAGCAAAAATGTAATTGATGTTGCAACAGGAGCCTCAAACAATACACTGACGCGCACAATAATACCGTTATGCTTGTTGATTGGCGTGTACATTGTTATACATATAGTGTATTCGGTTGTTGATGTAAAGCTTAGCTGTACAATTACCAATCGGCTTTCAAACAATTTGTACAAAAAAATATTGTCACGCAAGTTTGCACAAATTTGTGATTTTCATTCGGGCGACCTTGTAAACAGGTTAAATGGCGATGTAGCTGTTGTAACAGCAGGCATTATGGGCATAGTTCCCACATTGGTAAGCCTTTTGGCACGAGTTGTGTTCAGCTTTGGAGCACTGTATGTGCTGGATTCCAATTTTGCTCTTTTGTGTATTGTAATATTGCCCTTTGTAACAATTGCAGGCAGAATTTACGGCAAACGCATGAAGGGCCTTCACAAAAAATGCAGGGCGGCAAGCGGCAATGTACTTTCGTATATGCAGGAGGGTATACAAAACCTGCTTATTATAAAAACTTTTGTAAAAGAAGCTGCTGCAGCAAAAAAGCTTTCGCATCTGCAGGATATATCTATGCGCCTAAATGTAAAAGCAGGAATAATTAGTATGATTGCAAACCTTTTGTTTTTTGCAGTTATGACTTTTGGTTACTATTGCGCTCTGGTGTGGTGCGCTTACAAAATATCAATTGGCATTATGACAGTGGGCACGCTTACAGCTGTACTCCAGTTGTTTGACCAGCTGCAAACCCCCTTTGGCGAATTTTCAACCCTCATTCCGCAGTACTACAAAACTATGGCAAGTGTTGAACGCATACAGCAAATAGAAAATATCACTGTCGATGACAGCAAAGAGCAACAGATATGCAAAACATTTTTGTCATTATATATAAATGATATTTCGTTTAGCTATGACAACAATTGTGTGCTTAAAAATGCAAATGCCGCCTTGCCATTTGGCAAAATGACAGTTGTAGGCGGCGAATCGGGCACAGGCAAAAGCACTTTAATAAAGCTTGTTATGGGCGTACTTGATGCTGAGGGCGGCAATATTTATTTTAAAACTCAAAACGGGTTGCAACTTAATTGCGGAGCAAACACAAGGGCAAACTTTGCGTATGTGCCTCAGGGCAATATGATACTGAGCGGCACAGTAAAGAGCAATATCAGCTTTTATAATGACAGCATCACCGATGAACAAATTATACAAAGTGCAAAAGATGCATGCATCTACGATTACATAATGTCATTGCCCGATGGCTTTGACACACAGCTCGGCGAGGGCGGCTTGGGACTTAGCGAAGGCCAGGTGCAGCGTCTTGCCATAGCAAGGGCATTAGCAAGCGGCGCCCCCGTGCTCATTTTGGATGAGGCGACCTCTGCTCTTGATGAACAGACTGAGTATGCGGTGCTGTCTAACATAAAAAACTATAAAAACATTACGTCAATTGTTATAAGTCACCGCAAATGTGCTTTTGAATTGGCAGATAACGTGATTTATATTGAAGGATGTCAAATTATACAAAAATAATAAAATTTTTTGTGCAAAAAAATACAGAAATTTAATATTTTTTTTTATAAAGAGCTTGACATTAAAAAGTTTTTTTGATATAATTCAATCAAGGATTAGATAAGGAGATGGATGTCTTATGAAAAATATGTTTAAAACTTTTATTGCGGTAATTACTGTAGTATGTATGCTCGTTACATGTACAACAGCTTTTGCGGCAACTGCTAGCACAGTTACACAGTACAATGCTGACAACAATGTAACAGTTACATCAACAGTTAGTGATGTTGCTGAAGATACAATAGTTACATATCTTGCAGCTCAGGATACTAATGGTCAGGCTGGCATTCAGTCTGATGAAATCAAGTATATCAATCAGAAAACATCTGAAGGTACTACTATGACTTTCAGTTATTCAATTGATAACGGCAGCACCGATTGGACCGCAGGAAACACAATTACTCAGGTTAAATATGGTTCTAACGATGCAGCTGTTGCAACAGCACTTAACAATGATGCAACTACAGACATCAAATTTAAAAACATCACTGTTTATGTAAATGGCGGTGCAGCTACCACTAAGTATGAAGATTATGTTACACTTACACCTTCTGCAATAGGTAATGCTGATACAGATGTTGATGTTGCAATTGCAGCACTCGCAGGATATGAAATTATATCAATAAAAGTTGGCAATGCAGCTCCCGTTAACGACACAACAACTGTTAAAGTAGACTATAACGAAAGCATCGAAATTGAAGTTAAGCCGATTGAGGGCGTTAAAGTTTACCTTTTGGATGCAGAAGTAACTGACGGTCTTACAGTTTACGATCAAAACACAAATGAGCCGCTTACAGTTGCAACAGGTGTTGGTTTCTATGCAGGTAATGCTAAAAATGTTGGTATCAAGTTTAACAAAGATATCGATGGTGCACATGCTGAAGGCTTGTACGAAGCTGTTAAAGATGGTGAGTATTCAGGTTATTTCGCAGTTCAGCTTGCAGGTACTCAAGAGGATATGAACGGTGTTGTAGCTACAAATGCGTACGCTGTAGATGCAAATGATGCTACACAGTGGGCTGTTGCTCAGTAACATTCAAATTTTAATAGCGAAATAATTATTGGAGGTAATCGATATGAAATATACAAAACCAACTGCACAGGTTGTTGAATTATCAGTTAAAGAATCTTTGAGTGCTCTTTTCAAAAAAGAAAGAACATTTGGTTTTGGTTCTTCTTCAAAAACAATCGATGTAAATCTTTACACTGCTAACAGCATTTCTAAGGTGGATTACAAAAAAGCTGATGAAGCTTAATTATAGAATTGGTAGGTTTGAATTAATGAAAAATTATATTAAGCCAACTGCAGATGTTATTGAGATGGCAGTGAAAGAGTCATTAAGTGCTCGTGTTAGACAACAGAACCGTACTTATAATATTCGAGGTAATACTAAAACAATTTTGACAAATATTTACACATCGAATTCCATTTCCAGTATAGATTTAAAAAAGTCTGATAGTGCTGAGTCTTAATGATATTAATAATAACATTCCAAAATCCCCGACAAATGTCGGGGATTTTTTGCTTTATATACACATATCATTGTAGCAAAATATAGCAAACATCAAAAAAATATAATTAACAGTTGAATTATTGATAAAAATTTGATATTATATATGTAGGTATTATTTTTAAAACAATTTTATTTTTGCGGGCGGGTGATGCGATTGTACAAATATAAAATAGCAGATATGATTGTTGAGCTTACAGGGGCAATAGACAATACTACCATATCAAAATGCAATCCATACAGATGCTCTGTCAGTGAACCTACACAAGTCAAAATTAATGTTGAATTGTGTAACGAGCGATTTGATACACCCGATGCTGATGCTACATATGGCAGTGGTGAGGAATTTTGGTATTATGATGGCGACCATCTGTACGAGCTGTTGTTTCCTGATGAAAATGCAAAATTTCTTGTAAAAATAGACTACTATAACAATGGCACAACAATTGATGTATATTTGTTTGATGTAAAAAAGCACTATAATTTTGACGATACATATTATTTGTCAAACACACTGTCCATTTTGTTTCATTATGTAGCAGTGGCAAACAACAGGCTTGTATTGCATTCATCTTCTGTTGCGGCCGATGGGTACGGAGTTGCCTTTTCGGCAAATTCGGGAGTGGGCAAGTCTACACACACATCCCTTTGGATTGAGTATGTTAAAGACTGTGTTTATATTAACGATGATACCCCCGTTCTTTACAAAAAAAATGGCACTGTATATATCTGCGGAACTCCTTTTGCCGGCTCTACAGGCATAAACAACAATGTTATGGTTCCTCTTAAGGCAATTGTATTTTTAAACAGAGGGCAAACAAATACAATTAAAAAGCTAAACACAGAAGCAGCAATCGGTCTTTTAATGGGGCAGCTTGTTCAGCCGTCTGCAGGCGATTATTTTGACTCTATGCTTTCAACCTTGTCAGACATATTAGCATCAGTTCCTGTATATGAGCTTTATTGTAATATGGAATATGATGCACTAAAAACATCCTATGAGGGCATTTTTAATAAACCACTTAAACAAATTATATAAAAAGTGAGGTAAAAAAAGTGAAAAAGATTTTATCAATTTTTTTAATTGCAGCAATTGTTTTAACTATGGCTCCTGCAGCCTTTGCTGCAACAAACTTTCCCGATGTTAACAGCAACCACTGGGCGTACAGTGCAGTTACACGCCTAGTTAATGAGGGCACAATAGGGGGTTACCCCGATGGCACATTCCGCCCTGATGCAACAGTTTCGCGTGCGGAATTTGTAAAAATGATTGGTAAAACATCTACGGTTACAACAGATGTGTATTCAGATGTTAATCAGGGTGACTGGCATTATGAATATGTAATGGCATCGGGGCTTAAACCCATTTTTGATGGCGTTTTTTCACCCGACACTCCAATATTGCGTGGTGATGTGGCAGAACTCCTCTGGTCACGCAATGGCTCATCAACCAAAGAAAAAGCGCCGCATATGATACAAAAACAGCACCAAAATGCCAATGTTGCTGCATGGGTATACAACAAAGGTATTATGGTTGGTGATGACTATATTGACCTTCGTCTTGACGAATCGCTCACCAGAGCTGAGGCTGCAGTACTCATTATCAGAGCAAGAGAAAACACAAATAATTCTGCAACAAGCTTTATTTCAAATTTTGATGATAAGATATACAAAACAGTGTATGATGCAGTTGGCTTGTATGATATTAAGGAATATTCTCCTGATGCTACATTTACCAACGGTGAGATTGCAAACATAGCACTCAGGCTTGCAACAGGCAATCATCAGGTGCTGTATAATAACTTTTCTATACCAAAAATAGATTTTGAGCACGAATATGCAGAATCTCTTGCAGTGTACGGCAAATATTGCATAGGCGAGGATAAGGTTACTCTTGAATATCTTAACAAAACAGCAACCGTATCTGATGCGTTAACTGCAGTAGCGTTTGCTCTTGCGCGCTGCTCTACAGTAGCACTTGATTTGGGTGAAAAAGATAATTATTACAAAGATGCTGTGCCTGTAAATGAAGCATCTAACAAGCTTTTGACAATGGCTAACAAGTACAATATATTGTTGTATACAGATGGCACAATTAAAGGCAGCGAGCCTGTTACAGCAAAGCAGCTTGCTTGTATGATTATGCAGGCAGACGGTGTTAGCGGCTTTAACCGAAGCAATATATACGGTGTTGGCAAGTCATTTGCATCACATTCTATACGCAAGAGTTTAGCTACATATCCTAAGTGCGCTAACGATTATGCAGTAATTCTTGAAGATGTTCCAAACGAGGTATATGCTGCACCATACATCATTTATGATGATTCAAACAAAACATTTGGCATACCAAAATACTCAACTGAGTACACCAGAGATTTTGAAGAAATTTACACAACAATGATTGACCAGATTACAAATTCACTTGGACGCGAAGGATACAATGTAAGTTTTGAATTTTTCCCAAGCCTTGTTGCAAACAACGGTGACGGATATACTTATAGAGTTAAAATTTTTGTAAAGGCTAAGCCTGATGATGCAATGTTTAGCGATTTGCTCCCTATATCTGAGGATATTGCAGATTTTAAACTCAAAAAACATATGACAATATGGGCAGATATGGAAACAGGCTGCAAGCTTAACGGAGTGTACTTTACACCCGAATTTGCAGGCTTTAATCAGGTTGTTAAAATTGAGTATGCGCAAAATGAATAACACAGTAAATATCAGTATTTATGCCATTTTCTTGCATAAACACCAAAAAAATGGTACCATTTTATAAAAAATGCTTGTAAATTTGTACAAAATACCTATTGCAAGGCTTAAAAATATTTGATATAATACCTATATACCAAAAAATATTAGGAGGTAGTTTTATAATGAATAAAACAGAATTAATTGCTAAAATTGCTGCTAAAGCAGAATTGAGCAAAAAAGATGCTGAAAAAGCACTCAACGCTTTTGTTGAAAGCGTAACAGAAGGTCTTAAAGCTGGCGACAAAATCGCTCTCGTAGGTTTTGGTACATTTGAAACCAAAAAAAGAGCTGCTCGCAAAGGCAAAAACCCACAGACAGGTGCTGTTATTGACATCCCTGCTGCTACAGTTCCTGCTTTTAAAGTAGGTAAAGGTCTTAAAGACGCTGTTAAATAATTAAACATATAAAAAGTCGTACCTTATTGGTACGACTTTTTCGTTTTTAAAATGTTTGTCATTAAAAGGGTAACAGCGGGGAGGGTCCTTTGCAAAAGGAGCGTCCCCATCTGTCACCGATTAATTTTTGCAATTTGTTGGCGTGGGCAACGAGGACACACCTCTTGAGAGGAATGTCACAGTTGTCATGCCAACATATCTCTGCTGTAACTACAGTATAATACAAATCAATCCGCCGCTGCCTTCGTTTATAATTTTTTGCAGCGTTTCCTGCAGCTTATATTGGGCATCGCCGCTCATTTTGTACAGCTTGTTATGCAGCCCGTCGTTAACAAGCTCGTGCAGTGATTTGCCAAATATATTTGATTCCCATATTTTTGTGGGGTTTTCTTCAAACTCATTAAGCAGGTCCTGCATAAGAGCTTCTGATTGCTTTTCGGTGCCAACTATCGGCGAAACAACCGTTTCAATATCTGCCCGTATCATATGTATACTTGGTGCACTTGCTTTAAGCTTAACTCCAAAGTGTCCGCCTTGCTTTACTATTTCGGGTTCTGCAAGCTCAAGCTCCTCAACCGATGGCCCAACAATTCCGTAACCTGTTTCCCTAACCTGCTTTAGAGCATATTCCACTCTTTCATATTCGCTTTTTATGTTTGCAAGGTCGCTCATAAGCTTCATAAGTGTGTCCTTGCCGCTTATTTCAAATCCCGATTTTTCACCCAAAATTTCATAAAACAGCAAATCATCTGTTGTTACCTCTATATGCACAGTTCCTTCGCCAAGATTTATTTCTTTAAGCTGTACGCTTTCGATATTTTCGCAGTTGTTAAGCGTTTCAACAACATTTTTGTAATCATTGATTTTTTGTATGGATTTAATAGACGAAAGTATGTTTTCATACACCGTTTTTTTGAGCCTGTGGTCATTTTCCAGCACTTCAACCCAATCTGGTACATTGATAGATATTTCTTTTAGCGGAAACTCAAAAAGTACACTCTCAATTATTGCGTTTATGTCGCCAACATCAAGCGTTGCACAATTTACACTCATAACCGAAACATTGTGTGTCTGCTCTATTTCTTTTTTAATTTTTATTGAATTTTCGCTTTTTGGGTCGGCGCAGTTAAGCACAACTATAAACGGCTTGTTAATTTGTTTAAGCTCGTTTATCGCTCTTGACTCTGCCTCTACATAGTCACTTCGGGGGATGTCGGTAACCGAGCCGTCGGTTGTAACAACAATGCCTATGTTTGAATGTTCGCAAATAACCTTTTTTGTGCCGATTTCTGCAGCCTCTGCAAAGGGGATTTCCTCTTCCGACCATGGCGTTTTTACCATTCGCGGCATATTTTCTTCTATGTGTCCGAGTGCGGAATTAACTATGTAGCCCACACAGTCTATCATACGTACATTTAAGCTTGCATTGTCTGTAAGGCTTATTTTTACTGCCTCATTGGGTATAAACTTGGGTTCTGTTGTCATAATTGTTTTGCCTGCACTGCTTTGCGGCAGCTCATCGCGTGCACGCTCCCTTTTGTATGCGCTCTGGATATTGGGTATAACAAGGTTATCCATAAATTTTTTAATAAAAGTCGATTTGCCTGTCCTAACCGGCCCCACAACACCTATATACACATCTCCCCCGGAGCGCTTTTCAATATCATTGTAAATATTGTATTGTGTCATATTTACTCCTCCATACATTTGTGTTTTGTACATTAATATGAGGGGTTGTTTTAAATTATGATAAAATATACCGTTGATGAATAATATATTTTGTGATACAATAAATGTATGTTAGATGAAAGGAAGTTAAAATGTTTAAATCCGATGTTTTAAATATTCATAAGTGTTGTGATGTTGTATATTTGTCTTTCAAAATTTTTGACAATGTTGATTTTGTTAAAACTGCTGTTTCCACAAGGTACGGCGGTGTGTCCAATGAGGGTGCATATGCATCTATGAACCTTGGCACATCAACCGATGATGACTGGAGCAATGTGGTACAAAATTACAAAATTTTTTGCGATGCCGCTGGGTTTGATATTAACCGCCTTGTGCTTGCAAAACAAACTCACACAGCAAATGTATTAAAAGCAGATACCGCCCACGCAGGCTGTGGAGTGCTTAAAGAGCGTTTTTACGATAATGTAGATGCACTAATCACCAATGAATGTAACCTGCCGCTTGTAATACACACTGCCGATTGTGTGCCTGTAGTTTTTGCCGACACCAAAAACAAGGCAATTGGTAATGCCCATTGCGGCTGGAGAGGCACATATGCGTCGCTCTGTGTTAAAACTCTTAAGCAGATGCAAATTAATTATGCAACCAACCCAAAAGATGTGCTTGTATCAATAGGGCCGTGCATATGCGTTGATTGCTACGAGGTTTCAAAGCAATTGTATGATGATTTTATGGCACAGTTTGGATACCATAAATATATACTGCAAAGAGGTGGCAAATATTATCTCAACCTTGCTATGATTAACAGGCAGATGCTTATTGAGGCAGGTGTGCCCGAGCAAAACATTGCAGTTGCCGACATTTGCACTTGCTGCGAATGTGAGCACTTGTATTCACACAGAGGCCTTGGCCCCACAAGAGGTATTTTTTCAAATATAATAAGTATAGTATAAAAAAAGGCGGTGTAAAAAATAATTTCTATTTTTTACACCCCATTTTTTATGCATTGTTAATTTTATCATTAATTTTTTGCATCTGTAAGTCTGTTGCTGCAATAGAATCGGCACACATTTTGAGCTCATTTATTATTGTGTCAGCGTCGCAAATATCCTTTTTGTATTTCATACTGTGCTCAAGGCTTGCCCAAAAGTCCATTGCTATAGTTCTAAGCTGCACTTCAACCTTTAAGTTCTTTTTGCAGTCTGTAAAAAACACAGGTACTTCAACAATCATATGATAGCTTCGATATCCGTTTGGCTTTGGATTTTTTATGTAGTCCTTTATTTCCAAAACGGTAATGTCATCCTGTGACGAAAACATATCTGCAATGTCGTATATATCATTAACAAATGAGCATATAATACGCACTCCCGCAACATCGTTAAGGTTGTTAAGTATTGAGTCCATCGAAATTTCAAAATTTCTTCGCTCGAGCTTTTCCATTATGCTGATAGGTGATTTTATTCTTGATTTTATCATTTGTATGGGGTTGCGGTTGCTTGATACCGAAAGCTCATCGTTTAGTACTTCAAATTTGGTGCGTACCTCTTTTATTGCGCAGTTGTACATCATCATAAATTTTTGAAAGCCCTGAAATTTTTCTATCGCAGCTTGCTTGTTTTTTGGTATATTTTTATGTTCTGTTAATTCCATATCAATTCTCCTGTTAGTTCATATATTTATAATAATACATATAAATAAAATTTTCAATACAAGTTACATTAATTTAAAATTTTGTTTACAATATATTAATTGTTTTAATATAAAATGGGTGTAAAAAATCTTTTAAATTTTTACACCCATTTTTAATTATCTGTAATTGCTAAACCTGCTTACATATTTTCTTTTGCGTTTTGCTTTGTTTAGTGCAACGGTGTATGCAATAAACAACAATATAATAAGTACCACAATTAAAATAAATATCCACGATGTAAATATGGCACCTATCGACTGAAAAAATGCTTTTATTGGAGCAGATGATATGCTCTGGTCTGCGGTTAAAATGAGGCTGCCGTATTCTTCGCCGTCATACAAAACGGTAAGCTGCCCGAGTGCATCGCCTTTGCTTATGGGAGCTTTAATTTTTTTGCTTGTTTCTATTTGTTTTTCGAGCTTTGCCTGGTCATAACCCTTTGGCAAATTTATGTACATATCTTCAGGTGCTACAAGCAAAACCTTGTTGTCCTCTTTGCCGCCGCGCACCTTTACCTGAGCAAGTATTTCATCAGCAGCTGCAATTTTAACTGCAGTGTGATAATTTTTGCCATATTCTATAAGCTTTTTGCAATCTTCGTTTGCATAGTTAATGCCGTCACTATACGGTGCCCCGGATGTAAGGCAAAGCAAATTTGTATTACCGTTTTTATATGTAACAACAAGTCCGCAATCGGAGTTGCTTACATAAGATGTTTTAACACCTGTAACATACTTGTTGTAGTATGCATCTGTAGAAGATGTTGATATAAATTTGTTTGTATTGTGGAGGTACCTTGTTTCGCTGTACTTGTTGGTAGGAGCAATGGTGTAGGATTTTGTTGCAACAATCTCGCAAAATTGCTCAAATTCCATAGCATATTTAACAATTTTGGCTGCATCCTCTAATGTTGTGTACTGATTTTCATCTGCAATACCGCTTGGATTTGTAAAACGAGTGTTGCTGCATCCGAGCTCGCCTGCTTTTTTGTTCATTTTTTCAACAAACTTTTCAATAGAGTCACCGCAGTAAACTGCAAGCACGTTTGCCGCTTCGCCTGCGTCATACATAAGCATTCCGTAAAGCAACTGCCGCACGGTGAGAGTTTCGCCAGGGAGCACTCCCATATTGTTGTTGCTAAAATTAAAGGTTGTAACAGCTTTTGCATCGGCAGTTACATTTTCATCAAGTGATGCAACAAAATCTATGGCAATAACACCTGTAAGTATTTTGGCAATTCCACCTGGTGCAATATGTCCCTGACTGTTTTTTTCATATATAATTTTGTCTGATGTTGCATCAATCAAAAGTATGTTTGACGAACGCAGCCCCTCAGGAACGGGTACCGATTCCTGTGCGTATACAGCAAAGGCTGATGCAAGCATCACAAAAACCAAAAGTAAAGATAATAGCTTTTTCATATCAAAACTCCTTAAATTAATTCTACTATTATAATATACCATAAAATTTTTGCTTTTTCTACCCTAAAAGTGTATATTTTGACAAATTTCAAATATTTTTGAAAAAGTGTTGACAAATGTATTTTGATGTGATATTATAGTTAAGTCGCTTGTTTAATGGCGGCAATTGAACCTTGAAAAATAAACAGCATAATGAGGTTCTCGAAAAGAGAATTTGAGTAACACTTCTTTTAAAACTAGTAAAGCTAGCAAAGTTATTTGAGCTTTAAACTTCTAAAAGAACTTTAGTCTTCGGACT
>JAZQEG010000019.1:0-20506 GCA_045538875.1 Clostridia bacterium | reverse complement strand
CTCAAATTTTTTCGCTCGTTGCGCTAAAATTTCAAAATGGTAGGGAACTTATTTTATTTTTGAAATTTTACCGCAAAAAAAGATGTCACAAAAAACAACTTGTAAAAACCATATCATATGCAGACTCTGTTTTGCACCGATTTTGCCTTGAAGTGAGCGCTTTTTAAGAAATGCTGCAATCCGAATACTGCCTTGATAAAAGCTTTACAAACTGTTTTTTTTAGTTGGCGTTTTGGCAGGTAAAATGACGAAAACAAGATAAGTTCCCGACCGATTTCGGCATTTTAGCGCAATCACGGCGAAAAAATTTCGACGGCTATTGCGCGTGCCAACAAAACGCCAAATGAAAAAATTACAGTTTGTTAAGTTTTTTGAACGCAGTTTGCGGATTGTAGCATTTCGTTTATGTCACCTGTAAAGTAGCTAAAATGCATATGACAAATGAAAATGACAAACAATATTTGTTCGCACAACAAGCGAGGACACACCTCTTGCGAGGAATGTCCCCGTTGTCATGCGAACATCCCCGTTTGTCACAGCATTTTAGCGCAACCACGGCAAAAAATTTATTTAATGGTGCTTTGAAAAGCAACAGCCTTTCCAACAATGCGGATATTGTTTAGCTGCTCCTTTTCGTAATAGAGTGAATTATATAGTGGATTTTCGGCACGGAGCTCAATTTTGTCATCATATTTATATACTCGCTTGAGTGTTGCCTCATCTCCTATAATAACTGCAGCAATTTCGCCGTTTTCAACATCGGGCTGCTTTCTGATAAATACAATATCACCATCAAAAATACGGGCATTTATCATACTGTCGCCTTTTGCAACAAGACAATAATCAGCAGCTATATCTTTATCAGGTTCAAAAAATTCCTCAAAATTTACAAAAATCTGCTCAGGATTGCCGCACCTGATTTTGCCAAGCTTTGGTATTTTTTTGCCGCCTGTAACATTGCCCCCTGTGTAATCACCGCCGTTTATAAGATAATCCAGCGAAATATCAAAAAATGCTGCAATTTTAGGCAAATACTTGTTGTATGACTTAATTTTGCCCTTTTTCCAGTCGCTGAATTTAGGCTCTCCAATGCCAAGATAGCTGCACAATTCCTTTTGAGTAATTTGGCGTTGCTCCATTAAATTTAATATTACCGACATTGTACTCATACAATCATCCCCCAAAACAATTCAAATATAACATTCATATTACAAAGTTCTAATTTTCAGAATTTTGTGTTGACTGTTATAAAAATTAGAATTATAATAAAATTACCCGTTAAATCTTCTAATTATTATAAGTATACAATAAAATAATGTATATGTCAATCAAAATCGAACCTAACCGAACAAATTTTGCCCACAATTTCAACTTGATTTAGCGGGTACATAGCGGGAGGATTACTGCCCCAATCCGATACAAGCAAAACTGCATCCCCATTTTTATAGCATCTGCGGATGTAAGCGGTATCTCCTGCAATTACAAGCAAAATGTTGCCGTCGGCAATTTGGCATTTTGTGTTTACAAAAACACAAGCCCCCTGCACAATGCCCGAAGCGCGCATTGAATCATCGGGAGCAACAACGCATATATCGGCATCTGTGTCACAATTAATGCATGTTACACTATCAATATCAGGATAATTTCTGTAAAAGGGTATAGCTCTTGAATTGCTTTCTGCTTGCCTGCCATTCATAAGGTAGTCCGCCGTAACACCAAAATAATCGGCAATAGCTCTCACTGCCTGTATGTTTGGCAGCTGATACCCTATTTCCCATTTACTTATTGCTACTCTGTCGGTTTTCATGCCGTAAAAGCTTTGCAAAACAGATGCAAGATGTGCCTGATTTATGTTGTTTTGTTTGCGCAGGTATTTAATTCGTTCGCCAATGTTCATCAATTTGCGGTTCCTTTCGACTTTATATGATATATATATTCATATTATAACACAAATGTGTCGAAAAAGCAACATCGAATTTTTCGTTTTTTGTATTTTTTGTGTTGACCTCGACACATAATTGTGTGATAATTAATTTATCGATAGGGAATCCCATACAATTTTGTTATTTAATATGATATTATGACACAGTTATGTGTTTTTTGCACAACAAGGTCACAATATGGCTTTTTCTTTGTTCTGTTTCTTTAGCCTCGAAAATAGCAAACATTTGACATTTAATACTAGACGGAGGAATTTACTTATGAAAACATCAAAAATTTGCCCTGTTTGTTTAAAACAGTTTACAACAACAAAAAATGCAACAAAATTTTGCTCAATAGAGTGCAGCAAAGAATTTAAAAAGCTATCAAAAAAGAAAAAATGTATATGCGCCTGGTGCAACAAAACCTTTTACACAATGCGCAAAAAAACATATTGTACCGAAAGATGCAGGCTTTATGCCAATGCACGCATCAGCGAGCCTGTAATAAAAAAAGATGCAAAGCCCAAAATGTCACTGCAGGAGGTTGCAAAGCTTGCACGAGATTGCGGAATGACATATGGAAAATATGTGCAGCAATTTGGACTATAAGGAGGAACACAATATGCCGTTGTATGCAATATGCCCATTTTTTTTGTACGAAAAAAAGACAGTGCTGGGGTGCGAAATGAAAATGATGAATTTTCCTACATATGATGATAAAAAAATATGGATGGAAGGCTTGTGCTGCACATTTGACTACAAGTACTGTGCTCATGCACAGCAGTTGCTTAATAAATATGAAAACGAAAACAAATAAAAAATGTCTGCTATTGCTTACAGCCATATAAAAAAGTATTGACCTTAAAATCAATGCTTTATTATATGGCTGTACTCTTATACAGATACATTTTTATAAAACTTTTACATATTGCACCGAATACGGCGGCAATTTGCTGCCTGCTCCAAAGTCAAAATGAGAGCTTGTTAAAAGCTCTGTGCCGCAGCCTGCATTTGCATTAAAGTGCGCAATGTACTCGTTTTGGTCAGCGTTAATCATAACTATAATGCGTTCATCTTCAAAACTGCGCTCAAATACAAGCTGTTTATTTGTCAAATGCAATATTTCAAAAGACCCATAGCAAATAGCTCGGCTTTCGCGGTGAATTTTTGCAGCCTGTGCAACAAATTGCGCAAGCTCATTGTATACGCCATCTTCAACATATGGGCGAAGTGCCTTGTCGCCATCTTCTTTTTTGCCCTCTATACCCCATTCGCTGCCGTAGTATATACACGGTATACCTGGCATTGCCATAAGTATACCGTAGCACAGCGGCAAATGATTTTTGTTTGTAAGATTTGAGGCAATTCTGGTTACATCGTGATTATCAACAAAGCATATAAGCTGCAAATTTTTGTATGCACACCACTCCTCTTTGCCAAAGCGATTGCGCAATGAGTGGCCAATTTCAAACATATTCATACTGTTAAATGATGAATATATGCCCTTAAAGCACTCATAATTGGTGGCAGTATGAAGCATTTGGTTATTTACAATATCGTTGTAGTTGCCGTGAATCATTTCACCCGCAAGGAAAAATTCAGCATTTTTTGCATTGCAAAAGCTTTTAAGCTCACGCATAAAATCACGGCTGAGCATATATGCAACATCAAGGCGCAGTCCATCAATTTTAAACTCATCTATCCATTTGCCCACTTGCTCAAACAAATAATTTTTTACATCGTAATTGTTAAGGTTAAGCTTTACAAGCTCATAATGACCTTCCCAGCCCTCATACCAAAAACCATCGTTGTAATTACTGTTGCCGTCAAAATTTATGAAAAACCAATCCTTATACTGTGAGTCCCACTTGTTTTTCTTTACATCCTCAAAAGCAAAAAACTCCCTGCCAACGTGATTAAACACACCGTCGAGTATTACCTTTATTCCGTTTTGATGCAACTTTTGGCACACAAACCTAAAATCATCGTTGGTGCCGAGCCGCACATCTATTTTGCTAAAATCCTTTGTGTCATAGCCGTGGGCACTCGACTCAAAAACAGGGCAAAAATACACAGCGTCTATATTCATTTTTACAAGATGCGGTATATAATCTGCAACCTTTAAAATTCTGGATTGTGTGCAGCCGTCGTTGGCATCGGGCGCACCGCAAAAGCCAAAAGGATAAATCTGATATATTACGCTCTCATTAAACCACATAAAATTAACTCCTTATATTAAAATGTTACTAGCCATTTACTATCCGAGCCCGCCTGAAAGTCAGTATTTTCGGCGTTTTTCGGCTTGTCATCCTTAAAAAGCCTAGCTTAATAGCACATATTGATTAAAATATGTTATGCTTTTATATATTTTATTATACAATACGAGTTATTTAGTTTCAATAAAAAAAGTTGTGCGAAAATTTTTCGCACAACTTTTTTACCTTTATTAAACCAGCTCAATAATAGCCATTTCTGCAGCGTCACCGCGTCTTGGTCCTATTTTGATAATTCTGGTGTAACCACCATTTCTCTCACTGTACTTAGGAGCGATTTCTGTAAACACCTTTGTTACAACATCTTCTTTAGTGATGTAAGCAAGTGCCTGTCTTCTGGTGTGTAATGTATTAGTCTTACCCAATGTAATCATTTTTTCAGCCATACATCTAACTTCTTTTGCTTTTGCCAATGTTGTTTCAATTTTGCCATTTTCGAGCAGGCTTGTAACAAGATTGCGAAGTGTAGCAATTCTGTGGTCAGTAGCACGGCCTAATTTTCTTGTACCAGGCATTAGAACATAACCTCCTTATATTATTCATCATATTCCTTTGAGAATGAGAATCCCAAAGAAGCAAGTTTGTTAACAACCTCTTCAAGTGATTTTTTGCCGAGGTTTCTAACACGCATCATTTCGCCTTCTGATTTGCTTGCAAGGTCCTCAACAGTGTTGATACCTGCACGCTTTAAGCAGTTGAAAGAACGAACTGACAAGTCAAGTTCTTCAATGGTAAGCTCGAGAACCTTGTTTTTCATATTGTCCTCTTTTTCAACCATAATGTCCTTGCCTTTAACGCCTTCTGCAAGGTCGATAAACAGGTTCATATGGTCGTTTAAAATTTTTGCCGAAAGCGAAAGTGCCTCTTCGGGAGCGATTGTTCCGTCTGCAAAAATTTCGATTGTGAGCTTATCATAGTCGGTAACCTGACCAACACGGGTATTTGTAACATTGTAGTTAACCTTATCTATTGGTGAATAGATAGAATCTACCGAGATAACGCCGATAACATTTTGCATATTTTCTTTGTTTTTCTCACTTGTTACATAACCTCTGCCCTTTTGCATTGTGATTTCCATATAAAGTTTTGCACCCTCACTGAGTGTTGCTATATGGAGATCCTTGTTGATGATTTCAACATCATCAGGGCATTTAATATCTCCGGCTGTAACTTCACATTCACCGGAAGCGTCTACTATAACTACAACAGGTGTGTCGGAATAGATTTTAGCAATAAGTCTTTTTATGTTAAGAATTATCTCTGTAACATCCTCTTTAACACCGGGTATTGTAGAAAACTCATGAAGAACCCCGTCAATTTTAACGCTTGTAGCAGCTACACCCGGAAGTGATGACAAAAGCACTCTTCTAAGGCTGTTACCAAGTGTAATACCATAGCCTCTCTCAAGAGGTTCTACCTCAAATCTGGCATATTTGCCGTCTTCACTTTTTTCTACGCATTCAACGCGTGGTTTTTCCATTTCTATCATTTCATGACCCTCCATTTCAGAATTATAATTATCTCATTACTGAGGGCTTGCCTATTATTTAGAGTACAACTCAACGATGAGATGTTCTTCTACCTCAAAATCAATATCATCTCTCTGAGCCATAGCAATAACCTTGCCTGTGAGAGTGTTTTTATCCATATCGAGCCACTTTGGAACAAGTCTTGAAGAATTAGTTTCAACAATTGCTTTGATTCTGTCAGAAGTCTGTGTCTTTTCCTTAAGTGTGATAACATCTCCAACCCTTACGCGGTATGAAGGAATGTCGAGTCTTTTGCCGTTAACGAGAATATGACCGTGATTTACCATCTGTCTTGATTCTCTTCTTGTGTTGGCAAGACCAAGGCGGAATACTACATTGTCTAATCTTGATTCGAGCAACGAAAGAAGATTTTCACCGGCAACACCCGGCATTTTTGTAGCAATGTGGTAGTAATTTCTGAACTGTTTTTCAAGCATACCGTATATAAACTTAACTTTCTGCTTTTCGGTAAGCTGGCGACCATACTCGCTCTGCTTTTTTCTCATTGGCTTTGGATTTCTGTTTGAGCTTTTGTCGATACCCATAACAGAAGGCTCAATGCCCAATGTTCTGCATCTTTTTAATATGGGCTGCATATTCTTTGCCATAAGTTTATCCTCCTATCTCCAAAAATTTTCCATCAAACTCTTCTTCTCTTTGGCGGTCTGCAACCGTTGTGAGGAATCGGAGTTACATCTTTAATCATTGTTACTTCAAGACCTGCTGTCTGAAGTGCTCTGATTGCAGCTTCACGGCCGCTGCCAGGGCCTTTTACATATACTTCTACAGATTTAAGACCGTGCTCCATAGCAGCTTTTGCAGCTGTTTCTGCAGCCATCTGTGAAGCAAATGGTGTGCTCTTTCTTGAACCTCTGAAACCAAGGCCGCCTGAGCTTGCCCACGAAAGTGCGTTACCTGCAACATCAGTGATTGTAAC
The DNA here is from genome assembly GCA_045538875.1 of Clostridia bacterium. GTDB lineage: Bacteria > Bacillota > Clostridia > UMGS1810 > UMGS1810 > RGIG4708. The sequence goes on along the minus strand of JAZQEG010000019.1, from coordinate 13,845 downwards.
TATTGTGTTATTGAATGTGGAGCGGATATGAACAGCACCACGTTCAATGTTCTTTTTTTCTCTTCTTTTACGAATTTTCTTTTGAACTGCCATTAATATATCCCTCCTATATTATTTCTTTTTGCCAGCAACAGCTCTTTTTGGACCTTTTCTTGTTCTGGCATTGTTTTTGGTATTCTGACCGCGGCATGGAAGGCCTCTTCTATGACGAAGACCTCTGTAGCAGCCAATTTCTATCAAACGTTTGATATCAAGAGCAATCTGACGTCTGAGGTCACCTTCAACGGTAAAATCTCTGTCTACGATTTCTCTGATTTTTGTCTGTTCTTCCTCTGTGAGATCTCTTACTCTTGTATCAGGGTTGATACCTGCTTCAGCCAAAATTTTCTTTGAGCTTGGAAGACCAATACCATATACATAAGTAAGACCGATTTCTACTCTTTTTTCATTAGGTAAATCTACACCTGCTATTCTTGCCATTAGCTTTTTGCACCTCCTGTTTAGTGATTAATAAAACTATATATCTATATTTCATAACCTTAAGGGATTACAGGAAAATTACCTCTCCCGTACAGCCGCACCTTAAAAGCTACAAGCTAAGATTAACCCTGTCTTTGTTTGTGTTTAGGGTTTGAGCAAATAACCATTATATTGCCCTTTCTTTTAATAATTTTGCATTTTTCGCAAATAGGTTTTACTGATGGTCTAACCTTCATTACTGTTACCTCCTATCAATTAGTTAAAGCCTTATTTGGCTCTCCATGTGATACGTCCTCTGGTTAAATCGTAAGGTGACATTTCAACTGTTACCTTATCTCCGGGGAGAATTCTTATATAATTCATTCTCAATTTACCAGAGATATGAGCCAGTATATTGTGACCGTTTTCAAATTCTACCCTGAACATTGCGTTAGGCAAAGCCTCAACTACTGTTCCCTCTAATTCAAATACATCTTCTTTAGCCAAGGATAATACCTCCATATCTAACATAAATATTATTCATCTGACAATCTTTTTAGGTAATCAGACAAGGCATACCTTAATTCCTTATTGGTAACCTTACCTGAGGTTTTAAGCTTGTTTAATATAAACTCGCTTTTTACACCGGTAAATGTTACGTGTCTGATTTTCTTTTTTTTAGGACTGCCAACCTTGCGGCATTTTCCGTTACACAGGTAAATAAAGTTGTCCTCCTGTGCCGTCACTACAAAATACTTGCCTTTATCTCTGCCGGCTATAGCATATACAAATTCTGCAATGTGCTCACCCATATTACTCACCCCACTGTGGATTGGTAAGCAGCTGTGGGCTGCCGTCTGTTATAAGGATTGTATTTTCGTAATGTGCTGCAAGTGAGCCGTCACGGGTTTTGACTGTCCATCCGTCACTCATAAGGTCAGTTTCGCATTTTCCGTAGTTGACCATTGGTTCAACGGCGATTGTCATACCCTTAGCAAGCCGTATTCCGCGACCAAAAGTTCCGTGATTTGGTATTTCCGGACTTTCGTGCAGCTTTTGGCCGATGCCGTGGCCGCAATAGTTGCGTATAACAGAAAATCCGTTACTCTCAACATATTGCTGAATAGTTGCGCTTATGCTGCCGAGCCTTTCACCGTGCCTTGCATATTTTAAGCCCTCATAAAAGCTTTGCTCTGTTACATCAATGAGCCTTTTAGCTTCGCTGTCAATAATGCCCACACCAAAGGTACGAGCTGCATCTGCGTGAAAGCCATTTTTTACTGCGCCAATATCGATGCTTATTATGTCGCCCTCTTTAAGTAATGTGCTTTTATCTGGTATGCCGTGTATAATCACGTCGTTTACCGATGCACATATACTTGCAGGAAAGCCGTTATAATTTTTAAACGATGGTTTGGCATCATTGCTTAATATAAAATCGTATGCGATTTTATCAAGCTCCAAGGTTGAAACACCCGGCTTTATATGACTGCGGAGAAGTTCTAAGGTTTCAAATACAATTTTTCCGGACTCGCGCATTTTTGCGATGTCTGCGCCCGACTTTAAATATATCATCCCTTATTCCTCCGTCAATCACAAGAGGCAAGAGCAAAGAGGATATCATTTGTGATTTCCTCAACACTTCGGTTGCCGTCTATTTTAACAAGCTTACCGAGTTTATCATAATAGGTTTTTAGCACCTCTGTGCTCTCATGATAAACCTCAAGTCTGTTTTTGATTGTCTCTTCGCAATCATCAGGTCTTGTTATGAGTGCGCCGCCGCATTTTTCACATTTATCCCCTGCTTTGCTCGGTTTATTTGTAACATGATATGTTGCTCCGCACTCGCTGCACTCTCTGCGGCCACCGAGGCGTTCCAGTATAATGGAATCGTCTACCTCAATGGAAAGTGCACAATTTATTGAAATGCCCATTTTTGTAAGTTCATCAGCCTGAGCAATGGTTCGCGGAAAGCCGTCAAGTATAAATCCGTTTTTACAGTCGGACTCTTTAAGACGCTCGTTTATAATTCCTATAACCACATTGTCGGGAACGAGCTTGCCCTCATCGATATAGCCTTTGGCTATTTTGCCGATTTGGGTCTCATTCCTGATGGCATTTCGTATTATTGCTCCGGTTGAGATTGTTGGTATATTATATCTTTCACATATTACTGCTGCCTGTGTGCCCTTACCGGCACCGGGAGCACCTAACATAATAAGCTTCATTTAATCACCCTTAATCCAAAAAGCCTTTGTAGTGACGCATAAGCATCTGCGACTCAATTTGCTTAACGGTTTCAAGAGCAACACCAACCATAATGAGAAGCGAAGTTCCGCCGATTGAAATGCTGAATCCCGAAACCTGACCGAGAATCATCGGTACACAAGCTACAATTGCAAGGAATATAGCACCTGCAAGTGTTATTCTTGTAAGGATTTTGCTGATATAATCGCTGGTAGGCTTACCTGAACGGATGCCAGGAATTGAGCCACCGTTTCTCTTCATGTTATTGGCAATTTCAATTGGATTGAACTGAATTGCTGTATAAAAATAAGTGAAAAACAATATGAGCAGGAAGTAGAGTACAATATATACCCAGCCAGAGGTTACCTCTCTCCAGAATGCACCCCAGAAACCTGTTGTAGGCATACCGCCTGTAAAACTCATAATTGTTGATGGGAAAGCAAGAATTGACATTGCAAAGATGATTGGAATAACACCTGCCATAGCCACTTTAATCGGAATATGTGTGCTCTGACCGCCGTACATTTTACGGCCAACCATGCGCTTTGCATACTGAACCGGAATTCTTCTTTCTGCATCGGTAATAAATACTACAAATGCAACCATTGCAACTGCAAATATTGCTATGGCTATAAGTCCCCAAACACTGATTGCATCATTAATAAAGTTTTGATACAAACCATAAAGCATACTTGGAACACTTGATACGATACCCGCAAATATAATCATTGAAATACCGTTGCCTACACCCTTTTCGGTGATTTGTTCACCAAGCCACATAATAAATGCAGTACCTGCTGTAAATGTTGATACAATTACTACATAACTTACAAATCCAGGGTTTTCAACAGCGCCTCTAAGTCCAAAGTAAAGACCTGTAGCCTGAATAAAAGCGAGAATAATTGTTACATAGCGAGTCCATTTTGCAATTACTTTTTTACCTTCTTCGCCTTCTTTTGCAAGACGCTCAAGAGCTGGAATTGCAACAGTTAAGAGCTGAAGTATAATTGATGCATTGATATATGGTGTAATACTCATTGCAAAAATTGTTGCGTTGCTGAATGAGCCACCGGAAAAACTGTCGAGAAGAGCAAACAAGTTGTTGCCATTACCCTCTACGAGTGATTGAAGCACATCTGCATTCAAGCCGGGAACCGGGATGAATGTACCCAGACGGAATACTACAATCATAAATAATGTGTAAAGCATTCTTTTACGGAGATCCGGGATTTTCCATGCGTTTCTCAGAGTCGAAATCACTTTACATCACCTCAGCCTTTCCGCCTGCTGCTTCAATTTTTGTTTTAGCAGCCTCAGTAAATTTAGCAGCCTTCACTGTAACATTAACATTAATATCGCCGTTGCCGAGAACCTTAATACCGTCAAGGGTTTTCTTAATGATACCTGCTTCTTTAAGTGCTGCTGCATCTACAACTGCACCATTTTCAAATTTATTTAAATCGGATACATTAATTTCGGTGTATTGCTTTGCAAATATATTTGTAAAGCCGCGTTTTGGCAATCTTCTGTAAATTGGCATCTGACCGCCTTCAAAGCCGATTCTTACGCCGCCGCCTGATCTTGCATTCTGACCTTTGTGACCGCGGCCTGCTGTTTTACCATTACCAGAACCATGACCTCTGCCTTTTCTTTTTGTATCCTTAGTTGAACCTTCACCTGGTTTGAGTTCAAACAATTTCATTTAGAGCACCTCCTTTGGAATTTATATTTCTTCGACGCTTACCAAATGATTCACTTTTTTTGTCATACCGATGATAGCCGGTGATGCATCATGAATCTTTTCGTCTCTGATTTTCTTTAGTCCGAGAGCTGCAACTGTTGCAATCTGGTCTTTTTTGTAACCAATGGGGCTCTTTACTAAAGTAACTTTAATTTTAGCCATTATCTTATCCTCCTAATTTAATAGTTGTGTTGTGTTATTAACCCAACAATTCTGCAACGGTTTTACCGCGGAGTGCAGCAACTTCTTCTGCTACCTTAAGGCTCTTAAGACCTTCGATTGTTGCGCTAACAAGGTTATGAGGATTGTTAGAACGAAGTGACTTTGTTCTGATGTCACGGATACCTGCAAGCTCGAGTACGTCACGCGCACATCCGCCTGCGATAACACCGGTACCGGGAGCAGCAGGTTTTAAAAGTACTCTGCCTGCACCAAACTCACCAATTACTTCGTGAGCAATTGTTGTACCAACCATCGGAACTGTAATCATATTCTTTTTAGCATCTTCGATTGCTTTTCTAACTGCATCGGGGATTTCGGCTGCTTTACCGGTACCTACGCCAACGTGGCCTTGGCCATCACCAACTACCATAAGTACAGCAAATCTAAAAGTTCTACCGCCCTTTACAACCTTAGCAACACGATTTATGCTAACAATTTTTTCTTGTAAATCTAATGTTTCAGGATTAAATTTTTCCATAAAAGCTTTTTACCTCCTTTTAGAATTCTAAGCCGCCTTCTCTGGCACCTTCAGCAAGCTCGGCTACTCTACCATGGTACAAGTAACCGCCTCTGTCAAATACAACGTTTTTAATACCCTTTTCCAAAGCTCTCTTTGCAACAAGTATACCTACTTCTTTAGCAGCCTCTTTGTTGCCACCGTGGCTTACTTTTTCCTTGATTTCTTTATCAAGTGAGCAAGCACTAACAAGTGTTGTGCCGGTAGTGTCATCAATAACCTGTGCGTATACGTTGCTGTTTGAACGGAATACGTTAAGTCTTGGACAAGCAGGAGTTCCGGAAATATTTTTTCTTACTCTATAATGTCTTTTAATTCTTGCAGCATTACTGTCTTTTTTCTTTATCATAATCGTTTACTCCTTTCTACCTTATTTCTTAGCACCTGTTTTACCTTCTTTACGTCTGATAACTTCATCAGAGTACTTAATACCCTTGCCCTTATATGGTTCAGGCAATCTCTTTTCTCTGATAACTGCAGCTATCTGACCTACAATCTGCTTGTTAATACCTTTAACAATGATTGTATTTGGGTTAGGAACCTCAAGTGTATAATCGTCTGTATCCTGGAATTCTACAGGATGTGAGTAACCCAAGTTGAGAGTAAGTGTTTTGCCCTGTTTTGCACATCTGTAACCAACACCGTTGATTTCAAGTGTTTTTGTAAAGCCATCGGTAACACCTACTACCATATTGTTGAGGAGTGATCTGGTAAGACCGTGCAGAGCTCTGTGCTCTTTAACTTCAGAAGGTCTTTCTACGATAATCTGATCTCCTTCAACTTTAATTATCATATCTTTATGAAGTGTATCTGAAAGTGTGCCTTTTGGACCTTTAACAGTAACTTCATTATTTGTTCCAACAGTAACAGTAACGCCATTTGGAATTGTAATTGGCATTCTACCTATTCTGGACAATATGTTCACCTCCTAAATAATCTTACCAAATAAATGCTAATACTTCGCCGCCCACATTGTTTTTGCGAGCTTCTTTGTCTGTCATGATGCCCTTTGAAGTTGAAACTATAGCAATTCCAAGTCCTCTGAGCACTCTTGGCATTTCATCTTTACTAGCATATACTCTAAGTCCCGGTTTACTTACTCTTTTAAGACCGGAAATAACTTTTGTTTTGTTTGCGCCGTACTTAAGTGTAATTTTGATTACACCCTGTAATCCGTCTTCTATAACTTCATAACCTGCAATGTAACCTTCGTCCAAAAGAATTTTTGCAATAGCAAGCTTCATTTTTGAAGAAGGAACAGAAACAGTTTCATGCTTTGAAGAGTTTGCATTTCTTATGCGTGTAAGCATATCTGCAATTGGATCGGTAATTTGCATAATTTGTTACCTCCTTTTATAAACTTTATCTTACCAACTAGCTTTTTTAACGCCCGGAATCTGACCTTTGTAAGCCAATTCTCTAAAGCAGATACGGCAAATGCCGAATTTTCTCAAGTATGCGTGCGGTCTTCCGCAGATTTTACATCTGGTATATTCACGAGTTTTGTACTTTTGAGGCTTCTGCTGTTTTAAAACCATAGATTTTTTTGCCATTGTGAATACCCTCCTCTCACGCCTTAGTAAATGGTGCGCCCATCAATGCAAGAAGTTCTCTTGCTTCTTCATCAGTTTTTGCTGTTGTTGTGAAGATGATGTCCATACCTCTAATTTTGTCAATTTTATCATAATCGATTTCAGGGAATATAAGCTGTTCCTTAACACCGAGTGCATAGTTGCCTCTGCCGTCAAAAGAATTAGGGTTAATACCTCTAAAGTCTCTTACACGTGGGAGGGCAATGCTAAAGAGTCTGTCAATGAACTCAAACATTTTGTCACCGCGAAGTGTAACCTTGCAGCCAATGTTCATACCTTCTCTGATTTTAAAGTTAGCAACAGACTTTTTAGCCTTTGTTACTACTGGTTTTTGACCTGTAATTGTAGCAAGGTCATTCATAGCAGCCTCTAATGCTTTTGCATTGTCTTTAGCTTCACCAACACCGATGTTTATAACGATTTTATCAAACTTTGGAATCTGCATTGGGCTTTTGTAGCCGAATTTTTCCATAAGTGCAGATTTTACTTCGTTTTCATATTTCGCTCTCATTCGTACCATGTGCGAAATCCTCCTTCCTAATATTAGTCATCAAAAACTTCTAAGCAGTTTTTGCAAAATCTTGATTTTTTACCATCGCCAAGTATTTTGTAACCAATTCTTGTGGGTTTGCCGCATTTGTTGCAAATGTGCATTACCTTGCAAGCAAAGATTGGAGCTTCCTGACTGATAATACCGCCTGTTTCTCCTGCTCTTTTTGGTTTTGTGTGCTTGGTAACCATATTTATGCCTTCAACGATAACAGTTCTTTTGTTAACGCCAACTGCAAGTACATTACCTTTTTTGCCTTTATCTTTACCGGAGATAACTACTACATTATCACCTTTTTTGATATGAACTCTGTTTTTCATTTTCAGTTACCTCCTATTCTTACAGAACTTCAGGTGCCAATGACAAAATCTTCATATAATCGTTGTCTCTGAGCTCTCTTGCGATAGGCCCAAATATACGAGTTCCTCTTGGAGTTTTATCATCTTTTATAATAACTGCTGCATTTTCATCAAATTTGATGTATGTTCCGTCGTTTCTTCTAACGCCTGTAACACTTCTAACGATAACAGCTTTTACTACATCACCTTTTTTAACAACACCACCTGGTGTTGCTTTTTTAACGGAAGCAACTACTACATCACCGATATTGGCATATTTTCTTTTGCTGCCGCCCATAACTCTGATACACATAATTTCTTTTGCACCTGTGTTATCAGCAACCTTCATCAATGTTTGTGGTTGTATCATGTGATTTACTCTCCTTCCTTACATTACTGAGCTTTTTCCACGATTTCAACAAGTCTCCATCTCTTGTCTTTAGACAAAGGTCTTGTTTCCATAACCTTTACTCTGTCACCAACATGAGCCATGTTTGTTTCATCGTGAGCCTTAAGTTTGTATGTCTTTTTAACAATTTTGCTGTACAATTTGTGTTTTACATTATAATCAATAGCAACAACGATTGTTTTATCCATTTTGTCGCTAACTACTCTACCTATACGGGTTTTTCTGTAATTACGTTCCATTTAGAATTTCCTCCTCTCTTATTAAACAGTTTGTGCTAATTCTCTTTCACGAAGGATGGTTTTAATCTGTGCGATTGTTCTCTTCACTTCAGTAATTACCTTTGGATTGTCGAGCTGATTTGTAGCATGCTGAAATCTCAGGTTAAACAATTCAGCTTTGAGCTCATCCAACTTAAGATTCAATTCATCATTAGTAAGATCTCTGATTTCATTAATTTTCACTCGAATCACCGTCCGTTTCCTGATCATCGCGTGTTACAAATTTACATTTGATTGGGAGCTTGTGCATAGCAAGTCTAAGTGCTTCTCTTGCAACAGGCTCTGCAACACCGCCGATTTCAAATAATATTCTGCCCGGCTTAACAACAGCTACCCAGTATTCAGGTGAACCTTTACCTGAACCCATTCGTGTTTCAGCAGGCTTTTCTGTTACAGGCTTATCAGGGAATATCTTAATCCAAACCTGACCGCCTCTTTTTGTATAACGAGTCATAGCAATCCGGGCTGCTTCAATCTGATTGCTTGTGATCCATGCAGGCTCAAGTGCCTGAATACCAAAATCACCATAAGCAAGCTTGTTACCGCGTGATGCCTGGCCTTTAAGACGGCCTCTCATAACTCTTCTGTATTTAACTCTTTTTGGTAACAACATGATTATCTGCCTCCTTTGCTCTTTCTTTCTCTCTGTTTTGGAGCAGCTTGTTTAACTTCGTTGGTATTTGCTTTAAGCACTTCACCTTTGTAGATCCATACTTTTACACCAATTTTACCGTAAGTTGTGTCTGCCTCTGCAAAACCATAGTCAATGTCGGCTCTGAGTGTCTGGAGCGGAATAGTACCTTCGTGATACTGTTCGGTTCTTGCAATTTCAGCACCGCCAAGACGACCTGAACAAGCTGTTTTGATACCTTTAGCACCCATTTTCATAGCTCTGCCCATAACCTGCTTCATAGCACGGCGGAAAGAGATACGGCGCTCGAGCTGTGCAGCAATGTTTTCTGCAACAAGCTGTGCATCAATTTCAGCATTTTTAACTTCTACAATGTCAACAATAACATTTTTCTTGATTAATTTTTCAACGCTTTCCTTAATTTTATCCTTTTCTGCACCATTTTTACCAATGAGGATACCTGGTTTTGCAGTGTGGATATGAACTCTTACCTTATTGTCATTTCTTTCAATTTCTATTTTTGAAATACCCGCTGAGAAAAGAGACTTTTTAAGGAACTTTCTGATTTTGTAATCTTCAACGAGCATATCGCCGAAGTCTTTTTTGTTAGCGTACCATTTGGAATCCCAATCTTTAATAACGCCAACTCTAACACCATGTGGATGTACTTTCTGACCCAAGGTTCTTTCCTCCTATCTTATTCTTTTTCTTTCAATACAACAGTGATGTGGCTTGTTCTTTTTCTGATTCTGAAAGCCCTTCCCTGTGCTCTTGGTCTTACTCTCTTAAGAGTTGGACCCTGATTTGCGTAAACTTCTGCAACATACAATTTTTCAACATCCATTTCGTGGTTGTTTTCTGCATTTGCCATTGCTGAAAGCAAAAGTTTTTCAACGATTTCGGCACCTGCCTTTGGTGTGAGCTTGAGTATTGCAAGCGCTTCACCAACAGATTTATTTCTGATCAAATCGATTACGATTTTAACTTTTCTTGAAGAAATACGAGCATAACTTAACTTAGCTCTTGCTTCTTTGATAGCTTCCATTCGTAAATCCTCCCTTCTGAATACTTAGGATATATAAATTATCTTGAATTTGTTGTTTTTCCACCTGCGTGACCTTTAAATGTTCTTGTAGGTGCAAATTCGCCCAATTTGTGGCCAACCATATCTTCGCTTACATATACAGGCACATGCTTTCTGCCATCGTGAACTGCGATTGTGTGACCAACCATATCTGGGTATATTGTAGACGGTCTTGACCAAGTTTTAATAACTCGTTTTTCACCGGCTTCGTTCATTTGAACGATTCTTTTCATAAGTCTTTCGTCAACGAAAGGTCCTTTTTTAACTGATCTACCCATTTTGTACCTCCTTATCAGATTCTATGAGGCTGATAACATATAAATATGATTATCTGCCGTTTCTCTTTTTAACAATATATTTGTTGCTCTGTTTGTTTTTCTTGCGGGTTTTGTAACCGAGTGTTGGTTTACCCCAAGGAGTAACAGGGCCCGGCATACCGATAGGTGATTTACCTTCACCACCACCGTGTGGGTGGTCGCATGGGTTCATAACAACACCACGAACGGTTGGTCTCCAACCCATATGGCGTTTACGACCCGCTTTACCGATTGATACGTTTTCATGGTCGATGTTACCTACCTGACCGATTGTAGCTCTGCAATCAAGCAATACCATTCTAACTTCACCAGAAGGAAGTCTTACCTGTGCATAGCCGTTTTCTTTAGCCATAAGCTGCGCGCTGTTACCAGCACTTCTTACCATCTGACCGCCTCTGCCCGGGAACAATTCGATGTTGTGAATAATTGTACCAACAGGAATGTTCTTAATAGGGAGTGCGTTACCTGCTTTGATATCAGCATCTGCGCCTGATCTTACAACATCGCCAACTTTAAGTCCGTGTGGAGCAATGATGTAGCTCTTAACGCCGTCTTCGTACTGAATCAATGCGATATTTGCGCTTCTGTTAGGATCGTACTCGATTGTCATAACATTAGCGTTCATACCGTCTTTATTTCTTTTAAAATCAACTACTCTGTATTTTGTTCTGTTTCCGCCGCCTCTGTGACGAACTGTAATTCTACCGTATGAGTTTCTACCGGAGTGCTTTTTGAGCGGTTCCAACAAAGATTTCTCAGGTGCAACCTTTGAAAGTTCTTCGAATGTAGAAACAGTCATAAATCTGCGAGCAGGTGATGTAGGATTAAATTTTCTAATTGCCATTCCTTTTCTCTCCTTTTCGATTATGCCATTCCGTCAAAGAATTCTATAGTTTTGCTACCTTCTGTAAGCTTAACAATAGCCTTTTTGTAATCAGGTCTTTTACCGGATGTAGCACCCATTCTTTTGATTTTACCTTGTACTCTGATTGTTGTAACTTTTTCAACCTTAACGCCGAAAATTTCTTCAACAGCTTTAGCTATTTCAATCTTGTTAGCATCTTTTGCAACAACAAATGTGTATTTTCTGTCTGCCAACTGATCCATGCTTTTTTCAGAGATTACCGGTTTGATAATGATATCGTGCTTATTCATTACCATACACCTCCTCAATCTTTGATACAGCGTCTTTAGTAATAACCATTACGTCATGTTTCAATATATCATATACATTAAGGCTGCCCATAAAGGTTGTTGTAACACCTTTAATATTTCTTGCTGATTTAACAACGTTATCGTTCTTTTCGTTTGTAACGATAAGAGCTGTAGATTCAACTTTAAGTGCACTGAGCATATCGGCAACCTGTTTTGTTTTAATTGCTTCAAAATCAATAGCATCTACAACGATGATTTCGCCATCGAGCACTTTTGCGCTGAGAGCTGATTTAAGAGCAACTGCTTTGAGCTTTTTGTTTACAGAATATCTGTAATCTCTTGGTTTTGGGCCTAATGCGATACCGCCTTTAATCCACTGTGTAGCGCGGATGCTGCCCTGTCTTGCGCGGCCTGTACCTTTTTGTCTCCAAGGTTTAATGCCGCCGCCGCGAACCTCTGAACGTGTTTTTGTGCTCTGAGTACCCTGTCTTTGGTTTGCAAGGTAGTTAGTTACAACCTGATGCAAAACTGAAGTTTTAACTTCCTGACCAAATACTTTTTCGCTAAGTTCGATTTCGCCAATGTTATTTCCTTTTATATCGTATAAAGCTACTTTAGGCATCTGTTAGTTCCTCCTTTCGTCAAATTACGCTTTCACGCTGTTTTTGATTGTCAAGATACCGCCTTTAGGGCCTGGAACCGCACCTTTAACAAGGATGAGGTTTTTCTCAACATCAACTTTAACAACGCTCAAATTCTGAACAGTAACCTGTTCAACACCCATGTGGCCTGGGAGCCTTTTGTTCTTCATAACTCTTGAAGGAGTTGAACATGCGCCCATAGAACCAACGCCTCTGTGATAACCGGAACCGTGTGACATAGGACCTCTGTGTGTGCCCCATCTTTTTACAGTACCTGCATATCCGTGACCTTTGCTGATGCCAGTTACATCAACCTTGTCGCCCTCTGCGAATACTTCTGCTGTGATAACAGCACCAACTTCGTAAGCTGAGTCATCTTCAAGTCTGAATTCTCTAAGGTGTTTTTTGAGTTCAACACCTGCTTTAGCAAAGTGACCTTTCATAGGTTTTGAGGTGTGTTTTTCTTTAACATCGCCAAAACCTACCTGAATAGCATTGTAGCCATCATTTTCTACAGTCTTTTTTTGAATAACGGTAACAGGGCCTGCTTCAACAACTGTAACAGGGATTACCACGCCGTCTTCTGTAAAAAGCTGTGTCATTCCGATTTTCTTTCCTAAAATTGCTTTTTGCATTTCTTTTTCCTCCTATTTGGTTATTGGTTGGAAGTTTAAGGTTTTCCAACATGACCTGCTGCAGTGAGAATGCAGCAAAAAAGCAAACTCAATTTGCTTTGCGATTACGCCTGCTTTATTTCGATATCAACGCCTGTAGGCAATGACAATTTGAGCAGTGTATCGATTGTTTTTGGTGTAGGTTCCAAAATGTCGATAAGTCTTTTGTGAGTTCTCATTTCAAACTGTTCGCGACTATCTTTGTACTTGTGTACCGCTCTGAGGATTGTGATAACCTCTTTTTTTGTAGGGAGCGGAATAGGACCTGCAACCTTTGCACCAGTTCTTTCAGCAGTTTCAACAATCTTTTTTGCTGACTGATCGATTAACTGATGGTCATAAGCTTTAAGCTTAATTCTGATTTTTTGACTGTTAGCCATTAATAGTACCCTCCTAACTTAACGTATTTTTGGTGCCATTCGGCAGTCATAAAAAACTCACACGAAACCGTGTGTGTCGTACCTTATGCATTATAAAACCCCGGTAAATCGGTCTACCGAGGGCATAATACACCTATAAATGTACTGTGACTCTGCCGCCCGAGTTCATGATTCGGACATTCTCCGCAGAAATTGAACAACCATGCGGTGTTCGGTAACCTCCTGCATCATCGTATGTCATGCCACGCTTTTTCAATTATACAGCATAAAACCTGATTTTGCAAGCATTTTTTGTGTTTTTTACTATGATTTTGAAATTTCGTAAAAAATATACATATGTTTTTGTAATTTTATTCTTTTTGATGGTGATTTTATACAAAATATACAGTGAATTTTAACAAAACACAAAAAATGCATTTTGTTATATATATAATGGTAGAAATAAGTCAATTTATTTGTAAATTAATTGTAAGATAAGTTTTATAAAGGATAAATTTTAATCGAAATGCTGCAATCCGCAAACTGCGTTCAAAAAACTTAACAAACTGTAATTTTTTCATTTGTCGTCTTGTTGGCACGCGCAATAGCCGTCGAAATTTTTTCGCCGTGA
>JAZQEG010000018.1:0-15000 GCA_045538875.1 Clostridia bacterium | reverse complement strand
GTGGCAGACGAGGGCAAAATTTTGGTAGATGCCGACTATTCGCAAATTGAGCTGCGAATACTTGCACATATGGCAAACGACAAAAAAATGACAGACGCATTTACAAGCGGTGCCGACATTCACACAGCAACGGCTGCAGAAGTTTTTGGTGTTGAAAAAAGTGAGGTTACCCCATTGCTCCGCTCTCGCGCAAAGGCTGTAAACTTTGGTATAGTATACGGAATGGGTGATTTTTCGCTCAGTCAGGACTTGCACATTACCAAAAAAGAGGCAAAAGAATACATTGACAGCTATTTTGAAAAATATGCGTCGGTGCGTGCTTACCTTGACTCTGCTATTGCCGATGCAAAACAAAAGGGCTATGTAACAACTCTTTTTGAACGCCGAAGATATTTGCCTGAGCTTAGCTCAAACAACTTTATGATTCGCTCCTTTGGAGAGAGAGCTGCAATGAACACCCCAATTCAGGGCAGTGCGGCAGACATTATAAAAATTGCAATGGTATCGGTATACAACGATCTTAAAAAACAAAAACTCCCTGCAAAACTCATACTTCAGGTTCACGATGAGCTGATTATTGAGGCAGACAAATCTTGTGAGCTTCAGGTGCAAGAGCTTTTGCGCACCTGTATGGAAAACGCAGTAAAGCTGCGCGTTCCGCTTGTTGCAGACACAAAATCGGGGAAAAGGTGGTTCGACACAAAATAGGGCATTTGCTTTGCGTTGGCTTTTGATTTGCCCTGGTTTAGGGGTATTTAAAAGGAGGAATTGTAAGTGATAATAGGCTTAACAGGCAGCTCTGGTGCAGGAAAAAGCGTGGCTGCACAATTTTTTGCGCGCAAAGGCTTTTTTGTAATAGACTATGACATACTTGCAAGGGAGGTATACCAAAAGGGCGAGCCTTGCCTGACTCAATTGACTAACCACTTTGGAAATGATATAATAGACAAAGACGGCAATGTAATGCGTAAAAAGCTGGGCGACATTGTTTTTGCAGACAAAAACAAGCTAACTATACTCAACAGCATTACAACAAAGCATATTTTGCAAAAGGGCGAAATAATAATAGAACAAAACAAACATAAAGATATTGTGCTCGATGCACCACGCTTGTTTGAGGCGGGGCTAAACCTTAAGTGCAACAAAACAATTGCAATAATTGCAGATGCCGACATTCAGCTAAAGCGCATAAAATTGCGTGACGGAATAAGCAGCCAAACTGCAAAAGGGAGGCTCAATTCACAGCACAGCAATGAGTTTTTTGCAAAAAACTGTGACTATTGTATAAGCAACAACGCTACCACCAAAGAGCTTGAGAGTGCTCTTGAAAACCTATTGGAGATTTTGTATGGTAATTGTAAATAAACAAAAATTGTATTCTAAAATAATAATAGCTATATGTATAATTATTGCCCTTTTTGCGGCAACACCAATTAAAAAAGCGGTGTACCCTTTAGAGCACCGCGACATTATTGAAAGCTGCAGCAAGCAGTACAGCCTCGACCCGTATTTTGTTATGGCAGTTATAAGCGCCGAAAGCGGCTTTGACCAAAATGCCAAAAGCCACAAGGGCGCAATGGGGCTTATGCAGCTAACCGAAAAAACAGCAAAATGGTGCATTGAGCATTTTGAGCTGGATGTAGATATAAAAGATATTTACAAACCAGAGGTAAACATACTTATAGGCTGTGCTTACCTTGACTACCTGCAAAATGTTTTTGACTTTGAAACACAAACGGCAATTGCGGCATACAATGCAGGGCAGGGAAATGTAAAAAACTGGCTTATTGACAGGCGATATTCTGACGACGGAAAAACTTTAAAGGTAATACCTTTTGATGAAACAAAACATTATGTAAAAAAAGTAACAAAGCGATATAAAAATTATAAAAAATTGTATTAGTGTATTGGTCAAATTTCAAAAAAACGGGGTGTAAAAATCAAAATGATTTTTACACCCCGTTTTTTAAATTGCATTGCCTTTCGCATCAAAAAGAGGTAGCTTTTCTAGGAATATCAAATCATCGCGCTCTGCAGCCTCGCCCTCGGCAAGCACTGCCATTTTGCCCACAATTTGACCTCCTGCCTTTTTTACAAGAAATTCAAGAGAATTAAGTGAGCCGCCTGTGCTTATAACATCATCCATTATAAGTACCTTTTTGCCCTTAAGCTTTTGTACATCATCTTTGCCAATGCACAGCTTTTGCATATTTACTGTTGTAATAGACTGTGCAGCTGTTGATATAACATCCTCCATATAAACCTTGGGGCCTTTGCGCGCCACGATATAAGGCTTACCTGTTTGCTTGCTGTATTCGTAAACAAGAGGGATGCTTTTGCACTCGGCTGTAAATACAATGTCGTGCTCGGGAGCTTTTGCCGCAAGGTGCTCGGCGCACTTTTGAGTGAGCTCAACATCGCCAAACATTATAAATGCTGCAATGCACAAATTGTCGTCTATTTTGTAAAATTTTAAATCTCTTTTTAAACCGGCAACGTTTAATGTGTATGTTTTTTCCATGCTTGCCTCCATAATTAAAGTTATAAACGATTTGAGACTGCCCCTTGGGGACAGCCTCTTATCAGTATATTTAATTAAAAAATATTTATTACATAACAAGTGTTGCAATGTATATTGCAAACAGTGCAAACGAAATCCACATAATTGCGCTTACATCTTTAATTTTGCCTGTAATAACCTTGAGGATTACCCAAGAAAGAATACCAAACATAATACCTGTTGCAATTGAGTATGCAAACGGCATCATAACAACTGCAAGGAAGCCGCCGATAACATCTGCAATGTCACCTTCAAAGTCCATATTCTTAATAGCACTGAGCATAAGAATACCAACATAAAGCATAGCAGGAGTTGTTGCAAACGATGGAATTGCAAGAAATACAGGTGCAAATACAATAGCAACAAGGAACATTATACCTGTTGTTAAAGCTGTAAGACCTGTTTTACCGCCTGCTGCAACACCTGCAGATGATTCTACATAGCTTGTAACAGTTGATGTACCCATACAAGCACCAACAACTGTACCTACAGCGTCAGCCATAAGAGCACCGCCAGCCTTAGGAAGTGTGCCGTCCTCTTTCATGATGCCTGCTTTTTGTGTAACACCAATAAGTGTACCAACAGTATCAAAAATATCGGTATAAAGGAATGTAAATGTAATAATTGCAAATGATGCAAAGTTTTTAACAACAAAACCAAAATCAAAATTAAACATTGCAGGAGCTGCAAAGTTGCCTTTGATTGCTTCCCAAGAGAGATTAGGAATTACAGAGTAAACTCCGTTTGCAGGGTCTACAACATAAATGCCTGTAAGCTCTGCTATAATACCCAAAATCCAGGTAATGATAATACCAAGCAAAATTCCGCCAGGAACCTTTTTGTACTGGAGTACACCAATAATCAAAAGGCCGATAAGCGAAAGTGCTACAGGAACAGAAGCAAGGTTGCCAAGTGCAACTGTTGTTGCAGGATCTGCTACGATAACCTTTGCATTAAGCAGTGCAATAATTGTAATAAACAAACCAATACCTGCTGTAATACCAAATTTAAGGTTTGCAGGGATTTTGTTAACAAGTGCCTCTCTGAATTTGAAAAGTGAAAGAATTATAAATATAATACCTTCAACAAGAACAGCAGTGAGCGCTACCTGATAAGAGCAACCCATTGCACCGCATACTGTGTATGCAAAAAATGCGTTAAGGCCCATACCCGAAGCAAGCGCAACAGGGTAATTTGCAAAAAATGCCATACAAATTGTAGCAATAGCAGCCGAAAGTGCAGTTGCCATAAAGATTGCAGGAGCCGAAGCACCTTCAATTCCGCCAAGATAGCTTGGGTTTACGGCAAGTATGTATGCCATTGCCAAAAATGTGGTGATACCTGCAAGAATTTCGGTTCTTACATTGGTACCGTGTTGTTTGAGTTTAAATAACTTTTCCATTTTTTTCTCTCCTTTGTAAAAAAGTAACACACTTTAATTTTATAACCAAATAGAAATAATTTCAAGTGTCAAAAACGTAAAAAAAATTTACTAAAAGTTGTCATTTTAAACAAATAGCACACAATATATTGTATAATTATCAATAATTATTGATTTTTTATTTGTTTTATGATAACATATTTGTACTACACTTTCCATGAGGTGAATTTTTATGAAATCAACAGGCATTATCCGCGAAATAGACAAGCTTGGCAGAATTGTTATCCCCAAAGAAATACGCGCCCTTAACAAAATAAACCCGGGCGACGGCCTTGAAATATGCGTGGACGATGATTTGATAATACTTAAAAAGCCCAAAAAGGGCTGCATTTTCTGTCACAGAGAGGATTTTCTTGGTGAATATAAAGGCAAGCCTGTTTGCGCTATATGCATAGGCGATATTAAAAAGAATATTGTAAGCGAATAAAACATCTGACCAATTTGGTCAGATGTTTTGATTTTACAAATATTTTCTCTTAGGAACAGTTGGGGTCGTGCCTGATTTTACACGTTTTACATTAAATCAAAATCAAAAAATGCGCAAAAACAGGCACGTCCCTAATTGCTCTCTAATTGCTCTTATTTTCTCTCCAATGAATTTTTAAGTACTAAAAAACAAAACCTACTCCTATCTTTACAGCTTTTTAATAATTTTAAATATTGCACACATTATTTTTTTCAAGAGAATTAATCATTTTTAATAAATCATCTTTTGAAAAATCCACTCCGACTTCATCCATTGTTTCAAGCAGCGACACAACGCTTGCAATAGATTCTTCCTCATTTTCATTGTACTCATACAAATCGGTAAACCATATGACATTTACCCAATCAAGTAATGTCTGCAAAGTAATATTACCAGACATATACTCCCGAATTGCCCATATTACATCTACCGCGCAAACTTTTTGCGGTCTTTCAACTTCAATATTATATAAATCATTCCCAATTTCTTTTTTTAATTGCTTTAAAGATATTTTTAAATTTAAAAACGCTTTCAAACCATTATCCATATTTACTTATCCTTTCTGTGAACCAAATTCCCACTTGGGTCAAAAGTATCTTTGTACACTTTCATTGTATTTCCGTTACTATCCATAATTTTATAATAAATGGCTTTTGAACCAGGAACTCTTCCGGGATTTTCCATTTTAACAGTATAAGTATTGTTTTTGTTTTTTGTAACAGAATAATTATTATAATTATTAGAACTTCCCTTAAAAAATGATTTTGTTCCTTTTTGAATGTTTGCTGGTAGATCACCTATCATATTCAATGCAGAACTCTTTTTAGTTGTTTTTATTAATGTTTTGGCGTGATTTGTATGTTTCTTCGCCGCTTTTGCCGCATCAACCGCATCGTCAGCCACCTTGGCAAGCTTTGCGGTGTCTGCAATCTCGCCGACAAAGGGCACTGCTCCAAGCAGGTCAAGCGTTGCCGAAAAGTAGTCACCTCGCGCCAAATCTACCGGTATTGCCGCAAGGTCAGCAAATGTATCCACACCGGGTATTGCAGATATGCTACTAAACACACTTATAACTGTTGCCGCAGTTTGTAAGTGTGTTTTTTCTTTAATTATATCTTATTTAAAAATAAATGTCGACTACTATTTGAAAAAAATGAAAATATGTCAAGATAATAAATAGCCCCGCTCAATAGCAAATATCAGGCGGGGTTGCTTAGCCACTGGAGTTCAGATAATACTCCAATGGCTATATATTATATTCCTTTTTAATTTCATTTAATTTTTCTATGGCGCGCTGTGCGATTTGAGCATTTTTTTCGCGCTTGCCCTTTACTCTGTAGCCCAGCGGCTCTATTATGCCAAAGGTAACGTTCATAGGCTGAAAATCGCCCACGCTGCCCTCGCTTATATAATGGCTTAATCCACCCAAAGCAGTGAGGTTTGTAAAATCTACCATATTTTCGCCCTTTAGCATTTTTGCCATATTTATGCCTGCTACAAGCCCTGATGATGCCGATTCCACATAACCCTCAACACCTGTTATCTGACCTGCAAAAAATATCTTTTGATTTTTGATTGTCTGATAATATTTGTTTAAAAGCTTTGGCGAATTTATAAAGGTGTTGCGGTGCATTACGCCGTAGCGTGCAAATTGCGCGTCCTTTAAGCCAGGTATCATACTAAAAACTCTTTTTTGCTCAGGGAACTTAAGATGCGTTTGAAAACCTACTATATTATACAAAGTGCCCTCTTTGTTGTCCTGACGGAGCTGAACCACCGCATAAGGTGTTTGCCCTGTTTTTGGGTCGGGCAGGCCAACAGGCTTAAGCGGGCCAAACAGTAATGTCTGATTGCCTCGCTTTGCCATTGTTTCCACAGGCATACACCCTTCAAACACAGTTTCTTTGTCGTGATTGTGAAGCTTTGCACACTCGGCACCAATAAGTGCCTCATAAAACTCTTCATACTCCTCTTTGCTCATAGGGCAGTTGATATAGTCTGCATCGCCCTTGCCGTAGCGTGCAGCACGGTAAGCTATGCTCATATCAATGCTATCTAAAGTGACAATGGGCGCTGCAGCATCAAAAAAGTGGAGATATCCGTCACCAAAAAATTCTCTTATATGCTGATACATATCCCCAGATGTAAGCGGGCCTGTTGCAACTATTGTATATTCGTCTGGGTTTATATCTTTAATTTCTTCATTTATAAGAGTTATATTTGGATGAGAGGTTATTTTGTCGGTAACCATTTTTGAAAAGCCAACTCTATCTACCGCAAGTGCTCCCCCTGCAGGTACCGCTGCGGCATCGGCGCACTCCATAATAAGTGAATTGAGCTCGCGCATTTCCTCTTTTAAAAGGCCGACAGCATTTTCTATCTGATTGGAGCGGAGCGAATTTGAGCACACAAGTTCTGCAAGATACTCAATATGATGAGCAGGCGAAAACTGCTTTGGCTTCATCTCGTACAAATTTACTTTTATACCTCTGTTTGCAAGCTGCCAAGCCGCTTCGCAGCCTGCAAGTCCTGCACCTATTACATTAACTGTCATTATTTTGCTCCTTTTGAAGCCTCTTCGCAATCGGGGCAATAAAGCTTTTTGCTTCTGCCTGATCTTTCAAACAAAGTGCCGCCGCATTTGTCGCATTTTTGTGTTGTAGGCTTGTTCCACGAGGTAAAGTCACATTCAGGGAATTTTGTACAACCATAAAAAACTTTACCTCGGCGTGATTTTTTTTCGATAACTTCGCCGCCGCATTTTGGGCAAGGTACTCCTACCTCTTTTACAATGGTTTTTGTGTTGCGGCATTTTGGAAATTCGGGGCATGCCAAAAACTTGCCAAATTTGCCCTGTTTATACACCATCATTGCGCCGCATTTGTCGCAAACCACATCCGAAACCTCATCTTTTAATTCAACATGGCCTATTTTTTGCTCAGCCTCTTTAAGCTGAACAGCAAAAGGTTTGTAAAAATTGTCTATGATTTTTGTCCAGCTTTCGTCGCCGCCCTCTACAGAATCAAGCCTTTGTTCCATATTGGCAGTAAAGTCAACATCTACAATGTCTTTAAAGTGTTCCGCAATTATGTCGTTTACAATCATACCAAGCTCAGTAGGCGAAAGTATTTTCTTTTCTCTTACAATATATCCTCTTGCCAAAATGGTAGAAATTGTTGGTGAATATGTGCTCGGCCTGCCAATTCCAAGCTCCTCGAGAGCTTTTATGAGCGTAGCCTCGGTATAGCGTGCAGGCGGCTGCGTAAAATGCTGCTCAGGTTGGATTTTTTCTGCAGTGAGGTTGTCGCCTTTTTCAAGCTTTGGAAGCTTTGTTTGTTTTTGTTCTTCCTCGTCACTGCCCTCGCTGTAAAGGCAGGTAAAGCCCGCAAATTTAACAGCCGAGCCTGATGCTCTGAACTGATATTTTTCCGCCTCAAAGGTAACTGCAACAGTATCCATTATGCAATCGGACATCTGGCTTGCAATAAAGCGCTCCCATATGAGCTTGTAAATTTTGTACTGGTCGCCCGTAAGAGATGCCTTTGCAACCTCGGGAGTTACTTCTACATACGAAGGTCTGATTGCCTCGTGGGCATCCTGCGCATTCTTTTTTGTTTTGTATATTTTGGGCTGCTTTGGATAATAATCACTGCCATATGTGTCAAGAATAAACTGCTTTGCCTCAAGCCTTGCATCATCCGAAATACGAAGTGAATCTGTTCGCATATATGTGATAAGACCAATCTGGCCTTTACCTTTTATGTTAACACCCTCGTAAAGCTGCTGTGCCGCCTGCATTGTACGCGTGGTTGTAAAGTTAAGCTTGCGGCTTGCCTCCTGCTGAAGTGTACTTGTAATAAAGGGAGGGGCGGGGTATCTCTTTTTTTCGGATTGCTTTATTTCCGATACAACAAAGCTTTTGCCCAACACTGTGTCTACAACCTTTTGTGCTGCGCTTTGGCTGGAAATTTCTTTTTTATTGCCTGCCTCACCATAAAATTTTGCAACAAATTTTTTGCGGTCTTTTGTAAAATGAACATCTATTGTCCAATATTCTTTTGGTTCAAACGCATTAATCTCGGTTTCTCTGTCACATATAAGCTTGGTTGCCACACTCTGAACTCTGCCTGCACTTAAGCCTTTTTTGACCTTTTTCCACAAAAGCGGGCTTATTTTGTAGCCTACAATTCGGTCAAGCACTCGTCTTGCCTGCTGTGAATCAACAAGGTCTATATCAATTGCGCGAGGCTCTTTTATGCCAGCTGCAACAGCTTTTTTGGTAATTTCGTTAAATGTAACTCGACATTTAGAATTTATATCTATATTGAGCAGATTTGCAAGGTGCCACGATATGGCCTCACCCTCACGGTCAGGGTCAGTTGCAAGATATATTTTGTCTGCAGATTTTGCCTGCTTTTTGAGGCTTTTTACCAAATCGCCTTTTCCTCTTATTGTAATATATCTCGGTTGATAGTTGTTGTCCACATCTATACCCAAATCACTTTTGGGCAAATCTATAATGTGACCCATGCTCGCAACAACAGTGTACCCCTTGCCGAGATATTTTTTTATTGTGGTTGCCTTTGACGGTGACTCAACAATTACAAGTTTTGAACTCAATTTTATATTCTCCCTTCTATAAGCAAACAGATATTTGTCAACGGATACTGTATCGGTTGCCAGGATGCTTTGCAATTTTGCCCTGAATTTCCATAATGAGCAGCTTTGAATTTAACACTGCAATATCAATGCCGCTCCTCTCGCACAAATCATCTATTGAAACTGGGGTGTTACCCAGGCACGAAAGAATTTTTTGTTCCTCAAAAGAACCTTTTTTTACATTACTAATAGGCTTTGTTTTAATTTGTTTTTTTATTAGCTTATCTTTATGCTCAGCAAAGCAATTTATTACATCATCGCCGCAGGTAACAAGCCCTGCGCCGTTTTTTATAAGATGGTTTGTCCCTTTTGAATGCTCTGAGTCGATGTTGCCAGGGACTGCAAAAACGCCTCTTTTGTATTTTTTTGCAAGCTCTGCTGTAATAAGAGAGCCGCTTTTTATACTTGCCTCTACAACAACAGTTGCCACCGAAAGGCCTGCAACAATTTTGTTGCGCTCAGGAAATGTAAAGTTTTGCGCAGTGGTACCAAGAGGATATTCGCTTATTATCATGCCTGTTTGCATTATGCGCTCCATAAGCTTTTTGTTGGATGCGGGGTATACCACATCGGGCCCGCAGCCAAGCACAGCAATTGTGGGCATGTCTGCATCAAGAGCACCAAGATGTGCCATTGTGTCGATACCCCACGCCATACCGCTAACAATTATTGCACCTTTTTGTGCCATTTGCTTTGCTATGTTGTAGCCGTGTGTTTTGCCATAAACCGAAAGCCTTCGTGCACCCACTACCGACACACACATTTTTTGGTTGAGGTTAATAAAATTGCCTCTGCAATAAATTACAACAGGTGCTTCACCTGTGCTTTTTAGCATTTGCGGGTATTCGTCCATATCAATAGATACAGGCTTAATATTTAGCTGTTTGTATTTTTTAAAAAGATATTCAAAATCAAATTCTTTTATGCAAAGATTGTCAATAGCCTCTTTAGAAAGTTTAAATTCACAATTTTCGTAATCTTGCCTTGTTGCTTCATATATACTATATATATTTTCAAACTTTTCATAAAGATTTAATTTTGATTTTTTGCTTAAGGCCGCTATATTGTCAAGCCACAGCCACAAATTAATTTTGTCCAAATTTTAAAACCCCCAAAAATGCTCTATTATTTAAATTACTATAAAAATATCGTTTTGTAAAGAGTTTTTTTATATTTTTTTATTTTCCTTTATTATAATAGGTAAAAAGTATTGACATATTTTAATAAAAAAGTTATAATGTATATACTAATTATCATAGGGGTGGTATGTGTTTGAGAGTTATATCAGGCAAAGCTCGGGGTACCAATTTAAATAGCCTCCCGGGAATTTCAACCAGACCCACTCTTGATAAAGTAAAACAGGCAATTTTTAATATGTTATTTGATAAAGCTTACGACGCCAATGTTCTTGACCTGTTTGCAGGCAGCGGAGCCATGGGGATTGAAAGTTTAAGCCGCGGTGCCAGAGGGTGTACTTTTGTTGATTGCAACAACGATGCAATTGATATTGTAAACAAAAATATATCAAAAGCAAAATTTGAATTGCAAAGCATTGTTGTAAAAAGTGATTATGTGTCGTTTTTAAACAACTGCAAACAAAAGTTTGACATTGTTTTTGTTGACCCGCCCTATGATTTGGGATATGTGGCAAATGTGCTTGAGCTTTTGTACAAAAATGATTTGCTCTGTGATGACGCAATTGTTGTAGTGGAAAGTGCAAAAGACAACATACCTCAATTTACCAGTATGTACAGCGTAACAAGGCAAAAGTTTTACGGCAGTGTATGTGTAAGCTTGTTGGAGGCAAAATGGAAAAAATAGCGGTATATCCCGGTAGTTTTGACCCTATTACAAACGGACATCTGGATATTATTAAAAGAGCAAGCCGTGTTTTTGACAAGGTCTATGTTTCAATTTTGGTTAACAGTTCAAAAAACAGCGCTTTTTCGCTCGATGAACGAATCGAAATGATAAAAGAGGTTACCACAATGTATGACAACGTTGTAGTGGACAGCTTTTCCGGACTGCTTGTAAACTATCTAAATCAAAAAAATGCATCTGTCATTATAAGAGGTTTAAGAGCCGTGTCAGACTTTGAGTACGAATTTCAGATGGCTCTTATGAATCACAAGCTGGAAAAAAACATTGAAACTCTGTTTATGATGACAAGTGGTAAATATTCATATTTAAGTTCAAGTATTGTAAAAGAAATTGCACAATATGAGGGGAATCTTAAAGATTTGGTTCCTGATGTTCTCATTGAGAGAATAACAAAAAAATTAAAAAAATAATTTACAGGAGGATAAAAAAATGGATGTAGTAGAATTGCTCGCCGAACTCGAAGAAAGTATAGAAAAAGGTATTGAAATTCCTATAGTTAAAAAGACATTTCTTGATAAAGACAGACTTCTTGATATAATCAACGACATTAGCCTTAATATGCCTGAAGAAATCAGAAGTGCAAAAAATCTCATTGATGACAGAGAAAAAATTCTTGCAGATGCTCAAAGACAGGCTGATATGAAAATCAAAGAAGCTGAGCACAAAGCTATTTCTATGATTGATGAACACGAAATCACAAGAAAAGCTAACGAAGCTGCTGAGGAAATCATCGAAAAGGCTAAAAAAGAAAGTAAGGAAATAAGACTTGCTTCACTTAAATATGCTGATGATATGCTCGCCAGAGTTGAAAGAGACATCAATGAAATTGGCAACAGACTTATGGCAAGCAGAAATGAACTTAAATAACTTAACTAAAGGAATGTTGTGCCATAAATGCAAAACATTCCTTTAGATTTTTAAGGAGGAAAATTTATGCAAAATTTATTATGGATTATAATTGCTGTAATTTTTTCGATAATTGAAATTTTTACTTTTAATATGGTTACAATATGGTTTGTAATAGGCTCGGTAATTGCACTTGTTGCATCGCTTTTGGGTGGTTCAACACTTGTGCAGATATGGGTGTTTACCATAACATCAATTTTGTGCCTTTTTATTACAAAGCCTATTGTTAGTAAAAAAATTGCTGTTCAAAAAACTTCTACCAATGCAGACAGAATAATAGGTATGACAGGTGTTGTTACTGAAGATATTAAAAATAACATATTTGCAGGTAAAGTAAAAGTAAATGGGCAGGAATGGTCGGCTGTTTGTTTTGACAACAGCGAAAAACACAAGGGTGACATTGTTACAGTTAAGGATATTAAAGGAGTAAAATTAATTGTAGAGTAGTATTTTATTAAATTAGTAAAAAATTTTAATTTATACTGATTTAATATAAAAATTTAAATGCGGCATTTGCCGCAGAAAGGATAATATTATGATTATAGTAGTATTGTTAATTCTCATTGTTGTGCTTGTTATTACAAATATAAAAATTGTACCTCAGGCACATGCTGCCATTGTAGAAAGGCTTGGGGCATATAATGCAACATGGGATGTAGGTATGCATGTAAAAATACCGTTTATTGATAAGGTTGTTAAAGTTGTAAGCCTTAAAGAGCAGGTTGTTGACTTTGCACCACAGCCTGTTATTACAAAAGACAATGTAACAATGCAAATTGACACTGTTGTTTTTTATCAGATAACTGACCCAAAGCTTTTTATTTACGGAGTAGACAGACCAATGGCAGCAATCGAAAATTTAACTGCCACAACATTGCGTAACATTATTGGTGATTTAGAGCTTGACGAAACTCTTACCTCCCGTGACACAGTTAATACAAAAATGCGCTCCATTCTTGATGAAGCAACTGACCCGTGGGGAATAAAAGTAAACAGAGTAGAACTTAAAAACATTATTCCTCCGTCAGAAATTCAAGATGCAATGGAAAGACAAATGAAAGCCGAACGCGAAAGACGAGAGCTTATACTTAAAGCTGAAGGTGAAAAAAAATCTGCAATTCTTGTTGCCGAAGGTGAAAAAGAAGCCGCAATTCTTCGTGCCGACGCTAAAAAAGAATCTCACATTAGAGAAGCTCAGGGTGAGGCAGAAGCTATACTCAGTATTCAAAATGCCACAGCAGAAGGTCTTAAACGAATAAAACAAGCTTGCCCCGATAATTCTGTTATTGCACTTAGAGCAATGGAAGCTCTTGAAAAAATGGCAGACGGCAAAGCAACCAAAATTATTATACCAAGCGAAATTCAGAGTTTGGCAGGGCTTGCCGCATCTTTTAAAGAACTTTTAACAGACGAAAATCAAGATTAATAAAACCCCGTAAAGTTTTACTATTAAACTTTACGGGGTTATTTTTTATTAAATTCATCATATTTAAATACAATTTAACCAAAATTTTTTATAGTAAAAAAATTTTATTAAATTGTGTAT
The DNA here is from genome assembly GCA_045538875.1 of Clostridia bacterium. Classification (GTDB taxonomy): domain Bacteria; phylum Bacillota; class Clostridia; order UMGS1810; family UMGS1810; genus RGIG4708. The sequence goes on along the minus strand of JAZQEG010000018.1, from coordinate 1,541 downwards.
TTTATTGTATTTTACCTTATTTTTATAAAATTTTAACTTTTTTAGTATTTTAATGTTTTTTATTTATTTTTATTAATATTGTTGCAAAACGCAAATTTATATGTTATAATACTATTGTATATTTATAAGTATTTTTAAATTTATTTAAATGTTATCCACATTATAGTTATCAACACGTTGATAAATTTGTTAATAAAACAGTTGGGAGAATTATTATGAAAGACATGGTTGATATTTGGAGTAAAGTATTAAATTTAATAAAAGAAGATGTTATAGAGGTAAGTTTTAATACATGGATTGAACCTATTATACCTGTTCATATGCAAGATAATATTTTAATATTGCAGGTTCCTTACGAATATAGTAAAAATGTTATTGAAGAAAGATATGCAGAACTTATAAAAAATGCACTTCTTTATATTACGAGTGAAAATTATGAAATAGATATTCGTATAAAAGACAGTAAAACAGAAGAAAATGTTGTTAAAAATACAATAACCCTTAATAGTTTATATACTTTTGAAAATTTTGTTAAAGGTGATTCAAATAATCTTGCTTATTCTACAGCAAAAGCTGTATCAAAAGCTTGCATTGAAGGAAGTTTTTGTGAATATAACCCTATGTTTATATTTGGTGCCCCGGGGCTTGGCAAAACTCACCTTATGCAAGCTGTAGGGCACGAAGTAGTTGCTAAAAATCCACGTAAAAAAATTCTTTATATAACAAGCGAACAGTTTGCAAATGATTTTATTAATGCTCTTAAAGATAACGATACACAAAGTTTTAAAAACAAATATCGCTCTGTTGATTTGCTTATGATTGATGATATACAATTTATAAGCAATATGATGGCTGTACAAAAGGAATTTCATCATACATTTAATGAACTTTTTCAAAACAACAAACAAATAATTATTTCAGCAGACAGACCCCCTAAGGAACTTCATGGCATTGAAGAAAGACTTATTACCAGATTTGCTTCGGGGGTACGTAATAAAATTGATTATCCTGATTATGAAACAAGAATTGCAATTTTACAAAAAAAGGCCGAAAAACTTAATGTTGAAATTCCAGATGAGGTTTACAAATATATTGCAACAAACATCAATTCAAGTAACAGAGAGCTTGAAGGTGCAATGAAAATGGTTGTTTCATATCACAGACTTATGAAAAGAGAAATTAATTTAAGTCTTGCAGAGGATGCACTTAAGGAATTTAACAAAGCTAACGAAAAAATTATTACTCCTGAACTTATTATTAATAATGTAGAAAAGTATTTTAATTTAGAAAACAATTCACTTTCTTCAAATACAAAAGCAAAAAATGTATCTTATCCAAGACAAATTGCTATGTATCTTATTCATAAATTACTTAACAAAAAGCATGAAGAAACAGGAAGTTACTTTGGAGGAAAACATCATAGCACAATTATACACGCTATCAACAAAATTGAAACAGATATAAAAAATGATGAATCTAAAAATTCTATGATAGAGGATATTATAAAAAATATAAAAAATTAAAGTTATAAACATAAAATT
>JAZQEG010000017.1:0-77771 GCA_045538875.1 Clostridia bacterium | reverse complement strand
CTAACATCCCTTTCCATAAACTAATCTTTCGGTAAAATACTGTCGGCTGGTTCTTCCTGGGACAATGATATATCCCTTACTCTCTAATTCGTCATTAAGTTGTTTAACGATTTTATATGAGTAAGCCCTTGAAATACCCATTATTTTACGTATTTCGTCTGCTTTAATGTAAATGTTACTTGTGTTATTATATGTATAAGTCATATTTCTGACCTCCTTGTTTAATGTTTGTATTCGCATAATAACACATTTTGAAAATCGGTCTAGTCAAACGGCGTTTTTTGCCGTTTTTGTAACACAATTGTAACATTTCTCGTTATTTTCGGTTTCACCCAGAATAAATTCGACAGCTTTTTGAGCTTTTCCAGCTGCCGAAACAATGAGAGTCGCATCGTTACGGAGAGCTGACAGCCATCCTTGAAGATAAGCAACACTATTGTCGGTGGCTTCGCTGTTGTCAATGCCTGTTTCGGCACAGAGCATAGATGCTCCCAGCTCGGCACACAATTCTTCCTTGCTGTATGACTCATCCCCGAAAAAAGCTGGGGATTTCAGCCTGTTCAGTCTGGAAGCGTGTCCTGTTGAATGTGTCATCTCGTGGAACAGTGTTGAGTAGTATTCAGCGTGGTTCTTATAAAGCTCACGAGATGGAACACTTATAAGGTCTGTAGCTGGGCGGTAGAAGGCACTTCCACCATCGTTAAATTCCAGCTTCAAGGTTTTCTCACGGTCAAGGTATGAACTGATAATCTGCTCGGCTTCTTCAATGGGGTTATGCTCATAGCTCACTTCTGGTCTTCTCGGAGAGATACCGTCAATGTCTTCTATGTCATACACATTGTAGTAGCGAAGGAACGGAATATCCATTTCCTTTTGCTCGGTGTTACCGTCAGCATCGGTAACATCCTTCGTGGTCTTCTTGAAACTGAAATACACAACCAGGTGAGCTTTGCTCCCTTTACGGAGCTTGATGTCCTTGTTTTGCTTCTGGATGTCGCAAAGCTGGTTCCAGGTTACATACTCGTGTCCGCTTTTGAGTAACCAGAGGTTAATCCCTCTGTATGCTTTAAGCGTTGTGTGGTTTATCGGTGCGTTTCTAAAGTCCCAGGGTTGATGCCAGGGTAGTCTTTGCTCGGTAGTGATACGGTTGATAATACGTTCCGTTACGATTTCCATTACTTTTTTATTCATAGCCATTTTAATTCCTCCCAATTTTCTGTACGGTTAATTTTCTTTTGATATTAGATGATACGCAAATCGGGAGGAAAATATAAGAAAATAGCTGAATTATGTCAAAATGGAAGCTCTTCGTCATCTGTATCATCGACAACAGCCTCTATCTCGGTTTCGGAAGCTGGTTCTGGTGGTGTATCAAGCAGAATAGGCTTTGCTTTGTACCCCTTCTCGTCTTCAAAGTGGAAGTTGAGAGTGATGTTCGGGAAGGCAAGACGAAGATTGTCAAGTACTTCTCTGTTGTAGTTGCTGGTATGTAAGGAAACATACAGTACGTTGCTGTATAGCTCAGTGTCCTCTTTGCTCAAATGCTGGAGTAGTGCCAGGGTGGTGTCAAAAACTTCAGCTTGGATAAATTTGTCGTTGCGGACATCCTCTAAATCCTCTGGGAAATAAACAAAGGGGAAAGGCTCTCCTTCCAGCTTCATAAAGTGCTTATGTCCGATACCGTGTTTTTCGATGCCGTGATAGTCCAGACAGTCCTGGCAGATATATATGATATTGTTGTACTGCTCCTCAAAGGCAATAAACTGTCGGGAAATAAGCTCGGCAATAACAGACTTGCTGACACCGTTCCCATAGAGGTATGGAAAAATCATCTTGTTACACTTGTGTCGGGGATAATCAAAGATGCTGTCAAAATTAACAGGAGTGGGTTCTAGCTTCGGAAACAGGAAGCCAGGGTTATCTGTCAGGAACTTCTCTCGGATGGCGTGTATTCTCTCAACATCACACTTAACGAACTTGGAGAACAGAAGACAAGCAACTCTAAAATTGTCTTTACAGGCGTTCCCGAAGAAAGCCTTGGTGTTGATGTGGTTCTTATCTACCAGGGAGAGAATAAAGTCAAAAGGAGCTTGTCGGAAGGACAACTCCTTTATTTCAAGGAGAGAGTTATCAAACCAAAGGCAGAAGTCAATAGCATCTAACTTTTGTAACTTACAGTAATTCTTATCTCCCTTCAAATCACAATAACAACGAGTAGAGAGCTTAATAAAGTCTTTTGCTTGATTTAAGTTATAAGTAATCATAATCAATACTTCCTTTCTAATATATATTTTGTTTTAAGTAGTAGTTGTTTATCTAAAGTAGTAATGTGTAATAAACTTTTACTTGCCTCGAAAGAAACTTTCAAGGCTAACCGATTAAGAGCCTTCCTTCGTTTCACTCGGAAGGCGAATGGGATATACTCTGCGAGGCAACCCAAAGCGGAAATTTTCTTCGGTAAATACCGACCACTAAAAATCGAAGATTTTTGTGGTTACCTCAACGGTAGCCAAAATGCGTTGCGTTTTGGACTGGAAACCTTAACTAATATGGTTATACGCTTTTTTTATTCAAAAAAATCATTAAAAGTGTTCGACACCATTAAAAAGTGTCGGAGCAACAAAAAAGTCGCACAAACACTAATGGTTAGTGTTGTGCGACATTATTCTTCTTGCCCTTGTATTTACTTGATTTTAATTAAGGAGAAAAGAAACCCTACAGAATAAATATTTATTTCTTTCCCTTGTATTTACGCTCCCTTTCGGGAGGCTCTTATCTCATTATATAACAAATAAGGAAGGAATATAACGCTAAAACAAAAAAGACAAGAACCTAAAGGGTTCAAGTCTTTATGGCTATGCTATTTGACAAGAAAGACTGTTCGCATAGTCTTCTTCCATATGAGCTATGAATAGCTCAAAATTTCGTCTCTGGTTTTCTTCGGAAAATACTACTTCCTCTAAAAATTGTCTTTCTTCTCTTGTTAATTCCATCGTTTTCCCTTCCTCTCTACTTATCGACCATTTTATTGAGAATATTTTTTATATTTTTTATATTCTATTGTCGAAAAATCCGAATTATAACTTCAAATAGTCAAAATGGGAACGGTAGAAGGAAAACGCCTGGAACTTGATGTACCCAGCCATAAAGTACGGTATGAGCTGGTCTTGTTCTTCCAGGTAGGCTTCCAGAGCCGATGTGTCGTTGTTTCTTACCACAAAGACAACCTGGATGTAGTCGCACTCGTTATTGTTATGTATGTCGATAAGGAGCTTCGCCATCTTGGAAAAGTCCTTCTCGGTGAGTATTTGGGGAACGATAACCTGGTACAGATTGAACCTGTTGTCATCGTCCAGGTAGCCAATACGCTTTACGCCTCTTGATATGAGGGATTTATCGTAGAGAGAGTCATCACGAACCAGCCATCCGTCAAACTTGCTGTAATTTAGCTGGTACATAGCATCAATAGACAGTATTGACTTGATGATAGCCTGGTTGGTGAATTTCTTGTTAGACACGGAATAGAAGGTACATCTGGAAACGCTGAACTTATACAGCCATTTAGCTTCTACCATCTTTTGTACGGTGTCAAAGTCCATATGTAGATATTCCTTAATTTGCTCAATCGTCCAGATTGGGAACTCGTCTAACGCTTGTAGTTGCTTTTCGTATCGTTCTTTATTCATTAAATCAAATCCTTTCGTAGTGAAATTCCATTTGTAGCTCGGTACAGAAGTCCTCTTTTAGCTGGATGTCAGCCGATGTGTAATTATCCGTAACGATGTCAAAGCCATAGGAGATACCGTTTGACATCGTTATAGTACAGTCTGGAACGCTGGAAGCCAGAAACCTTTCAGCTTCGTAGTGTCTGCCTTGCTCTCGCAGATTATCCACTATATCAGCTCTTTCTCGTTTCAAGTCCTGTTCGTTACGCCAGATACATCCAGGGTCTTGTCTATGTAGGTCAATATACCTTTGAGCCAGGGCGATGTCGTGTTCCAGGGAATTGGAGTGGTAGCGGTAATTGTCGGTGCTTATCTCACGTCCGAACTCTCGGTAGCCTTTATCGGTGAGTCGATAGACAAATCTGTCCTGGATGGCAATCTTCTCGATGAGCTTGGCGTGAAGGTAGCTCTTGATACGATTTTCGCTGACATACTCTTTAAGCTGGGAGTGAAGACAGCAGTTACAATTTAACAGAAGCAAATAGGCATCCCTGTCCTTTGCTTCGGATATTGACAGGTAGCTGGATTTTCGCATAGCATCACCTCACAAATTGTGTTTTTATATTCTACTGTGCCGAATTGAAAAATATAATTTTACATTAAAAAAGCTCTCCGCAGAGAGCTTTTTACCGATTTGAACGCCTCGCAAGGCGTTCCTGTTCCGAACGGAGTACAAGGGAAAATGAGAGTTTTTGTCAAAAAACTCGGTGCTTCGCAAAGCACATTTTCACTTGCTTCGCCCGATGTGAAACACCACCCGTACTACTGGCGTTTCGCTTCGGGTACGAAGTGAGGAACAGGAAGCCTTTAACCTTGAAAATCTCTTGCTATCTATCGTTCCGTAAAAAAAGCCGATTTGGTGCGGTGGTGCTGAATTCGGCATTTTTTATGTTCTCAATTCGGGATTTAGCGATAAAATCACAAGAAATTGTGAGAATATCTTGATTTTTGTAGAAAAATGTGTTATTATGTAATTGGTAAAATTTTGTATTGATTGGTAGGCTATATAAGGAGTGGTTTTTATGGTAAGTTATAAACCTTTATTTAGGTATATGCTGGAACACGACATCACCCCGAAGGAGTGTCGAGAAAGATGTAATGTGTCAGCGAATACCTGGACTAAAATCAATCGTAACGAGGAAGTCAGTATGACTATCCTCAATAAAATATGTAAGGCGTTGGGCGTGTCGTATGGCGACATTGTTGAGTATATCCACGCTGATGATAGTTCTGGTGAATAAAAATAATATAAGCAGAATTGAAGGGGTATATACTATGAAAAAAATTTTAACTAGCTTATTTGTTTTAGCTTTTTCGTTATCCGTTTTCACACTTCCAGCATTTGCGACTTCTAGTACATACGAACTTGATGAATTAGGACTTGAGGTAACTATACCATCAAAATATGATGTAATAACCCAAGATACTTCACCATATAGTTCTATTTTTAGTGACCGTGGACTGTCGGGAACTGACCTTATAAAACAGTTCAAGTCAACTGGGGTTTATCTTAATGCTATCCCAAACGATGGAACTAACGAAGAAATTGTTGTAACTATGACTGATGGGGTTTTTAATAATTTATCCGAATTTAGCAACGGTACGCTAAAAACACTTGCTTCCTCGCTTGTGAAAGGATATGAAGACTATGGACTTACCATTACAAATTATGACATTTACGAGCATTCACAAGCAAAGTTCATCAAACTTCACATTACTGATACAAGTAATTCGTTTTATGGCTTACAATATTATACTAATTATGATGCCAAAACGATAAATTTTACCATCAGGTCTTATTCTGGAGCATTATCGCAGACTCAAGAAGCTGTTATTAAGGGTGTTATTGATAGTATTGTATTTGATACAGCCCCCATACCAGCTCCAACTGTTCCAGAAACCGATGCGTTTGAGTATATAGATGTTGATACGAATACCAAATTCACTGTCCCAGCAAATTGGCACGAAAAGGATTTATCCAAAGACAGAGAGTATATCGATGTAAAGTTTGCTTCTGGCAAAGAAGAAGGACTGTCAATTATGTACGGAAGTACAGACCTTTGGTCGCAAATGTCAGAGTCAGAAAAATTTGGAGCTTCTCGTTCCGATTTTGACTCATCACTTTTTACCGTGGACGATATGAAGGAATATTTTGGCGTTGATGCCAACAACATATCCAAAGTTACCTATAACGGAATTGATTATTTTATAGCCGAGCAAAAAAGCAAACAAGAAATGTACGGTATGGAGTTTATTGTGGATATGACGAGAGTAGTTCGTTTTCACAATGGCTGGTTATATGAGTTTCAGTTTGGAGGAACAAAAGACAGTCCATACTTTACGGATTTTGAAAAACTGCTTAATAGTGTTGAGTACGAAAATGTTGATAGTACCAACCCAACAACTCCTGTGTTGTTGATGATTGTAATGTTCGGAATAATCGCACTTGTTATAGTTTTTGTTGTGAGGCATAACAAGAAAAGAAACGTCAAACTGAATGTGTCAGAAACTATTTTGGAATTAGATGTTTCATCTATGGATGAAGAAGGAGCAATTTGTTCTAATTGCGGAAGCAATTTGACTACTGATAGTTTGTTCTGCCATATATGTGGAACAAAAAGAAGTGAAAAATGATGAGGAAGGAGATGGAACGTTATGACATATGAGCTGTTCCAGCAAGGACCTGCGGTATATATACCAATTCTGCTTATAATGTTAGGAATAACTCTTTTAGCTTATGCCTTGTTTCCTATAATTTTCGCAAATACAAGAAAAAAGACTATAACAAGAAAAAAATACAATTTGCTTTGCTACGGTATAAATTTTTTTGTTATGTTCCTATTCATAGTATTTAATGGGAAATCTTCTGGTGCACCTTATATCTTATGGACTGGTGTATTTTCAACGGTAGGGTTGAACATTTTGAAAAAGCGTAGGGTTCTAGAGGGATTTCAGCCATTACATATTAGCGAACCAACACAGAACGAAAACTCAAACGAAACAACCGAGATAAAATATTGTCGAAAATGTGGCAATAAGTTACTTGACAGGTCACAATTTTGTAACAAATGTGGAACTGAAATTATAAAGGAGTGAAATAATTATGGCACAAATTCTTGGAATAGCGTTATGGGCATTGATACCAGGTTTTGTAGCAAAGAAGAAGGGTAGAAATTTTTGGGGATGGTATTTTTTAAGTTTTCTTATTTCACCATTAATTACTATGATTATTACTTTTTGCTTGAGTAATTTAAATAAATTTCCAGAAAATACAAAAAAACCAGATTCAGAACAGATGCTTGATAACGAGGAAGCAACCGCTGAGGAAAAAGTCACCTTTTGTCGTAAGTGTGGCAACAAATTACTTGACGGGGCGCAATTTTGTAACAAATGCGGTACAGCAATTGTTAAGGAGGACTAGAAAATGGATAGTTTATTTATGGATAGAAGCAGAGGTACTAAATGGTTTACCTTTTATACAAAGGTTAGACCTTGGCTTGCCTGTCTTGCTTCATTAACGGTTATTACAGATTTCTTTCAATATGTAGAAGTATATACAAGCTATTGGTGGATGATGCTATACTTCCTAGGAGCAGTTGCTCAGCCTGTACTCGCAATAATGGTTTTCGCAAAATCAAGAGGAGATTATAGAGCCTTTGTTCCGTTTGTTAAAAGTGTTTTAATATACGAAACGATATATATGGCTTATAGTCAAGCAGTACAGCAATACATTCAAAATGGTTTTGACATTGGTATAGCTCTTATCTGTGGAATAATTATTTTGGTTATCGCATTTTTTGTTTGGTATCGTCTAAATATTAAATATTTCAACAAAAGACTTATTAAAGCAGAATATACACCAGGAAATTTTGATGAAACCCCAAACAATATACAGTACGAAGGCGGAGAAGGTAATAAAACTACTTTTTGCCGAAAGTGTGGTAACAGATTGCTTGATGGTTCAATGTTTTGCGACAAATGTGGTACTGAAGTCATAGAAAAGGAGTGATTAAGAATGATTTGTAATAAATGTAATCACAAATTACCAGATGATAGTGAGTTCTGTCAGTATTGCGGTAGTAAAATCGAACCTATTGAGGAAGATGTTTCAACAGAACCGATTGACGATGTATCAGACAAGACAACTGTACATTCCGATATAGAGAACGAAGTTCCAGAGCAAATTGATAGTGTACCAACGGAAACTCCACGCCCAGAAACGCAAATTCAAGAGCCGACATCCGTTGTAGTTGATACGGTTAAACTCATCTTACATAACACCTCTAACGAAAAAAAGAAAAAGGTAAAATATTGTTCTCGTTGTGGCTCATTGATTGATGGTGAAACGAAACAATGTACTGGATGTGGAAAGAAGTATTTTAAGGGCATTCGATTTAATAAGGTTTTCTTTATTGTGCTTGTATTCTCGATAGCGTTAATTACAGCAATCGGATTTAATATCTATCAATATAGCGAAATTGATTCTCTTGAGTGGCAAGTTAGCAATCTCGAAAGCAAAAAAAACAAATTACAAAAAGAGGTTGATGCCTTAGAAGATGAAAAATGGGATAACTATTGGGAATTGAAATTCTTTAGAGACCATGCTGAAATAGTGCCTGATGATAATTCAAGGACTTATCACAAATATGGTTGCTCAAAATTAGATACATCTGATGGTTTCTGGATTTATAACAGTGAAGCCGCAAAAGGTGACGGATATAAAAAGTGTTCTGCTTGTCACTAATCAACCTGGCAAAAAGCGAGGAATAATAAAAGGAGAAGAACGAATGTCTAATAATTTTAATACCGACTTTAGTCCTAACCACTCGTTTCTTGAATATTGTAAAAATTGTTTGTTAGATATGATAAAATACGCAGACGAAAAACATCTATCTAATGAAAGTTTTTCTATTCCAGTAGAAAACGAGGAGGTTCTAAAAGAGTATTGTAACTTAAACAATGCGGATAGACAAAAATGGCTATTAGAGAATGGACACGAAGACGTAGTATATAATTTTTATTATAAGCATTTGTTCTTTTCACTTGTTGTTGATTTTTCAAATTACTATATTGCTTCGATTGAACAAGCGTTTAACGGAAATATAAATGTGGCTTGGGCGTTATTAAGGAAACCTTTACAAGAAACATTAGCATATCTCGAATGGTTATATGTAGATAAAGTGGAACTTGTTAAATTGATGTTGGAGTCTGATGACGTTGGGAAATATGAAATTGTAAGCAAACGTTTTGAAGAAAAGAGAAAGAGCCATATTCATAAAATACAACCAGATGACGTTTCGGCAGTAATTGATATGTATGATTTTAGGTACAGTTATACCGAAGAATTCAGTCTTAATGGTATGTTACAGGCTACAAACCACTTGATAACAACAAGGGCTAATTTGAAAACGTCTCCATCTGGACTGAACTTTGTTTTTATGGATGATGAGATTTACAAAAGAAACGTTGGTTATTATTATACCTCCATGCCATACGTTATGTTTTATACAATGGATGTTATCGCAAAAATATTCATTGATATAGCAAAGCTAAAGGAATATACTGTACTTATAAACAAATACAACTTGGCTCTGAAAAACTTATATGCGGCACATACTTCCTTCGATAAAGTTAAAGAATTATTAAGTTTAGAAGAAATGTATTTGTTTTGTACAAGATGTGGAAAAAAACACAACTCTGATTTGGATTGGATTAAATTTACGCAAAACAGATTTAGATGTAGGCGTTGCTTCAAGAAACTTAACACCAGTACAATGATATTTGATTTTGAAGATGTTGTGCGTAATGGAGAACCAGATTCAACAAAAAATAAATGACGTCGATTGACGTACATTTTTCAGAAGACTATATAGACAAAGTAGATTGTTTAGAAAAATAGTCTTAATTCGATTGCTTTTAGACCACATATAACCACAAATAGCTTTGAGAGTTAAGAGTGGGAATAATACCATAAATTATTTAAAACAGCTTGAAACTATAGGTTTTAAGCTGTTTTTGTTATGTTGATATTATAAGTTAAAGTGTTTTGACAACAAAAATTTAATGTGATATACTTAATACATATTTATTAAAACTAAATTTTAGGAGAGTTATTATGCAGGAAATTAAATGCCCTAAATGCGGTGAGATTTTTCATGTTGACGAATCGGGATATTCGGCAATACTAAAACAAGTCCGTGATGGTGAGTTTGAAAAGGAAATCGCCGAGAGAGAAAATATTTTACGAACCGAAAAGCAAAATGCGGTTGAAATTGCTCTTGCAAAACTTTCTGCCGAAAAAGATAATCTCATATCACAAAAAGACCTTGAAATATCAAAACTCAAAGGTGAACTTGAACTTTCAAAAACCAATACAGACCTTTGTGTAAAAAACGCAGTTTCAGATAAAGACGCAAAAATTTTTGAACTTGAAAATGAGATAAAACTTTCAAAATCCCAGTGGGATTTAAAAGAGAAGTCCATTATCGAAAGACACTCGGAGCAGATTAAATTAAAAGATGACGAAATTGCATATTACAAGGATTTTAAAACCCGTCAGTCTACCAAAATGATAGGCGAGAGCCTTGAACAGCACTGTGAAATGGAATTTAACAAGCTGCGTGCAACCGCTTTTCAAAATGCATATTTTGAAAAGGATAACGATGCAAAAACAGGCAGTAAAGGCGATTTTATTTATCGTGAAGCATCAGCCGACGGCACTGAATTTATATCCATTATGTTTGAAATGAAAAATGAAATGGATACCACCGCAACCAAGCACAAAAACGAAGACTTTTTTAAAGAACTTGACAAAGACCGCAACGAAAAGGGCTGTGAATATGCAGTGCTCGTAACAATGCTTGAGGCAGACAATGAGTATTACAACACTGGCATTGTGGATGTGTCACACAGATACCCAAAGATGTATGTGGTACGCCCGCAGTTTTTTATACCAATAATAACGCTGCTCAGAAATGCTGCACTTAATTCGCTTAAATACAAGCAGGAGCTTGCGGTTATTAAAAACCAAAATATAGATATTACACATTTTGAAGATGATATTAATGACTTTAAAGACAAGTTTTCGCGAAATTTCCGCATAGCAAGCGAAAAATTTCAAAAGGCAATTGACGAAATAGACAAAACAATCGACCATTTGCAAAAAACAAAAGACGCACTTCTTTCATCAGAAAATAATCTTCGACTTGCCAACAACAAGGCAGAAGATTTAACAATCAAGCGCCTTACCAAAAACAATCCCACAATGGCGGCAAAATTTGCAGAGCTCGAAAACAATGATTAATACAAATTAAATGTTGCAAAAACCTTATTTAATAAATCATCGCAAATTTGAGACACCTGATTGTAATATTACAATCAGGTGTCTTTTGTTGAATTATGAGCTTTTTTATGTTATTATGATATAACAACAGATGTGTTAAAAAGCAAAAAACACTAATAAACAAGGAGGTACATAATATGAAACGCATTACATCTTTTGTTTTGATTTTGACAATTTTTATTTTATCGCTTCCAGTATATGCACAAATCAAGTCACAGAATTATGAATATATTATGCCGCTGGAATTTAGCCGTATTGAGCGAATTAAAAATTTTGGTATATACAAAGCTACTCACAAAGACGGCACTGTTGCCATATATGATACAGATGGCAATAAATTATCTGATAATTATAACTACATTGGTGAATTTGATGAATTTAACGCTTTGGCAGGCAAAGATGGTAAAACATATGTAATGAATTATCAGGGATATATATCACACGAATATGATGGTAATGTAATCGGCATTTCTGATGAAACTATTTTTATAGACCACGGGGGTAATAATGACGACAGACCGCTTTCGTATTATCAGGGTGAATTTGGTGTGTATCACGGTAAGGAACTGGTTACAACACAGCCTTACAGCAAATTTGTTCAAAAAAATCAATATGACTGTATGAAATTTTTTAACGGACATATGATTTATTTTGATAATTATAAAGTAGGAACTGTTAATAACAATTTTGAAGTTGCAATTCCTGCAATATACGATGAGATAAAAATGCCCTATGAGGGTTGGCTTTTTATTGCAAAATACGAGGGGAAATATGGCTTTCTTGACTATGAGGGCGCAAAGGTTGGTGAATTTGAATATGATTACATCAAACCTTTGTATGATGAACATAACACTTTTTATGTAACATCAAAGGACGGATTTTACGGACTTGTTGATGTTCAGGGTAATATTGTTATTTCACCTACACTTCAATATCAACCAAGCAGAGTATATATAGACAACAGACTTATTGTTGTTTCTGCCCAAAATACCCGTAAAGATAAAGATGAATATGGTACTTTATATGGAGTTATAGATTTTGAAGGTAATACTATTTTGCCATTAGAGCATATTGATATTTCAGATATATCAGAGGGCAGAATAGCTGCAAAAAAATCATATGACCACGGCGGATATTACAATCTGGACGGCAAAGAGGTGACAGACTTTAATTATCGTATGATTTCATCATATAATGAGGGGGTTGCTTTTGCATCAAGAGCTAACAGTGACGGAAGCTGGAGTCATCACGTGCTTGACTACAATGGAAATGTTGAGTTTGAGTCAGACGAATGGTCACATGGTTATCGCAATGGTATTGCATACACATTAAGCAAAAAACTTATAGATAAAGACGGTAATATAATTGCGGATTTTTTGGGTACAAATATCAGAGTAGACAGCTCATACTGGTGGGAAGACGCAAATTTATGGGGAGTTACAAATAAAGACGATTTTACAGTAACCGACGGAACTTATTACGGCGTAATCAGATGCACTAAGCCCGAAACAAAAACAGAGCCTCTGTATGACTATGAGTATATTGATTACGGCAATGTAAAAAATATTAATGTTTACGCATCTATTGGGTACGTTTTTGAACTGTACAGCGGTGAAACGAAGTACCTTGATTTGTATGGCAACGAAATTACAAAAGAACAGATGTGGAAAACAGAGCCTCAGGATAAAATTAGAGAACAGTTTGTCAAAAAATACGGCGAAGACAACGCTTTTAGATTTGGTGATGAATTATACAAAGTTAAAATAGGCGGCAAATGGTGCCTTGTTGATGAAAATGAAAGCTTAATTAAAAAGTATCAATCTGGAGAACCGTTTATTTTTGATGGCGTCAAAGAGTATATACTTGTTTTTGACGACGGAAACAATATAATAACAGACGAAAATCATAATGTATTGATCGAAACCGATGACAATGTAACACAAATTACCGAAAACGGATATATCGTGTCGTTCACTGATAATAATGTTTACAAAGTTACTGCAACAGACGGAACAGTGCTTGTAAATAACGCTAAGCACATTGAACATATCGGAATGGATGTTTTTGCTGTTACAGATTTGCTCGGAACAAGACTTGTAAATTCAAAAGGAAATACAATTATCAGTAACTACAACTATGTAACAAAAATAGGCGACAATGGTTATATCGGAATATCAACTTACAATTTTGAAGGCTATATAAACACCGACGGCGAATATATGCTTGCACTACCCAAGGGCTATTATGTACAGGGAGCTTTTTCAGAGGGTATGGCTTCTGTTGTGCAAAATATGATTTACTCAAGATACGGCGACACCTCATATATTAACGAAAAAGGCGAAATAGTTCTTTCTCAAATTGAGACTAACGGACACAGATGGATGATGGGCGGCGAGTTTAAAAACGGCATTGCTTATATCGGCAGAGGCTTAGGCAAAGCCGGATGTATAGCCGGCAATGTTGTACGCTGCACATATGACACCCCATCAGATTGGGCAAAAGAAGATGTTGACAAGGCAAAAGAGCTTGGACTTATACCCGAGCATTTGCAAAGCAGATACCGCAAAAATATTACCCGGGAAAGCTTTTGTGAGCTTATATATGAACTACCTTTTGTTAAACAAAAAACATCAGACGAATCAGGCATCTCTTACATCGATACAGATAATAAAAAAGTTTTGATGCTTTCACATTTAGGTGTTATCAACGGAGTGGGTGACGGTAAGTTTGCCCCTCAGGATTATCTCACGAGGGAACAGGCTGCAACCATACTTCACAGGGTATATCAGTTGTTTGGGGAGCAGCTTGAGGCTGATGATGAGCTTTTTGCTGATGATATTTATATATCCGACTGGGCAAAAAATTCGGTCTACACTATGAAACAACACGGAATTATGAATGGAACAGGGGATAATAATTTTTCGCCTAAAGAGAGCTATTCTACTGAGCAGTCTATGATTACTATATTAAGATTATACAATATTTTAAACTAACGGAGTATACAATGGAAAATACAAAAAAACTTTACACAAACCCGATATTTGTTGCACTTGGTGCAATACTTTGCTGTGCACTGTGGGGCAGTGCAACACCTTTTATTAAAATAGGTTATTCACTTATACTTCCTGTTAAGGATACGGCATCTACAATACTTTTTGCTGGTGTGCGATTTACATTTGCAGGTGTTTTGACAATACTAATTTACAGCATTGCACGCAAAAAGCTTTTGTATCCTCAAAAACAAAACATTCGCAAGGTTGCAACTGTAAGCTGCTTTCAAACAATAATTCAGTATATTTTCTTTTATATTGGCTTGGCTAATACATCTGGTGTAAAAGGCACAGTGCTTAGTGGTTCAAATGCTTTTTTTGCACTGCTCGTTGCAAGTCTTATATTCAGGCAGGAAAGGCTCACGCTCAAAAAATTAGTTGCATGTTTATTTGGCTTTGCAGGGATAATCCTTATCAACCTTAATGGACTTGATTTTAATATGAATTTTACAGGTGACTGCTTTGTTATATTTTCAAGCATAGCATATGGAGTATCTTCGGTACTTATGAAAAAGTATTCAAAGTATGAAGACCCTGTTATAATAAGCGGATACCAGTTTTTTATGGGTGGTATTGTGATGATTGCAATAGGTGTTGCATTTGGTGGAAACATTGTAATATCGAGCTTTAAAGCATTTTTGGTGCTCACATACCTTGCCTTTCTTTCGGCTATTGCATATGCACTGTGGGGTGTACTTTTAAAGCACAATACAGTATCTAAGGTTACAATTTACACATTTTGTATTCCTGTGTTTGGAGTATTGCTTTCAAATCTTTTATTAACAGAGCAAAGCAATGTTTCGGCTTTAAATTTAATAGTTACACTTATACTTATTTGCACAGGTATTATTATTCTTAACTATAACAAACAAAATTAGTATGTTTTATGAATAAATTGATTTTATTTGTTGCAATTTACTATTGAAAAAGGTACAAAAATATGGTAATATTCTACTGTATATGTTTATGTACGAAAGGAGAAAAATATGGAAAACAAAAATTTTAAACCATATATTCCCGCCGAGAGACTAACACCCGAGCTAACTGTTACATCTATAGTAATGGGAATTATACTTGCGGTTGTTTTTGGTGCTGCCAATGCATATCTTGGACTGCGTGTTGGTATGACAGTTTCTGCATCAATTCCTGCAGCTGTTATATCAATGGGCGTAATCAGAGTAATTATGCGCAAAAATTCTATCCTCGAAAGTAATATTGTACAAACTGTGGGTTCAGCTGGTGAATCTGTAGCTGCTGGTGCTATATTTACAATTCCTGCACTGTTTTTGTGGGCGCAGGAGGGTGTAATGCAAAAACCCGGTATTTTGGAAATTACACTTATTGCTTTGATTGGCGGTCTTCTTGGTGTATTTTTTATGGTGCCGCTGCGTAATGCACTTATTGTAAAAGAGCACGGCATACTCCCTTACCCCGAAGGTACTGCCTGTGCAGAGGTTCTTCTTGCGGGTGAAGAGGGTGGTGCCAATGCAGGCACAGTATTTGCAGGTATGGGCTTTGCAGCTTTGTTTAAATTTATTATAGATGGCCTTAAGGCAGTTCCTGGTGAAGTGTCTCTCAGGGTTAAAGGATATGCAGGCGAGATCGGCACACAAATTTATCCTGCAGTTATGAGCGTTGGTTACATTTGCGGTCCGCGTATATCTTCGTATATGTTTGCAGGCGGAGTGCTCAGCTGGCTTGTAATTATACCGCTTATTGTTTTGTTTGGTGAAAATATTGTTATGTATCCCGGTACAGACACAATTGGCAATTTGTTTGCCGATGGAGGCGCTGGTGCAATATGGGGCACATATATTCGATACATTGGTGCAGGAGCACTTGCTGCCGGAGGTATTATAAGCCTTATTAAGTCACTTCCTCTTATATTATCTACATTTGCAGGAGCCATGAAGGGTATGTCTGTTGCAGGTGCTTCGTCAACACTCCGTACCGAAAAGGATTTGAGCATGAAAACTGTTATTGCAGTAATTGTATTGCTTACAATTCTTGTGTGGCTTGTTCCTGCAATTCCTGTTTCACCTATTGGTGCAATAATAGTTGTTGTATTTGGATTCTTTTTTGCAACTGTTTCGTCACGAATGGTTGGCTTGGTAGGCAGCAGTAACAACCCTGTTTCGGGTATGGCAATTGCAACACTGCTTATTGCAACACTTGTGCTTAAATTAACAGGTGAAGTTGGTGCTCAGGGTATGCAGGCTGCTATAGCAATAGGCTCTATTATTTGTATTATTGCAGCCATTTCGGGCGACACATCACAGGATTTAAAAACCGGTTACCTTTTGGGCGCAACACCTAAAAAACAACAGATTGGTGAAATTATTGGTGTTGCAGCATCAGCTCTTGCAATAGGCGGTACACTTTACCTTCTTGATTCTGCGTGGGGCTTTGGTTCCGAAGAGCTCGCGGCTCCTCAAGCCACCCTTATGAAGATGATTATCGAAGGTGTTATGAATGCAAACCTGCCTTGGACACTTGTTTTCATTGGTGTGTTTATTGCAATTGTTGTTGAGGTTGTAGGCATTCCTGTACTTCCGTTTGCAATTGGTGTGTATCTCCCTGTACAGCTTAATGCATGCATTATGGTGGGCGGTCTTGTTCGCCTTGTATTTGAAAAACTCAAAAAAGACGAAACTACCAAGAAAAACATCATCAACGATGGTATCCTCTTTTGTTCGGGTATGATTGCAGGCGAGGGTATTGTTGGTATTATACTTGCAATATTTGCTGTATTTGGCATTAGTAATGTTATTGATATATCTGCAGTGCTTTCATTACCAGCAGGTGTAGCAAATGTTCTTAGCCTTGTACTTTTTGCAATAACAATATTTACTGTTGTTAAATTTTCATTGCTCAAAAAAAGAAGCAATTTAGGTAAATAAACCATGAAAAAAAGTAAAGCAAACAGCCAAAACTATCTTGACAAAATACCGCTTGTGAGCAGCAGTATAGAGTACAAGGCAGACGATGATGGAATAGTAACACTTCAAATCCATAACAAAGGTATTATTAACCGCATTGCACAAATACTGTTTTTTAAACCTAAGGTTAGTTATATACATCTTGATGAGCTTGGGAGCTACTCTGTTTTGTGTGCTGATGGAAAACGCAGTATTTTTGAAATTGGAAAGCTTGTTAAAAATAAATTTGGCCAAAAAAGCGAGCCTCTTTATGAAAGACTTTCAAAATTTTTTCAGATAATGGACAGCTACAAATTTATACAGTGGAAGTAAATTTTCGATAATTGATATTTAAAGGCAGAAACGAATTTTTCGTTTCTGCTTTTAAATATACGCATTAAAAATCCGTTTTCAAAATTGTTTTAGTTGATTATAACCAAATAGTTGGTAAATACAGTTATTAATTTTAAAAATTTGTCTTAAAATAGCTTAAATTGTTGACAATTTTGAGGCAGTTTGATATAATAATCTTGTATTTTCTGTAACTGACGGAAAGAGTTAACCATAAGCTATGGTGGTGCTTGGCGGATAACCGCAAAGGAGCAGAGAATTTATTTGTCGACCGTCTGGGCACATCTATTATGCATAGGTGTGTCCTTTTGTATTTTTATGGAGGTAACATTATGAAAAAAGTTGCAATTATTATGGGTAGTGCAAGTGATTTGCCTGTTGTTGAAAAAGCAATAAATACACTTAAAGATTTTGATGTACCATTTGAGGTGCATGTGTATTCTGCTCATCGTACACCTGTTGAGGCACAACAGTTTACAGCCAATGCCAAGAATAACGGATTTGGTGTAATTATTGCTGCAGCAGGTATGGCGGCTCACCTTGCAGGAGCAGTTGCTGCAAATACAATATTGCCTGTAATAGGTATTCCAGTTAAGTCAACCACGCTTGACGGTTTTGATGCGCTCTTGTCTACAGTTCAGATGCCAAGCGGTATGCCTGTGGCTACTGTTGCAATAAACGGTGCACAAAATGCGGCACTTTTGGCAATACAGATGCTTGCTATCGGTGATGAGGCTCTTGCACAAAAATATGCCGATTTTAGAAGTAAAGCAACACAAAATGTCCTTGATAAAAATAAAGAAATAGAGGATACATATAATTTTTAATATCTATACAAGCGGAATTTAATATTCCGCTTATTCCATTTAATTTAAACATATTTGATTAAGCGAAACCTATTTCGCGGAAGGAGTAATTTATGAGTGTTTTTGGTATTATTGCAAAGGAAGCCTGCAACGTTGCAGCAAGTACATACTACGGTTTGTTTGCACTTCAGCATCGCGGTCAGGAAAGCTGTGGTATAGTTGTTTGTGACGACGGACTTTTTCGCTCGCACAAGGCAAAGGGTATAGTTAATGATGTGTTTACTCACAGAGTACTCGATGAGCTTGGCGAGGGTAATGCAGCAATTGGTCATGTCAGATACGGTGCCGACAATACCAGAGGTGTGCACAATTCGCAACCGGTTATTGTAAACCATTACAACGGACACTACGCTCTTGCAAATCAGGGCAGCCTTATAAACGGAAATGAACTCAGGCGTGAAATTGAGATGGAAGGTTCCATTTTTCACAGCCGCCGTGATGTTGAGGTTATTGCATATCTTATTACCAAGCAGCGTATAAAGTGTCCATCGGTAGAAGAGGCACTCGAGCAGGCAATGTATAGTTTAAAAGGCTCATATTCACTTCTTGTAATGTCGCCTACCAAGCTCATTGCTGCGCGTGACCCTCATGGATTTCATCCGTTGTGTTATGGTATAACCAAAGAGGGCAGCTATGTTGTTGCATCCGAAACATGTGCTCTTGATTCGGTTGGTGCACAGTTTATAAGAGATATCGAACCTGGTGAAATAGTAGTATTTGACTCCGATGGCGGCATCAGAACAATAACAACTCACTGTAACAAGCAAAATAAAACTATTTGTATATTTGAATATTTGTACACCGCAAGGCCAGACTCTGTTGTAGATGGATACAGTGTTCATAAAGCCCGTTTAAACGCAGGAAGGTATCTTGCAATGCAACAGCCTGTTGAGGCTGATGTTGTAATTGGCGTACCCGATTCGGGGCTTGATGCGGCACTCGGCTATTCAAAACAATCGGGTATACCTTATGGAATTGGTTTTATAAAAAACAAATACATTGGCAGAACATTTATTGATCCCGGTCAAAAGGCAAGGGAGGAAAAGGTTAAAATCAAACTCAATGTTGTTTCGGAAACTGTAAAAGGCAAAAGAGTTGTTTTGGTTGACGATTCAATTGTCCGCGGTACCACAAGCGCGCGTATTGTTAAACTGTTGCGTGATGCAGGTGCCAAAGAGGTGCATATGCGCTCATCGGCACCGCAATTCCTTAATCCGTGTTATTATGGAACTGATATTGCATCCCGTGATGTACTTATAGCAGCAAATCACACCATTGAAGAAATGCAAAAAATTATTGATGTTGATTCACTTGGATTTTTGAGCATCGAAAACTTAGGCAAAATAATCGAAACAGAAAACGGATGCGGTTATTGCCATGGTTGCTTTACCAATGTTTATCCAACAGAATCACCTAAAGTTGATGGAAAAAGTAAATACGAATATAAAATAAGCGAACGAAAGAGAGGAATTTAAAATGAACAATAGCAAAAGTGAAAGTTACGCAGCAGCAGGTGTTGATATTACTGCAGGCTACAAAGCTGTAGAGCTTATGAAAAAACACATTGCCAGAACAATTACTGCCGGTGCATCATCGGATATAGGCGGTTTTGGCGGTCTTTTTGAGCTTGATATGACTGGAATTACCAAGCCGGTGCTTGTTAGCGGTACCGATGGTGTTGGTACAAAGCTCAAGCTTGCATTTATTATGGACAAACACGATACAGTTGGTATTGATTGTGTTGCTATGTGTGTAAACGATATTATTTGCTGTGGTGCAAAACCACTGTTTTTCCTTGATTATATAGCTTGTGGCAAAAATGTCCCCGAAAAAATTGCGCAAATTGTATCAGGCGTTGCAGAGGGCTGCGTACAGTCGGGAGCATCACTTATTGGCGGCGAAACTGCCGAAATGCCAGGGTTTTATCCAATAGACGAATATGACCTTGCAGGCTTTGCTGTTGGTGTTGTAGATAAAGATAAAGTACTTAATAACAAATTAATTAAAGAGGGTGATGTTATAATAGCTCTCCCTTCAAGCGGTGTTCACTCAAATGGTTTTTCGCTTGTTCGCAAGGTTTTTGATGTAGAAAATGCCGACATCAAATCTCCATGTGCTGAGCTTGGTGGCAAATCAATAGGTGAAACACTTTTAACACCTACAAAAATTTATGTTAAGCCTATGCTTGCTCTTTTTGACGAGGTTACTGTTAAAGCAGTATCTCATATCACAGGAGGAGGCTTTTACGAAAATATTCCGCGTTCAATCCCTGATGGCTTTACTGCAAAAATCAATAAAGCTTCGATAAAGGTACTTCCAATATTTGACCTTATTGCAAAACGCGGCAACATACCCGAAAGAGATATGTTTAACACATACAATATGGGTGTTGGTATGAGCATTGTTGTAAACAAAGAGGATGCAGACAAAGCAATCCAAATTTTAAAAGCCAATGGCGAAGATGCTTACATCATAGGCGAAATTGTAAAAGGTGAAGAAAGCGTGGTTTTATGCTAGCTAAAATTGCCGTACTTGTTTCGGGAGGCGGCACAAATTTGCAGGCAATAATTGACGCACAAAGTAGCGGTATTATTACCAGCGGCGAGGTAAGCGTTGTAATTGCTTCTAATGACAACGCATACGCGCTTGAACGCGCCAAAAACAATAATATACCCTGCACAGTAGTTGCACGCAAAGGCAAAACTCAGAGTGAATTTGAGCAGGGGATAATTGATGTTTTAAATGAGTATGATATCGACTTAATTGTGCTTGCTGGCTTTATGTGCATACTTAGCGAGGACTTTACCAAAAGGTATCCTCAAAAAATACTTAATGTGCATCCGTCACTTATTCCGTCTTTTTGCGGAAAAGGATTTTACGGACTTTATGTACACGAGGCAGCGCTTAAATATGGAGTTAAGGTTACCGGTGCAACAGTTCACTTTGTTAATGAAATTCCCGATGGCGGCAAAATAATTGCACAAAAAGCAGTACAAATTTTGGATAATGATACCCCCGAAATACTTCAAAAAAGAGTTATGGAGCAGGCAGAATGGGTTATTTTGCCACAGGCGGTACAAAAAGTATCCAATGATATAACAAAATCGAAAGAGGTATAGCTATGAATGTATATAAAATAGACAATTTGGCCGAGCTTCTTAAAAATAATACATATGCAGGCAGAGGCATTGTTGTTGGCAAAAGCGAAGACGGAAAAAGTGCTGCCATTGCATATTTTATTATGGGCAGAAGCGAAAACAGCCGAAACAGAGTATTTGTTGAAGAGGGTGAAAATGTAACAATATATCCTTTTGACGAATCAAAGGTGGAGGACCCTTCACTTATAATATATTCCCCAATTAAAGTAATAGATAACAACCTTATTGTTACCAATGGCGACCAGACAGACACAATATATAATTTTGTTGCAGATGGAGCCTCGTTTGAGGATGCTTTGCAAACAAGAGAGTTTGAGCCCGACTGTCCCAACTTTACACCTCGTATAAGTGCAATGCTTACTTTTGATGAAAATGATTTTACATACAAAATGAGTATTTTAAAAAGTGCAGACCAAAATGGCAGTGCATGCAATAGATTTACATTTAGTTATGCATCGCTTAACGGCATTGGCCACTTTTTGCACACATATGTTTGTGACGGCAACCCAATACCTACATTTGTTGGTGAACCCGAAAGAGTAGCTGTTCCAAATGATATTGACGCATTTACCAACGATATTTGGCAAAGCTTAAATGCAGACAATAAAATTTCGCTTTATGTAAGATACATTGACCTTAAAACAGGCAATGTAGAGAGCAGAATGATAAACAAAAATCAAAAATAACCCTTGAGAAAGGAAAACATCAACATGAAAGAATTTGAACTTAAGTACGGTTGCAACCCCAACCAAAAACCGTCAAAAATATATATGGCAAACGGGGAAGAACTCCCTATCAAAATACTGGGTGGCAGACCAGGATATATTAATTTTCTTGATGCATTTAACAGCTGGCAACTTGTATCGGAGCTCAAAGCAGCTCTTAATATGCCTGCTGCCACATCATTTAAACATGTAAGCCCCACATCTGCTGCAGTTGGCATCAAAATGAGTGATGCACTCAAAAAAGCTTGCTTTGTGGATGATGTAGAGGGCCTTGACGATTCGCCAATTGCTACTGCATATGCAAGAGCAAGAGGTACCGACAGAATGTCATCATTTGGTGACTGGATTGCCCTTTCCGACAAATGCGATGTTACAACAGCAAAGCTTATTGCCCGTGAAGTTTCTGATGGCATAATTGCTCCTGACTATGACGACGAAGCATTGCAAATACTTAAAGCTAAAAAGAAGGGTAACTACAACATTGTTAAAATTGACCCTGATTACATACCTGCAAAAACAGAATGTAAACAAGTTTTTGGTATTACATTTGAGCAGGGCAGAAATGACTATAAAATTGATGAATCTGTACTTGATGATGTTGTTACCAAAAACAAACATTTTCCAGACAGTGCAAAAAGAGATTTAATTATTGCTCTTATTACTCTTAAATACACTCAGTCAAACTCTGTATGCTATGCAGAGGATGGTCAGGCAATCGGTGTTGGTGCAGGTCAGCAGTCACGTATTCACTGCACACGACTTGCAGGCTCAAAGGCAGACAACTGGCATCTTCGTCAGAGCGAAAAGGTCCTTAACCTGCCATTTAAACCCGAGATTAAACGGCCTGAGAGAGATAACACAATTGATGTGTATATTTCAGAGGATTATGAAGATGTGTTAAAAGACGGTGTTTGGCAAACTATTTTTACCGAAAAACCTGCTCCGTTTACCAAGGAAGAAAAGAGAAAATATCTTTCACAGTTTTGTAACACAGTTGTTGGTTCGGATGCATTTTTCCCATTTTCCGACAATATTGAACGAGTAGCAAAAAGCGGTGTAAAATACATTGCGCAACCGGGAGGTTCTGTGAGAGATGATGCAGTTATCGATTGCTGCGATGAGCATGGTATGGTAATGGCATTTACACATATGAGATTGTTCCACCATTAATTAAAAAGGAGAAGTTACATATGAATATAATGGTAGTCGGCTCCGGCGGCAGAGAGCACGCAATTATTAAAAAAATAAAACAAAACAAAAATGTAGACAAAATATATGCAATCCCAGGTAATGGCGGCATTGCAGCAGATGCAGAGTGTGTAAATATAGGCGCTAAGGATATAGACAAAATTGTGGAATTTGCAAAATCAACACAAATTGATTTTGCAATAGTAGCTCCTGATGATCCGCTTGTGCTTGGGTGCGTAGATGCACTTAATAACATTGGTATTAAGTGTTTTGGACCAAAAGCTAATGCTGCAATTATAGAGGGCAGTAAGGTTTTTTCTAAAAATCTTATGAAAAAATATAACATCCCTACAGCTCAGTATGAGGTGTTTGATGATATGCAAAAAGCACTTGAATATCTTGACACTGCACCAATCCCAACAGTTATTAAAGCAGACGGTCTTGCTCTTGGTAAAGGTGTTATAATTGCCGAAACAAGAGAAGATGCAATTGCCGCAGTACGCTCTATGATGCAAGATAAGGTATTTGGTGAAAGCGGCAGCAGAGTTGTTGTTGAGGAGTTTTTAACTGGGCCCGAGGTATCTGTGCTTTCATTTACCGATGGAAATGTTGTTGTGCCTATGATTTCCTCTATGGACCACAAACGTGCACTTGACGGCGACAAAGGCTTAAATACAGGCGGTATGGGCGTTATTGCACCCAATCCGTATTACACCGATGATATAGCAGATATATGTATGCAAACTATTTTTAAGCCTACAATTGATGCTATGAATGCAGAAGGGCGTACCTTTAAAGGTTGCCTCTATTTTGGGCTTATGCTCACACCAAACGGCCCTAAAGTAATTGAATACAACTGCCGCTTTGGTGACCCCGAAACACAGGTTGTACTCCCGCTTCTTGATACAGATTTGCTTGATATTATGATGCATGTAGAGGATGGCACTCTTGCCGATATAGAAGTTAAATTTAAAGACGAATGTGCATGCTGCGTAGTTATGGCATCAAATGGCTATCCGCAAAAATATGACAGCGGATTTGAAATAAAAATGCCGCAGAATAAAAATATATATGTTGCGGGTGCAAAGCTTGATGGCGAAAGGCTACTTACAGCAGGCGGAAGAGTGCTCGGCGTTACCGAAAATGCACCTACTCTTAAAGATGCAATAGACAAGGCATATGCAACTGTTAAGCTTGTAAGCTTTGACAATGCATATTATCGTACTGACATAGGACAAAAAGCATTAAAGGGGGTAAAATAAGTGGTATACAGAATATATGTAGAAAAGAAAAAAGAGCTAGCTAATGAAGCAAAATCTCTCAAAAGTGATTTGATTAATTTGCTTGGGATTGAGGGCATTGATGACTTGCGCATTATAAACAGATACGATGCCGAAAATATAGACAAGGATTTGTTTGATTATTGCAAAACTACTGTATTTTCTGAACCTCAGCTAGACATTATTTACGACAAGCTTGAAACAGGCGATGCAAAAGTGTTTGCAGTAGAGTATTTGCCTGGTCAGTTTGACCTGAGAGCAAATTCTGCATCTGAGTGTATTCAGCTTATTTCAAAAGGTGAACGCCCTGATGTTAAAACGGCTACTGTATACTTAATAACAGGCAATGTGACCGATGCCGAAATAGACGAAATTAAAAAATATGTTATTAATCCTGTTGAAGCAAGAGAAGCATCACTTGAACTGCCCGAAACCTTAAAAATGAAATACGAAATACCAACAGAGGTTGCAACACTTGACGGCTTTATAAATTATAGTGATGCTGAGCTTGGAGAGTTTATAGGCACTCAAGGTCTTGCAATGGACTTTGATGATATTAAATTTTGTCAGAATTACTTTGTAGGTGAAAACAGAAACCCAACAATTACCGAAATTAAAATGATTGATACATACTGGTCTGACCATTGCCGTCACACTACATTTTTAACAACAATAGACAGTGTTGAATTTGAAGATGAGATTAGCAAAAAAGCATACGAAAAGTATATTAGCGTAAGGCAAGAGCTTGGCAGAACAAAGCCAATCAATCTTATGGATATTGCTACAATATCAGTTAAATATTTACGCAAGCACGGACTTCTAGATAAGCTTGACGAGTCCGAAGAAATTAATGCCTGCACAGTAAAAATTACTGTTGATGTAGATGGTGTAGACGAAGAGTGGTTGCTGCTTTTCAAAAACGAAACACACAATCATCCTACCGAAATAGAACCTTTTGGCGGTGCTGCTACATGTATAGGCGGTGCAATTCGTGACCCGTTGTCTGGCAGAAGCTATGTATATGCTGCTATGCGTGTAACAGGTGCATCAGACCCGTTACTTCCTGTTGCGCAAACTATGAAAGGTAAGCTCCCTCAGCGTAAAATTGTAACAACTGCAGCTGCAGGATACTCTTCATACGGCAACCAGATTGGCCTTGCAACCGGCCTTGTTGACGAAATTTATCACAGCGGTTATGTTGCAAAGCGAATGGAAATTGGTGCGGTTGTTGCCGGTGCCCCTGCAAAAAATGTACGCAGAGAGCGCCCTGACCCTGGCGATGTTGTAATTCTTATTGGTGGCAGAACCGGCCGTGACGGCTGTGGCGGTGCTACTGGCTCTTCAAAATCTCACACACTTCAATCACTCGAATCATGTGGTGCAGAGGTTCAAAAGGGTAATGCTCCCGAAGAGCGTAAGCTTCAGAGGTTGTTCCGTAACCCTGTTGCTTCAAGACTTATAAAAAGATGTAACGATTTTGGCGCAGGCGGTGTGTCTGTTGCTATAGGTGAGCTTGCCGACGGCCTTAAAATAGACTTAAACAGCGTACCCAAAAAGTACGAAGGGCTTGATGGTACAGAGCTTGCTATAAGCGAATCACAGGAGCGTATGGCTGTTGTGGTTGAGGCAAAAGATGCAGATGCATTTATGGAGCTTGCCGCAGGCGAAAATATAGAGGCTACAAAGGTTGCTGTTGTTACCGAAAAGCCTTATATGGAAATGACATGGAATGGCAAAACAATCCTTAACCTTTCGAGAGAATTTCTTAATTCAAACGGTGCACAAAAGCATATAAACATTAAGGTTAAAAAACCATCGGACTATACCAAAAAAATTACAGGCAGTTTTGCTGACAATATGAATGCACTGGTTAGCGACCTCAATGTATGCTCAAAAAGAGGCCTTAGCGAACGCTTTGATTCAACCATAGGCAGTGGTACAGTGCTTATGCCTTTTGGCGGTAAAAATCAGCGTACACCTATTCAGGCAATGGTAAACAAAGTATCGGTGGAAAAAGGCCATACAAATACATGCTCAATTATGGCATATGGTTACAATCCGTTTATCACCGAGGCAAATCCTTTTAGCGGAGCATACCTTGCAGTTGTAGAATCTGTGGCAAAGCTTATTGCGGCAGGCGCAGAATTTAAAGATGTGTATCTCACATTCCAAGAATATTTTGAAAAACCAAAAGCAGTTGCAGAGCGCTGGGGCAAGCCTCTTAGTGCACTTCTTGGTGCATTTACTGCGCAAATGGATTTGGGCATTGGCTCTATCGGAGGCAAAGACTCAATGAGCGGCAGCTTTGAAAATATTGATGTTCCGCCTACACTTGTTTCTTTTGCTGTTACAACCGAAAAAGTAGACAATATTGTATCACCCGAATTTAAAGGTGCAAATCACAAGGTTGTACTTGTTAAACCTGAGTATGACCAAAACGGACTACCTGTTGCAAAATCACTTGTTGAAGTGTTTAATGTTATTGCAAAGCTTGTTAGGGATAAAAAAGCTTTAGCGGTTTATACACCAACATACGGCGGTATTGCCGAGGCAATATACAAAATGGCAATAGGTAACTCAATTGGTTTTGCATATAACAATGCACTTTCGCTTGACCAAATTTTTGGTTACACATATGGTGCATTTGTTGTAGAGCTTAACTGTGATGAAAATATTGGTATACAAATTGGTACAACAATCGAAAGCAACAAAATTACATACAATGGTGAATCAACTTGCATTTGCTGCTTATCTGAGCAATACGAAAACAAACTTGAAAAAATCTTTAAATGCAACATTGGGTTTGAAGACAAAAAAATCGAGGCGTTTTCGTACAAATCCGACATTTGCCCTGCAGCAAACATTAAGGTTGCAAAGCCTAAAGTGCTTATTCCTGTGTTCCCTGGTACCAACTGTGAATATGATACTGCAAAAGTATTTGCCGATGCAGGTGCAGATGCAGAGGTTTTTGTTATAAAAAATCTCACTCCCGATATGATTGCCAAATCTGTAGAGGATTTTGCAGCAAAGGTAAATGAGTCACAGGTTGTATTTGTTCCTGGTGGTTTTTCGGGTGGTGATGAGCCCGATGGTTCGGGTAAATTTATTACGGCATTTTTCCGCAATGAGGAAATCAAAAATGCAGTAACACATCTGCTTGACAACAGAGATGGCCTTATGGGCGGTATTTGTAATGGTTTTCAGGCTCTTATTAAGCTTGGCCTTGTACCATACGGCAAAATTATTGACACAGACGAAACTTGCCCTACACTTACATTTAACAAAATAAGCCGACACCAGTCAAAGCTTGTTAATGTGCGTGTAGCATCCAACAAATCTCCATGGATGGCCGAATGTAATACAGGTGATATTTATACAGTACCTATTTCACACGGCGAAGGTCGCTTTATTGCAGATACTAATCTTATAAAACAGCTTGCTCAAAACGGTCAGATTCTTACACAGTATGTTGATTTGTCGGGCAATCCTACAAACGATATTCAATTTAATCCTAATGGTTCTGACTTTGCAATCGAAGGTATTACATCGCCTGATGGCAGAGTGTTTGGTAAAATGGGACATTCTGAGCGAATTGGCTATGGCCTTTACAAAAATGTACCTGGCAAATTTGATATGGGTCTGTTCCGCTCTTGTGTTAAATATTTTAAGTAAAAGGGGATAATTATATGCCTACAGATATAGAAATTGCACAGAGTGTGCAATTGAAAAAAATTACAGATATTGCTAAAACAGCAGGGATTGACGAAAAATACATAGAGCAGTACGGAAATTACAAAGCAAAAATAGATTTGTCTATTTTAAATGAAAACAAAAACGAAAGCGGTAAGCTTGTGCTTGTTACCGCAATTACTCCCACACCTGCAGGTGAGGGCAAAACAACCACAACAATCGGCCTTGCTGATGGTATGAAAAAACTGGGCAAAAATGTTATGGTGGCTCTGCGCGAGCCATCTCTCGGCCCTGTATTCGGTATCAAAGGCGGTGCTGCAGGTGGCGGATATGCTCAGGTTGTACCTATGGAGGATATAAACCTTCACTTTACAGGTGATTTTCATGCAATAGGTGCTGCAAACAACCTACTCGCAGCTATGATAGACAACCATATTCACCATGGAAATAGCCTGCGTATAGATACCCGCCGCATCACTTGGAAACGATGTGTTGATATGAACGACCGTCAACTACGCAATGTAGTAGACGGACTTGGCGGCAAAATTAACGGCACTCCGAGAGAGGATGGATACGATATAACTGTTGCATCCGAAATCATGGCAGTGCTTTGCCTTGCCAATTCCATTACCGATTTAAAAGAGCGCCTTTCAAAAATCATAATAGGCTATAATTTTGACGGTATGCCTGTTACCTGTGGTGAGCTTAATGCTGCAGGTGCTATGACAGCACTTTTAAAGGATGCCTTAAAGCCCAACCTTGTTCAAACTCTTGAGGGCACTCCTGCACTTGTTCACGGCGGGCCTTTTGCAAATATTGCACATGGATGCAATAGTGTAATAGCAACAAAGCTTGCACTTAAGCTTTCGGATTATGCAATTACTGAGGCGGGATTTGGTGCAGACCTTGGAGCCGAAAAATTTCTTGATATAAAATGCCGTTTTGCAAACCTTAAGCCAAGCGCAGTTGTGCTTGTTGCAACAATCAGAGCACTTAAGATGCATGGCGGTGTGGCAAAAACAGAGCTTGCAGCCGAAAACCTTGAGGCACTTGAAAAGGGTATGCCTAACCTGATGCGTCACCTTGACAACATTACAAGTGTATACAAACTTCCTTGTGTGGTTGCAGTAAACAAATTTCCTACAGATACTCAGGCGGAGGTTGACCTTGTAATTAAAAAATGCAAGCAAATTGGCATCAATGTTGTATTATCTGATGTATGGGCAAAAGGCGGCGAAGGTGGAATAGAACTTGCGAAGGAAGTAGTACGCCTTTGTCAAAACGACAATGATTTTACTTTTTGCTATGAGGACGAGCTTTCACTTGCAGACAAAATTGATAGTGTTGTTAAAAAGATATATCGCGGCAATGGAGTTGTATTTACTCCTGCTGCCAAAAAGCAGATAGATGAGCTTGAAAAGCTTGGCTATGGCATGCTGCCTGTATGTATGGCAAAAACACAGTACAGCTTTTCGGATGATATGAAAAAAATCTGTGCTCCAGAAAATTTTGATGTAACAGTACGAAGTGTCAAAATTTCGGCAGGTGCTGGCTTTGTAGTTGCGTTAACTGGCGAAATTATGACAATGCCTGGACTCCCTAAAGTTCCTTCTGCCGAAAAAATTGATGTAGACGAAAATGGTGTAATAACCGGTCTGTTTTAATTTGTTTAAAATACAAAAACTGCGATGTATAATTTACATCGCAGTTTTTATGCTTTTTAAAAGAGTCCGCTATAAAACGGACTCTTTTAAAATTATATATATTTTTTAATTCCCTCAGTTGCATCATCAGGATTCATGCTGAGTATAATTGTAATTTCTGCATTGTTGCTTTGTGCAACAGGTGCAAAGCTATCAAGAAATTTTTCAAGTGCTGCCATATCATCATTAACAATTTTTGCAATACTGTCAACAAATATATGAGCTATATCATAGTTCTGCGAGAGTATTCCGCACATAAAACCATAAAATTCATCGTATGTCTTGATACCATAATCGTCAGTATCAACAAGTCTAACCTTGTGGGATAATTCGAGCACATGTCTTTTACCTTTGTTAATAAAGATAACACTGCCTGCAGCATCCTGCTCTGCAATATGTACAGCCTCAATAAGTCTTGCTGTTTTGCCTGTACCTTTTTCGCCGATAATAACCTTTATCATAGAAAAAACCTCCCTTAATTTATTGTGTTAAATACATTATACTATATATATTTACTAATATCAAGAGATTTTTTTAAAATTTAATATAAATTTTGCACAGAAATTTTTAATAAATTTGTGCTTACTTGCGAATGAATTATAAATGTGTTAAAATAATTTAATAATATGGGAGAGATGTTTATGGAAACAAAATATTATGTGTTAACTAAAATTGAGGGTGAATATGCGTATTTAAAAGACCAATCCTCTCAAAACGAGGTTTTTATTGCCCTTGCACTGCTGCCTGAGGGTGCAGACATTGGCAGCAAAATAAAATGTGAAATGTTTGAATATTCACTTGCTTAAATTATATTTGTTAGGAGATGTTTTATATGAAAACAGCTTTGGTTTTAGAAGGCGGAGCAAGCAGGGGTATGTTTTCGTGCGGTGTTATGGATGTTTTGCTCCAAAATAATATAATGGCAGATTATGTAATTGGAACTTCTGCAGGCATTGCCAACGGGGTATCGTATGTAAGCGGTCAAAAGGGAAGAAATTACCGAATAGGTATTAATTTTTACAATGACAAAAGATATATGGGCATTAGGCATTTGCTAAACCCTAAAAAGAAAAGCTATTACAATGTAGATTTTGTATTTGACGAAATTCCTCACAAGTACGATTTGTTTGATTATGATGCTTTTGCGGCATTTAAAGGCAATGTTATAGCTTGCGTTACAAACATTAAAACAGGCAAGGCGCAATACATTGAAGTACCGAGGAACAAACAATTTTCAAAGGCTCTTGTTGCATCGTGCAGCTTACCAATTATGTTTAGGCCGGTTGAGATAGACGGTAATTTGTATATGGATGGCGGGCTTGCTGATTCGATACCATACAAGAAGGCAATGCAAGACGGATGCGACAAAATAATCGTTGTGCTAACAAGGGAACGCAGCTATATAAAAGAGCAGGAGGGTATGCTTGGACTCATAAATATAATGTACAAAAAATATCCAAAACTGCTTAAAAATATTGCAGACAGACACAATGAGTATAACAATGCACGCAAAGAGCTTTTTGAACTGGAAAAACAAGGAAAGGTATTTTTAATTATGCCCGAAAACACAAGTGATTTTTCGAGAATTGAAAAAAGGCCCGAAAAAATTGATGAGCTTTACAAACAGGGCTGCAAAGTTGCAAATGAGCAGCTTGAAAAATTAAAAAAATACCTTGAAATATAGGAGAGAATATAATTATAATGGATGGATTATATATTCATATACCGTTTTGTGTAAGCAAATGTAACTATTGTGATTTTGCTTCGTTTGCAGGTAAAGAGCATTTTGCTGCTAAATATATAAATGAGCTTTGTAGCGAAATGCAAAAGTACAAGGGTAACAAATTTGACACAATTTATATTGGAGGGGGCACGCCAACTGTTGTTGATTGCACTTTGCTTGAGCAGCTTTTTAAAAACATTTACAGCAATTTTGATATTGCACCTCTAAGTGAGATTACAGTTGAAGCAAACCCAAAAACAGTTGATGCTGACAAGGCAAAAGTGCTAAAAGACCTTGGTGTAAACAGAATTAGCCTAGGCGCTCAGTCTATGAACGATGACGAACTAAAAATGCTTGGCAGAATACATACTGCATATGACACAGAGCAAACAGTTGATATAATAAAAAATAGCGGCATACACAACATAAGTGTTGACCTTATGTATGGGCTGCCTTATCAGACAACAGACAAAATTATCAAAAGCATCAATGGAGTGCTAAAGCTAAATCCTGCTCATATATCTTGTTATGCACTCAAAATAGAGCAGGGCACGCCTTTTTATCAAATGAAAAACAGCGGCAAAATTACAGAGCTTGATGATGATTTAGTAGCCGATATGTATGAGCTTATAATTAAAAAATTAACTGATGGCGGATATTCTCATTACGAAATATCCAATTTTGCCAAATTGGGATGTGAGTCAAGGCACAACACAAAATACTGGCAATGTGTAGATTATATCGGGCTTGGGCTTGGTGCTTCATCCTGCCTTGACGGAGTAAGATATTCAAATTGTGCTGATTTTGACAGCTATTTTAATGGACATAAAAAAAGCGAGGAGTATGCCCTTACACAAAGCGAAAAAATGAGTGAATTTATCATTCTCGGACTTAGATTGATAAAAATTGGTGTGTCAAAAAAAGAATTTGCAAAAAGATTTAATGCAGATATATATGATGTTTTTGGCAAAACAATAAACAAACATATTGCAAGAGGATTGCTTTTTGACAATGGCAAAAGCCTTGTTTTAACGCCTCGTGCTTACTTTATTAGCAACTATGTAATGAGTGATTTTGTAAATAATATGTAAATTTTAAATGTAACTATTGACATTTGGCATTTAAAGTGTTATCTTATATATTGTTAGCAGTCTTTGGGCACGAGTGCTAAATACATAATAGGGGTGAGTGCAATGGAATTAAGTGACAGAAAAAAGAAAATTCTTCAAGCTATCATTGATGATTACATTGTTACAGCAGAGCCTGTTGGCTCGTCACATATACAAAGCAGTCACAATCTTGGTATAAGCTCAGCAACTGTCCGCAACGAAATGGCCGCTCTTGAAAAGCTCGGTTACCTTGAAAAGCCACACACATCTGCAGGCAGAGTTCCTTCTGGACTTGGTTACAGAGTATATGTAAATGAGCTTATGCGTGAGTATAGCCTCTCTCTTAACGAAATTAATCAAATCAAGCTTGTTATGGAGCACCAGTATATGGAGTTTAACAAGTTGATTTCCAACATTTCCAAAACACTTTCGGGCCTTACAAACTATACTACACTTTTTACAATGCCCGCAGCCTCGGCATATCTTATTGGCAGTATAAAGCTTATACCAATAGATTACAAATCTTTTGTAATGATTGTTGTTACAAACAACGGTGTTGTAAAAAACACTCAGATAAATGTTGGCAAACCATATGATAATGAGATTCTCGAAAAGCTTTCTAACTGGCTCAACACCCGTTTTGCAGGTATCAGTATTGAAATGATTACAAAAGAGCTGCTCGATGAGGAAAAACAGCTCATTCCAACAGAGTCATATTTGCTCGAGCCTGTGTTTGAGTATTTGTATTCGGTTGTTAATTTGCTCAGTGAGGTAGATGTTGAGCTTTCGGGCACAACAAACATATTTAATCATCCCGAATTTAACGATATAAACAGGGCAAAGGACTTTTTAACTTTTGTAAAAGAGGATAACAGCGGCAGCCTTGTTAAACTTATAAATGAAACAAACAACGATACTTCGTCGGTAATTATTGGTGACGAAAACCCAATACTCAAAGACCACAATTTAAGTATGGTTGTATCAAACTATAATATGGGCGACGGCTTTAAGGGCAAGCTTGCAATAATAGGGCCTACCCGTATGGATTATGCAAAAGCAGTTTCTACATTAAATTATCTCATTTCGCTGTTGTCAGGGATGATAGCAAATGATGAAAATATGTAATCAATTTTATGGAGTGTGAAAAATGGCAAAAAAACAAAGCACTGCACCTGAAAATCAGGAAACTCCTGTTCAGGAAGCACAAACAGCAGATAATACAAAAGTAATTGAGGAATTACAACAATGTATTCAAAACAAAAATGACGAAATTGAACAGTCAAATGACAAGTATATGAGGCTTGTTGCCGAATATGACAATTTTAAAAAAAGATCTGTTAAGGAAAAAGAAGCACTATACACAAATTCGGTGTGCGATATTATTAAAGAGGTGCTGCCGATTGTAGATAATTTAGAGCGTGCAATGAACTCATTTGAAGACAAGGAAAATGAGCACTACAAAGGCTTTGAGATGGTGCTGCGTCAGACAATGGACATATTTAAAAAGCTTGGTGTTGAAGAAATTAAAGCCACAGGCAAACCATTTAACCCTGAGCTTCACAATGCGGTAATGCACATTGATGATGAAAATTTTGGCGAAAATACTGTTGCAGAGGAATTTGCAAAGGGATATATTTACAAAGATAAAGTAATAAGATACAGTATGGTAAAAGTTGCTAATTAACGACTTATTATATTATGTTTAAAATTTAGGAGGAATAAATTATGGCAAAAATTATTGGTATTGACTTGGGTACTACAAACTCATGTGTGGCAGTTATGGAAGGCGGCGAGCCTGTTGTTATAGCTAACGCAGAGGGTGCACGAACAACTCCATCGGTTGTTGCATTTACAAAAGAAGGCGAAAGGCTTGTTGGTCAGGTGGCAAAAAGACAGGCAATTACTAACCCTGACCGTACAATTATCTCAATAAAAAGAGATATGGGTACTGACCGCAAGGTTTCAATAGATGCTAAAAATTACACTCCACAGGAAATTTCGGCAATGATTCTTCAAAAGCTCAAAACAGATGCCGAAAACTACCTTGGCGAAAAGGTAACTCAAGCTGTTATTACAGTTCCTGCATATTTTAGTGACTCACAGCGTCAGGCAACCAAAGATGCAGGTAAGGTAGCAGGCCTTGAGGTGCTTCGTATTATCAACGAGCCTACAGCAGCTGCACTTGCATATGGTATGGACAAAGACAACGAACAAAAAATTATGGTTTATGACCTTGGCGGAGGTACATTTGACGTATCCATACTCGAAATTGGTGACGGCGTTTTTGAGGTTTTGGCTACATCGGGTAACAACAAGCTTGGTGGTGACGATTTTGACCAAAAGATAATTGATTACCTCGTGGCTGAGTTTAAAAAGAGCGAGGGTGTAGACCTTGCAAATGATAAGGTTGCGCTTCAGCGCCTCAAAGAAGCTGCCGAAAAAGCAAAAATTGAGCTTTCGGGTGTTACAACTTCAAACATCAATCTTCCTTATATTACAGCAGATGCTACAGGTCCTAAACATATGGATATCACACTTACAAGAAGTAAGTTTGACGAACTCACTGCAGACCTTGTACAAAAAACAATGGAACCTACAAAAAGAGCACTTTCGGATGCAGGCCTTAACCCAAGCGAAATTCACAAGGTTTTACTTGTTGGTGGCTCATCACGTATTCCTGCAGTTCAGGAAGCTGTTAAGCAGCTTATTGGTCAGGAACCACACAAGGGCATTAACCCTGACGAATGTGTTGCAATTGGTGCTGCTATTCAGGCCGGAGTACTCGCTGGCGATGTAAAAGACCTTTTGTTGCTTGATGTTACTCCGCTTTCACTTGGTATTGAAACTATGGGCGGTGTTTGCACAAAAATTATTGAGCGCAACACAACAATTCCTACCAAAAAGAGTCAGATTTTTTCTACTGCTGCCGACAATCAAACCAGCGTAGAAATTAATGTACTGCAGGGTGAACGCGAAATGGCTCAGTACAACAAGAGCCTTGGTCGCTTTAACCTTACAGGTATTGCTCCAGCACCTCGTGGTGTACCTCAGATTGAAGTAAGCTTTGACATTGATGCAAATGGTATAGTACATGTATCTGCAAAAGATATGGCAACAGGCAATGCTCAGGATATTACAATTACAGCAAGCTCCAACCTTTCTGACGAGGATATCGAAAGAGCAGTTAAGGAAGCAGAGCAGTTTGCTGCTGAGGATAAAGCTAAAAAAGAAGAGGTAGAAACTCGCAATAATGCAGAATCGCTTGTGTATCAGTGCGAAAAAGCAATGACAGATATGGGCGACAAAATTGACCCTGCAGACAAGAGCGAAATTGATGCAAAAATTGCAGATGTTAAAAAAGCACTTGAGGGTACAGATTCTGCAGCAATAAAAGCAGCAAGTGATGCATTGCAACAAAAATTTTACGATTTGTCAACCAAAATGTATCAGCAGGCAAACCCACAGGGTGCTCAGGGTGCCGAGGGCTTTAATCAAAACGGCGGAGATAATTCTTCATTTGATGGTGACTACACAGTAGTTGACGACGACAACAAATAAGTGGGCAACGCCCACAGGTGTTTCGCATGTAAATTAGTTGTTACATCTCACACGCGAACTAACTATATGCAAAATCTAAATTAAAAAATGTGTGGCAGTCAAACTGCCACGCATTTTGCTGATATAGTCACAGCATTTACAATGCACTGCTTAGAGAGGTGAAATCAGTGGCAGAAAAAAGAGATTATTATGAAGTCCTTGGCGTAAACAAAGGTGCAAGCGACAACGACATTAAAAAAGCGTATCGCAAAATGGCAATGAAGTATCATCCAGATACTAATCCTGACAATAAAGAAGCAGAAGAAAAATTTAAAGAGGTTAACGAGGCATATAGTATTTTGAGCGACCCCGAAAAAAAGTCCCGTTACGACCAGTACGGCTTTGCAGGCACCGACCCAAACTTTGGTGCAGGCGGCTTTGGAGGCGGTGGATTTGGCGGCTTTGATGTTGACCTTGGTGATATATTTGGTTCGTTTTTTGGCGGTGGCTTTGGAGGCGGCTCACGCAGGAGTAATCGCAATGCACCACGACGAGGCAGTGATATAGAAGAAAGAGTTACTCTTACTTTTGAAGAAGCTGCTTTTGGTGTAAAAAAACAAATCAAAACATATGTTATTGAAAAATGTGATGATTGTAACGGTGTTGGTGCAAAAAATGCATCTGACAAGCAAACATGTCCGCAGTGTAATGGCAGCGGTGAAATGAAAACTGTTCAGCGTACACCCCTTGGTCAGTTTGCAAGTGTTACTACCTGTAACAAGTGCGGTGGCAGAGGCTCTGTAATTACAAATCCATGCGCTAAATGTAGAGGCAAGGGCATGGTTAAAAAAGCAAAAACCCTTGATGTAGAAATTCCTGCAGGTATTAATCACGGGCAGACAGTAATACTCCGTGGCGCAGGTAATCAGGGCACCAATGGAGGCCCAAGTGGTGATTTGCTTGTAACTGTTTCTATAATAAGGCACGCAATATTTACCCGTGACGGATATGATGTGCATATGACAGTGCCTGTTACATTTGTTCAGGCATCTCTCGGAGCTGAAATACAAATACCTGTGCTTGACCCTATTAAAAAATACACTTTGGGTAAAATGCAATACAAAATCCCCGAGGGTACGCAGCCTGGCACGGTGCTGCGCATCCGTGACAAGGGTATACCTGTGGTTCACGGCAGTTCCCGAGGTGATTTGCTCCTTACAGTTCAGGTTGAGGTGCCAAAAAATCTTAACAAAGAACAAAAAGAAATACTTGAAAAGTTTGCTTTAGCTTCTAAGGAGTCTAACTACAAACAAAACAAATCATTTTTTGAAAAATTAAAAGATATATTTGATTAATAATTCAACCTGCAGATTAAATTCTGCAGGTTGTTTTTTTACAGTACTGATTTATGTACACTTAGCTGTAGTATAATGCTTGATAATAATACAGTTTTGTGTTAAAATGATTTACGGAGGTGTTTGTATGTCATTACATTTAATATGCGGACGTTCCCACAGCGGAAAGTCTACCTATATACTTGATACAATAAGCCAACTTGCAGAGCAAAACAAAAAAATAGTACTTGTAGTGCCAGAGCAATTTGCGCACATTGCTGAAAAAAGGCTTATTAAAAAAATTGGTCACATACTTGATGACAGTATCGAAATTACCTCTTTTAACCGTCTTGCAATGCGCACAAGGGATATGGCAGGCGATATGCGCAGCGGAATAATTACACCTACAGGCAAAAGTCTTGTTATGGCACAGGTGATAGAAAATGCCGACCTTGAATATTTTAAAACATCGAGCGGCCAACCCGGCTTTGTAGACACCTGTATTAATTGTATATCCGAATTTAAAAAATATAATGTTTCAAGTGAGGACATTGTAGCTGCAGTAAATAATGTTGAAAATGAAATTTTAAAGCTTAAACTGAGCGATTTAAACAAAATATACACATTATACGAAAATGCAATATGCAACAAATATATCGATACCGATGATGTGCTTGATATTTTGTATAATTTGCTGTGCCAAAACGATTTTTATTGTGACAGTGTATTTTTGTTTGACGAATTTTCGTCATTTATCCCTCAGGAACAAAAAATAATTAAGCAGCTTATAAACAAATGCAATGATGTATACATAACTCTTTGTATGGAAAAAGACCTTACAAACAACTTGTTTTTGCCAACAATTACAACCTATAACATCCTTGTTGATATGTGCAGGCAAAATCACTATGAGCTGTGCGACACCATATGGCTTAATAATACTTATTATTCGTCTGAGGTTGTTGCTTTTGCAGAGCAAAATTTGTTTGCATACCCTACAAAAACATATGACGGCAACACAGATAACATAATTATTGCAAAAGCTCAAAATCCATACAACGAGGCAGACAACGCAGCAAGGCATATTTTAAAGCTTGTACGCTCTGGTATGCGATATAAGGATATTTGCATAATATGCTCCGATATCAAACAGTACAATCATATATTTCGCAGTGTTTTTCCCAAATACAACATTGCGTATTTTATAGACGAAAAAACACCAGTGCTTTCGCATCAGATAGTTTTGTTTGTGCTCAGCACAATAGATGTATATCTTAACAATTATTCATACGAAAGTATTTTTAATTTTATAAAATCCGGCTTTAACGATATTGATTCTGTTTCGATAGCTCTGCTTGACAATTTTATTTTAAAAACAAATGTTTCTAAAAACACATGGTTTGATAATGATAGATGGGATACAATTATACAAAATTATGAGTGCTCTGATAATGACAAAAAAATAATAAATGACATACGCACAAAGTATATTGTACCGCTTGTGCGTTTTCACAACAAAATCAAAGGAAAAACCGAAGCAGCACATTGTGTTGAATGTTTGTACAATTATTTGTGTGAAATAAACTTGAGCGATATAATAAACAAATATATAGTTAAGTTTAAAAAATCAAACGATACTGCTCGCCAAAAAGAATATGAATCGGTGTGGAATATCCTTGTAAATGTGTTTGATGAGATGCACAACGTACTTGGCAACAAAAAGATTAATGTAGCACAACTGCGCAAATATCTTTATGTGGCACTTATGCATCAGTCAATAGGCATAATACCAACATCTGTTGACGAGGTTATAATAGGCGACATTGCCCGCACACGCACAAACGAAGTAAAGGCTCTTGTTGTAATTGGCGCAAACGAGGGCTTGTTTCCCGTGCCGGCAAAAGATTGTGATGCTATAAATGACAGCGACAAAAAAGCACTTGCCAAGGTTAATATTGAGCTTTCAACAACATCATCACAGCAGTCGTTTTACAATCAGTTTTTGATTTACAAAGTGTTTTCTATGCCCGATATACATATGTATGTTTCGTACACTAGCGCCGATTGCAGCTATCACACACTTGCACCATCATTTGCTGTTGAGAGGCTCAAAAAAATATTTGGCAAATCTGTTAGTGACGACAGCTTTGAAAATATTCAAAGCGCCGATGTTATTACAAGCGGTAAAACAGTGAACGAATATCTTGCAACTGTTGTAAAAAAGGCTACAAAGGGCCAACCACATATAAAAGAGTGGGATGCAGTATATAATTATTTTAAAAAAACTAAAAAGAGCTCTCTTGACAAAATAGAGTCATTTATAAAATACAATAATCCTATAAAGCCACTTTCCAAAGATAATTTAAATATTAACTACGACAGTATGTACACTACAATTTCAAGGCTGCAGCAATACAAGGCTTGCCATTACTCGTACTTTTTAACATATATGCTAAAGCTTACCGAGCGCCCTCAGCCAAAGCTAAAAAGTCTTGACCTTGGCATTATAGTGCACGATATTTTGGAAAAAATCTGTGTTGGTATGGCCTCGGATAATGTGACATTTAAAAATGCTGACCATAAGTATTTTGAAACTAAAGTGGATGCATATCTTAACAGCTATATTGAAACTTTGGGTACACAGTACGCACAGCTTTCTAAAAGGGAGCTGTATTGTGTAAAGAGGCTCAAAAATGCTCTGCTCCTTTGCTTTGAAATGCTTCAAAAGCAAATAGTTAATTCAAAATTCGTGCCTATAGGGTACGAAATCAAATTTGATGATGAAAATATCGGCTGCATTAATATACTGCTTGATGACGGAAATGTGCTTAAAATAACAGGCAAAATAGACAGGGCAGATGCATATACAACTCAGGATAACACATTTTTGCGTGTTATAGACTACAAAACAGGCAAAAAAACATTTAATCTTACCGATGTGGTAAACGGCCTCGACATTCAGCTGCTTGTGTACCTTAATGCGCTTGTAGATGGCGATTGCAAAAACACCTATGGCGGAGCGTTTTTCTTTACGCTGGATGATGTTTTAATAAGCTCAAAAAACAATATGTCGGATGACGAAATTGCCGCAAAGATAGAAAATGCAATGAAACTCAAAGGCATTGTGGCAGACAATGACG
Organism: Clostridia bacterium; assembly: GCA_045538875.1. GTDB lineage: Bacteria > Bacillota > Clostridia > UMGS1810 > UMGS1810 > RGIG4708. Next base: position 36,932 of record JAZQEG010000017.1, on the reverse strand, counting down.
AGGTGATTAATGCTTTTGACCAGCTCACAGTAAAAAATGCAAAAAACAAAGGTACCATAACTCAATTTAAAGCAATGAGCAAATACCTTAAAAAGCTTATTGCAGATTTATGGAAGGAAGTGTGCTCGGGAAACATACTTCCAACACCTTACAAGCACGGGACAAAAATGCCGTGCAACTATTGCCCGTATGCTTCGATATGCCGTATTAATTCTGATAACAGCGGTATATGTCACAACGAGATTGCTACGCTAAAAAATGAAGAAGCCTGGCATATTATAATGGGAGGCGAAAACAATGGGATGGACTGATAATCAAAAACTGGCAATTGATGCCCCTGTTGGTGATATACTTGTTACAGCTGCGGCAGGCTCAGGAAAAACTGCCGTTATGGTAGAACGCATAATAAATAGGATATTAAGCGAAAACGGAACTGATGTTGACAGGATGCTTATTGTAACATATACAAATGCAGCAGCTGCAGAAATTAAAGACCGCATTATGAAAGCCATTATTACAAAAATTGATGAGGGCGAAAGCAAAAACCTTGAGCGCCAACTCGTGCTTGTTAATAATGCAAGTATTTGTACCATTCATAGTTTTTGCCTTGACATTATCCGCAGCAACTTCAACAAGATAAACCTTGACCCTGCATTTAAAATAGGCAACGAAAATGACCTCGAAATTTTGCTTGACGAGGCAATCGATACGGTTTTTGAAGAGTATTACAAGTTGGAGCATGCACAGTTTACAAACCTTGTCCGTAGTTATTCTGTGCGCAATGATGATGCTTTTGCAGGTATTGTAAAGGAGTTGTACAAGTTTTCGCGCAGTATCCCTAATAGCCGTGAGTGGCTTAAAAGCCAGCCGCAAAATGATTGCAAAAAAACAACAAATGTACTATTAAGGCTTGCAAAGTTTAAGGCAACCCAAATTGTCAAGCTTTACAAACAAATTATTGTGTACTGCAAAGCAGACAAAATGCTTATTGATAAAGTTAACTTTTTTGCAAACGAAATGGAGCCATTTGACAAGCTTTGTGTTTGCGACAACTGGGATGATGCATATAAGCTTATGCAAAGTGTAGATTTTCAAACTTGCCGTTTTCCAAAGGGCTGTGACGAATATGCAAAAGAAAAAATACAAGCTATTCGCAAAGTTACCAAGGATATGGCAAAGGATATTGTTGTTTCGTATATAACAGGTGATTATGCCTGTGTAACAAAAGAGGCAAGCATTGTATATAAACCTGTAAAACTTATGTGCCAACTTGCGCTTGAGGCGGGCGATGCCTTTGCTGAGGCAAAGCGCCAAAAAAATATAATAGATTTTTCGGATTTTGAGCATATGTGCCTTGAAATACTTGAGCATAACGGCGGCCAAAGTGATGTTGCGGTGGACATTATGAACAAGTATGACGAAATATACATAGATGAATATCAGGATTGCAACACTGTGCAGGAAGCCATTTTTAATCTGATATCAGGCAAAAACAAAGGCAAACCTAATGTATTTGCAGTTGGTGATATGAAGCAGAGCATATACAAATTTCGTGATGCCAATCCAAAGCTTTTTAAGCACAAGAGTGACACATATCCTCTTTTTGAAGATGGCAATTACAATGAGTACTCCAAAATTTTACTTAACACAAACTTTAGAAGCAGCGAGTATGTAATTAATTGTGTAAACTCTGTTTTTCGTCAGCTTATGACGGAGGATGCAGGAGAGCTTGTATACAATAATGATGAATATTTGTATTGCGGTTCAGATTGTTATACCGACGACAACCAAGATAAAAAACATACCGATATAGTTTTTGTAAGTAGCAATGTGTCCGATAGTCACATGCCCGACGATGATAGCGATGCAGATGATTGTGTGGAATTTTCTAAAGAAACTGCTGAGGCGGCTTACATTGCAGACAGAATTTTGACTATGATTAACGACCCCAAATACTTTGTGTATGACAAAAAAATCCAAAATTACAGGCATATTGAGTATCGTGACATTGTAATTCTTATGCGCGGTATTAAGTCAAATGCCTCGGCTTTTTCGCAGGTGTTTAAGCAAAGAGGTATTCCGCTTTTTGTAGATGTTTTAGGATATTTTGATTCACCAGAGATAGATTTTTTAATCAACATACTAAAGGTAATTGATAATCCCCTTGACGATATTTCGCTTGTTGCGGTAATGCACCACCCTGTGTTTAGCTTTACCGATGATGAGCTTATGAAAATACGCAATTGCAGCCCAAAAGGATATTTTTATTATGGTGTAAAAGCATATTCCAAAAATAATGACAGTCTTGCAATTAAGTGCAAAATATTTGTAAAACTCATAAGTGGTTTTTATGATATGTCAAAGTATATGAGCGTAAATATGCTGCTTGAACAAATTGTATGTGATACTGATTATATGGTATATCTGAGCACGCTCGAAAACAGCAGTTTGGCAAAATCAAACGTTCGTATGCTCTACACAAAAGCAAATGATTTTGAAACAAACAATTTTAAAGGCATTTTTAATTTTGTAAATTATATTGAAAAAATACGCACCAAGGGTATGGATAGCGACTCTGCAAAGCTCATTGACGAAAACGACAATGTGGTTAGAGTAATGACAATCCACAAAAGCAAGGGCCTTGAATTTCCTGTTGTGTTTGTTGCCCGAACTACCACCAAGTTTAACAAAAGAGATTTAACCTCTGCCGTGCTTACTCACAAGGATTTTGGTGTTGGAGTAAATGTTATCGACTACGCACGCAGAATCAGCTATCCTACAGCTGCAAAAAATGCTATAAGGTACAGTATGGAGTGCGAGGATATATCTGAGGATCTTCGTATTTTGTATGTAGCTCTTACAAGAGCCCGCGAAAAGCTTGTTATAGTTGGTCATCACAATGATTACAAAAAGCTGCTTGGCGATGTGGCTTCAAAGCTTTCAGGAGAGGGTGACGTAATTTCACCTAACACTGTTTTGCGATGTAATTGCTTTATGGAATGGATTGTTATGGCAACTATACGAAATAAATGGGTAGAGTATAAAGACAATGAAAACCTCATTGAAGTAAATGATGGTTCAAAATTTGTGTACAAATCTGTTTATGCAAACGACCTGGATTGTGTAGATGTTGTGTCAGATGTGAAACCTGTTACTTTTGACTCAAAATACATTGACAATGATATACTTGAGGCACTTATGTTTGAATATAATTACAAGCAAATGCCAAACATCCCTGCAAATATTTCTGTAACAGAATTAAAGAAAAAGGCAATGGAGGAGCAAAATACTCATTTTGTGTTTGCTCCAAACATTGTTGCAGTACCGCAGTTTGCCAAAAAAGATCAAAAGGTCACCGCGGCAGCAAAGGGTACACTTATGCATCTTGTTATGGAAAAAATTGATTTTACCAAGTCAACACTGCCGCAACTTAATAAACAGCTAAAAAGTTTGCTCCAAAAAGGTTATATAACACAAAAAGAATATGAGGCAGTAAATGCTCAGGATATACATAATTTTATAAATTCATATCTTGGTCAAAAGGTGATAGAAAATTATGATAGATTTTATAGGGAATATTCTTTTAAATATATAATGAAAGCAAATGAAATTTACGATGTTGATTGTGATGACGATATAATTGTACAAGGTATTGTGGATGCGTTTTATATAGATAATGACGGCAAAATTGTGATAATCGACTATAAAACAGATAAAATCACCGAAAATGAGCAAAAAACAGCCGAAAAATACAGGGAACAGTTAAAATATTACTCAATTGCTATACAAAAAATACTTAAAATACCTGTTAAAGAGGCTTATATTTACCTTTTTGAAACAGGAAATTCAATAAAAATGTAATTTGAGTTGCGAGCAATCAAGAGAAAACACGAGAAAATCAAAGAAAAACAGAGTTTGTGTTTTATAGTTTAAAATTTTCAAAAAAAGTTGTTGACAAAATAAAATGTTTGTATTACAATATAGAAGTTGATTAAAAAAACGGAGGTAAATCTAATGAGTACATTTATGGCTAAACCGGCTGAATTAGAAAGAAAATGGTATATTATAGATGCTGCTGGCAAACCACTCGGTAGAGTTGCAAGTGCTGCTGCTTCTATTTTAAGAGGTAAAATTAAGCCTACATTTACACCACATGTTGATTGCGGTGATTTTGTAATTGTTATCAATGCTGACAAGGCGGTTCTTACCGGCAACAAGCTTGAACAAAAATATTACAGACACCACAGTGGTTATATTGGCGGTCTTAAGGAAATTCAGTACAAAACACTTATGGCAAAAAATCCTGAAAAAGCAATGATGCTTGCTGTAAAGGGTATGCTCCCATCTAACACAATTGGAGCAAACAGCATGACACGCCTTAGAATTTACAAAGGCTCAGAGCACAACCATGCTGCACAAAAACCTGAAGTTTACACAGGTATTATTAAATAAGGAGGATTTTTAAAATGGCTAACGTACAGTTATATGGCACAGGAAGAAGAAAAAGCTCTGTTGCAAGAGTAAGACTTGTTCCTGGTACAGGTAAAATTGTTATTAATGATAGAACAATCGACGATTACTTTGGTTTGGAAACACTCAAGGTTGTTGTTAGACAGCCACTCGTTGCTACCGATACACTTGGTAAATTTGACGTTGTTGCAAAGGTTACAGGCGGTGGTTTTACAGGTCAGGCAGGTGCTATCAGACACGGTATTGCAAGAGCGCTTCTTACAGTAGAGGATGAATACAGAGCAGTTCTTAAAGCTGCAGGCTTCTTAACTCGAGATTCAAGAATGAAAGAAAGAAAAAAATATGGTCTCAAAGCTGCTCGTCGTGCACCACAGTTTTCAAAGAGATAATCAGTATATTGTCTTTATTCCCACAGAATTTTTCTGTGGGAATTTTTTATTGCTTTAAAGATGCTCTGTAAAATAAAAAGAGTTGTATATAGTTAAAAAGTATGGTATATTTATTATTAAGTAGATAAATTTAAGGAGTGTTTTAAAATGAAAGTTATTCTTGTAAACGGCAGCCCAAATCAAAACGGAAGTACATATACTGCTCTTTGCGAAGTAGAAAAAAAATTAAACCAAAATAACATCCAAACCGAAATTTTTTGGATAGGCAATAAGCCAATATCGGGTTGCCGCGGATGCGGAGCGTGCAAAAATCTGGGCAAGTGCGTTATAGACGACACCGTGAACGAATTTATACAAAAAGCAAAAGATGCAGACGGTTTTGTGTTTGGCACACCAGTTCATTATGCGGCAATGTGCGGAGCACTAAAAAGCTTTATGGACAGAGCCTTTTACTGCGGCGGTAAAGATATTTACTACCTTAAGCCTGCAGCAGGTGTGACAATTGCGCGTAGAGGCGGATGTACATCTGCCTTTGACGAAATGAACAAGTATTTTGCAATCAGCGAAATGCCCATAATTTCTTCAACATATTGGAATATGGTATATGCTGCAAAACCCGAAGATATAGCAAATGACAAAGAGGGAATATGCACAATGCACAATATAGCAAAAAATATGTCATATATTTTAAATTGCAAAAAAATTGCCCTTGAAAACGGCTACTCAGAGCCACAAAGAGTTGTGCCCGAAAGAACCAACTTTACAAGATAATTCTATTTTGAGGTGCATTATGAAAAAATTATTATGCTTTACACTGATAGTATTGATGTTGCCCTTAAATGCCTTAGCTGCAGTTGATATGAGTGCAAAACCGCTTGTTTTTACACCTGTGGGCGGTGGAAAATACATTTATTGCAACAGCCACGAGTTTATTCGCAGGCAGGATTTGGCAGACACATCAAACAAAAATGCAAAATATATTATGAATAACACCCTCCAAGCAGATAATTACTCAATGTTTGTATCACATGTAAATCACACAGAACTTCGTGACGGTAACGATTCTATAATAGAACCTGGATTTGACATTGAGGTTGATGTATATTTTAAGGCAATAGAGGACACCAAAATTGTAATTACATCACTTGGGTTTGAAGTACCCGACCACTCTAAGTATTTTTATGAGGGGTTTGAATACAATGTTGAAGAGGCTTGGGGGTGTATGAACGCGTGGGCAGATTATTTAAAGATGCCAATACGTGAAATCGACTCTGGCACAAATTATACACCGAGGCAATTTAAGCAAATTGATATTGAATTAAAAGCAGGAGAAAGTTTTTGGCTAAGCAGCTATATAAGTAACTACAGGGAGGTTCCTTTTTACCGCCCTGTGCATTTACTGGCAGATTTTACTGTTATAGGCGGCAAAACACAAGCAAATGTTGCTGCAATACGCTCCACAGGCAAGCTTAAAGACAGGTCAACTGTTCATCCAAATCCTGCATTTGGCTACTACGAGAGGGAAAAGCAGTACAAAGGCATTGCCGACACTTTAAACAAGCTACAAACAAGCCTTGAATATACAATTGCCGATTGGACACCAGGTGGTGAATTTCCTGTAATAGTGTACAACGATTTTGTGCCACAGGGTAACAAAATAACCCACTGGTACACACATTTAAACCCATATGCCGACCCTTGGAACAAAGTTAATGCAGTTGGCTCAGATATGCTTGAATTTAAGTATGAGGATAACAACAAATTAAAATATTACGGCAACTCTGTACCAGAAAATAAAAAAGATAATGTTTGGGTATTTGCAAACAATCGCTCCGATTACACCAAATTTCCAGGTAAACAATCGGGCTATAGCTACAATAATTATATACCCAATGATGTACTAGGGCTAGATGCAACAGGTAATGATGCCTGCAACCTTGGTAACTATGGTGTTTGCCTTGAATATAAAATCACAATCACCAATGAGGGTAAAATTACAAGGTATGTAAACTACAACCTCAACACCACATCAAACAATATTGTTATTTTAAAAGATAAAAATGGTAATCCAATCAACAATTATGCACTTTGCAAAGGCGAACAAGCCAACAAAGAGCTAGATACAATGGCTTGTGTAGAGCTGTCCGGAGGTACAACAACCACATTTATTGTTGATGTGATACTGCCTACAAATTATCTTGGCGGTATGGAAAACAGCCTTACACTTACAAACCAAAAAACCGTGCCCAAAACATACAAATCTGCAATGCAAAAGGTGCCTCGTGATATGTCATTTACTGGCAGAGAATATATTAAATGGGATAATTGCAAGCTATATAAATCCTTTGACAAGCGAGTTTGGCAGGAGGTTAACATTTCGCCCGAGTTTGAGAGTGCACTGCATGGCAACTGGAATCAATATGAGTTTTTGTATACCGATGGCGGCTATATGGTAAAGCCGTCATTATATGACTCAAAGGCATACTATGGCGTGAGGGAGTATTTTAAAACAATTTATTTTTTAAACGACGACTTTTCGTTTGATTCGTCATATACATTTTATCAGTATCCAACAGATATGTCTTATGCTGATGGGGTATATTATGTGACTGCAGGCTCAAAATACAGCTCGGTAGACAAAACAAATTGGGTGTTATCTGACGGAACATTTAATTTGCCTGTAAGTAATAAATATTCATACACCAATTATAAATCAAGCGACCGAAATTATTTTTACTGCGATGGAAAAGGCTTTTTAAAAGGTATATTTGAGGGGGATAAACCCCAATTTATCGATGTGGCAGGTGATACATACTACTATATAGATGATGGTGCTTTGTATCTTTCACCTGACGGAATGTATTATGACAAGCTTGAATTGGGTAAAGATGTAAACAAAATTTCAAAAATAGGTGATACATTGTATGTAGACGACACACCATACGAGTACAAAAAATACCGAAATCTTACTGTTAGGGTTGATGATAATTATGTAATTTTTTTAAACAGGCCTTACGAGCAAGACGGAGTTTCGTTTGCACCATACCAATTTTTAAAAAATGTATGTAACGCACAAAATAATGTTGATAGTAAAAATCTTGTAATTAAAAATGGATGTGCTTATGTTGGTATTGCACAATTTTGCAAACAAAACGGATTTGAGGTATCATATGATGAAACATTACATAGAGTCACAATAAATACAAAATTTTAATAGCAAAAGCTGCCAAATCTGCATATGTTTTACAAAACTTTCAGATATGGCAGCTTTTTTAAAATTTAGCCTTTATTTAACAGTGCTCATTAATATACTTCAAAGTTTGAAATATCGTTGTTCTTAGATGACTGTCTTTTGTCGTTTTTGTTTTTTTGGTTGTTATTTTGGTTGTTCTGGTTGTTTTGGTTGTTCTGTCTCTGGTTTGATTTGTTTTGATTGTTATCCATGATTATTTACTCCTTTTTTATAAAATGGTTTTGCAGTTATAGTATTGCTGTTTGATGTTGTTTAATACTTAATATATTTTGGAAAATTTAATATTTTTTAAAAAAATACTTGATTTTGATAAAAAACTGTGTTATACTAACTAAGTTGTTAAAAATATGCGCTGTTAGCTCAGCTGGATAGAGCGTCTGGCTACGGACCAGAAGGTCGAGGATTCGAATTCTTCACAGCGCGCCATACAAACACCCCAAATTTTTCGGGGTGTTTTTTGTTATTTTTAATTTAATAAAAATTGTTTTAAAAGTGCAAAAATCGCTTGATATTTTGATTGTTATGTAGTATAATAATAATGTCGTTAAGTTCCGTTTGGAGCTTAATCCTAAATCAGGTTGATCGTTCAGACTATGGTGTTGACAACCGGGCCTTGCGCAATGCAGGCTTTCGAACCTGGTCAGGTGAGGAATCAAGCAGCCATAAGAAATGCTGTGCGTGTGCCGCAAGTTCACCCGGTTCGAGTCTTAGTCTGAACTTTCAATACAATTTTGGATTAACGGCATTTTTTTATACATAAAACTTTTAGATTGCAATTTGCGCAATCAATTGCGAAAGGATGTGCTAAAATGGCATACCAGGCTTTGTACAGAAAGTGGCGCCCTGTTACATTTAATGATGTTATAGGCCAAAGCCATATTGTAAATACATTAAAAAATCAAATAACCGAAGGTAAGATTGCGCACGCATACCTCTTTACAGGTACAAGAGGCACTGGCAAAACCTCAACTGCCAAAATATTTTCGCGTGCTGTCAATTGCTACAATAATCTAAGCGGTAATCCCTGCAATGAATGTGATATGTGCAAAAGCATACTTGATGGTTCAAATATAGATATTATCGAAATTGACGCCGCATCAAATACTGGTGTTGCCAATATCCGTGAAATTATAGAACAGTGCAGATATTCGTGTGCCACTTCTAAATACAAAATATATATAATAGACGAAGTTCATATGCTGTCAAAAGGTGCTTTTAATGCACTTTTAAAAACTCTTGAGGAACCGCCTGCACATGTAATTTTTATACTTGCCACTACCGAAATACACATGGTTCCTGCTACTATACTTTCGAGATGCCAGAGGTTTGATTTTTCGGTAATTTCTATTTACGATATAACTGCTGCTATGAAGCAAATTTTGCTTGGCGAAAATATAAATGTTGATGATGATGCACTAGAATATATAGCATATCTTGGCAACGGGTCTATGCGTGATTCGCTCAGCATCCTTGACAGGTGTATTGCGTTTAAAAAAAATAATATAACTTATGATGACATTGTAACTGTAGTGGGTGCAATGGATGACACAGTTTTGTACCAATTTGCGCAGCATATTGCAAATGGTGACACAAAAAGCTTAATATGTGGGTTTGATTTGTGTGTTCAAAACGGCAAGTCGCTTGATAATTTTGCATTAGATATGCTTAATGTATACCGAGAGATGCTCAATTATTCAATTATGAAATCGGACTTTGTGTGCAGTGCAAAAAAAGGTGAATTAATAAATAACACTGTTAAATTTTACCCGCAGGAAAAATTAATCAGATGTATTTATTTGCTTACCGATTTAATCCGTGACCTGCGTTATGTTTCAAACAAAAGAGTACTTATTGAGTGTGCTCTTGTAAAACTTGCAAATCCTATGTTCAGTGATGATATGGCATCTGCACTGGACAGAATTGCAACTCTCGAAAAAAAGCTTGCATCTGGTCAGCTTGATGCTCCAAAAACACAGCCTAAGGCAGCTACCGAATATGATGGGTTAGAACCAGTTAAGCAAAAAGATTTGCAATGCGATTTGCCATCTGATGTTATAGTTGAAACAGAGCAAATAACACCAGATACAACTCAACAAAAGTCTTGTAGCACTGATTTGCAAAATGATGAAGTTAAAAGTATACCTAATGAAGAATACAATAAAATAATAAATAACTGGGCAGAAATTATAGAAGAGGTGCAAAATCAGATGCATCTTACATTGTATTTGCACATCAGCGAGGCAATACCTTTAAAAAGCAAAAAAGGAATATTACTTCAGTTCCCCGACAAGCAGTTAAAGCAAGACTTTGATACTTCCGGTGAGGCACAAACACTTAGTAAAATTATTTTGAGTGTTACAGGTATACAGGCAGACATTTCAACTGTTGCCAAAGGTGAAGAATCGTACTTTGAGCCTCGAAAAAATGCCAGCTCAGCTGATATTTTTTCTGATTTGGCAAAACGCTGTGATGAATTTCCTGATAATATTACAATTGATTAAAAGTTATAACCATTAATTGACACAAATTGAAATTAATGGTATAATTATGTATATTTTTGATTAACAGGGGGATATATTAATGAAAATTGCAATTTTAGGGTTCGGAACCGTTGGAAGCGGTGTTTATGAAGTAATTAAAGATAATCGACAAATTATCAAAAACAAAACCGGACTTGACATCACAACCAAATATATCCTTGATATCAGAGATTTTTCTGATAGGGAAGATGCTCACATTTTTACAAAGGATTTTGATGTAATTTTAAATGACAGTGAGGTTGACGCTGTTATTGAAACAATTGGAGGACTTGAGCCAGCATTTACTTTTTCGATTAAAGCACTCAAAAAAGGTAAAACTGTTATTACCTCCAATAAAGAGCTTGTTGCAACAAAAGGCAATGATCTTATAAATTGTGCTGTTGAAAACAATGCAAAATATTTGTTTGAAGCAAGCGTTGGTGGCGGTATTCCAATTATAAGACCGTTGTTCCATTGCTATACATGCAACAATATAGTTGCGCTCAGCGGTATACTTAACGGTACTACAAACTATATACTTACAAAAATGTTTAAAGATGGCGAAAGCTTTGAAAAAGCACTTTTGCAGGCACAGCAAAACGGCTATGCCGAAAGAGACCCTTCTGCCGATGTAAATGGTCACGACACATGCAAAAAAATCTGCATTTTGTCGTCAATTGCAAGCGGTAAGAGTGTTAACTTTAAAGATATTGACACACAAGGTATTTCAAAAATAACTCTTGAGGACACAAAATACGCATCAAAGCTTGGTTACAGCATTAAGCTTGTTGGTGAATGTATAATGTCCGATGATGAAAAGATGGAAATTCACGTTGCACCTATGTTTGTATCAAAAGACAATATGCTTGCTTCAATAGAAGATGTATATAATGGTGTAATTGTTAAAGGCGATATGGTTTCAGACACTCTTCACTATGGCAGAGGAGCCGGTAAGCTGCCAACAGCAAGTGCTGTGGTTGCCGATATTATCGAATTTGGGCAAAATTCAGATGTGCCATATATGCGTCCTTGGCAGATTTGCAACGAAAATATTGTTATTGACCGCGGCGAATATGTACGAAATTATTTTGTACGCTTAAAAGGTTCGGTTGCAAAAGCAGATGTTTTAAAATTTGTGGAAGTTACAGTTTTTGAACAAATGTTTGACGGCGAATGCGGTTTTATTACCAAAAAGGTATCATATAACGACCTTTTAAGTAAGCTTTCTGCTATTGATGCAAACATTATTACCATAATCGAAATTAAGAAATGAGGATGCAGCAATGGTAAAGGTTAGAGTTCCTGCATCAACTGCCAATTTAGGTTCGGGGTTTGATTGTATGGGCATTGCTCTCAGTTTGTACACCGAAGCATATTTTGAAGAAATTGATGAGGGCCTTGAAATTATAATAAACGACCCCAGTAAAGAGTTTTTGCCCAATGATGAACGCAATTATGTATATCAGGCAATGTTGCGTGTTTTTGAAAAGGCAAATATATTTCCAAAAGGGGTGCGTATAACATCTCACACCGATATACCTATGACTCGAGGCCTCGGCAGCTCTTCGGCAAGTCTTGCACTTGGGCTTTGCGGAGCAAATGAGCTTATTGGTGCACCTTTTACCAAAGAGGAATTGCTCGATATTGCATATGAAATAGAAGGTCACCCTGACAATGTTACGCCTGCTTTTATGGGTGGTTTTACAGTTTCGGTATACGACAACAAAAAGCTTATGTTTACTAAAACAGATATCCCTCAAAATATTAAGTTTGCAGCATTTATACCCGATTTTTATCTTTCTACCAAAAAGGCACGCAATGTACTGCCAAAGTTTGTACCTCACAAAAATGCAGTTTACAATGTTGCACATGCCTCATTTATGGCATCTGCTATTTCAAAAGGTGATTTTTCTTCTTTTGGTGTTGGCTGTAAGGACAGGTTGCATCAAAAATATCGCTTTAATATGATAAAAAGTGCCGAATATATTATACGTGCCGCAAAGCGAAACGGTGCTATGTGCGGCTACTTAAGTGGTGCTGGACCTACAATTATTGCTGTAACAGATGGTGATTGTACTGCTTTTGAAAGTAATATGAACAAAATTATTAAATCTAATTTAAATAACTGGAGTTTAAAAATGCTCAGTGCCGACAACACCGGTGTTGTATGTGAGCATATATAAGGGTTGCATTAGCAGCCCTTTTGAACTATATTGCAAGGGAGAATTGCCATGTCAGGATATAACAAAAACGAAAAGAATACAAATTTTGAAACACAATTAGCAGACAAATTAGAGGGCAGAAACCCTGTAATGGAAGCAATTAAATCTGGAAGAACCATTGACAAGGTGTTTGTTTTGGCAGGAGAGAGAAGCGGCTCTGTTGTAAAAATAATTTCACTTTGTAAGCAAAACAAAATCCCTGTAATTGAAGTAGACAAATTTAAGCTTGACAAAATGAGCACAACAAAGGCCCATCAGGGTGTGATTGCAAGTGTTGCTGCCAAGGATTACTGCTCTGTTGATGATATACTCCAATGTGCTCAAGCAAAGGGTGAAAAGCCTTTTGTTGTTATATGTGACGACATAAATGACCCACATAATCTTGGCTCAATTATACGTACTTCAAATGCTGCAGGAGTCCATGGAGTTATTATACCAAAGCGTAACTCGGTAGGGCTTACCGCTACTGTTGCAAAATCAAGTGCAGGAGCAGTAGAATTTACCAATGTTGCAAAGGTAAGCAATCTTGCACAAACAATAGATAAATTAAAACAAAACAATATCTGGATTATAGGTGCAGATATGGATGGTGAAAATGATATATATTCCCAAGATTTTTCGGGCGGAGTTGCAATTGTTATAGGCAGTGAGGGGTTTGGCATTTCACGCCTTGTAAAAGAAAAATGCGATTTTATTACCCGTATACCAATGCTTGGCGATATCAACTCACTTAATGCATCTGTTGCAGGTGCCCTTATGATATACGAAACTGTAAGACACAGATTAAAAAACAAGTGAGGTGCATTTTATGGCTAGTGCTACACTAAATGTTACAGGTATGACTTGCGCAGTGTGTGTGCGTGCTGTTGAAAAAGCAGTTTATGAGCTAAACGGCGTGCAAACTGTAAACGTAAATCTTACAACTGGCAAGCTTAAGGTTGTATATGATGAAAAATCACTTGATGTTGATGCTGTAAAACAAGCTGTAATTTGTGCTGGTTACGGCATTGCAGAAAATTTAAATGTTAATACAGATACTTCAAAAGTATTGCTCAAAAGGCTTATTATATCGGCCATTTTTGCAATTCCTTTGTTTTATATTTCTATGGGGCATATGATTGGAATGTATGTACCTCAATTTATAAACCCAATGTATCATCCAATGCGCTACACATTTTTGCAGTTTGTGTTGTCGCTTTGCTGCATAATAAATGGCAAAAGCTTTTTTATAAAAGGCACCAAAACATTGCTTAAAGGTTTGCCCACCATGGATACTCTTGTTGCATCTGGAGCAGGTGCTGCTTTTGTATATGGTATATATATGGCAATAGATATGTATTTTAACAAAGCATATCACAATGTGCACAATTTGTATTTTGAGTCAATAGGTATGATTATAACTCTTATTATGCTCGGCAAATACCTTGAGTCTAAAAGCAAAAGCAAAACCACCTCGGCTCTTAACAAATTGATAGATTATATGCCCAAAACTGCAACAGTTGTTGTTGAGGGCGAAAAAATCACCCTCGAAATTGAACATATATCAAAAGGTGATATTGTTGCAGTTGGAGTAGGGGAAAAGATACCTGTTGACGGAAAAATTGTTTTGGGTTATTCCACGGTTGATGAATCAATGCTTACCGGTGAGAGCATCCCTAAGGAAAAAGCAAAAGGCGACACTGTATATGCAGGCACTGTAAATATGCTTGGTTACCTGGAAATTGAGGTAGAAACAGCATCGGACAAAACTGTGCTTGCAGGCATTATAAATATGGTAGAAGATGCTGCTGTCAGCAAGCCGCACATTGCAGATATTGCCGATCGTGTATGTGCAGTGTTTGTGCCTGTGGTTATAAGCCTTGCATTTTTATTTGCAATAATTTGGCTCTTATTTGGTCAAACCTTTGAATTCGCTCTTAATATTTTTATTTCTGTTCTTGTAATAGCTTGCCCGTGTGCGCTTGGCCTTGCCACACCAACAGCGGTTACTACAGCTGTTGGCAAGGGAGCCGAAAACGGAATTTTAATTCGTGATGCTAAAGCACTGGAGCTGCTTTCAAAAACAAATATGGTTGTTTTTGACAAAACAGGAACTCTTACTGAGGGTAAACCATCTGTTACCGACATTTTAACAATTGACGGCTACGACAAAAATGAGATGATTAAAGAAATTGCTGCTGCCGAAAGGGCTTCGGGCCATCCGCTCAGCGATGCTGTAATTGAGTATTGTTTGTTAAATGGAATTGAACAGTATCCTTTTGACCATTTTGAGTCAATACCCGGTATGGGCATAAAATTTAGCTCTGATGAAAATATATATTTTGCAGGTAACATGCGATTGCTTGAGCAAAACGATATTGATGTTGCAAAAAAGGATATAGATAATTTGTCTGCTCAAGGCAAAGCAGTAATACTTGTTGCCAAAAACAATAAATACATTGGTGTAATTGCTGTGAGTGATACTGTAAGAGAAGGTTCATATGATGCTGTACAAATGCTGAATAAAATGAATATCGGCACTATGCTTTTGTCTGGTGACAATAAACTTTCTACTGCATACACTGCCAAAAACCTTGGCGTGACGCAATTTGTAGCGGATGTGTTGCCTGATGGAAAAGCAGATTGTATTAATAAATTAAAAAATTGCGGCAAATGTGTTGCAATGGCAGGAGACGGTATTAATGATTCTGTTGCACTAACAAGCGCAGATGTAGGCATTGCAGTGGGCAGTGGTAGCGAAATTGCTATTGAGGCTGCGGATGTTGTTATAATTAATGATGATATTATAAGTGTGGTTAAATGTATAAAATTGGGCAGATTTGCCATGAAAAATATTAAGCAGAATTTGTTTTTTGCATTTGTTTACAACACACTTCTTATTCCAGTTGCAGGCGGAGTGCTTATACCTCTTTTTGATATATCGCTCAATCCCATGATTGCATCAGCGGCAATGGCATTAAGCTCTGTGTCGGTTGTTACCAATGCACTGCGAATAAAATCAAAAAAATTGATTTAAGGAGAAATAATTATGAAAAAAGGTGTAATTACAGTTGTAGGAAAAGACAGAGTTGGTATTATTTGCGGTGTTGCAAACATTCTTGCTGAGCAAAATGTAAACATTCTTGATATTTCCCAGACAATACTTCAGGATATTTTTACAATGATGATGATTGTTGACATAGAAAACTGCGGATGTGAGTTTTCCGTGCTTTCAAAGTTACTTGAAGATAAGGGGCTTGAGCTTGGTGTTGATATACGAATTCAGCTTGAAAAGATATTTCAGTCTATGCACAGAATATGAGGAGATTTACTATGATTAATCAATATGAAGCCACAGAAACTATCCATATGATAGAAAACGAAAATCTGGATATACGAACAATTACAATGGGTATATCTCTATTTGACTGTGCCGACTCAGACTCAAATAAAGCATGCCAAAAAATTTATGACAAAATAACAAAATATGCCGAAAACCTTGTAAAAACAGGCGAAGATATTGAGTGTGAGTACGGTATTCCCATTATTAACAAAAGAATATCCGTAACACCAATTTCGATGATTGCTGCAGCAAGTACAGATGCCAAAAGCTACGTAAAATTTGCAAAAACTCTTGACCATGCTGCAAAACAGGTTGGTGTAAACTTTATAGGCGGATTTTCTGCTTTGGTTCAAAAAGGTTTTACCAACAGCGACAGAATACTTATAGAGAGTATTCCTGAAGCACTTGCTGCTACTGATATAGTTTGCTCATCGGTAAATGTTGGCTCAACAAAGGCAGGCATCAATATGGATGCTGTTAAATTGATGGGCGAAAAAATAAAGCTTTGTGCCGATTTAACTAAGCAAAGTGATGGCTTTGGATGTGCAAAGCTTGTTGTATTTTGCAACGCAGTTGAGGACAATCCATTTATGGCAGGCGCATTTTTGGGAGCTGGTGAGAGCGAATGTGTTATAAATGTTGGCGTTAGCGGACCAGGAGTTGTTAAGCACGCTCTCCAAAAGGTAAAGGGCAAAGATTTTGGCACTGTGTCCGAAACTATCAAAAAAACAGCATTTAAAGTAACACGAATGGGTCAGCTTGTTGCCAGAGAAGCGTCAAAAAGACTTAACGTCCCGTTTGGCATTGTTGATTTGTCACTTGCACCAACTCCAGCAGTTGGCGACAGCGTTGCATATATATTAGAAGAAATGGGTATTGAAAAATGCGGAGCACATGGCACAACCGCCGCTCTGGCACTCCTTAACGATGCTGTAAAAAAGGGAGGAGTATTTGCTTCTTCATATGTTGGCGGCTTGAGCGGTGCATTTATACCTGTAAGTGAAGATGCGGGCATGATAAGTGCTGCATCGATGGGAGCGCTTTCGCTCGATAAGCTTGAGGCAATGACCTGTGTTTGCTCGGTAGGACTTGATATGATTGTAATCCCAGGTGATACAACTGCTTCTACAATTTCGGCAATTATTGCCGATGAAATGGCAATTGGTATGATAAACAACAAAACCACCGCAGTAAGAATAATACCTGCACCGGGTAAAAAAGTAGGCGATGTAGTAGAATTTGGCGGACTTCTTGGTACTGGCCCTGTTATGAGCGTAAGCCCGTATTCAAGTGCCGAATTTATCAATCGTGGTGGCAGAATTCCAGCTCCTATACACAGTTTACGTAATTGAGGTTATGCTATGTTTAAAATTAAGCAAGCTATATTGGTAGAGGGAAATTACGACAAAATCAAGCTATCACAGCTTGTTGATGCTACAATTATTGTGCTTGACGGCTTTATGATATACAAAAATTACAAAATGCAAAATATGATAAAGCAACTTGCAGATACATGCGGTGTTATTATATTTACCGATTCTGATATGGCGGGTTTTAGAATTAGAACGTTTTTAAAAAATATACTCATGGGTAAAAATGTTTTACACGCATATATTCCCGATGTAAAAGGTAAAGAAAAACGCAAAGCCAAGCCATCAAAAGAAGGTTTTTTGGGTGTTGAAGGTGTTAGTGATGAAGTTATTATTAGCAGCCTTAAAGATGCGCTCGGCGGTGATATTATTGAACAAAGCGATAATACACGCAAACTTGTTACCAAGGCCGATTTGTTTGCAGATGGATTTTCGGGCAATGCGAATAGTGCAATATACCGCCAAAGACTTAGCGATGTGCTTAAGCTGCCGCGTCGTATATCATCAAACATGCTCATTGATGTAATCAACCGCCTGTATACATATCAGGAATATAAAATGATAGTTAAATCAATTAAATTTTAAATTATGCCTTTAATCTGCCCCGATTTGTGCTCGCACAAATCGGGGTTGTATTTATGATGAGGCTTTTTTATTTATAAAAAATTGTTTAAATTTTAATAAAAACATACCAAAGTGGGAAAAATTTTTAAAAAAACAACTTTTTTGTCGAATTTTTTTGTTAAATTGAGCTTGAATCTTGCATTTTTAAGTTAAATTTTAATAAAAATCAAAATTTATGCCTAATTGTTACAAAAATAATACTATATGTTGTACTTTAATACTTGTCCGTACTACATATTGCAAAAAAGATAAGATAATTTTTGGCAATTATGCACAAAAAAATTACAAATATTAATATTTTTGTAATTTTTGGTTAATATATACATAAAATGTACAAACTCCTTGTTAACGGGCTTTTTTACATATACATAATTGTTTTTTTACAAATTTTTGATTAAAAAATTACATTAATTTTTTTGTGGGTTTTGCACATTCATAATTGGTAAAAACTGGTAAGTAATTTGACAAAACAAGGTGATTAACTTAAAATATTCAAAGTGAGCAAAGCGAATAGCGAGCAAAACGAACAGGAGGCATTTATGCATAACAAAATTTACGCCTTTTGTGCCAAAAAATTTAACAACATAAGTTCGTACAGTATATATGACACATTCGGCAATATTAATCGTGCACGAAGCAAAAAAGCTGCTTTTTTAGCAGTTGCGTTTATTTTTGCAAACACAGTAACCTTTGCTGCTCCAGTAACTATTGATGTTACAATTGTGGATAACGGCGTTTTGATTGATGCTGTTACATCCAGAACTACCGTCGGCTCGGTTTTAAGTGAGCAGGGTATATATGTTGGTAATTACGACATTGTTACACCTGATATGGATCAAACCGTTTCGGACGAACAGGTTATTGTGATAAACCGTGTAAAAAAAGTTGTCGTTAACGATGGCGGCATAACAAGTGAATATTATACCACCAAAGATACATTAGGTGAAATGTTGGCTGACAACAATATTACATTGGGCTTTTATGATATAATTGACAAGTCAATTAATTCTAAGCTTGATGAAAATACCTCAATTACAATTACAAGAGTTGTAAAAACTACAATTTCGGTTGATGAGCCTATTCCTTTCAGAACAGTTACAGCTGAAAGTCAGAGTCTTCTTGAGGGCACAACAAAGGTTACTTCAAACGGCTCTGAGGGTGTACTTACCAAAAAGTATGAGGTTTTTCTCAATAATGGTGTTGAAGTAAGCAGAACTGAGTTGTCGTCAGAGGTTACCAAAAACCCTGTTAACAAAGTAATAAGCGTTGGCACACGACCTCATCCAGGCCAGGCACCACGCAATTACAAAGCCGTGCTTACATGTACTGCAACTGCATACGACCTTTCATACGAGAGCTGCGGCAAATATCCTGGTGACAGAGGTTATGGCATTACAGCAACAGGTACCTACGCAAAATATGGTACTGTAGCTGTTGACCCTAGGGTTATACCGCTTGGCTCAAAGCTTTATATCGAAACATCAGACGGAAGCTTTGCATATGGATATGCAACTGCCGAAGATACAGGCGGTGCAATTAAAGGTAACAAGGTTGACTTGTTTTTCCCAACATATAATGAGTGCATAAGCTTTGGCAGACGTAGTGTAAAAGTATATATTTTAGAATAAAAATAAGGCATTTAATGCCTTATTTTTTTATATTTATATATGTGTTTTGTGTAGTTTGCTAACGCCAATTACGGCTTTTTAATAATAAACTTAAAAATAATAAAATAAATGTAGTTGTTATCATAACGGGTAACAGTATGTTAATTGATTTCATATTATATATATAATACTGATGCTTTGTGTGCATTGCATAAACGGAGGTTAAAATAGC
This sequence comes from Clostridia bacterium, assembly GCA_045538875.1. Classification (GTDB taxonomy): domain Bacteria; phylum Bacillota; class Clostridia; order UMGS1810; family UMGS1810; genus RGIG4708. The sequence continues at coordinate 16,924 of JAZQEG010000017.1, read as the reverse complement.
AGATATTAATCCGCTTATTAATTTGTATATAAAATATTTTTTTAACGACAATTTTCCCTGTGTTACTGTAAGCACCTGAATAAGCACCGATATGCCCGAAAAGCTTAGTAAAAAAGAAATAATACATAAGGCAGTATGTGCTTTAAATGAGGGAATTATTAAATGTATACCATTTGTGATTTCCAACAACGAACATATAATAATTCCTAATTTGTTGTTGAGTATTTTTTGAACAAATAAGGATACTATTGAAAAAATTATTACACAACCTGATATTTTTATACACTTAAAAAAAGCATTTTCTATTATGCACGGGTCAACAGTTTTTGTTTTAAAACTTAAAAATTTATTGTTGATACTTTTTCTTCCTATGCCAATAATTATACCTGTAATTATTGCCGAGGCAATATGTATAATGTAAAGTATCACCCCTGTTTTGATACTGCCGAGCATTGCGCCGCCTACCGCACATATTACAAACAAAGGGCCCGAATTGTTAGTAAAGCATACAAGGTCCTCGGCATCAGATTTTGATAGCATACCAGATTGGTATGCCAAACATACTCCCGCTGCACCGACAGGATAACCACAAATAATACCGCTTATAAATATTGGAATTGTACTTTTTGAAAATTTAAAAAGCTTTTCATATATACCTTCAACTACTTTTCCGTAATGGCTCGGTGCAAAGCAAATGAGAAATTCTGATATAATAAAAAAAGGAAAAAGCGATGGCACAATTACAGATATGCAAAGAGATACTGATTTTTTAACTGCTTGGGCTATTAAGTCAAAATTATTACACATAAAATATACAAAGCACAAACAAGTAGCATAAACACATATTTTTTTAAGTTTAGACATTAACATCACCGATAATATGTTTATTCATACAAAATCTGTTTTAATCATAAATTGTTTAAGGGATGTGGTATTTATCAAACTTATGGATTATCTGGCAAATTCTATGGATGTTCCTGAGATAAGTTCTGAAACATCAGGAATAAGTGTCATTTCAAATAATATAATACAAATTAATAATTTTGTTGAAATTTTGGAGTATGACGACAACAAAATAAGCATAAATACAAAAACAAATAATATAGTTGTAATCGGGTACGGCTTTGGTATAAAATTGATTAACGAAAAATTTATACAAATAGAAGGAAAAATTAAGTCAATCAGTTTTGAAGGGTGTGATTAGAATATACAGATATATATTTGGATATGTTTGCATTGACGTTGTATGTGCAGACATCGGAAAACTGCTGAGCTATTGTGCAAAAGATGGTATACACATATGGAAAATCAAGCGTTTTGACACAATTACTTTAAAAATATGTATATATGAATATCAATACAATGATTTTATGCTAATAGCAGATAAATTGCATGCCGAAGTTACTGTAAATAGTAAAAGAGGAGTGCCATCAAAATTAAGAAAAATCAAAAGCAGAAAATTCTTTGCAGCAGGTTTTCTGCTTTTTTTGTTATGTGTGAGTATGTTTACATCATTTGTTACGCAAATATATATTGACGGCAACGAGGAAATTTCTGATATTGAAGTTATGCGTATTTTAAATGATGCGGATTTTAAAAAGGGTAAATTTGTACATAATATAAATATAAAGGAAATACAGCAAAATATATTAAAAAATAACAATAAGCTTTCGTGGATTTGGATTGATATTAAAGGTACCAAGGCATATGTTAAGGTAAAAGAAAGAACACCCGTACCTCAAATTGCCGACAGCACCGATTATTCTAACTGTGTTGCATCGACAGATGGTGTTATAATAGAGGTAATGCCAAGGTACGGCAGACAAATTGTGCATCCGGGTGATGTAGTTAAAGAGGGCGATTTGTTAATCAGCGGAATGTCCGAAACTTTGTCTGATAACATAAGATATATTCATGCCGATGGAATTGTTACAGCAAAAACATGGTATAGGATATCAGGCGAGTATAATCACACAAAAATTGACAGATACCGCACTGGCAACAAGCAAAAACGATATATGCTTAATATAGGCAATGTTAGCCTGCCATTTGGCAGTAAAAAGGATATAGAATATATTAATTTTGACAAAGAAACCAGCATCAAAAAAATTTCGGATATTTTAAATTTATCATTTACAATTTGCACATATTATGAGATAATAGAAGATAGAAAATCAATTGATGACAATGAGGTTGCCTTGAGTGCATTAAATGTTCTTGCAAACATACTTAAAATTCAAACATACACAAACAACGCACTTATTCAAAACACTGAGCACAGCTATTATATAAACGAAAGCGGCAATGTATGTGTAACGGTTACAATTGAGTGTATTGAGGACATTGCAAGATATAAACCGCTCACAAAACCACAAACATATACGGAGGATATTGATGGAAAAAACAATGATGTTTAACAATATTGAAAAGGTAATTTCAATATTTGGCCAGTTTGACAAAAATATAAAGGAAATTCAAAACAAGCTAAATGTAAAAATTGTAAACAGAGATTCCAATATAAAAATCTGCGGCGATGAGTGCAATGTTAATATGGCCGTTGATGCCATAAACAAACTCTCTGATTTAATAGACAATGGCGAGCCACTTAGTGAACAAACAGTTTTGTATGCAATTTCCATGGCAATGGAGGGCGTTGATACCACCGCACTGTACGGGGCAGACTGCATATGCGTAAATTCAAACGGCAAGCCAATTAAAAGCAAAACAATGGGTCAAAAGGCATATGTTGACGCAATAAAAAACAATACAATTACATTTGGTATAGGCCCTGCAGGTACGGGTAAAACGTATTTGGCTGTTGCAATGGCAGTAACAGCATTTAAAAATAAGCAAATTAACAGAATAATTTTAACACGTCCGGCAATAGAAGCCGGCGAAAAGCTTGGTTTTTTGCCTGGTGATTTGCAAAGCAAGGTGGATCCGTACCTTAGGCCGCTATATGATGCCCTTTACGAAATGTTTGGTATGGAAACATATACCCGCCTTGTAGAAAAAGGTGCCATTGAGGTTGCACCGCTTGCATATATGCGAGGAAGGACACTTGATGACAGTTTTATTATTCTTGATGAAGCCCAAAATACAACTCCTGAGCAAATGAAAATGTTTTTGACTCGTATTGGCTTTAATTCAAAAGCCATTGTTACAGGCGATATAACGCAAATGGATTTGCCAGATGGCAAAAAATCAGGACTTAAGGATGTTATTGGTGTACTTAAAAATATGGATGACATTGCCTTTTGCTATCTTACCGACCGTGATGTTGTTCGCCACAGGCTTGTACAGCAAATTATAAGAGCATACGAAAAACGTGATGCAAAAATTGCCGAAAACAGACAAAAGAAAAATGCTGATAGGAGATAAAACATGGACGTTAATATCACTTTGGAAAATGAGCAGGATGCTGTTGAAATTAGCGATGAAATAAATAACATTATCAAAAGTGTTGTAAGTAAAACACTTGAGTGTGAAGGCTTTGACAAAGCGTGTATGGTAAGTGTTACAATTGTAGACAACAATCAGATACATCAGCTTAATAATGAATTTAGAAGTATTAATAGACCTACAGATGTACTTTCGTTTCCGGTGGTCGAATTTGAAAATGGCAATATGATACAAAATTGCGGAGATTATTACGAAGGAAAGCTTATTTTGGGAGATGTAGTACTCTCTGCCCAAAAGGCAAAGGAGCAAAGCATAGAGTATGGTCATTCGCTTGAACGTGAAATTGGCTTTTTGGTTTGTCATTCTGTTTTGCATTTACTTGGCTACGACCACGAAACCGAGGACGAGCGCATAATAATGCGTCAAAAGGAAGAGGCAGCCCTTGAGTTGCTCGGACTTACAAGATGAGAAAAGGTGATTTTAGTGAAAAAATTTTTATTAAGCTTTAAATACGCATTTGACGGGCTGTGGTACTGCATAAAAACACAGCGTAATTTTAGATTTCACACGGCGGCTGCACTTACTGCATTTTTGCTTGCCCAAAAGTACAGCCTTGACGGCAGTCAAAAGCTTATATTGCTTTTTACAATTGTATTTGTGCTTATTTCCGAAATGTTTAACACTGCCCTTGAGGCTGTTGTTGATATGGTAACAAGCAAGTACAGCATACTTGCAAAAATTGCAAAAGATGTGTGTGCTGCTGCAGTGCTTATTTCTGCAATTACCGCATCACTTACAGGTATAATATTGTTTTATGACAACGGCAACTTTTGGTATGTATTGCTTGATTACATAAAAAATCCATGGTTTTGGGCATACGCTGCGGTGTGTATTGCTTACATAAGCGGTATTATTTTTAATTTTGGAGGAAAAACAAGTGACAAATAAATTTAAGTCGGGATATGTAGGCATTATAGGCAGACCAAATGTGGGCAAATCTACACTTTTAAACAAATTAATAGGGCAAAAAATTGCAATAATTTCACCAAAGCCGCAAACAACAAGAGGCAAAATTCTTGCTATTATGACAGATGAAAATTCACAGGTTGTATTTTTGGATACTCCGGGTTTTCATCAGCCTAAAAACAAGCTTGGCGAAAATATGATTAAAGCGGTGAGCGACACAATTGCAGATGTGGATGTGCTTTTGATGGTTGTAGAACCCATTGCTTCGTGCACCAAAAATGAAGAAATTATATTGCAAAAAACAGGAAATATTCCAACGGTTTTAATTATAAACAAAGCAGATACAGTGCGCAAAGATGAACTGCTTCCTGTTATTGATTTTTACAGCAAATATAAAGATTTTGCCGATATTGTGCCTATAAGTGCAAAAAGCGGTGTTGGTATTGATGAACTTAAAAATGTAATAAAGAGTCATCTTGAGGAAGGTCCGATGTATTATCCAGAAGATATGGTGACAGATCAGCAGGAAAAAGAAATTGTTGCTGAAATAATTAGAGAAAAGATGCTTCGCCTTCTTGACAAGGAGGTACCTCATGGAACTGCGGTAGAAATTATAAAAATGAAGTACAATAACAACGACGATAAGCCAACATACAGCATATCGGCAAACATTTACTGTGAAAAGGCGTCGCACAAGGGTATTATTATAGGTGCAGGCGGGACTATGCTCAAGCGAATTGGCACAAATGCACGCATAGAGTGTGAAAAAATGCTTGACGCTAAGGTGTTTCTTGAGCTTTGGGTAAAGGTTAAGCAGGATTGGCGCAATTCTAACAGTCTTATGAAGGAGCTTGGACTTACAGAGCAGTAACAAATTTTACCGAAATATTAACTACGTAAAAGGTTATTATATAAATATAATAAATTTTACGGAGTGATAATATGAACGAGCAACAATTATGGGACAAGTTTTTTTTAACAGGCAAAATTGAGCATTATCTTGAATATACTGGCATACAAAATTGTGGAGGCTGTGATGGAACAGATAAGGACAAAGGGATTAATACTAAAAGTATTGAACCTCAATGATAACGATCGCATATTTACAATTCTTACCCGCACGGGCGGTAAAATTACAGTTATGGCAAAAGGTATACGAAGTCAAAAAAATAAATATTTTGGAGCTATGCAGCTGTTTTGTTATAGCGATTTTGTACTGGAAAAAAGGACAGGTATGTACTATCCGGCAGGAGCAGAGCTTATCGAAAATTTTTTTGAAATACGCAACTCAGTGCAAAAGGTTGCACTATCAACATACATCTGTGATATAGTAAATGCAATTCCCGATGAATTTCCTCTTGATGATGAATATTTTAGCTTTATACTCAATACATTGTTTGTTATTTCTAAATGCAATGCTGATGATGTTAATTTTAATTATAGTTTGCATAAATTTAAATTTATTTTTGAAATGAAAACTGTGTGTGAAAATGGATATGAGCCGTCAATTATGTCGTGTATGGCTTGCGGTGACAGCAAAAACATTAAATATTTTGATGTGGCATCTGGTATGGTTGTATGCGACAAGTGCGTACACAAAGTTTCAAATTCCGAGCTGTTTGAGTTGTCATCTGAGGCATATAAGGCTCTGTATGTTGTACAAAACTCCGATTTTAGAAGTGTGTTGTCGCTAAAACTTTCAAATCAAGCGTCAATGGAACTGAGCTCACTTTCAGAAAAGTATATGAAGTATCAGATGGAAATTTTGCCAGCATCTAACGATTATTTTAAAAATATATTGCAAATTGACCAGTAATATGTACATAAAACCAAAAAAAATATATTTATTTTTGTAAATTGTATAAAAAATTAGTAAAAATTTAACTTTTTAGATAAAAACACTGGATTTTTATTGTAATTTATTGTACAATTATCTTTGTGTGATTATATAAATTTATAATGGAGGTAACTTTAATGGCTAAAAAGTTTGTATACCTTTTTTCCGAGGGCGATGCTTCAATGCGCAATCTTCTCGGTGGTAAGGGTGCTAACCTTGCTGAGATGACAAAACTCGGTCTTCCTGTACCTCAGGGCTTTACAGTTTCTACCGAAGCTTGTACTCAGTACTATGAAGATGGCCGCAAAATCAGTGATGAAATTCAGGCTGAAATTATGAAAAACATCATTGAAATGGAAAAAATCTGTGGCAAAAAATTTGGTGACAAGGAAAATCCACTTCTTGTTTCAGTTCGTTCAGGTGCAAGAGCATCAATGCCTGGTATGATGGATACAATCCTCAACCTTGGCCTTAACGAAGACGTTGTTGAAACAATGGCTGCAAAATCAGGCAATGCAAGATGGGCATGGGACTGCTACAGAAGATTCATCCAGATGTATTCTGACGTAGTAATGGAAGTTGGTAAAAAATACTTTGAAGAGCTCATCGACGAAATGAAAGAAGCTAAAGGCGTAACTCAGGACATTGAGCTTAGTGCACAAGACCTTAAGGTTCTTGCAGGCCAGTTTAAAGAAGAATATAAAAACAAAATTGGCAAAGATTTCCCAAGCGATCCTAAGGAGCAACTTATGGGTGCTGTTGAAGCGGTATTTCGTTCATGGGACAACCCTAGAGCAAATGTATACAGACGTGATAATGATATCCCTTATTCTTGGGGTACAGCTGTTAACGTACAGATGATGGCATTTGGTAACATGGGTGACGATTGCGGTACAGGTGTTGCATTTACACGTGACCCTGCTACTGGTGACAAGGGCCTTATGGGTGAATTTCTTGTTAACGCACAGGGTGAAGACGTTGTTGCCGGCGTTCGTACTCCAATGCCAATTGCCGAAATGGAAGAAAAATTCCCAGAAGCATTTGCAGAATTTAAAAAAGTTTGTGCTAAACTTGAAGACCATTACAGAGATATGCAGGATATGGAGTTCACTATCGAAAACAGAAAGCTCTATATGCTTCAGACACGTAATGGTAAAAGAACTGCAAAAGCTGCTCTCAAAATTGCTTGTGACCTCGTTGATGAAGGTATGATTGATGAAAAGAAAGCTGTTGCTATGATAGACCCACGTAACCTCGACACACTCCTTCACCCACAATTTGATGCTAAGGCTCTTAAAGCTGCTACACCTATGGGCAAAGGTCTTGGTGCTTCTCCTGGTGCTGCTTGCGGTAAAATTGTATTTACAGCAGAAGATGCAGACGCCTGGAATTCAAGAGGCGAAAAGGTTATTCTCGTTCGTCTTGAAACTTCACCAGAAGATATCACTGGTATGAAAGCTTCACAGGGTATCCTCACAGTTCGCGGTGGTATGACATCACACGCTGCCGTTGTTGCTCGTGGTATGGGTACATGCTGTGTATCAGGCTGTGGCGACATCAAAATGGATGAGGCTAACAAAAAATTCACACTTGGCGGCAAAACATTTGTTGAAGGCGATTATATTTCAATCGATGGTTCAACAGGTAACATATATGATGGTATTATTCCTACAGTTGATGCCGAAATCGCTGGCGAATTTGGCAGAATTATGGAATGGGCAGACAAATTCAGAGTACTTCAGGTTCGTACAAATGCTGATACTCCTGCCGATGCTAAAAAAGCAAGAGAACTTGGTGCCGAGGGTATTGGTCTTTGCCGTACCGAGCATATGTTCTTTGAAGCAGACAGAATTGCAGCATTCCGTGAAATGATTTGTGCTGATACAATCGAAGAAAGAGAAATTGCTCTCGAAAAGATTCTCCCATATCAGCAGGGCGACTTTGAAAAACTTTACGAAGCACTCGAAGGACATCCTGTAACAATCAGATTCCTTGATCCTCCGCTTCATGAGTTTGTTCCTACAGAAGAAGCTGATATTGCTGCTCTTGCAAAAGCACAGGGCAAATCTATTGAAGACATCAAAGCTATCATTGATTCTCTCCACGAGTTTAACCCAATGATGGGTCACCGTGGCTGCCGTCTTGCAGTAACATATCCTGAAATTGCAAAGATGCAGACAAAAGCTGTTATCCGTGCAGCTATCAATGTTAAGAAAGCTCATGCTGACTGGAACATCGTTCCTGAAATTATGATTCCGCTCGTTGGCGATATTAAAGAACTTAAATTCGTTAAAGAAGCAGTTGCTGCTACAGCTGATGCTGAAATTGCAGCTAGCGGCACTGTCCTCAAATACGAAGTTGGTACAATGATTGAAATACCAAGAGCTTGTCTTACAGCTGATGACATTGCTAAAGAAGCTGAATTCTTCTGCTTTGGTACAAACGACCTTACACAGATGACATACGGTTTCTCACGTGATGATGCTGGTAAGTTCCTTGATGCTTACTATGATGCAAAAATCTTTGAAAATGACCCATTTGCTAAACTCGACCAGACAGGTGTTGGCAAACTTATGGAAATGGCAGTTAAACTTGGCAAACAGGTTCGCCCTGATATGCACTGCGGTATCTGCGGTGAACACGGCGGTGACCCTGTATCTGTAGAATTCTGCCACACAATCGGTCTCTCATATGTTTCATGTTCACCATTCCGTATTCCGATTGCTCGTCTTGCTGCTGCTCAGGCTGCTATTAAAGATATGTAATAAAAATTATCGGTGCAGATTTTTCTGCACCGATTTTTTGTATAAAATTTTAATTCATCAGTACGTATGTTAAATTTTTATTGAGTGTAAAAAAGCTGCTTGTGCAATCAGCCTAGCATTACATCTAATAGCATCATTACTGCAAAACCGCAGATAATGCCCATTGTAGAAAAATAGGGTTGATTTTTTTGGTTTTTTTGACACTCGGGGATTAGTTCATGTACAGCCACCAAAATCATTGCTCCTGCAGCAAAAGATAAAGCATACGGTAAAATTTTTTGTACATACACAACCAGTATTGCACCAATTACTCCTGCTAATGGTTCAACCATACCCGATGCCTGACCATACAAAAAACTCTTTTTTCTTGAATAGCCTTCTCTTCGTAGTGGTAGTGACACAGCAGCACCTTCGGGAAAATTTTGAAGTCCTATTCCAACAGCAATTGTAATTGCACCCATCAGGCTTTCGCTGCTAAATCCCGATGTTTGCAGTGCACCAAATGCAACACCAACAGCCAATCCTTCGGGGATATTGTGCAAGGTAATTGATAAAATAAGCATAATAATTCTGTTTAATTTTTCACTTGTAGTTTTTTCTATGTTGTTGGTTTTGTTTCGTGTAAACGAAACAGCTTTATCCGATATCCATATAAACAACGCACCTAAAATAAATCCTGTTGTTGCAACAATATATGCAGGTAGGGTAGAAACTTGCTCAGCACGTTCTATTGCAGGCTGCAAAAGTGACCAAAAGCTTGCTGCAATCATAACGCCCGAAGCAAAACCCAACATAACATTTAAAATTTTTTGATTAGGAGATTTAAAAAACGCAACCGTTGCAGCTCCAACTGCTGTTACAAGCCATGTGCCTATTGTTGCAATCAGTGCCATTACTACGTAATTATTCATATAACACCTCCACTATTTATTATATTTTAAAAAGTCAAATTTGTGAGGAATTGATAATTGATACAAAATGTTAACACTCTTGTTACTCGTTATCTTGTTAATGATTGTTAATTTATATAGTGTTAATTTTAATAATTTGAATAAATTTGCCTTTTTTGAAAATAATACTAGTATATTCTACAAAAAGAGGTGTATTTTATTGTTTAAACACGAAAAACAGTTATTTCATCCTGTGGGGGTAGAAAGACCAAATCCTCAATATGCAGCACTTTTACAAGAGCAGCTTGGCGGTGGCAACGGTGAACTAAAAGCTGCGATGCAGTATATGTCGCAGAGCTTTAGGATTAAAGATGCACAAATCAAAGATTTGTTTTTGGACATAGCTGCAGAAGAAATGGGGCATATGGAAATGATTGCTCAGACTATAAATATGCTTAATGGCCATGATGTTGACGCAAGCAAGGTTCCTTCGGGTGAAATTCAGTCACATGTTATTTTGGGGCTCAATCCGGGGTTGATAAATGCATCAGGATATTCGTGGACTGGCGACTATGTAACTGTAACAGGTGACCTTTGTGCAGATTTGTTGTCAAATATAGCATCAGAACAAAGAGCAAAGGTTGTGTATGAATATCTGTATAGACAAATAGACGATAAAAAAGTAAGGGAAACAATAGATTTTCTTTTAAACAGGGAAGAAGCGCATAATCAAATGTTTAGAGATGCTTTTAACAAGGTGCAGGACAGCGGTTCTAACCGAGATTTTGGCACTACAAAGGCGGCAAAAATGTATTTTAGTATGTCAAACCCTTCACCGAAAGATGCCCCAAAAGAAATAAATGTACAAAAACCTGTGTTTAATTAAAATGAAAAGGACAATGTTGTGATAAAGGCATTGTCCTTTTTATTTTTTTGTGATATAATTGACACATACAGAATTTTATTATATAAAATTCTTAAGAGCTGTCGCTCTTTTGTGCTTATAAATGTAATTTATATAAGTATAAAAAAATGAAAGTAAAAAAGAATAATTTGTAAGATTACTATCTTTATTATAATGGGGGAATAATTATGAAAAAGTGTCGCAAACTTACAATTTTAACAATTGTACTTGTATTTGTATTTAATTGTTTTGCATGCTTAACGGCCGCTGCTGCATTAAATAATAAAGATGTTGTTGTTAGCTTGCAAATTAATAATCCTTTAATGGATGTAAATGGTATTCAAGCTGAAATTGATGCTGGCAGAGGTACAAAACCTGTAGTAACAAACGGTCGCACACTAGTGCCAATCAGAGCAATTATAGAGGCATTTGACGGTGTTGTTGAGTGGAATGATGAAACTCAAACAGTTGAACTGACTATGGAAGATGATGTCATAACTCTTGTGATTAATAGCAACACAGCTTATTTAAATAACCAAGCATATACGCTTGATGTTGCTCCTAAAGTGATTAACAGCCGCACAATGCTTCCGATTCGTTTTGTAGCCGAAGGATTTAACCTTGGCGTTGCATGGGAGGCAGACACTCAAACAGTAACAATAATCAAAAATTCGTTAGACCAACAAGAGTACAATTATCTTTTGAGTGTAATACCTGCATATACCGATTCGCCATATGTACATATTAATAATGGTGTACCTATGTTTAAAGAGTATGAAATTATTGGAGGCTCGTTTGAATATTACAGCAGCCTTGATGATTTAGGCCGTTGTGATGTTTGTATGGCCTCGATATCAAATGATATAATGCCTCAAGATGAAAGAGAAAGTATTAGCTCTGTTACTCCAACAGGGTGGATAAATAAAAGCTATGATACCATATCAGGAAAATATCTGTACAACAGATGTCATTTGATTGGATATCAGTTGACGGGTGAAAATGCAAATAAAAGAAATATTATTACTGGAACCAGGTATTTGAATATTGAGGGTATGCTCCCGTTTGAAAATATGATTGATGATTATATTGAGCAAACAGGCAACCATGTAATGTACAGAGTAACACCCATTTTTAAACAAAACAACCTAGTTGCCGACGGGGTTTTGTTAGAAGCATATTCTGTTGAAGATAACGGTTATGGAATTTGTTTTTGTGTGTATTGTTATAATGTTGAACCAACTGTGATTATCGATTATTCAACTGGCGATAGCACCTTAAAAAATTCTGCTCCTAAGGAAGATGTTTTAAATAATGTTAACGATAACATAAACACTGATATGAGCGTATATCGCACTCCAACAGGAAAAAAATATCACTATGATGCCCAGTGTGGAGGAAAAAATAGTTTTGTGATTACTATTAATCAAGCAACAGCATTGGGCCTTACACCTTGCTCTAAGTGTACAAAATGAATATAATTAACAAAGGCGGTAATTAATATTAAACTTATAATTGCAGAAAAACCGAGCCTTGCCCGAAATATTACCTCGAGCATAGGCTCAATGAAAAGAGCAGACGGATATTTTATAGGTAAGGAGTACATTGTTACTTGGGTTTTTGGGCATTTGTTTTCACTTGCAGATATTGAGCATTACTTGCCAAATCCTGATGGCTCTCATAAATGGACAACAGCTAATATACCTTGCTTTCCTCAAAAATTTGTGTTTGAGTTAAAAAAAGACCAAAACACAAAGCAGGTGGACAGCGGTGTAAAAAAACAGTTTGAAATTATAAAATCTCTTGTCAACCGTGATGATGTAGACACAATAATAAACGCAGGCGATGCCGACCGAGAGGGTGAAATTATAATCCGTATTTGTGTTGAGCAGGCAAGGCAGACAAACAAGCCATTTATGAGGCTGTGGTTGCCCGACCAAACTCCCGAAACAATTTGTGCTGCACTTGACCAACTAAAAAGTGAACATGAATATGATAATCTTGCAAATGAGGGCTATGCCCGCACTTATATTGACTGGCTGTATGGAGTAAACTTGACAAGATATGCAACACTTAAAAGTGGCAAGCTGCTTCGTGTGGGCAGGGTAATTGTACCAATTGTAAAGGCTATATATGATAGAGATATGGCAATACGCAACTTTAAACCCGAAATTTATTATGCAATTGTAAGCAATGCTGTTACTAATGGTGAACAAGTTGAGCTTACAAGCAAGCAACATTTTAAAAAAGATGAAAAATACAATGCTCAGGCTTTGTGTAACAAATATAACAGCTCTGGGGCATATGTAACATCTAAAAAAACAAAAAAAGATGTTTTAAAGGCGGGTAAGCTGTATTCGCTAACCAAATTGCAAAATGTACTTGGCAAAAAATATAAAATGTCTATGGAAAAAAGCCTTAAAATAGTTCAGGATTTGTACGAAAGGGGCTATGTTACATACCCCAGAACAAATTCGGAATATCTTGCCACTGCAGAAAAGTCAAAGATAAAATCAATTATTGACTTGGTATCTAAGCTTGGTTATCCAGTAAAATTTAAAGACGGTAAAAATATTTTTGACGATTCAAAAATCGAGTCACATTCTGCACTTACACCAACTTATAAAATACCAAAAAAATCAGATTTGACCGAGGAAGAGTTTGCTGTTTATTCTGCAATTATGCGCAGGTTTGTAGCGGTATTTTGCAGCGAGGACTGCATTGTTCAAAAAACAGAAATTACAATTGATGTAGGAGGCTTTGAGCAATTTTTGCTTAAAGGAAACATTATCGAAAGCTCAGGGTGGACAAAGTTTGACGATTATTCAAAAAAAGATAAAATTTTGCCTAACCTTAACAAAGGCGACAAGGTAAATATTGATTTTAAACCTACAGAAAAAGAAACACAGCCCCCAAAGCATTACACTATAGAAACTTTAAACAATTACTTAAAAAATCCGTTTAAAGATGACAAAAAGAAAGCAGCCGACGATAACAGTGACGAAGATGAGTACAAAGCAATTTTTGATGGATTGGAGCTTGGCACCGAGGCAACCCGTACTGGCATTATAGACAATGCCAAAAAGAGCAAATACATTGAGCTAAAAAAGGATGTATATAAAATTTTGCCCGATGGCGAAAATTTAATTGAGTCTCTTGTGCGTATGAACATTAGTATGGATAAATACAAAACAGCCGAAATAGGTAAGGCACTCAAAAAAGTGTTTCGCGGAGAAATTTCTGTTAGTGACAGCATTGAAATTGCAAAAGCAGAAATCAATGATGTATTTGTTAAAAAACAAACAACGCCCGAAAATGACACAGACGATGGTTTTTTTGGAGATGTTGTGGGAAGTTGTCCGCTTTGCTCGGGCAATGTTGTGCGCACAAGCTTTGGTTATGGTTGTTCGGCTTATAAACATAATGGCTGCAAATTTGCTATAAGTAATGTAATTTGCCAAAGAGTTATTTCTGTATCAAATGTCAAAAAAATGCTCCAAAGCGGCAAAAGCTATAAAATTAATGGTTTTATATCACCAAAAACAGGTAAGGAATTTAACGGATATCTTAAGCTCGAAAATGGAAGAGCAGTTTTTGATTTTAACGATTAATGGAGAGATAGTATGAAGTATAAAGGATTGAGTGCTGAAGTACAAAACAAAATAATGCAGGATAAAAATGTGCGTTTGTACAATGACTGTGAAATCAGGCGCAATAAGTTACACGATGTTGCAAATTTGTGGCGCCCTGCGTATATAAGAGATTCAGAAAAAATTATGAATTGCCCGTACTACAATAGATATACCGACAAGACTCAGGTTTTTTCACTGTACAAAAATGATGATATAACCCGCAGAGCTCTTCATGTTCAGTTTGTGTCGCGAATTGCGCGTAACATTGGCAGATTGCTTGGGCTAAACCTCGATTTAATTGAGGCAATTGCGCTTGGCCATGACATAGGACACACTCCCTTTGGTCACGCAGGCGAAAAATATCTTAACAAAATGTACTATCAAAACACAGGCAGAATATTTTTGCACAATGTACACAGCGTGCGTGTGCTTGACAAAATTTTTAACTATAATATTTCACTTCAGACTCTTGACGGCATACTATCACATAATGGTGAAATTGAGCTTAAAGAATATGTGCCGCAGCAGATTTTAAATTTTGAAGAATTTGACAAAAAGGTTGAAAACTGCTACACAAGCAGAGAATATGCCAACAAAATCTTGCCTTCATCTCTTGAAGCGTGTGTGGTACGAATAAGCGACCTTATTGCATATTTGGGCAAAGACCGTCAGGATGCAGAAAAAGCAGGTGTTATGAACAGCAGCGATTTTAAGGTTGATGAAACAATTGGTAGCTTTAATTCTGTAATGATAAACAACCTTATTGTTAATATAATAGAAAACAGCTATGGTAAAGATAAAATAATTTTGAGTGATGAATATTTTGACGCTTTAAAGCAGGCAAAAGCAGATAATTACAAGCTTATTTATTTGTCTGAGCAGGTTGCAAAGCCTCAGCAGGAGTTGTTTGCCAATATGTTTGAAAAGCTATATGTAAAGTTGCTTGATGATGTATTTACCAATAACAAAAAATCACCTGTATTTAAGCATCATATTGATTTTGTAAATGGATGGCGCAAGTATTACAAGGGCGATGACTATGCAAATACAGAGCCCAATCAGATTGTTGTTGATTACATTGCAAGTATGACAGACGATTATTTTATTGATTTGTATCAACTTATGTTTCCTGATGATATTTATATTGAGTATAAATCATATTTTAATGAGGTGTAATTTTGTATTCTGTTTTGGTTGTTATTTGGCAAATAATAATATTTTTGTTTTCGGCACAAACAGCAGATGCATCCTCTGGCTTAAGCGGCAGGCTTACAAAAATCATTATTGGATTTTTTATGCCAAATTTAACTGATGCACAGCTGCAAAGCATTGCACAATCACTAAGCTTTGTTGTTCGAAAATCTGCACATTTTGTTATATATTTTGCGCTTGGTATACTTATGTACAAAGCAATACAAAAATGCAGATATTTTAAAAACAAATTTAGTTTTTCCTTTGTATTTTGTGCTCTGTATTCCGTAACAGACGAAGTGCATCAGATGTTTGTGCCAGGAAGAGCTTGCAGAATTTTTGATATATTTGTGGATTGCTGTGGCAGTGTACTTGGCATAATTTTTGTTATAATTTTTACAAAACTGTTTGAAAAATGGCATAAAAATAAAGCATCTCTTGTATAATTGTTAAATATAATTATACAAGAGGTGATACGATGAAGTTATTTGTACTTACAAAAAAATCTTTACTGTTATATTTAGGATTGTTTTTGTTTATTGTTATTCTTGTTTTGTTTAATTGGAGCAATACCGTGAGCGTGTTTGAAAACAGCGTAAAAAGAGATTTGCCCATATATTGTGTAGACAAAGAGGAAAAGGTGTGTGCAATCAGTTTTGACGCTGCATGGGGAGCAGAGGATACTCCTGTACTAATAAAAATTTTGGAGGATTATGGAGTAAAAACTACTTTTTTTGTAGTGGGTGACTGGGTAGACAAATATCCCGATGCTGTTAAAGCTCTTAGTGACGCAGGTCACGAGATTATGAACCATTCGGACTCACATCCCCATATGACACAGCTTACAACAGACAAAATGAAACAGGAGGTAATTGATTGCAACAACAAAATCAAAAATATTACCGGAGCAGAGCCTATACTTTTTAGGCCGCCTTACGGTGATTATAACAACGATGTTGTTGGAGCAATGCGCGACATTGGTATGTACACAATACAATGGTCGGTAGAAAGAATAGATACAAAAGGAAATGTATATAATTTGGATATTTAGCTTCATCTGTAAAAAATAGGGTAGACTTTTAACGGTCTACCCTAAACTACTTTATTACTTGTTTTTCGTTAATTTACATACTTTTTGTGCAAGCCAATAGATATCCTTGTCTTCATTAAGCTTTTCAAGCCATAACTGCTTGTCCGTTATTATTCCTCTGTGGTGTAGCTCCCAAACAATATCATTTACACTCTCAAGCACCTTGGCAGGCGGTGCATAACCCGCAAACCCCGACACAGCCTTTTCGCACCCAAAGTTTGTCCAACGGGCACGACTTGCTCTTGTGTCG
>JAZQEG010000016.1:0-24185 GCA_045538875.1 Clostridia bacterium | reverse complement strand
CGGAGCGAAAGCGAGCGGTCGCCAAGCAGGGCAGATTGCAAAGCAATATGCATCTTGTCAAGCGCGCCAAATAAATAAGCCCTCTTTTGAGGGCTTATTTATTTGCATATAAAAGAAAAGATTCGAACTTTGAGAAAGCATTTTACTTCACGCAAAATGCCCTCTCAGGGTTCGAGTCCCACTATTTTATGCAAAAAAGTCACAAAGCAAATAGCTTTGTGACTTTTTTGGTACACCTTCAGGGACTCGAACCCTGGACACCCTGATTAAGAGTCAGGTGCTCTACCAGCTGAGCTAAAGGTGCATATGTATTTTTCAACAACATCGTTATTATATCTCATTTGATTTTGTTTGTCAATAGTTTTTGGAGCATCTAATTCAAAATTTTTGACACATTGATTATTTGATATCCTCAAACAAATCTTCCATAGAAACTCCAAGTATTTTTGATATAACATATATTTCTTTGTCTGTTGCACTGCGTATCTGCCTTTCAAGCTTTGAATAACTTGTAGGGTTCATATCGCAGTTCATTACCTGAATTTGTGCAATAAAGTCCTTTTGTTTGATTTTGCGTTCTTTTCTGAGTCGTTCAATGTTTTTGCCCACCATATTTTTATTGCCGTATATTTGTTTTCTTTGTTTCATAATCTTAATTCCTTTTTAGAATATTTGATTATATTTTATGATAAAATTCTCTTGACATAATTCTGAATTGGAAGTATAATAAATTTAATTCCAAATTGGAATTAAATTCAAAAAACTATACTTAGTGAGGATAATTTATTATGAAAACAATTAAAAAAACACTTTGTTCATTTTTAACAGCTTTAATGGTAGTTTCTGCTATGACACCTGCTATGGCTAATGATGACATAAAAGTAAAAATTGACGGTAATCAAATTGTATTTGATGTACAGCCACAGTTAATCAATGACAGAACAATGGTACCATTAAGAGCAATATTTGAAGTCCTTGGAGCAACAGTTGATTGGAATAATGATACAGAAACTGTAACATCAACAAAAGATAATACAACAATTAGTTTAACAATAAATAAGCCTACAATGTATGTAAACGGAGTGGCTGTAACACTTGATAGCCCCGCTTGTTTGGTAAATGACAGAACACTTGTTCCTGTCAGAGCAATTTCAGAGGCATTTAAATGTGGTGTTGACTGGGAGGAAACAACATCTACTGTATATATAACTACGAAACCGGAGTTATGTATTAATGGTCATGAATTACAAGAAGCATCTTGCAACAGTTCAGAAAAGTGTGTTAAATGCGGAAGAGAATATGGTCTTCCTTTGGGACACAAATCATCCGAATTTACTGTAACAAAAGAACCAACTTGTTTTGAAACTGGTAAAAAATCATATAATTGTTTAGTTTGTGGTGATTTCGTCGAAGAAGATATTCTGGTTTTAGAACATAATTTAGCTGATTGGGAAGTTATTCATACAGAAACTACTACCGGAAAGCGAGTGAAGAAATGTACAGTTTGTAATGAAATTTGTGAAGAGGAAATTTATCAAAAGTCAGCAGCACAAATGAAAGAAGATTATAAATGGTTTTGTCCGCCATACAATTATACACAATTATCAAGAGTTGCAAATGTAAACAAAGGTGAAAAAATTCATGTCAAAGGACATATAATGCAATCTATTGAAGATGAAGATGGCAATTGTTTATTCTTAGTAGAAATAACGAAAAACAAGTATAGTTGGAGCGACATAGTTATGGTATATTATATGCATAATGAAATTGATTTTAAAAGGTATGCAGAAGACGAATTTATAGATATATATGGTGAAATATCAGGATTGGAAACATATGAAACGGTTGGCGGAACACAAAAAACAGTTCCTGTTATTCTTGCAAGGTATATTGATATTTGGTATGATGTTGAATATTAATTTTAACCAAAAAATTAATGATAACAATATTTTTCGGAGCGGATTAAACCGCTCCGTTTTGTTGTGATTATCAGTAATTAAAATAGTTGAATTTTTCCACATTTGTTGATATACTGTATAAGGTGGTTACAAATTCACATACGGAACGGAAATACTTTATGAGACTTTATTTTGCGCCTCTTGAAGGCATAACAACATATACATACAGAAATGCACACTATGAGATGTTTGGAGGCTGCGACTGTTATTTTGCACCATTTATCACGCCTTGCAAAAACGAAAAATTAAGCATCAAAAATATGCGTGATATACTCCCGCAAAACAACAAAGTTATACTAAAGGTTCAGGCACTTGCGAACAACGGTGAAGCTTTTGTTGATTTTACCAAAAAAATTGCAGAGTACGGCTATGATGAGGTAAATCTCAACTTGGGTTGCCCGTCGGGCACAGTTGTAAAAAAGGGCAGAGGTGCGGGAGCGCTTTGTGATACCGATAAGCTTGATAAATTTTTAAATTATATATTTAAAAATTCAAAGGCTAAAATTTCGATTAAAACAAGAACAGGTTTTTATTCACACGATGAATTTGATGACTTGCTTGGTGTTTACAATAAATATCCTGTGTCAGAGCTGATTGTACATCCAAGAGTCAGGCAGGAATATTACAATACAAATCCAAATATGCAAAGCTTTGACAAAGCTTACATAAATAGCACAGCAAAGCTATGCTACAACGGAAATGTATATTGTGCACAGGATTACCAAAAAATTGTGTGCAATTACCCAAATTTAAACAGTATTATGATAGGCAGGGGAGCAATTAAAAACCCTGCAATATTCAGAGAGATAAGAGGCGGAGCAAGGCTGACAACGGGCGAGCTTGTAAAGTTTTCCAATTTGCTCCAAAAACGGTATTTTGAGTTGCTTGATTCTGATATGTACACACTGCACAAGCTCAAGGAAATTTGGATATATGCTATGCAAAATTACCCTAATGAAAACAAGGTATTAAAGGCAGTAAAAAAATCAGGAAGGCTGATAGAATTAAACAATGCAATAAACTGTTTGCCTGATATAGATTAATGTTTAACACAAAGTATAGTGGGTTTGATGTATTGTAGTAATTTGACTGTAAGTGTTTTTGAAATAAATTTAGTCTCTGTATTAGATAAGTATTGGTATGCATAAATCACCTTTTTATTCATTTTTGGTGAATACCCAATAAAAAGGAGCAAGGTATATTTCAACCTTGCTCCTATAGGATATATGCTATTTAGTTCAACAAATTGGAATTTATTTCTTGGTTAGTTTTTTGCACCAAGTCCATTTTCCACATTTAGTACACTTCAACAATCTTCTGGTTGGCGTTTGCATCAACAAGGCAATCTCTTTATAGTTAGGAACAAACATATGTTGACAGTTCTTACATTCATAATACCCTGTCTCTACCTTAAATTTAAGAGCAATAATGCAAGGAATTATAAATAGTATAACAGACACTATTATCAAAAAGTTCTGAAATCCACATTCGGGGATAAGTAGTGATATTAAAGTCATCAGACAAATAAGTGCTACCAGGCTGGTTGCGACAATCACATATGCGGAATGCAGCAGTCGTTTATGATATCTTTCCTCATTTTTTGCCATCTGAAAAATCAGTTCATTTAATTGTTCATCCTTTTGTTCCATATCAATTATCTCCCCGCATAATAATTCATTTACATTTATTCCAAGAATATAACAAAGGTCGAGCATAATATCGGAATCGGGCATTGCTTTGCCTGTCTCCCATTTTGATATTGCTCTGTCGGTTATATTCAATTTTTCTGCCAACTGTGCTTGTGTAAGATTTTTCTTTTTTCTGCACTCGGCAATAAACTTTCCTATTTTGATTTGGTCCATAGTCTACCTCCTTTCACTTTAATTGTAGCACCTTTTAAGAAAAATAACACAAACTAATGGTTGAAAGGGGAGAAATCAACCATTAGTAGAGTGAAAATTGAACGTCAAATTCTTATTTGTCTAACTGTTTTATTATCTATATAGACTGATAAATTAGAAAAAAGTTTCAATCTATGACTATATTATATCATACTTTTGCTCATTTGTCACGTTACAGAGATAAAATCAACAAAATTGTTAACTTAACATACCTTTTAAGTCAAAGGATATAGGCTTGTCCTTAAACTTGTTAAGTGGTATCTTTTTAGCCTGATTGGATAACAGAGTAATTATATCATAGGCTTGTTCAAGATAGGATTTGTGCTTGTTCTTCTCAACCCAATAGAATAGTGCAAGGTAGTAGTCAAGAAATTTGGAAGATACACCATGATACAGATACATAAAATCACTTATATTGTGGTGATAACCATTGATATGACCAAGACTATATCCACCACTTGTATGCTTTCCGCTTGGAATTTGCTTTAATGGTATCTTGTGCTTGTTTGCTACCGTCTTATATGCTCTGTGGCTGTCTGTAATCAAAACAGTATCTTCCGTAAAGTGTGGTAAAAGTGTTTTTTCAATATGACTTGCCCATATTCTGCCAACACAAACAGTTTGCAAGAAATGGTTATTATTTCTATCAACACAAGACAAACTACATACTTGCTGATTGCTGATACCTCTCTTTTTCTTCTGCTGTTCATTCAATGTCTTCAAGACCTGAATAATTTTCTCTGTATCCATACCATTTAGGGCATTGGAGAACTTTTCTTGTGATTTTAAATCATCGTCATTGACGTAGTTAAGCAACTCATTTCTAACCTGTTCTTCATTTTTAATGAGAGATTGTAGGAAAGCATTGTCAAATCCTTGTTTCTCAATATATTCGAGTTTTTGTTTGTAATTTCTATGAGTATATGGCATTCTGCCAAGTGTATTCAAGAAAAACATTGGGGCTTTTATGTCCTTGAAAGACAAAGGATAGTAATACTCGTCACTCTCTGCTAAACTCTTGAAATCGTCTTGATTGCACACAAACTGATGAAGAACAGAACATATCCTATGTCTGTTGTGTAATACTGTCTGCTTGTTGATACCAAGTTCTTTTGCTATGGTACGGCAACTCTCCCCTTGTAAAGTTAACTTGATAAACTCAATCCACTTTACAATAGATAATTTGGAGCGAAAAGCAACAGTACCAAAGGTATCCCCAAAAGTTCTTGCACAGTCTTTACATTTGTATCTCTGTCTGCCATTTTTTGTGCCATTCTTAATAATCTTGATTGAACCACAAATAGGACAAACAACAGTATCTAAATCCTTATTTGCAGAATAACTCCTACGTTCTCTGCAACATTGAAGAAAGACCTTTTCTTCCTTTGTTAGTTTGGATTGTTCACTTCTCTTTGTTTGCAAAATGGATAGCAACTCCAAAATTTGCTCGTCAGTAAGATTTGCAAAAGAGATTTGCTTTTGAATATCATTGAAATTAGAATTAAAACCAGTCATAAAATAGTTCCTCCACAAAATGTACTTGTAAAGGAACGTAATTTTTTATGTTAGTAACAATTCTATTTATGCATAATTATATTTAAAATTGTATATTTTTTGTTCATCAACACTCATATAGGACAGAGACTAAATTTAAAATACAAAATCAACATTAAAAAATACACCTCATATACTAAAAGTATATGAGGTGTATTTTTTATGTTTAAAATTAACGACTTTAAACTCCTCGATGTTCAGTATAATCCCACTCGTGAAGTAATAGATTACGGCGTTCAGATGGTAGGCGCACCGCTTGAATGGAGCGAAACAATGGGCGAAAATGTTAGGGTAGGGGTAATTGACACAGGAGTTGACTATAACCATACAGAATTAAAAAATCGTGTAAAAGACGGTATAAACACACTAAATGGTGGCGATTTTTCTGATGACAACGGCCATGGCACTCACATATGCGGCATAATATCTGCCGAAAAAAATGGTATAGGCGTAATAGGTGTTGCACCTAGGGCAGACCTTTATGTAGCAAAGGCATTTGCAAAGGATGGCACAAGTAATTTTGCCGCTATCGAAAGAGCAATCAACTGGATGATAGACAAAAAGGTAAATGTGGTAAATATGTCATTTTCGTCAGCTGCAGGTGGCAAAGTTTACACGCAGCTTATACACAGGCTTTATCAAAACGGCATAAGCATAATATGTGCAGCAGGTAATGAGGGTGAGCACGGTGACAACACAATTGGCTATCCCGCGCGTTTTGCCGAAACAGTTGCAGTTTCTGCTGTGGATGTAAATAAGCATATTGCATCATTTAGTTCAAAAGGCACATCTGCCGAAATATGCGCCGCAGGAATTGACATATATTCTACCTACTTAAATAACAGCTATGCGGTTTTGAGCGGCACATCAATGGCCGCACCCATTATCACAGGGGCGGTAGCACTGCTTCAGGGCAAGGGACTAATGCGCTATGGCAGATTACTTACACCAGATGAAATTCGTCTGCTGCTCAACATATATACCGAAAACATCAGCGGCAGCGCAGGCAGAGATTCAAGCTCTGGATATGGACTTTTTTCTTTTGGAAGAATAACCGCAAATGACTATGTTTCACCGCCAAAAGCAAGCTCTTTTTCTGTTAACTCTGATGTAATTAAAGCGGCTTTGGCTGTTATGGTTTCATCACTATAAAAGCTTTATTTTTGAGTGTATTTTTTAAATGAAAAAACTCATATCGTTTTGGCACACCTCAATATTATTAGAGGAAATGTCATAACAATGACAAAACAGGGATTCGCTATAAAATGCGAATCCCATAAACATTAATTAATTTATCTTAAATACATATATAAACTTCAGCTCAAATTAATAATTTACAAGTGGTTTTAGTTTGTTATTTTTTGGCTAAGTATTTAGCCTTAGTAGCCCTTCCGCCGCGTATATGCCTTTCTGCCTTGTTTTCGTCAAGCACTGCCTTTGCCAGTATTGCAAGATTTTTGTTTAGCTCGGGCAGGCGGTCGCTTATGTCCTTGTGAACTGTGGACTTTGATACTCCAAACTTTACAGCTGCTTGCCGTACAGTTGCTTTTGTATCTATCATATAATTTGCAAGTAAAATAACACGGTTTGCAATATAATCCTTCAAACAATTCACCTCTATATAAATCATATTTAATTTATATGAGATGTGTTTGAATTTTAGTATTTTTTGTAGAAGTATTTTATAATTTTAAAAATATTACTTAAAATCTATCTAAATTGTATGTGCGTATAATTTTTCACATTATTGATATACTAATCAAAAAAACACTTGGAGGGCGGCAATGCAGGTTTTAAAAGGAAAAAGTGTGCACGGCGGAGTAGCAATAGGCAAAATACGATATTGGAACAAAAGCACGCAAATTGTAAACAGGTATCATATAACCGATATTAGTAAAGAAAAAGAAAAATTTATGCAGGCAAAAATAATGACAATACAACAACTTGGTGAATTGTATCAAAAGGCGCTCAAAGAGGTTGGGCAGGAAGGAGCAGCAATATTTGAAATTCATCAGATGATGCTGTCCGATGAGGACTATATAAATTCTATCGAAAATATTATAACTCATCAGAGCTTAAATGCAGAATATGCTGTAGCACAAACCTGCGAAAATTTTTGTGCAATGTTTGAGGCAATGGACGACCAGTATATGCAGGCGCGCTCAGCAGATGTAAAGGATATATCTGAGAGGCTTATAGGTGTGCTTATGGGCAAAAACAATGCAAGTATGTTTGACGATGACAATATGATTATTGCATCAGACGACCTTGCCCCTTCCGAAACAGTTCAACTGGATAAAAACAAAATAATTGCATTTGTAACCGAAAAAGGCTCAATAAATTCTCACACATCAATTCTTGCCCGCACTATGAATATTCCTGCAGTGATAGGTGTTGATTTGAGCAGCTTTGATGGCCAGATGGCTGCAATAGACGGCAAAACAGGCATTGTATACATACAGCCTGACCAAAAAACACTGGAACAAATAAAACAAAAATACAGCGAGGAGCAACAACAAAAAAAGCTTTTTGCTGAGCTAAAAGGAAAGCAAAATATAACTGCAGACGGTGTACGCGTAAAGGTGTATGCAAACATCGGCAACAACAAGGATTTGGCATATGTAATATCAAATGATGCAGAGGGAATAGGACTTTTTCGCAGTGAGTTTTTGTATATGGAGCGAGATATATATCCCACCGAAGAGGAGCAGTTTGCCGCCTACAAAACAGTGGCTATAACAATGGGTGGCAAAAAGGTTATAATACGTACTCTCGACATTGGTGCCGACAAGCAGGCAGATTATTTTGACTTGCCCAAGGAAGAAAACCCCGCAATGGGTATGCGTGCAATACGCATTTGCCTTACACGCCCTGAGGTGTTTAAAACACAGCTTAGGGCACTTTTCAGAGCTGCGGTTTACGGCAACATATCTGTTATGTATCCCATGATAACTTCGGTTGATGAGGTCCGCAAAATCAAATCTATTGTAAGCGAGGTGGTAGCGGAGCTCAAGGCAGAAAAAATCCCCTTTGAAATTCCTGAGCAGGGTATAATGATAGAAACTCCCGCTGCTGTTATGATGTCATCCGAGCTTGCACACGAGGTGTCATTTTTTAGCATAGGCACAAATGATTTGAGCCAGTACACCTTTGCAATAGACAGGCAAAACAGCAGCCTCGATGAGTTTTATGAGCCACACAGCGAGGCTATTATGCGTATGATACAAATGGCTGCAGATAATGGTCATAAAGCGGGTATATGGGTAGGAATATGCGGTGAGCTTGCCGCAGATACAACTGTAACTAAACGATTTTTGCAAATGGGCATAGATGAGCTTTCGGTATCACCAGGCTCAGTGTTGCCGCTGCGCAAAAAGATAAGAGAAATAAACTTAAGCGAAAATTAAATTTTGTTAAACATGCACAATATGTAAAAACAGGAATCCGTTTTATATGCGGATTCCTGTACTTTTATTGATTATTTTGTTGTTCAGTTTGTTTGGGCTCCTGCAGCCTGACCATCTTTTCTGTTAAGTGCTTTGTGATGTTTGAAAACATAGCAAGCTGTAGTACAAGGTCGTGTATTCTGTGAGGGTTTTGGGCAGATTGGTGTGCAATTGGTCTTGCAATATCGTCAATTTGTGAAATGGTAAATTTTAGCACTTTATTTTGGTTTTCTACAAAGTTTTTGTATATGGTAATTACCTGTTGCTCGTCAAGGTCAAAAGGAATAATCTTTTGAATAGTGGCCATGCTAAGTGTTTGCTTGAGTGAGCATATGATAATTAAATATGCCAAATGAATTTTGTTGTACTTCTTTTTAATAGGTGCAGGCATAATTTTGAGCTTTACATAGTTGTTAATCATAGATGCTGTTATAAATTTGTCATCTGTTTCGTCTGTTGAAAAAAGCTTAAGGTATTGCCCCAAAAGCACAATAACCTGATCCATATACAAATCAAATTCAGGTAAATTTTCCCATAGAGGCAGGGGATTATCATTTAAATGAGCAGTTACCTTTTCTATACCTTCTACAAACAAATCTCTGTTGTATTTCATTTTATCACATCCAATTACTTGTTTTGCTTAATTATAGCACATAAATTTAAAAAATACAAGTAATAATAGCATAAACGGTTGACAAATTATAAAATATGTGGTAATCTAGTATTAATTACTAGATGTGGTACTTTTTGTAATTGCTCGGAGGGATAATTAATGATTGATTTGACAAAAAAATTTGCAACAATAAGAGAAATAGTTGATTACACAGTAAAGCATAATGCAGGAAACATTGCTTTTAGAATTAAACAAAAAACAGATGGTAAGGTATCATACAACGATATTACTTATGAGCAAATGGGAAAAGACATAAAAGCATTTTCTACCTGGCTTTTATCCAAAAATTTGTATGGCAAAAGAGTTGTTGTAGTTGGCGAAAACCGCTACGAGTGGGTGCTTGGATACCTTTCGAGCCTTTCGGCAGGTTGCATTTTTGTTCCTCTTGACAAAAATTTGCCAAAAGATGAGCTTCACGGCTTGCTCCAAAGAGCCGAGCCCGATTGCATAGTTTACGGCTCAGATTTTGAGGAAGATATTAAATCTTACGGCAAAGCACCATACACAGTTTGTATGAAAGACGATATGTATTCTGTAATATCGGAGGGCAACATTCTTATTGCACAGGGCAATAGACATTATGATGATGTTAAAATTTGTCCAAATGAGCTTGCAATTTTGCTTTTTACATCTGGCACAACCTCTCAGTCAAAAGCAGTTATGCTTTCGCAGTATAATGTTGCGTGTAACATAAATGACCTTAGCATAGCCGAAAAGTTTTACGAGGAGGATGTAAATCTTGCGCTTTTGCCGATGCACCATGTTTTTGGAATGGTTGCAACTGCTTTGTTTTTGCGCCTTGGTATGATGAATGTATTTTGTGAAGGCTTGCGTGTTGCAAAAGCCCTCAAGGAATACAAGGTGTCTGTTTTGGTTGTTGTACCTCTTATTCTTGAAGCGGTTTACAGGCAAATTGACCGCACTGTCAAAAAACAGGGCAAACAAAAGGTACTCAGCTTTGGGCTAAAACTTACAAAGCTCCTTTGCAAGTTTGGCATTGACATCCGCAAAAAAATGTTTTCGTCTATCCACACAGAGCTTGGCGGAAATTTGAGATTTATAATAAGCGGTGGTGCGGCACTCAGGGCAGACCTTGCAGAGTGGTTTAACGATATAGGCATACTCACGGTGCAAGGGTATGGACTATCCGAAACCTCACCCGTTGTATCAGCCGAAACTGATAAAATTATTAAATACGGCTCTATAGGCATACCTATGCCAAGCGTTGAGGTTAAAATTGAAAGTCCCAACGACGAAGGTGTGGGCGAAATTAAGGTAAAAGGCGACAATGTAATGCTTGGGTATTGGAATGAACCTGAACTTACAAATGAAGTGCTCCGCGATGGCTGGTTTTACACAGGTGATATGGGTTATATTGACGGTGACGGTGTTATATTTATAACAGGCCGAAAAAAAGATGTAATTGTACTTTCAAATGGTAAAAATGTATTCCCAAATGAATTGGAGCAGGTTATTGGCAACTGTGAGATTGTGAGTGAGTGTCTTGTGTTTGAGGACCAACCTGATACACTTGCCGTAAACATTGTGTATGACGAAAATTTGTTGCGTGGCAACACAAAACAAAATGTAGAGCAAATGATAAAAAATCATATTCAAGCTGTTAACCAAAACCTTGTTTCGTACAAAAGAATCAAAACAATATACGCATCAACCACACCGATGATAAAAACCTCTACCGCAAAAATCAAAAGAATACCAAGTATACAAAAAATAAAAAAAGAGCAGCAGCCTGTGTAAAATTTTGTTGAAATTATATATTGAAAAATCATCTTAAAAGCGCTACAATTAGTACTATAATGTATAATGTGGAGATGGTAAAATGAATATTAAATTGATGGTAAAAGCGGCAATGCTTGCGGCTACTATCGCAATTGCAACAATGGTTATCCAAATTCCTGCACCCCTTGCAGGCTATGTAAATATGGGCGATGCATTTGTACTCTTTTCGGGGTTTGTTTTAGGCCCGTTGTATGGCGGATTTGCAGCAGGTATCGGCAGTTGTATAGCTGATATTATTACATACCCTGTGTATGCCCCTGCAACCTTTGTAATTAAGTTTGCTATGGCTGCAGTTTGCGGGATTATATATAATAAAAAGCCAAGCAAAATTTCTGCAATTGGCTCTTCAATAATTGCGGAAGCCATTATGATATCAGGTTATCTTTTGTATGGGATGGTTATATTTGGCGAAACATTAACCGCTGCAATTGCAACAGTTCCAGGTAACTGTGTTCAGGCTGTTGTTGGTATTGTACTTGGGCTTATTTTAAACAAATTTGCAGGTAAAATATTAAGTAAATAAAAAAGCGTCAGCTCAAAAATTTGAGTTGACGCTTTTTTGTTAAAACAAACTTATCTGCTCATTTGGGTTATCATCATCTTTTAAGTAATAACCTGTTGCAGGAATATTTTTTGCTCGGTAATAATCAGGATTTTTAAATTCCACATCTTTTAAAAATTCAATTTTAGTTATTGTACTTTTCTTTTTCATATTCATAACTGCAACACCCTGAGTGTTTTTGGTTGTTTTTGTTTGCATATTAGAGGTGTTGAAAATCAAAATTTTGTCAACAGAGCTGTACACAACCATATCTTCATCCTGAGGTAAAAATTTAATTCCTACAAGGTTGAGCTTGTCGGTGTATGCATTTATAAGCTTTTTGCGGTTTGTTTTGGTTTCGTACGCTTTAAGCGATACTTTTGCGGCTTTGCCGTTGTCAAACATAAACAGCAAATCGCCCTCATAATTGCTTGTAGGCACTACAAACACAATGCGCTCATCCTGCTCCATTTCGCAAATGTTTGGTACAAACTGGCCCCATTCACTTGCTTTGCATTGAGGCACATCATATGTTTTAATTTTGTAGCAGTTGCATCTGTCCGAAAACAGCAGCAAATCTGTTTTGTTTGTTGTGTCATATTCGCATATAATTTCGTCACCGTCTTTAACCTTTTGCTCACCGCTTGAACGGAGCGACACATGAGATATCTTTTTGAGGTAATTGTCGCGTGAAAACAGGATTTTTAGGTTGTAATCATCAATGTCGGGATCAAGGCTTACATTTTCGTCAATGTGGTCGTAAACAATTTGGGTAAGTCTTTCCTTGCCGTATTTTTTAGATATTTCCTTAAGCTCGCCTATAATCACCTTTTTAACCTCTTTTTCATCCTTAAGTATGCTGTCAAGGCGGTCAATTTCATTGTTAAGGCTGTCAATTTCGTTAATTCTGTTAATAATGTATTCTTTGTTGAGGCTGCGCAATTTGATTTCGGCAATGTAATTTGCCTGAATTTCGTCAATGTCAAAGCCTTTCATAAGGTTTGGTACAACATCGTCATCTTTTTCGGTGTTGCGTATAATTTTTATTGCCTTGTCTATATCAAGCAGTATTTTTTTTAGGCCTTCAAGCAAATGTAGCTTGTGGGTAAGCTTGTTAATATCAAACTTGATTTTGCGCACAATGCATTTTTTGCGGAATTCGGTCCAGTTGTAAAGTATTTCCTTAATACCCATAACTTTTGGTGTTGTTCCATCAAGTATGTTAAAGTTGCAGCTAAACGAATCCTCAAGGGGAGTCATTTTAAACAGCTTTTTCATAAGGGTGTCTGCATCACAGCTCTTTTTAACATCAAGCGTAATTTTAAGGCCGCTAAGGTCAGTTTCATCACGAAGGTCGTTAATTTCTTTAATTTTTCCAAGCTTGATAAGTTCAATTATTTTGTCAATAATTGCTTCAGATGTGGTGGAATACGGGATTTCATATATTTCAATGTATCCATTCTTTTTGTCAAATTTGTATTTGCTGCGCACCTTTACCGAGCCTCTGCCCGTTTCGTAAATCTGCTTAATTGCTTGTTCGTCATACAAAAGCTCACCGCCTGTTGTAAAGTCGGGTGCAAGCAGAGTTTTGGTAATGTCGCACTTTTCATTTTTTAGATATGCAATAGTAGTTTCGCACACTTCTTTAAGGTTAAATGAGCAAATTTTGCTTGCCATACCAACAGCAATACCCTCGTTTGGGTTAACAAGAATGTTAGGGAATGATACAGGCAGTAGCACTGGCTCTTTCATAGTGCCGTCATAGTTGTCGGTAAAATCTACGGTGTTTTTGTCTATATCACCAAAAAGCTCTTTGCATATTCCCTCAAGCTTAACCTCGGTGTATCGGGGTGCAGCAAAAGCCATATCGCGTGAATAATGCTTTGCAAAGTTACCCTTTGAGTCTACAAAAGGGTGCAGCAGCGATTCGTTGCTTTTTGTAAGTCGTACCATTGTTTCGTAAATTGCCATATCGCCGTGAGGATTGAGCTTCATTGTCTGGCCAACAACATTTGACGATTTGGTACGATTGCCGTTTATAAGGTTCATTTTGTACATTGTGTAAAGTAATTTGCGGTGCGATGGCTTAAAACCGTCAATTTCGGGGATTGCACGCGAAATAATAACACTCATTGCATAAGGCATATAGTTTTCTTTGAGTGTATCTGTTATAAGCTTATCTTCATAAAACATATTTTCGCACCTCCCTTTAGCTTAAGTCAAGCATCTCTAAATACAGATGCCCGTTTTCGGCAATATATTCTTTTCGTGCATTTAGCTCGTCACCAAGCAACAGGTCAAACACAACAGCTGTTTTTTCAACATCTTCGGAGTTAATTTTTATAAGTCGTCTTGTTTGGGGGTTCATAGTGGTTTGCCACATCATATCTGGGTCGTTTTCGCCAAGACCTTTGGAGCGCTGAACAGTGCATTTTTCGTTGCCTATTTTGCTTAAAATATCCGATTTTTCTTTTTCGTTGTATGCAAAGTATGTTTTGTTTTTGCTTGTTATTTCAAAAAGCGGCGATTCTGCTATATACACCTTGCCCTTGTCAATAAGGGTGGGTACAAGGCGGTACAGCATTGCCAAAATAAGAGTACGAATCTGAAATCCATCAACGTCAGCATCAGTACATATAATAATTTTGTCCCATCTCAAATTGTTAATATCAAAAAGCGAAATGTTTTTGTTGTGCTTTGAGTTGATTTCAACACCGCATCCAAGCACTCTCAAAAGGTCGGTAATAATTTCACTTTTAAATATTTTGTCATAATCTGCCTTAAGGCAGTTTAAAATTTTACCTCTTACAGGCATTATTGCCTGAAATTCCGAATCTCTGCCAAGCTTACACGAACCAAGTGCTGAGTCACCCTCAACAATGTAAACCTCTCTTTTGCTTACATCTTTTGTACGGCAGTCTACAAACTTTTGCACGCGATTGTTAATGTCTATGTTGCTGCTGAGTTTTTTTGCAATGTTTACTCTTGCTTTTTCGGCATGCTCACGGCTGCGTTTGTTTACAAGCACCTGAGCCGAAATCTTTTCTGCCTCAATTTTATTTTCTATAAAATACACTTCAAGCTCATGACGCAAAAATTCTGTCATAGCTTCTTGTATAAACTTATTGTTTATTGCCTTTTTGGTCTGATTTTCGTAGCTTGTCAGGCCCGAAAGGGAGTTAGATACAAGTATAAGGCAGTCTTTTACATCATTAAAGTTTATTTTAGACTCATTTTTGGTATATTTGTTGTTTGATTTAAGATATTTGTCTATTGCATACACAAAAGCGTTTGTAACAGCCTTGTCGGGAGAGCCGCCGTGCTCCAAAAAACTTGAGTTGTGGTAGTATTCAAGCATATTAACTTTGTTTGAAAAGCAAAATGCAACCGAGAGTTTTACATTATAATCGGGCTTGTCCTCTCTGTCACGGCCGCGTCTTTCACACTCTGTATATTTTACTTCGGTCATTGCACTATCGCCTGCAACCTCGGTAACATAGTCAACAATGCCGTTTTCGTAAACATACTCTGTTTGTTCAAACTGACCCTTTGCAACCTCGTTTTTGAATTTGAGCAGCAAGCCTTTGTTAACAATTGCCTGCTTTTTGAGCACTGTGTGAAAGTACTCATCAGGTATGCTTATATCTGTAAAAACTTCAAGGTCGGGGCGCCACTTTATTTTGGTCATAGTGTGTCTGTGGCGGAATTCGGTTTTTGTAAGTCCGCCAATATTTTCGCCTCGTTCAAAGTGCAGCTCATATTTAAAACCATCACGGCACACAGTTACATCCATATATTCCGATGCGTACTGAGTTGCACATGCACCAAGCCCATTGAGTCCAAGGCTAAATTCATAGTTTTCGCCGTCGTTGGTGTTATATTTGCCGCCTGCATACATTTCGCAAAATACCAGCTCCCAGTTGTAGCGGTCCTCTACTGCGTTGTAATCAACAGGTATGCCTCGGCCATAGTCAAGCACCTCAATGGAGTTGTCCAAAAATTTTGTAACTTCTATTATGCTGCCGTGACCTTCTCTTGCTTCGTCTATTGAGTTTGAGAGTATTTCAAACACTGCGTGCTGGCAACCCTCAAGCCCGTCTGAGCCAAATATAACCGATGGCCTTTTTCGCACCCTGTCGGCACCTTTAAGTTGGGTTATACTCTCGTTTGAATATTCATTATTCTTAGATTTTGCCATTTTACACCTCTTAGAACATATATGAGTATGTCATATTTACTACTTCAAATTCACCGTCTTCGCTAAGCCCGCATATGCGCTCTCCGTTTTGCACAGCCAAATCCATACTTTGCAAATGCTTTCTTGTAATTCGCTCACCCGGTATTATAAGCGGAAAGTAAGTGGGATATGTGTATATTGTACTTTTACATATTCTGCCTTCCACATCTCTTGCCTGTACCCATTCCGACGGGCACCGCATTGTGTTTCCGGGTTCTGCTGCAAGCAAAATATCATTGTTGGAAAACTGATACACCGGAATTTCGTCGAGTGGTTCAATTTTCTTTTTCAAAAACTGCTTGTAAATATATATCAGCGATGTCATAAGCTTGCGTATATCTCTTGAAGAATTAAACAGGCTTGCAACCAGTACAACATTGTTTTCGTCTGCCATCTCGGGCTCTATTCCAAACCGTAGGCGGAGTATATCGCTTGCCTCTTTGCCGCTTAGGCCTATTTTTGCAAAGTTTATAACAATTCGTGTTTTGTCATTTGCATACATATTGTGCTCGTTTTGCTCGTCTGTTTCAAACCATACAATATCAGTTCCGCCGTTTATAACCGATTTGCACCTGTCAATTTCGTTAATAAGTCCGGTGTAACGCTTTTGGCGTGAGCTTGCATAGTATATGGAATTTTCAAGAGCACATAAATATGCGTTTGAAGTATCGGGAGTCTGATATGTGTATACAATTCGGCGCACCTTGTCTTTGTTTATGGTTTGGTTGTTAATGTGCAGTATAGCACCGCCCGACATAGAACCAAGCGTTTCGCCTGCGTTGTGAAGCACCATATCTGCACCGCAGTATAGGGCAGATTTAGGCAATTCACTTGCAAATGGTAAATGTGCCCCGTGTGACTCATCCACAAGCAACATCATATTGTGTTTGTATGTAAGGTCGGCAATATCTTCCACGGCCGAAATTACACCATAATATGTGGGGCTGGTAATAAATACTGCCTTTGCATCTCTGTGTGCAGACATAACATTTTCAAGCTTGAGTGTGTCAATGCCTCCAAAAAAACCAAGCTGCTCGTTAAATTCTCTTGTTACAAAAACAGGTACAAGTCTGCAAATGGTAATTGCATCAATAACCGATTTGTGACACGCTCTGTCCACAATTATTTTGTCACCTGCCGATAGTACAGATGCAATCATAGCCATTATTGCACAAGAGGTTCCGTTGGTTATATAGTATGAGTGATATGAGCCATAAAGCTTTTTGAGCTGATGTTCCGATTCAACAATATATCCACCCGGAGTGTCAAGGTTATCTGTTTCAAAATTGGACGCTGCATCAAGTTTGCAAAAATTGCGTGAATTAAGTATTACCTTACCGTTGTGACCGGGAGTAGTAAACATAATGCGCTGTTTAGATATAAATTTTTTTACACCTGCATAAATTGGTGGTTTCATAATTTCACTTCCTTAATAATCAAACATATCCGTAAAGCCCGCGCACCGACACCTCGCCCGAATTGACGCACAAGGTTTGTTTGCCGCATTTAACAATCAATTCACCTTTGCCTGTAATGTCGGTACACACACCTGTAAAATTGCTTCCGTCTGTGTGATGCACAACAACCTCTTTTTTTAGGGTTATGCACATTTTTTTGTATTCTTTTATTATTTGTTTTTTATCTTTTTGTAAGTATTGCTTAATTTGGTCCAAAATATTGTTCAAAAGCTCTTCGTCGTTGCAAATAGTGCCTGTTTCAATCAATATTGACGAAGCATTTGTAAGGCTTTTGTCAAATTGAGTAATATTGGTATTTACACCTATTCCTGCACATATAAAACCAATTTTACCATTGGCTGATGCAAGCTTTGTAAGTATTCCGCATACCTTTTTGCCGTTTATAACAATATCATTTGGCCATTTAATACTGCAATTTGCAAATTTGCATATAGCTTTTGCAACCGCAACTGCGCACACAACTGTACAAAAGCCAATGTCACTATCAAAGTATTTTGCATCCAAAAGGGTACTAAAATACAATCCGCCCTCATCCGACTGCCATGTTCTGCCTCGTCTGCCACAGCCGCTAGTCTGGCGTTTTGCAGCCACGGTGAGCAGGTGTTGAGGCTCAAATTCATTTATTTTGTCAAAAGTAGATGTAACACAATCAAATGTATATATTTTACTCATTATGCCTCCGTCAAAAATCAAGCACCTGTGCCTGAACATTGCCACTTTTAATTGTAATAAGCCCGTATGTGCGTGTGCTGCCGGGGTTTAACACTGTCAAACCGTTATCATCTTCGGCAAAAGCTGTGTGAGTGTGACCAAAAAGCACTATATCTGCACCCAAATCTCTTGCAACTTTTTTTAACAAATGCAAACCGTATTTGACATTGTATTTGTGACCGTGGCACATAAATATCTTTTTGCCGCATACTTCTAAGGTGCGCTCTATAGGATACGACTTGCAAAAAAAGTCATTGTTGCCAAGTACGCATATTATGCGTCGGGTAGGGTATATACTGCAAAGCTCGTCGCAGTCACTTGCCACATCACCAAGATGTATTATATAGTCGGGGTCAGTTTGTTCAATCAAGGATACAGCGTTGCCAATGTATCCGTGTGTATCGCTGATTACCAATAGTTTCAAAATCATAACACCTCAATCTACATTATAATATATTTTATTTAAAAATGCAACTTTTTTTCAATATATTGTGTATATACATATCAATTACATCATATATATGGTGCTTGATGTTGACATTAATTTAAATAAAGTATATAATATTTGTATTATTTAAAAAGGGGGTGTTGGATGTGACTGAGCTGGATTTAAAGCGCTATGAAGGTGAAATTGTAAGTGTAATATACCAAAACGAAGACAACGGCTACAAGGTAGTAGAGTTTGAAAGCGACACCCAATCTTTTGTTGCAGTAGGCTATTTGCACGGTGTTGCAGCTGGTGAAAGAGTTGTTTTGTCAGGCACCTGGACAAACCACAATGTATATGGCGAACAGCTTAAAGTTACAATGTTTGAAAAAAAACAGCCCGACACCCGTGAGTCAATATACAAATACCTTTCCTCAGGTATCATAAAAGGTATAAGGGAAACTACTGCAAAAAAAATTGTCGAAATGTACGGTGAGGATTCGCTCAAGGTAATTTCGCAAAGCCCTGCAAAACTGTCCAAAATAAAGGGCATAAGCCTTGACAAAGCGCTAAAAATACAAATGTCGTACAACGAGCAGGTTGGTGCTTCGTCATTGGTTATGTTTTTGCAAAGCTTTGGTATTTCGGTAAATATTGTATCCAAGGTGTACAAGGCTTTTGGTAGTGCGGCGGTAGAATTTATAAAAAGCAATCCGTACATTTTGTGTGACGAAATAGACGGAATTTCGTTTAAAACCTCCGACACCATTGCAACAAAGCTGGGCTTTTTAGACAACGACAATTTCAGGCTCAAATCAGGCACGCTTTATGTGCTTAAGTACAACACACAGTTTGGTCACTCGTTTTTGCCCAAAAATGTTCTTGTAGAGTCTGCTGCAACAATGCTTGATGTATCTAATGCCAATATAGAGCAAGCAATAACACAGCTTACATTTGAGGGCAAGCTGTATCAGCAAAAGGTAAACGGAATAGATGCTGTTTACTACATTGCACATTATATATGTGAAAAAGGGGTTGCTCAAAAAATAAGAGAGCTCAACAAATATACATATGACTACAAAGAGCACGAAATAGATGCACTTATAAATGTGGTAGAAAAAACTCAAAGCATAACCTTTGCCCATATGCAGCGTGAGGCTGTGCTAAGTGCACTCAAATACAGCGTTATGGTAATTACAGGCGGTCCGGGAACGGGCAAAACCACAATTATCAACGGCATTATAGACATTATGCACGCCAACGGACTCAGCGTTACACTTACTGCGCCTACAGGCCGTGCAGCAAAAAGGATGAGTCAGGTGTGCAAATGCGAGGCAAAAACAATTCATCGCCTGCTCGAAGCCGGCTACAGCGAAGGCTCCTCCGAAATGACATTTAATGTAGATGAACAAACACCCATCCAAACAGATGTAATTATTGTTGACGAAGCATCAATGGTTGACATAATTCTTATGCACAATTTGCTAAAAGCAGTAAAGCAGGGCACGCGTCTGATTTTGGTTGGCGATGTAAATCAACTTCCGTCGGTAGGCCCGGGCAATGTGCTTAAGGATATAATAGACAGCGGCGTGGTAAAGGTAATCCGCCTTACCGAAATATTCCGACAGGCAAAAGAGAGTATGATTGTTTTAAATGCACACGCCGTAAACAACGGCCAATATCCTATGTGCAATGTCAAAGACAAGGATTTTTACTATGCATCTTTTCCAAATGCACAAGACGGGTATGATTACATACTGTCACTTTGCTCAACGAGGCTGCCAAATAAGTACGGTTGCAATTGTTTTGATATTCAGGTGCTTTCGGCATCAAAAAAAGGAATAAACGGTGTACACAACCTTAACACAGGTCTGCAGGAGCTTCTTAATCCGCCAGAGCCTTTAAAAAAAGAAAAGAGGTATGGTGATACAATTTTTCGCGAGGGCGACAAGGTTATGCAAATAAAAAACAATTATGACATTGCATGGACATGCCCCGATGGCAAAATAGGCAACGGTGTGTTTAATGGTGATGTAGGTGTAATTCACAAAATAGATGACAGTGTCGGCACACTTGCAGTTGTGTATGACGATGATAAATATGTTGTGTACGATGCAAAAGAGCTTGACGAAATAGACCTTGCATATTGCATCACCGTGCACAAAAGTCAGGGCAGTGAGTTTCCCGTTGTGGTAATGCCTTTGTACGACGTGCCTTATATGCTGCTTAACCGCAATCTCTTTTACACAGGCATTACACGTGCAAGGGATTTGGTTGTTCTTGTTGGCAGAGAGGATATAATCCGCAAAATGGTAGACAACAACCGTGAAAACAAAAGATATTCCGGACTTGGAGAAAAACTTTTAAATGATACTTTATAAATTTTTTAACTTTGTGTTTGAGTGCGCATTGGATATTGCATTTCCAAAGCGTTGTATATTTTGTGGTAAGCTTATTTTTGCGGGTAAAAAGCTGTGCGTTTGCAGCAGGTGCAGTTACAAGGTAATTTTGCAAAGAATGGTTTTTGGCGATGACGACACTAACTGCGACGAGGTGCTCAGCCCGCTTAAATATGAGGATGGCGTAAGGCTTTCGATGCTTAAATTTAAGTTTAAAAGCGTAAAATATTATGGCTACACATATGCCAGGGCAATGGCAGATATGCTAATTGGCAGGTCATTTTACAATGACGATTGCATCATTACAGCCGTTCCTATACACAGGGTAAGGGACAGAGCGTACAATCAGTCAGAGGTTATTGCACGCATTTTGTGTAATCTTACCAACAAAAAATATTGCGACAATCTTATATACAAGGTAAAACCAATAGACAGATTGAGCGGGATGAGCAATATTGACAAAGCATTTTATTCAAAGGGTTCATTTCATATAAATTCCTGCTACAATGTTTCGGGCAAAACTGTTATAATAGTAGATGATATATACACAAGCGGTACCACCTTAAAAGAGCTCTCATCACAGCTTCGTATGAGAGGTGCAAAATATGTTTATGGTATAACCGCAACTTACAGAGAATTACAGTGAGGTTAACTATGGCATTACAGTTGTTAAACATATCAAAAAGCTATGGAGTTGATGTAATACTTCAAAACGTAACTATGAATATAGGAGACAACGAAAAGGTTGGTCTTATAGGAGTAAACGGTGCAGGTAAAACAACACTGCTCAAAATAATATCGGGTGAGCTTAATTTTGATGGCGGCAGTCTGTTTACTCCCAAGGATTCAAAAATTGGATTTTTAAAGCAAAACAGCAACGAAAATTCGGGCAAAACCATATGGGGCACAATGATGTCTGTTTTTTCGGATGTTGTATCTCTCGAAGAGGATATGCGCCGTATGGAGCAGCAAATGAGTATTGTAACAGATGATGCAGAGCATCAGCGGCTTATAAACAGGTACGGCAACTTAAGCGAACAGTTTGAAAAAAAGGGAGGCTTTGAGCTGCGCGCCAAAATTATGACCATACTAAACGGTATGGGTTTTGGTGATTTTGATTTAAATATGCCTGCCGATAATTTGAGCGGCGGCGAAAAAACCAAGCTTTGTATGGCAAAGCTATTGCTTCAAAACCCCGAAATTTTGCTGCTTGATGAGCCCACAAATCATCTTGACTTTAAAACAATGCAGTGGCTTGAAGGCTATCTTAAATCATACAAGGGGTGCATTGTCACAGTTTCCCACGACAGATATTTTCTTGATTCGCTTGTGGACAGCATATACGAAATAGAGCGCAACAAATGCACCAAATACTCAGGCAACTACACCAAATATCTTGAGCAAAAAAAGCACAATTACGAAACAGAGCTAAAGCATTACACTGCTCAGCAAAAAGAAATCAAAAGGCTTGAGGAATTTGTAGATAAAAATGGCGTACGTGCATCGGGCGCAAAACAGGCAAAAAGCAAACAAAAAATGATAGACCGTATGGAGCTAGTCCAAAAGCCTGACAGTGCACTTGGTGCGTGCAAATTCAAATTTGAAACTGTGTATCCATCATATAAAGATGTACTTACTGTTAAGGATATGTCAATAGCTGTTAACAAATCAGGAGTGCTTACTACTATTGCAAAGGATATTAACTTTGATATAAAAAAAGGCGAAAAAATTGCACTTATAGGTGCCAATGGCATTGGTAAGTCAACGCTTCTTAAAACACTGCTGGGCAAGCTGCAAAATTATGAGGGCTACTTTGAATTTGGCAAAAATGTGGAAATCAGCTACTATGATCAGGAGCAGGAATTTCTTAACAACAAAAAGACAGTGCTTGACGAAATATGGGACAAAATACCACGCAGTGATGAAAGTGATGTTAGAACAAAGCTTGGCACACTACTGTTTCGTGACGAAGATGTTTTTAAAATGGTAGGGGAGTTAAGCGGCGGTGAAAGAGCAAGATTACTTCTTCTTATTATTATGCTTGAAAAAGCAAACACACTATTTCTTGATGAGCCAACCAATCATCTTGACTTGGCCTCAAAGGAGGCACTCGATACAGCTATTATGCAATATGACGGCACTGTGTTTTTTGTATCTCACGACAGATATTTTTTAAACAAAATTGCCGACAAAATCTATGAGCTTACACCTGATGGAATATACAAATATGACGGTAATTACGATTATTACCTTTCAAAAAAGGAAAGCACTATTGATATCCCAAAAGCTCAAAAGCAATCAACATCTGCCGCTCAGGACTACGAAACCGAAAAGCGCAGACAAGCCAATATAAAAAACCGAACCAAAAAAATTGCTCGCTGCGAAGAGGATATCGAAAGGCTTGAGGACGAAATAGAAAAGTTAAATGCAATCCTTACCGAATGTGGCAGTGACTACGATAGGGTAAGAGATATATATGCACAGCTTGAGCAAAAACAAAATCAACTTTCGGATGTATACGAGCTGTGGAATACGCTTAACGAAGAGCTTGAACAACTAAATAATATGTAACTTAATATAAGTCTGAGGGGCGCGTAATGAGCCCCTCAAATTTGTATGCATAATACTAAAAAAATTGGTAAAAAATATATTGACAAAAAACCTATAAAATGGTAAAATAAAAATCCACCGCAAAAACTGTAAAAACACTTGCAAAAAAATTAAATTTTTTCAAAAAAAGTGTTGACAAATTATTTGCGTTGTGGTATGATTATCAAGTCGCTTGTTTAATGGCGGCAATTGAACCTTGAAAAATAAACAGCATAATGAGGTTCTCTGTTAAGAGAATTTGAGTAACACTTCTTTTAAAACTAGTAAAGCTAGCAAAATTATTTGAGCTTTAAACTTCTAAAAGAACTTTAGTCTTCGGACTTAAATATTTTTTTAGAGAGTTTGATCCTGGCTCAGGATGAACGCTGGCGGCGTGCCTAACACATGCAAGTCGAGCGAGAATTTATCAATTGATCCCTTCGGGGTGATTTTGATAAAGGAAAGCGGCGG
>JAZQEG010000015.1:0-20203 GCA_045538875.1 Clostridia bacterium | reverse complement strand
CCCTACCATTTTGAAATTTTAGCGCAACGAGCGAAAAAATTTGAGCGATTTTGCGCGTGCCGCAAAAAAATATGGCACAAAAATTACAAATTGTTAAACCACTTATCATCCGCAGACGACGTTTGCACAGATTTTGACATTAAATTATTCCTTTATAAACTTTATCTTAGTTGTAAATTGATACATAAAGGAGATTTATAAATGCCTGATAAAAAATCACAAAGCTTTGTTGAGGGTGCTCTCATACTTATGATAGCAAACATCCTTGTAAAAGTTATTGGTGCAATATTTAAAATACCGCTCAATTACCTTTTGGGTGACGAAGGCATGGGCTACTTTGGCACTGCATACACAGTGTATAACTGGCTTTTTATAATAGCCACTGCAGGTATGCCCGTTGCCATATCAAAAATGGTTGCCGAAGCAAAAGCAAAGGGCAACAATTTAGAGGCTCACAAAATTTTTGCAGTAAGCTACCGCCTGCTTGCAATTATGGGTGTTATAGGTTTTGCATTTTTGTTTTTTGGAGCAAATGTGTGTGCAAACCTTATGGCAAGCCCTAATGCAGCAAATGGAATAAGAGCACTTTCGCCTGCAATACTTTTTGTTGCAATTATGAGTGTTTACAGAGGTTACTTTCAGGGTCAGCAAAATATGCTGCCAACCGCAATAAGCGAAGTGTGCGAAGCACTTGGCAAGCTTGTTTTTGGCTACGGCCTTGCAATGCTGTTTATTGCCCAAGGTATCGAAATGGCGTCGGCAGGAGCTGTGTTTGGCGTTTCGGCAGGTGGGTTTTTGGCACTCCTATCCCTTGTGATTATCCATTTTAAAAACAGAAAAAATATTTTGCCATATTCCAAATCAGACACCGTATCAAAAAGCAATTTTACAATACTAAAAAATCTTGTTCAAATTGCAATACCAATTACAATAGGCGCATCGGTATTTTCGCTTACTTCTATTATAGATGCTGCAATGATTATGCGCAGGCTTCAGGATGCGGCAGGCTTTGGCTACGATGCAGCAAACGCACTTTGGGGCGCATATACGGGCAAATCAATAACAATGTTTAACCTTGTGCCCACTCTTATTACTGCAATAAGCATAAGCATTGTGCCTACAATTGCATCTTCCTTTGCAATAAAAAACACAAACGAGGCACAAAAGGCTACAGCGGGCAGTCTCAAAATTACAATACTCCTTACTGCACCATGTGCAGTGGGCATGGCAATTATGGCAGGGCCAATACTACAGCTTGTGTTTCATTCAACCACTGCCGAGTCTACCCTTTCCATTTTGGGCTATGCAATTGTGTTTGTGTCACTTGTAAGCCTCACCAATGCTATACTTCAGGCAACGGGGCACGCAATAACACCTGTTGTTCATATGGTTGCAGGCGGCATTGCAAAAATTGCTGTAAATTACTATCTTGTAGGGCACCC
The DNA here is from genome assembly GCA_045538875.1 of Clostridia bacterium. Classification (GTDB taxonomy): domain Bacteria; phylum Bacillota; class Clostridia; order UMGS1810; family UMGS1810; genus RGIG4708. The sequence continues at coordinate 18,761 of JAZQEG010000015.1, read as the reverse complement.
TGACATCAACATTGCAGGTGCACCTATAGGCACAATACTTTGCTACTTTGTAATACTTGTGCTCAACCTTGTTTCTATCAAAAAAATTATGCACATAAAATACAATTTTGTATCTCTTGTGTTAAAGCCTCTTATAGCTGTAGTTGCAATGGCAGCTGTTGTGCTTGCGGTATACAATGCTACATTGCCGCTTGGCAACACTCTATCTACAATAGCGGCAATAGGTTGCGGCGGAATATGTTATTTTGCAGTTTTGTTTGTTGTTGGGGCAATAACAGAGAGCGATGTAAAAATGCTGCCAAAATCACAAATGCTGCTGCCAATACTCAAAAAATACAAACTTATAAAGGAGTAACACAATGCGACTTGACAAATATTTAAAGGTATCACGCCTTATAAAGCGCCGCACTGTTGCCTGCGAGGCTTGTGAGCAAGGCAAGGTAACGGTTAACGGCAAGGTGGCAAAGCCGTCGGTCAATATAAAACAAGGCGACATTATCCAAATAACCTTTGGCGAAAAAACTCTTAAAGTAAAGGTTGAAATGCTTACCGAGCACGCACTAAAGGGTGATGCGCAAAATATGTATTCTGTAATAATTTAAACAAAACCTCCATATTATGTATTAACTGCATTGTATGGAGGTTTTTTATGGAAACAAAGCAGACAGGAAAAACAGCAAAACCAGATATTGTACAAAACATAATAATGGAAAACCGCAAAAAAATTAGTATATCGGGAGTAGAAGATATCGAAAGCTTTAACGAGGAGCACATTGTACTTTATACTCTTTGCGGAGTGGTAATAATAGATGGGCACAATATGCACATAAACAAGCTCAGCATAGACAACGGCGAAACATCCATCACAGGCGACATTGATTCTGTAGTATACCACGACAACTACGGGCATCGGGGCAAATCAGGCTTTTGGAGCAAGCTGCTTAAATAATGGAAATATACAAGCTGCAACAGCTAACTGCCCTTGCTTTGTGTGCTCTTGCAGGGCTGATTTGCGGATTTTTGTTTGACATTTTGCGTGCTGTGCGAAAAAATTACAAATTAAACAACATTTTGAGCGCAATTTACGATGTTACATTTTGGGTATTTTGCGCAGTTATTGTATATATAGCTGTGTACATTTCAAACAGCGGCGAGCTGCGCTGGCACGAATTTGTGGGGATTTTAACAGGTGCAGCTGTGTACATCCTATTTTTAAGTAAGCGCCTTTTGGGTTTTGCATCATTTATCGTAAAATGCATTCACTGTTGTTTTTTGATTATTTTAAAGCTTTTGTGCATACCTTCAAAAATTTTGCATATACTTAGTTTACCGATAAAAAGCTTCGGGTACAAATTAAAATCACGAATGCTTTTTATTGTACACAGCATATTTTGCAAAGTTAAAATCAAAATACCCCATATAAGGCATAAAATCAGCAAAAATTGAAATCAAAATTTAATAATTATCCCCTTTACAATTTTTTTAGGCTATTATATAATATTAGTGTGACGGGGAGTGAGATTGTGATATCAAAAAAAAGTAAAAGAATATTTACTATTATATTTATGACAGTTGTTTTGATTGTTGCTGTAAAGGTATATGTTGATTTTCGAAATGATATTGCAACATACGAAAAACGCATAGCCGACTTAGAGCAAAAGCTTAACGAGCAGGAACAATACAAAAAAGAGCTTGACAGCACCGAGGATGTGTATTCTTCTCAGGAGTCGGTTGAGCAAATTGCCCGTGATACATTGGGTTTGGTTAAGTCTGACGAAAAGTTTTTTAAAAATTACAACGACAATCAGTGATAAATTTTAGGGGGCAATTTTGACAATGCAGATTGAGACTGGAAAAATACTTAAAGGAAAAGTTACAGGAATTACAAATTTTGGCGCTTTTGTTGAGCTTGAATGCGGAGGCAGCGGGCTTGTACATATTTCGGAAATTTCAAGCGATTATGTAAAAGATATTAACGACCATATAAAAATTGGCGATGAGGTTACGGTAAAGGTGCTGCCTAACGATGGCGGCAAAATAAGCCTTTCTATAAAGCAGGCACTTAAGGGCAGCGAGGATGCTCCCAAAATCAAAAAAAAGGAACGCCGCGAGCGTCCTGTTAGCACAGGCCTTGTAGGTGCGCCTGCAGAGTTTACCTGGGGCAGCCAAAATAAGGATGCTATGTCTTTTGATGATATGCTTAACAAGTTTAAGCAGTCCAGCGATGAAAAGATGCACGACATCAAACGAAATATGGAATCAAAGAGAGGAGCCGGCAGAAGAGGCGGCGGTGGCTATTAATTTTGCATATTTGTTAAAAAATGCTTGACAAATGCAAACAATAGTGTTAATATAGATAAGTACGATGAGTACGCCGGAGTGGCGGAACAGGCAGACGCACAGGACTTAAAATCCTGCGAAGTTAACCCTTCGTACCGGTTCGATTCCGGTCTCCGGCACCACTCAAAGCTACTCACACAATTTAATATCTGTATCGCGGGGTGGAGCAGTCTGGTAGCTCGTCGGGCTCATAACCCGAAGGTCGCGTGGTTCAAATCCCGTCCCCGCAACCAAAACAAGCACTTGCCATAAGGCAGGTGCTTATTTTTTGCAATGCTAATGTGCTAGCGACCTGAGGGTTGCCGAAGGGGACGTTGCCGAGCGCTCGCAGTGCGAGATAAAGCGAGGCATAAGGAGAGGCAGCGGTCAAAAAAATTGAGTGTGCTATGCAATACGATAATTTTTTTGGGCACCGCAACTGGGCGCGTGGTTCAAATCCCGTCCCCGCAACCAAAACAAGCACTTGCCATAAGGCAGGTGCTTATTTTTTGCAATTTTTTGTGTTTTTCAAAAAGGCAAACTTGTTTTTACACCGCCTTAAATTTTTTTGTCACCTGTTGCAGGGTTATTTATAAGCTTGCCATCTTTGGCAAAACGCGAACCATGGCAGGAGCAATCCCACGAGTGCTCCTGCTTGTTGTATTTTAGGGCACATCCAAGGTGCGGGCAACGCGGAGCTGTGGGAGTCAAAAAGCTAACAAGTGTTTCGGCCATATTTACTGCAAGCTGCGGATGCATCATACTGCGCCAAGGCAAAAACACCGACGCATATTTGTTTTGTTTGCCCTGCACCATATCTGCCAAAACTGTTGCTGCCACCATAGATGAAGTCATACCCCATTTGTTAAAACCCGTTGCCACATATAAATTCGGAGTGTTTTTTGCATATTGACCGATGTACGCAATTCCATCGAGAGTCATACAATCCTGTGTTGCCCATCGGCATACCTCAAGGGCATTTGGGTAGTAACGATTGGCAAAATCAACAAGCTCATTCCAATTGCCGCCTTTTTTGCCTGTACGATGACTGCCGCCTCCTACAAGCAAAAGCTCTCCATACCGCCTAAAAGACATACCCTTTTGTGCCTCATCCACATACATATTTCTGATATCAGAGTTGGCGTCCAGCGCAACAACATACGAGCGGTGCTGATACATTTTTGCAAAATATGCACCATGCTTGTTAATAAACGGAAAGTGAGTTGCAACAATAATTTTTTGTGCCTTTATAAAGCCACAATTTGTTTTTGCACCGATGGGTGTAAGCTCTGTAACCTTTGTGTTTTGATAAACAGGCAATTGTTTTGCAACTGCATATGCAAATTTAAGAGGGTTAAATTGCGCCTGATTTTTTATACCCACTGCTCCTTTTACCTCAAATGGCAACTGAGTGGTTTGGGCAAACACAGCATCGCATCCTATTTTATTTAGTGCCTCTGCCTCTTTTTCAATTTTTTGTCTGCTATTCAGCGAATAAACATAAGAGTCACACTCACTGTAGTCGCACTCAATTTTTTGGCACATATCCTTATATTGATTTACTGCCGCGCTATTTGCCTCAAAATATAGCTGCGCTTTTTCAAGTCCGTATTTATTTATCAGCTTATCGTATATAAGCCCATGCTGACAGGTAATTTTTGCGGTGGTATTGTTTGTAATGCCGCTGCATATTTGATTTGCCTCAACAACCACGCAATCCACCCCTGCGTTTTTGAGCATATATCCGCAAAGTACGCCTGTTATCCCTCCGCCTATAATAAGTACATCTGTTTTTATATCATTTTTTAGTGTGTCAAAATTATAAGGTTTTGCTGTTTTTGCCCATATACTTTCCATAAATTCACCCCAAAATAGTATTTACCAAGCTATAATTTACATACACAAAAATTTTTGGGACACAAATTATTAATCAATAAAAAGAATAAAAGATAAAAATGCAAAAAAATCCGCACACTTTCGTGTACGGATTTTTGGAGGCGCCACCCAGACTTGAACTGGGGATAAGGGTGTTGCAGACCCGTGCCTTACCACTTGGCTATGGCGCCGAAATATTAATATTTAAAATCAAAGAGACGCATATGATGCATCTCTTTGACTTTTGGAGCGGAAGACGAGATTCGAACTCGCGACGTTCACCTTGGCAAGGTGACGCTCTACCACTGAGCCACTCCCGCATGTTAAGATAATTTTGGTGCCTCCGGGTGGAATCGAACCGCCGACACAGGGATTTTCAGTCCCTTGCTCTACCGACTGAGCTACAGAGGCATACCTTCAATCATCTTCTTATGTGAACTTTTCTAAAAAGAAAAGTGGCGACCGAGAAGGGGCTCGAACCCTCGACCTCCAGCGTGACAGGCTGGCATTCTAACCAACTGAACTACTCGGCCAAATGTGGTGGGAACAATAGGGCTCGAACCTATGACCCTCTGCTTGTAAGGCAGATGCTCTCCCAGCTGAGCTATGCTCCCACATTGTCGCATTAATCAGCGACTTATATAGTATATAACATTTTTTTTGCGTTGTCAACACTTTTTTAAAATTTTTTTGAAATTTTTTACGTTCTATAATATGCATTAAATTTGCATATTATTCGCCCTTTATCTCCTTTAACAATTTTTCAAGGTCATCCTTTGAAAAATCATATACACCATCGCAAAAGTGGCATGTAAGCTGTGCTTTGCCATCTGTTTGGATAATTTCGTTAAGCTCTTTTTCGCCAATGGTGATAAGTGTTTTTTCTACTCTCTCTCTTGAGCAATTGCAATAATACTCAGTGTCAAGCTTGTCGGTAATATGAAACTCTATGCCATCAAGCACCAACGAAAGAATATCCTCAATTTGTTTGCCCTCATCAAGAAGAGCAGTTACCGATTTAACCTTTTGGATATTTTGTTCAAGCTTTGTAATTTCGTCATCAGATGCACCAGGCATAACCTGAATGATAAAGCCACCCGATGTTTTTACCGACAAATCGGTATCTACAAGCACACCAAGCCCCACTGCCGATGGAATTTGGTCGGAAATTGCAAAGTAGCTTGTAAGGTCATCGCCAATCTCTCCCGATACAAGAGGGATTTTGCCAATGTACGGCTCTTTGAGCCCTAAATCGGTAATAACTGTTAAATATCCGTTTTTGCCAACAGCAGTACCAACATCGAGCTTGCCCTCATTGTTTAGCGGCAGCTCAACATTAGGATTGCCCACACACACTTTTACACGGCTTTTGCTGTCGGTTACAGCAATCATTCGGCCAATAGGTCCGTCACCGTTTGTCTGCAATGTGATTATGTCCTTTTCGCCCTTGAGAGTTGCGCCCATCATTGCAGCAGCAGTAAGGAGCCTTCCCATAGCAGCTGTAGCAACTGCGCTTGTTTTGTGATATATTTGTGCCTGATTTACAGTTGATTTTGTGTATGCAGCAAACGCTCGGATGCTGCCTGTATCAGACACTGCTCTTATAATATAATCTTTTGACATTGTGCTTTATTCCTTTCGTTAGTTAATAATATAGCCTGTAATTATGCCGAGCACTGCCGAAATGCAAATAACGGCAATTGGATGCACCTTTTTGTAAAGCAAGTAGCTCATAGCTGCAAAAATTGCAAGTGAAACATAAAACTTAATATCTGGCAACACATATGCACCAAAACCATCGTGGAAAAATACTGTTTTTGCCATAGTTACAACTGCAGATGCAATAAGTGCCACCGCAGCAGGCTTAAGCCCCGACATACATGCAGCTACCACCCTGCTGTTTTTAAATTTGTCATATATTTTTGCAACAATTAAAATAATTATAAACGATGGCAACACCACACCTATTGTTGCACAAAAAGCACCAAAAATCCCGCCCTGTGCACTTCCTACATAAGTTGCCATATTAACAGCAAAAGGCCCTGGTGTGCTCTCACTCACTGCCACAAAATTAATAAAATCCTCAAGAGCAACCCAGTTGTTGCTAATTACCTCGTCCTGAATAAGCGGAAGCATTGCATAGCCTCCCCCAAATGTAAAAAGCCCTATTTTAAAAAATGTCAAAAACAAAATTGCATATATCATTTTATGGCCCTCCCCGATATCACAAAGGAATACACTACCCCAAAGAGAGCACAAAGTGCAATTACAACAATTACATTAATATTGGTAAATGCAGCCGCAACAAATGCTGCTGCAAGCACCACATACGAAAACGCATTTTTTGAAACCTGCTTGTACATTTTAATAAGAGATTTTAGTATAAGGGCGAGCACTCCCGCTCTTATGCCCTCAAATGCATACTTTACAGGTGTAAGATGTGCAAATTGGTTAAGCACAAAGCTTATAAAAAGTATAATCACAAAAGATGGTAGCACAACACCCATTGTTGCACAGGCAGAGCCCAAAACACCTGCCACGCGATAGCCTACAAAGGTTGCACTGTTAATGGCAATAGGACCTGGAGTAGACTCGGCAATTGCCACAATTTCGAGTATATCGTTATCGGAAATCCATTTTTTGTTTTCAACCGTTTCGGTCTGAATAAGCGGTATCATTGCATAACCGCCGCCAAAAGTAAACGCCCCAATGCGAAAAAATGTGCAAAAAAGCTCCCACGCTTTTTTATATTTATTCATCAAATCAATCCAATCCTATTAATGTGTACTGATGTAGTATACCACAATTATCCAAATTAATCAATACAAAAAAAGCTGAACCCAAAAGAGTCATTTTTTGGGACGGCGGGTGACAGGGAAATATTCGCATGACAACGGGGACATTCCTCGCAAGAGGTGTGTCCCCGCTTGTTGTGCGAACATCCCCAACGGTTTGTTAATTAATTATGCCACACATGACAAACGGGGACGCACCTTTTTCAAAGGAACTTCCCCGTTTGTCATATGCTATTACACCATTTTAGCTTTTTCAAGGCATTTATAAACAATAGGTGTCAGCACTGCGGTAATTACAATTTCGGGTATCATATACAGTCCGTTGTAAAACACCGAATATACAACAGCAAGCGCGCTGCCCGAAAACACATTGATAATTTTTTGCCCGATTGCATAAAAGCCATCTTGTGTAAAAAACCACTCTGCCCAGCTGCCAAAAAATATTGCACCCGATACAATATGCACTATGTATCTTAGGCAGGTTGCAAAAACAGTTCCTGCACAAACACAAAGTGAAGTGCTTTTTGTTTTGCCCTTAAAAACTCCCGCAAAACCCAAAACTGTGTATGCAACCACATAGTCCAAAAGGCACACTCCTATTGCTGCAAAAAGGGTCATTTGACTGTCGCCAGGCAAAAAGAATGCCGAAATTGTTTTTGCACCCAAAAGCATTTGAAGCACTGCGTATATTGCACCGCAAAAAAGCCCGTGCCTTGTGCCATACATATATGCAATTATACAAATAGGCGTCATTGATGCTATTGTTACACCGCCGCCAAAAGGCAGGCTAAATGGCTGAAGCACCGACAAAACTGTGCCAATGCTTATGAGCATTGCCGATAATACTAACTTTTTTGTTTTCATAATTTGTCCTCCGATTAATTTTTCATTCAAAGTAAAATATATAAGTCCGCGCGGAAAACAAAAAGGCGTATCCTGATAAAGAATACGCCGAAAAAACTATTTCCCTCCGTTGGCATTATCCAAATCAGGTTACAGGTCGGCATTAATACTATGCCCTCTCAGCCCGCATCACGAGCTCCCTTTTGTGTTCAACTTATTATAGCATATGTTTTTGCAAAAATCAAGTGGTATTTTGCATTTTTTAATTTACTGTGCCGCCTCGTTATCAGGCTTAGGTACAACAGTAGCCTCAGGCGATTGCGGCTCAACAGTTGCCTCCTCACCCGAGCTTATGCCCGATTGAACGCCACTGTTATTTTCATCGTCTGTTACTTCACCCTCTTGTTGTTCGTCAGGATTTTCTTGCTCTTCCTCCTCAGGCAAAACACCAGGAGTGCCTATAACATTGCTGTGGTCACCATTGCAATATCCTTTCATAAGCCTGGTATTAACATAGTCGGTAACGCCGCTGCATGCGGAAGTAGCAAACTGACCAGTACTAATGCAGGTGTACACTTTGTCAATGCCAACAGGTGCCTCAAAGCTTTTTGACTTGTAGTTTTTGTGTACCTCGGACATAATATTTTTCCATATGGTGAGTGCAGGGTTAAGCCCGCCATACGATATAACCTTTTGTTCATCGTAGCCTACCCACACAGTACCGCAATAATAAGGGGTAAAGCCTGCAAACCATCTGTCCATATTGTCATCGGTAGAACCTGTTTTGCCACAGGTCTCAATACCGCTTATGGAATATCCTGCTGCAGTTCCGTACTGCATAACACCTTTTAACAGCTCGGTCATAACAAAAGCCGTTTCTTCCGAAAATGCTGTATTGCGTGACGGTACTTTTTGAATAAGTATTTCGCCGCTTGCATCATAAACCTTTGTATATGACGACGGAGCAACATATTCACCGCCGTTTGCAAAGGTAGAATATGCACTGTTCATTTCCATAACGGTAACGCCGTCGGTAAGGCCTCCAAGCGAAAGCGGTGCCAGTGCTTTGTCACTCAAAACTTTGGTGCCCTCGCGCTTTGAGTCTACAAGGTTTATATGCAATTTTTCAGTCATATATTCAAAAGATGTATCAACAGTAATTTCCTCCAGCACTCTTATTGCAGGGAGGTTGAGAGAGCTTGCTACTGCTGTACGCACAGATACAGGCTCGGTAAACTTGTTGTTTGCATTTTTTGGCTGCCACTGGCCAAGCACAAGAGGCGAATTCTGAATATAAGATGCAAGTGTAATTGTGCCTGTATCAATAGCAGGTGCGTAAACTGCAATAGGCTTTATTGTAGAGCCGGGCTGACGCCTTGTCTGTGATGCTCTGTTGAGCACACGCGCACCCTGCTTTTTGCCTGTGCCTCCTACAATGCCCTTTATTTGCCCGTTAGTCGGGTCGGTAATTACCATTGCAGATTGAGGGGCACTCCCGTAAAACTTTGGAAAGCCTTTGCCCTGCGCATAAACCTTGTCCATTATATCCTGAATTTCGGGGTCTACGGTAGCAACAATTTTGAGCCCGCCGTTGTATATAAGGTCGGTTGCGTATGCCTGAGTATAGCCTTTTGTTGCCATAAGGTCGGCAAGCAATTCTTCATAAAGGTAGTCAACAAAATACGACTGCGTTGTAATCTCGCCACCCACAATGTTAAGCTCCTTGGAGGATGCATCGGTATATTCCTGCTCAGTTATATACTCAAGCTCATACATTTTGTCAAGCACAAGCTGCCTGCGCTGCTTGTTACCCTCGGGGTTAGCAATAGGGTCGTATGTTGCGGGATATTTTGTAACACCTGCAATTGCCGCACATTCAACAAGGGTAAGCTCGCTTACATCCTTGTCAAAATACACCTTTGCCGCCGCCTGAACGCCGTTTGCGCCATGGCCAAGATAAATGGAATTCATATAAAGCTCTAAAATTTGCTCTTTATCCATTTTGCTTTCAATTATAACTGCCCTTACCATCTCACGGATTTTTCGTGCTTTGCTGCGCTCGGAGTCGGCAGTAATATTTTTTACAAGCTGTTGCGTAATAGTGCTGCCGCCATATGACGAATCACCCTTAAACACAACATTTAGCACTGCGCCCATAGTACGCTTAATATCTACACCGCCGTGCCTATAAAAACGCTGGTCCTCAATAGACACAAACGCATCCTTCATATACTGTGGAACCTTTTCGCCATCTACCCACATTCTGTTTTGGTCGGCAATAAGGCGCTCGTAATATTTAAGATTGCCGTCATCATCCTCGTAGTAAACCACGCTAGACAAGTTCATCCCAAGCTTGCTAAACGAATCGTCAAAGTCAAAATCCATCCCCCATGTTGCCCACACAATCATGCCCGACATACCTATTATGCCAAGCACAAACAAAACAACCATTATTTTTATTAATGATTTTGCTTTTAAGTCTTTTAATTTTTTTGATGATTTTGAACGCGACGACGGAGCTCGGCGCGAGCCAGATGCTCTCGGAATTCTGTCGGTATCTCCGTTTTTGTATAATGTACTTGTTTTTTGCATTGTTGCAGTTGATCTTGACAAAGGTGTTCTACCTGAAGATGCAGTTGTACCCGAAGCCGTTCTTGCAGAGGTTGTCCTGCCTGACGAAGAACTTGTATGTGATACTGTTTTTGAAGCCGTGCTCCTGGTGCCACTTCGAACGGATGTATTTGCTTTTGATGTGTCTTTTTTCTTTTTTTGGGCATCCTGCCTCTGACGGCGTCTTATACTCTCCAGTTTGTCCATTATATCCCCCCTTGTCAACAGCATATTTATATATTCCTAAACTTTACCATATATCATTATATCACATATTTTTGCAAATGTGTATTAAATTTGTTTTACGAATAATTAAAAATTTATTACACAAAATACACTATTATAAGTATAAGGAAGTATGTATATGAAAAAACGCACAACCATAGCAATTTTGAGTGCCATTGCAATTGCAGTTATGATATTTGCAATTATAATTATTGTATCCAATTTACAAGACAAAAATACCGATATGTACGACGGAACTCTTGCACGAAGCACCAAAACCGACACTGCAGGGGGTACTCCAATTCCCGATGCATCATATATATCATCATCAAAAATAACTGGATATCTTATGAAAAGCGAAAATTACAAAATAAACATTTACGAAATTTACGACAACGGCCATTATATGCTTATAGAAACCATCTATACAAACCCGTCTACCTTGCCCGAGGCCGACAGGCTTGACCTTGCAGGCGGTATTGTAAAAGAATCATACTCCGATCTTGCATCACTTATTGAGGATTATTCGTCATAAAATGATTTTTGTAAAGGTAGCATTTCAATATAAATTTATGTATTCAACAAGCTCATTTATAGCATTTTTGTCGGTAAAATCGCCGCTGTTGTCACATAGCTCAATAAGCAGCTTTTCCATTTCGGTAGGGTTTTGCTTTGCGCTCATTATTTTTTTGAGTGTTTTAATGGCGGCTCTGTGCACAGGAGTAAGCTCATCAAGTATCATTTTGCCCATAAAGTTAAATACCTTTACATTTTGAGGCACACCCTGCCTAAAATTTTTTTCAATTACCATTTTGTCGTAGTACTCTCTGCAGTCAAGGGGAGTAAGCCCTGTTGTAAATACCGCAATTTTTTTGCCGCTGAGTTTTTCAATATTTTTGGTAACAAGTGTTATTCCTGCAATCATTTCGGCATAAAGGCCGCCGCCGTACACAATTGCATCATATTTTTCAAGGTCATTTGCCTTTATATCCTTTGCATCAACTGCACTGCAGCCAAGGCTTTCTGCAATCCACTGTGCATAAGCTCTGGTTGAGCCATATTTTGATTTGTAAATTACTATTGTGTTCATATTTTCAACTCCTGATGTTTTATATATGTTTTTGATGTCTGCAAATGCAAACTATATATTATATAATACATAAATATTAATGTATACAACGGTTTATGCTAATCATTGTTTTTGGTTAAAAGTGCTACCGTCTCGCAATGTGTCGAATTTGGGAACAAATCTACAGCACAAGCCTTTTTAAGCACATATCCGTAATCCTTAACAATTGCTACATCCCTTGCAAGTGTTGCACTGTTGCACGATACATACACAAGTGTTTTTGGCGAAATGTCATTTATAAGCGACAGCGTTTTTTGGTCACATCCCTTTCGCGGAGGATCTACTATTACAACATCGGCGCGATATCCGCTGTTTATTAATTTGCTTGTAACCTCGCCGCAATCTCCGCAGAAAAATTCTGCATTATCTATGCCGTTGACAACTGCATTTTGCTTTGCATTTTGTATTGCGGCATCTACAATTTCTACCCCTACAACCTTTTTGCAAGCATCTGCCATAAAAAGCGAAATTGAACCTACACCGCAATATAAGTCAAAAACAGTTTTTGTTTTGTCAAGCTCCGCGTACTCCTTTGCTTTGCCATACAGCTTTTGCATCTGCTCATAATTTACCTGAAAAAAGCTGTTTGGCGAAATAAGAAATTTTATATCGTTAATTTGTGTAGTAACAAAATCATCGCCCCAAAGAGTAATGTTGGTATATCCGAGTACCACATTGCTTTTGTTAGTGTTAACATTTTGCACAAGGCTTTTGAGCTTAACCTTTTTGCAAAGCATATTTGCAAGAATATCACTGTTTTGTATTTTTTTGTGCGAATTTGCAACAAGCACCACCATAAGCTCGCAATCAGCTGTTGAGCGCACATAAATGTGACGCACAATGCCTTTGTGGCTTTTTTCATTATAAACAGGGATTTTGTATTTGTTTATAAACTCCATAACCACCGAAACTGCAGTGTTTATTGCTTCATTCTGTATGCCGCAGTTATCACAGGGTACAACCTCGTGAGTTTTGTTTTTGTAAAAGCCGCATACAGCCTTGCCTCCCTGCATACTCACAGGGAACTGGGCTTTGTTGCGGTAGTTGTACACTCTGTCTGCTGCTATTATACCCTCGTACTCATATGAGCCCTTGGTGTAGCCCCCTATTTTTGCAAGGTTGGCTGTTACAAAATCACTTTTGATTTTAAGCTGCCCCGCATAGTTTGTATGCATAAGATTGCAACCGCCGCAATCGTCAAAATAAGGGCAAAGGGGCTGCTGCCTGTGTAAAGACGGCTCAACAATGCTGATTAGTTTTGCAAATCCGTATGTTTTGTTGATTTTGGTAACAACTGCCTCAACAACATCACCAGTTACCGCCCCTTTTACAAAAAGCGGATAACCCTCAACCTTGCCTATGCCATCGCCATTTACTGTCATATCGCATATATTAAGTTGTATTTTATCATTGACGCAAACTATGTTAATCACCCCTGATTTTGTATAGTAATATTATATATATTTACGTACAAAAAGTCAAATATGATAAGTTTTTTAAAGGACAAATTTTAATCGAAATGCTGCAATCCGCAAACTGCGTTCAAAAAACTTAACAAACTGTAATTTTTTCATTTTGCGTCTTGTTGGCACGCGCAATAGCCGTCGAAATTTTTTCGCCGTGATTGCGCTAAAATGCCGAAATCTGTCGGGAACTTATCTTGTTTTCGACATTTTACCTACCAAAACGTCAACTGAAAAAAACAGTTTGTAAAGCTTTTATCAAGGCAGTATTCGGATTGCATCATTTCTTAAAAAGCGCTCACTTCAATGCAAAATCGGTGCAAAACAGAGTCTGCATATGATATGGTTTTTACAAGTTGTTTTTAGATGCCGTATGCTTTAACGGTAAAATGCCGAAAAATAAAATCAGTTCCATTAGCATTTCGGTATTTTAGCACACCCGAGTAAAAAAATTTGAGCGAGTGTGTGCGTGCCGCTAAAGCATACGGCAGAAAAATTACAACTTGTTAAACCACTTATCATCCGCAGACGACGTTTGCACAGATTTTGTAATTAAATTATACCTCTAAAAAACTTATCATAAAGTAATGATTGAACGTAATACGAATATAATATGGAAGAAAGGAATGGTATAAATGCAAAAAACCGTTGTCATAAGCCCCTACGAAAAAAACATTTCCGGCACACTTACACATTTTATAGAAAATGGTACAATGCATATAAAGCTTAATTTGTCGGCAAAATGCAGCGAAAATGATATATTAAGATTGTATGCTCTGTCTACCTCCCACGCAGCACTCGACCCTTACCTTGCCGAAATATACGACGGGTATTGCGCAAGCTTTCCCGAGTCAAAAACAGAGGAAAAAGATGTTTTGGGAACAGGGTACAAAATATCCGACTTTGACACCTTTGTTATAACAAGATACAATGAGCAAAACGAAGAGGCAATCGGTGCAGCCTTTTTTGGCCTTGAATGGAGCGCAGCAAAATTTCTTAAAAAAGATTTTTTGCCGCCATCGCCCGAGGCCGACACACCAATGGAGCGCGCAAAAGAAATACTTGGCAGGCGCAAGCCCACCTGCAAAAGCCAAAAAACAGATGTGTATGCAACCCAATTTAGCAACAATTGTTTAAAATATCACACAGTCAGCCTTAATGGAGCTAACGGGTACACATGGTACAAAATTGACGGTGCAAAAAGCATAACACAGCTTTCGGGTGTGGCACACGCACTTTCAAACAGCAATGCCGTTTTGGCACTTAAACAGAGCGGCCACTACCTTGCAGGAATATGCAAAAAAGACTTTCATCACATAGCAATAGCAGTACCCTCAAGCCCCAACATATGCCCTATGCCGCAGCTATCGGATTGCTGTGAGTACATTGACGGATACCACATAGTGGGGATTTTTTTGGCAAATGATGGGCAGTATTTTGAAAAATGCTTGCAAAAGCAATAAGGTTGGGTTATAATGTTATACATAAAATGTAAAGGAGTATTAAAATGTTTAAAAAAATATTTAAGTTGTCGGCACTTGTAATGTGCATGATGCTTGGCATGAGCGGATGCAACTCAAATCAATCGCTTGAAAACGCAAAAGTAAAGGTTGAGATGGATGACGGCTCATATTTTGTAATAGAGCTTTACCCCCAATTTGCACCCGAAACGGTTGCAAACTTTGTAAATCTTGCAAACAGCGGTTTTTACAACGGCCTTACATTCCACCGCATTGTGCCCGGCTTTGTAATTCAGGGTGGATGTCCCGAGGGCACAGGTCTTGGTGGCAGCGACAAAAATGTAAAAGGTGAATTTGCATCAAACGGATGGGATAAAAACACTCTTTCACATCAAAAAGGTGTTGTATCTATGGCGCGTGCCAAGGATATGAACTCGGCAAGCAGTCAATTTTTTGTGTGCCTTGATGATGTTGCATACCTTGACGGCAATTATGCAGCATTTGGCAAGGTTGTTGAGGGTATGGACACTGTCGAAAAAATTGCTGCCGAAAAAACTGACCCGTCAGACAAACCGCTTACACCTGTTGTTATGAAAAATGTAACAGTTATTACAGAATAATTTACAAAAAATTTGTGTTATTTTTTTCACAAATAATATTGCATATATTTTCAATTTATAGTAAAATATAGGTATTGTAATATTTTTTATTTACTAAAGGAGGAATATTAAAATGGCAGTTAAAGTTGCTATTAACGGTTTCGGCCGTATTGGACGTCTTGCTTTCAGACAGATGTTTGGCGCAGAAGGATATGAAGTTGTTGCAATCAACGACCTCACAAGCCCTGCAATGCTCGCTCACCTTTTAAAGTATGACTCTTCACAGGGCAGATACGCTCTTTGTGACAAAGTTAGCGCAGGTGAAGATTCTATCACAGTTGATGGCAAGGAAATCAAAATTTATGCATTCCCGGATGCAAACAATTGCCCTTGGGGCGAACTTGATGTAGACGTTGTTCTTGAATGTTCAGGTTTTTACACATCAAAAGCAAAAGCACAGGCTCACATCAATGCAGGTGCTAAAAAAGTTGTTATTTCTGCTCCTGCAGGTAACGACCTTCCTACAATTGTTTACAACGTTAACCATGAAACACTCAAAGCAGATGACACAATCATTTCTGCTGCTTCATGTACAACAAACTGCTTGGCACCTATGGCTGATGCACTTAACAAATATGCTGCAATTCAGTCGGGTATTATGTGCACAATCCACGCATACACTGGCGACCAGATGACTCTTGACGGCCCACAGAGAAAGGGTGACCTCAGACGTTCAAGAGCTGCTGCAGTTAACATTGTTCCTAACTCAACAGGTGCTGCAAAAGCTATTGGTCTTGTTATTCCTGAGCTCAACGGCAAGCTTATCGGTGCTGCTCAGAGAATTCCTACACCAACAGGCTCAACAACAATCCTTACAGCTGTTGTTAAAGGTGACAACGTAACTGTTGACGGTATCAATGCTGCTATGAAAGCTGCAAGCAACGAATCATTCGGCTACAACACAGACGAAATTGTTTCTTCAGATATCGTTGGTATGAGATACGGCTCACTCTTTGATGCTACTCAGACAATGGTTGCTCCTATAGCTGACGGTCTTTATGAAGTTCAGGTTGTATCTTGGTACGACAATGAAAATTCATACACAAGCCAGATGGTGAGAACTATTAAGTATTTTGCTGAATTAGCATAACCTCAGGCTACAAAAAGCGATGCATCGCAAAGTGCATCGCTTTTTTTATTTTATATACATCTCTGTTCAATTTGACTTTTTACTTTTATCAAATCCCACACACACTTTGCTTACTGCATAATAATTCGTCGCTGTATAAAAATACTTGCTTCCTCATTATTACTTGTCTGCATCGCTTTTTGCTACACCTGCTCGTTGTTACTCGACTGCATTGTTTTTTATTTCGTCTGCCATAAAAAACGTACTTTTACCAACCCATCATCATATAATAATACAGAGGTGATTACAATGAACATTTCCAGAGAAGAATTGGAAAGGCAGATTAAAGGCATAGACAAAAATGCCGTTGAAAAAAAGCTCAGACAAATGGGATATGGTGATGTTGCAAACAAGCTTAATAAAACCTCAAACGAAGAAATTTTAAAAATGCTTGCAAAAAATCCCGATATATTAAAAAGACTTAATCAGATGATGGGAGGCGAAACAAGTGGCAGATGATTTTCAGGACAAATTAAACAGCATACTATCTAACCCCGAACTTATGAAAATGATTTCGTCTATGGCAGGTCAGGTAAACAGCGAGCCCCAAAATGTCAATTCTGATATCAGTAATAATTCGCCTGCAGATTTTGACAGCATTGCAAATATTGCAAGCAAAATAGGCTCAGAGGATGACAACCGCATAAGGCTGCTCAACGCTTTGCGCCCGTATATGAATCAATCCCGAAGTGCAAATATGGACACCGCAATAAAAATACTCAAGCTTACAAAGCTAACATCGTTTTTATAAGGAGGAATTTTATTGTATCAGCGATATTATGACGGCTACGACGAAGTAAAAAGCACCGAGCCCCAACCGCTGGCGTGTGCCGAAAACCCCGTAATTACAAAAGACGATATACAGGTATCGGGATATTCAAGACAAAAAAACATTTTTGGCAACCTTGCCATTGATGATTTGCTGCTTATAGGCGTGTTTTTGCTGCTTATAAACGAAGATTGCGATGACAAGCTAATGCTTATAATTATAGGCTTTTTGTTTATATCAGGAATATAAACTTAAAAAATGGGAGTGCAAAAAAACTCAAGTTTTTTTACACTCCCTTTTTGGGGAATAGGAAAAATGGTTGCAGTCTGGACTATTTTTACATCCCCTTTGTTTTAATGCTTAAGCTCATACACCGCACTTTCAATGATTTTTTCCAAATCCTCTTCGCGTATACTGAACTTTTGGGTTATCCAATGCTTTACATAAGCAAGCTTTTTCTTTCCTGCACCCGATTCATTAAAAATCTGTTCTGCCGCCTGCACTGCAATTGTTACATAGCCATACAGCTTTTTTCCCTTAATGAGCGGTATTATGTACATAGTAACAATGGTACACAACAGCGGGATTAATATTTTACATATAAAATCAATCATTTGCCTCACCTCCGTTTTTGCTTATTTGTTTAGCTTTTTTAATTGTTGCAAGGCTCCATAGCTCTGCGGTTGTAAAGCCAAACCAGCTCATTACAAGAGTGGATGGCTCACTGGATGTATACAAAAACACGCCCAAAACCGCCATTGTAAAAATTACATTGGCACAAATTACCGACAGCACAATTGCCTTGCTGAATTTACCTTTTTGCTTCATACAAATACTCCTTACAAATTTTGAATGTACCACACAAAAAATCCAAACAAAGTGGCAACAATTGTGCAGCACACTCCCCAAAGAGATTTTGTAAGCCCGTTAATGCTTTTTATAAGGCTGTTCATATTTGTTTTGAGCACTGCAATTTCGGTTGTGTGCTCACTCATAACCTTGTCGCCTTCGTTGAGGCGCTCGTCTATTGCTTTAAATCTCTCTTTACAGGCCTCGTGCATTTCACTGTGATAATGTTCCATTAGTTACACCCCCTGTTTATTTTTTGTGTTGTTGCATATTTTGTATGCAAGCCAATACAAATCAGTATCCTCTCTTAAAAGGCACAGCCACATCTGCTTGTCGGTAACAATGCCGCGGTTGCCCAACTCCCACACTATGTCATTAACTATGTCAAGGGTGTCCTCTCTTTTGTAATTTACAGTAAAATTTGCAGCCTTAAATGCGAGCCAGTACGCATTGCTGTTTGCTTTAAGCTTACCAAGCCACAGCGATTTGTTTGTAATTATTCCTCTGTGGTGTAGCTCCCAAACAATATCATTTACACTCTCAAGCACCTTGGCAGGCGGTGCATAACCCGCAAACCCCGACACAGCCTTTTCGCACCCAAAGTTTGTCCAACGGGCACGACTTGCTCTTGTGTCG
>JAZQEG010000014.1:0-21115 GCA_045538875.1 Clostridia bacterium | reverse complement strand
TCAGCCATTTCATTTCCTCCTTTCAAATTTACATTGTTTGTTCAAATGTTTCATCTTCGCCTTGTTCAATAGCTTCTTTGAGCAATTCATCAAAGTTCTCAACAGAATTACTGATACGGGTTTGTACATCTTCAAGTATTTCTCTTTGTTTATCTGTCATTTCGTATTCGTTACTAAGAGTATCCTCGATGCACCGATAAATCTCAACCAATTCATTCTTATTGAATAGCAGATTCTTATTTACCAAGCCTGAACGAGTTGCAAAATCTTCTCTTGCACCTTTATAGTCTGTGGTATAATGTCCGTGATACAAGGAATTGTTTTTGTAGTTCCATGTCGCAAATTCAAAACTTCCATTACTATGTTCTGTTCCAGCAAGAACCACTTCATTGTATTCAGAGATTTTAATATATGGCATATCAAAATCTCTTGCCTTCAGTTCAGTGCCGTTTTCCATTGCTCTGAGATACTCATCCACTTCGCAAACAATCGGCTGTATTATTTTATGAAGTTTATCGACTACATTTCGGAATCGATTGTCTGATGAATAAAACATTCCGCCTTTTCTGTCAATCTTAAAAATTTCATTCTCACCCTCGTAGATATCTATGCAGGTATCTCTAAGTTTTGAGTTTGTAATCCCCTGTTCATTTAATTTACGATGTACTTGTTGCAGAAATTTTTCAGTATACATTTTCTCCCCTCCTTTCATTTTCAGGCACAAAAAAAGAGGCAACTTCTAATTAAAGAAATTGCCTCAAACTTCTATATTAATTTGTATAAGTGTTGGTTCAACTCTATTCGGTGAGTTATTGTCATAATCCATATTTCTTGCCATTGTCATAGTTCAAATCACCCTGAATAGAAGTGAATATCTTCAAGTTTTGATTACGAAAGAGGGTTTGCGAAAAACTCGCAAACCCTCTCTGTTGCTGACCAAATCGACATTATATCTCTTTGGTTCTGCTTTTTTGGTCGGAGTGACAAGACTTGAACTTGCGGCCCCTAGACCCCCAGTCTAGTGCGCTACCAGCTGCGCCACACCCCGAAACACAATATATATGATACATCAAAAAAATATAAATGTCAATACAAAATTACTGTTGCTCTGGTATAATTATTGCCGCAACAAAATAAGCAAAAATTCCTGTAAAAAATGAGCAAAAAATTGCAACTGCACACAAAAGGCGAACCAGTGTTGGGTCTATATTAAAATACTCAGCAATTCCGCCGCACACACCGCATATTTTTTTATTAGTTGATGATTTATATAATCTTTTCATAATGAATTTCTCCTTTGTACTATTATAATATGTATTATACAACCAAAGTGCCAATATGTCAACCAAAGGGCAATAAAGTTTGTTGATAGTTATTTGGCTTTTGTTATGTATATCAACATATAAGGTAACTTTTAAATATTTGCAATATATACTGTATTATGAATATTTAATAGTACCATATAAAACAAACAACAAAATTTATAAAAAATTTGCCTGTAATGTAAAAATTATTGTGTAACTTTTTGGCGAAAAAAGATTGTTAAATACTTGTCAAACTTTTAAATTTGTGTTATAATTAAATCAAATTGTGTTATTGTTTATAAATTTGATAAATTTTAACAATTTTTACTATTAAAACATCATCATAAAGTGAGGAATTTATTATGAACAAAATTACCATTATAGGAAGCGGAAGTGTAGGCTCAACAATTGCATACACACTTACAGTTTCGGGAATTACATCAGAAATTGTACTTATCGACATTGCACACGGCAAAGCCGTAGGTGAAGCTCTTGACATCAGGCAGGGCATACCATTTTGCAATCCGTGCACAGTGCATGCAGGCACCTACGAGGACACTGCAGGCTCCGATATTGTTATTATTACCTCGGGCGTTGCACGAAAACCCGGTCAAACAAGGCTTGAGCTTGCACAAACAAATATAAATGTGCTCCGAAGCATTATGCCTCAAATAACCAAAAATGCCCCCGATGCAGTTTACCTTATTGTAAGTAACCCTGTAGATATACTCACCTATGTATTTTGCAAAGAGTCGGGTATCCCAGAGGACAGAATTATTGGTTCGGGCACAATTCTTGACACTGCAAGACTGCGTTCGCGCCTTTCGGAATATTATTCCATCAGCCAAAAAAATGTTCATGCATATGTACTTGGCGAGCACGGTGATTCGGCGTTTATTCCGTGGTCACTTGCAAATGTTTCAAATGTGCCGATTCAAAGCTGCGACGAATCATTTGGCGAGCGTAATGATGAGATGCCATCTCTCAACCTTGATGATGTTGAAAGCTATGTAAAACAAACAGCAGGCGAGGTTATTGAGCGTAAGGGTGCTACATTTTATGCGGTATCTGTTTCGGTCTGCTATATATGCAAATGCATTTTAAGCGGAATTGACACAACTATGACAGTTTCCACAATGATGCACGGTGAATACGGAGTTGAAGATGTTTGCCTCAGTACACTTGCCATTGTAGGCAACAAAGGCATAAGAGGCAAAGTAAACCTGCCTATGACAGATGAGGAAATTAAAAAGCTTCAGTCGAGCGCAAATAAACTTAAAGAAATTATTAGCGGTACAGATGTTAAATAATTTGGAGGGTATAAAAATGGAATATCGTATAGAGCACGACTCAATGGGCGAAGTAAAGGTGCCTGCCGACAAACTCTGGGCAGCACAAACCCAGCGCAGTCACGAAAATTTTGAAATCGGTGTAAATATAGAAACTATGCCTATGGAAATAATCCACGCATTTGGCATACTCAAAAAGGCTGCAGCTCAGGCAAACCACGAGCTAAAGGGCGAAAAAATGACAAAACAAAAGCTTAATGCCATAGAAAGTGCCTGTGATGAAGTAATTGCAGGCAAGCTTAACAGCAACTTTCCTCTTGTAGTGTGGCAGACAGGCTCGGGCACACAGTCTAATATGAATGCAAACGAGGTAATAGCAAACAGAGGCAACCAAATTGCAGATGAAAAAATTCTTCACCCAAACGATGATGTTAATATGAGCCAATCATCAAATGACACCTTCCCTACTGCGATGCACATTGCGGCAGTTTTGATGCTTGAAGACAAACTTATACCTGCGGCAAAAACACTCATAGATACATTTAAAAAGCTTGAAGCTGAAAATGAAGGTATTGTAAAAAGCGGAAGAACACATCTTCAGGATGCAACACCAATTACATTTAGTCAGGAAATAAGCGGCTGGCGCTCTTCACTTGAGAGAGATGTTGAGCTTATTGAACGCTCAATTGCTCCGCTTAGTGAATTGGCACTCGGCGGTACTGCAGTAGGCACAGGCCTTAATGCTCCAAAAGGCTTTGGTGAAGTGGTTGCACAAAAAGTGTCCAACCTTACAGGCAAAAAGTTTGTTACAGCAAGCAACAAGTTTCATGCACTTACATCAAAGGATGAGCTGGTGTTTGCTCACGGTGCAATAAAGGCTCTTGCCTGCGATATGATGAAAATTGCAAACGATGTGCGCTGGCTTGCAAGCGGCCCTCGTGATGGCCTTGGCGAAATATTTATCCCCGAAAATGAGCCGGGCTCATCTATTATGCCGGGCAAGGTAAACCCTACACAGTGTGAGGCTGTTACTATGGTTGCAGTTCAGGTAATGGGCAACGATGTAGCAGTTGGTATGGCTGCATCACAGGGTAACTTTGAGCTTAATGTGTTTATGCCTGTGTGCATATACAACTTTTTGCAGTCGGCAAGACTTTTGGCCGAAGCAATTGTATCATTTAACAAAAACTGTGCAGTTGGCATAAAAGCAAACAAAGAAAAAATGCATCACAATTTGCACAATTCACTTATGCTTGTAACTGCACTCAACCCATATATTGGCTATGAAAATGCTGCAAAAACAGCAAAAAAAGCTTTTAAAGACAACATTTCGCTTAAACAGGCGTGTGTTGAGCTTGGCTTTTTGACAGCAGAAAAATTTGACGAGGTATTCCACCCCGAGCAGATGGTATAACGGGTTACAATTCATACTATTATTAAGGAGGAAAAGTTAATGAAGGTATCATACTTTCCCGGATGCACATTAAAGACAAAAGCAAAAGACCTTGATATATATGCAAAAAAAAGTGCACAAGTACTTGGTGTTGAGCTTGAAGAAATACAAAACTGGCAGTGCTGCGGCGGTGTGTTTACTACATCACGCGATGAAATTGCCACAAAGCTTTCATCAGTACGAAATTTGATTGCGGCGCGCGACAAAAATCAAATTCTTTTAACTGCGTGCTCAGCGTGCCACAATGTAGTAAAGCAGACAAACCACGCTATGCAGACAGATGCAGAATTTGCAAGCCGTGTTAACAACTACCTTGGCAATGACGGCAACTACAATGGTGAAACAAAGGTTGTACACTACCTTGAACTTTTAAGGGATGTTGTAGGCTACGACAAAGTTAAGGAAAAGGCTGTAAACCCTTTAACAGGCAAAAAAATTGCAGCATACTACGGTTGCCTGCTGCTTCGCCCTGGCAATGTGATGAAAACAGACGATGTTGAAAACCCTACTATTATAGAAGATATGATTAAGGCAATTGGAGGCGAACCGATTGTTTACCCACAGCGCAACGAATGCTGCGGTGGATACATTGCACTCGAAGATGCAAACAGTGCAAAAGCAAAATCCATCAAGGTATGGCAAAGTGCTGTTGATGCAGGTGCCGAAATTTTGGTTACCGCCTGCCCTCTTTGCAAGTACAATCTCGAAAAAAACGGCTGCCCCATCCCCGTTGTATATTTTACCGAGCTTTTGGCAGAGGCTTTTGGTATAAAGGAGGTGCCTGCAGATGCATAAAGATAACAATCTTCAAAACGAAATTATCCGCATAAGCGGCGTAAACCCCAAAAAATGTATGCGATGCGGCAAATGCACTGCAACCTGCCCCGCATTTGATGAAATGGAATATCACCCCCATCAATTTGTATATATGGTAGAGTCGGGCGACATTGAGCCGCTTTTAAACTCACAATCGCTTTACAAATGTTTAACATGCTTTGCGTGTGTAGACAGATGCCCAAGAGGTGTTGAGCCTGCCAAGCTTGTTGAGGCAGTGCGCCTTTCGGTTGTGCGCAAGCAAGGTAAAAACCATCTTAAAACAGATAGCATCCCTGAGCTTATTGACGAAAATGTTCCTCAACAGCTTTTGGTAAGTGCTATAAGAAAATACACTAAATAAAGGAGGAGACAGCAAATGCAAAGAATAGGCGTATTTGTGTGCTGGTGCGGTACAAACATCGCAGGCACTGTAGATGTGGTTAAGGTTGCGGATGCTCTTAAAACAGAGCCGGGAGTTGTCTTTTCCGCAAATTATCAATATATGTGTTCGCAGGCAGGTCAGGATATGATTGCAGATGCCGTAAAAGAGCATAAGCTCACAGGCATTGTTGTATGTTCGTGCTCACCAAGAATGCACGAGGCTACCTTCCGCAAAACTGCCGAAAAAGCGGGCATCAATCCATATATGGTGGAAATTGCAAACATCCGTGAGCAGTGCTCGTGGATTCACAAGGATATGGCTGAGGGTACCGAAAAAGCAATAATACTCGGCAAAGCGGCTGTTGCAAAGGTTAACCTTAATGCACCCCTTACCCCTGGTGAAACACCAGTTACAAAAAGAGCCCTTGTTATAGGCGGAGGTATTGCAGGTATTCAGACTGCTCTTGACATTGCAGAGGCAGGGTTCCCTGTAGATATAGTTGAAAAAAAGCCAACAATTGGCGGCAAAATGGCTCAGCTTGACAAAACCTTCCCTACTCTTGACTGTGCTGCTTGTATCCTTACACCAAAAATGGTGGATTGCTCTCAGCACGAAAACATCCGCATTTTTTCGTACAGCGAAGTAGAAGAAATAGGCGGATTTGTGGGTAACTTTGATGTAAAAATCCGCAAAAAAGCAAGATTTGTTGACGAAACAAAATGTACAGGTTGCGGTCTTTGTACCGAAAAATGCCCGCAAAAAAAAGTTCCTAACGAATTTAATATGGGTATGGACAACCGACGCGCAATATATATTCCTTTTGCTCAGGCAGTACCAAAGGTTGCAACAATTGATGCCGATTACTGTACTATGCTAAGCACAGGAAAATGCGGTGTGTGCTCAAAGCTTTGCACAGCAGGTGCTATTGACTACACGCAAAAGGATGAAATAATCGAAGAAAAGTACGGTGCTATTGTAGCTGCTACCGGCTTTAACACAATAAACCTAGACAAATTTGACGAATTTGCATACAATCAGTCAAAAGATGTTATCACATCGCTTGAATTTGAGCGTTTAACAAATGCTGCAGGCCCAACTGCAGGTAAGCTTTTGCGTCCGTCGGACAACGAGCACCCTCACACAATTGTTTTTGTACAGTGCGTGGGCTCGCGTTGCTCCTCATGTGCCGAAAAAGGCAAAGAATACTGCTCAAAAATATGCTGTATGTACACAGCAAAGCACGCTATGCTTACCCGTGACAAATACCCCGATACAGAGGTTTATGTGTTTTATATTGATGTGCGTACCCCCGGCAAAAGCTTTGACGAGTTTTACCGCAGAGCAGTTGAGGAATACGGCGTTCACTATATCAAGGGTATGGTTGGAAAAGTTTCGCCCGAGGGCAACAAACTTATGGTTCAAGCATCAGACCTGCTTGCAAACAAGCAGCTTAATATTGCAGCAGACCTTGTGGTGCTTGCAACTGCAATTGAGCCTGACAAATCAGCCCGCCCTCTTGCAACAAAGCTTACTGCAAGTATGGATACAAACGACTTTTTTACAGAGGCGCATCCTAAACTTCGCCCTGTAGAAAGCCCAACGGCAGGCGTGTTCCTTTCGGGTACATGTCAGGGCCCTAAGGACATCCCCGAAACTGTATCTCAGGCAAGTGCAGCAGCAGCCAAGGTTATTGGGCTCCTTGCAAAAAGCAAGCTTAAAGGCAATCCATGTGTTGCCCAGCCAAATGAGCTTATGTGTAACGGTTGTTCGTCCTGTGCAAATGTTTGCCCTTACGGTGCCATCACTTATATTGACAAAGAGTTTCGTATGCCCGACCGAACCACAAAAGTACGAAGAGTGGCAAGCGTTAACCCTGCAGTATGTCAGGGCTGCGGTGCATGCACAGTTGCGTGCCCATCGGGTGCTATGGACCTAAATGGATTTAAAAATTCACAAATTATGGCGGAGGTGGATGCAATATGCAAGTAAATAATGAATTTAAACCAAACATTGTTGCATTTTGCTGCAACTGGTGTTCGTATGCAGGTGCAGACCTTGCAGGCAACAACCGACTCAACTACCCCGACAATGTAAAAATTATAAAAGTACCCTGCTCATGCAGAGTAAACCCTATGTTTATACTGCGTGCATTTCAAAAAGGTGCCGACGGCGTTATACTTTGCGGATGCCACCCTGGCGACTGCCACTACACATCAGGCAACTACTACACCCGCCGAAGAATGACTTTGCTTTTTTCGATGCTCAACTATTTGGGTATCGAAAAAGAGCGTTACAGAGTTGAGTGGGTATCTGCCGCAGAGGGTGCAAAATTTGCACAAACTATGAACGAATTTACCGAGGCTGTCAAAAAGCTTGGTGAAAACAAGAGATTGGAGGATTTGCGATGCAAAAGATAACCCGTGATTTACTTGTTAACAAAGCAATTGACCTTATAGATAACGGCACTGTAAACAGAGTGCTTGGCTACAAGTGCGGCGAATTTGCGTACGATGTTACACCATTTGTGTTTGAAAGCAAAGACGCACTTATAAAAGATTTTGTGTGGAATGATTTTTGCGGTGCAAACTTTTCCAAATATCTTATTAACGAAACTCTCAAAAGCGACCAAAAGGTGCTTGTATTTTTAAAGCCATGCGACACATACAGCTTTAATCAATTACTCACAGAGCATCGCTTTGACAGGGAAAAGGTTTATGCTGTGGGTGTGCCTTGCGACGGTATGGCAGACATTCAAAAAATCAAAAATATTGCAGGCGACGGAATTTTGGGTATTGAACCAAATGACAACGGAATTAATGTTTGTACACTTTATGACGGCGACAAAACAATTGCATATAAAGATGCCTTGCTTGAAAGATGTATAAACTGCAAAAGCAAAAAGCATGTTGCATACGATGAGCTGCTTGGCGATAGCGGCGAGGTAATTGATTCGAACAGATTTGACGAAGTACAAAAGCTCGAAAAAATGACAGAAGATGAGCGTTTTGCATTTTGGCAAAATGAACTTTCGCGCTGCATAAGATGCAACGCTTGCCGTGACATATGCCCTGCCTGCACTTGCGAAAACTGTGTGTTTGACAATCCAAATTCGGGTATACAAAACAAAGCAGCTGCAGACAGCTTTGAAGAAAAGATGTTTCACATTATAAGAGCATTTCATGTTGCGGGCAGATGCACCGATTGCGGAGAATGCTCACGCGTTTGCCCACAGGGCATTCCTCTGCACCTGCTTAACCGCAAATTTATAAAAGACATCAACGAGTTTTACGGCGAATATCAGGCTGGAGCCGAGGTTGGTTCAAGAGCTCCTCTTGTAAACTACACCCTTGACGATATTGAGGCAGCCGATGCCGTTGCGAAAGGAGAAGATAAATAATGCGTAAATGCTCAATTGACGATTTGGACAGAGTTTTTGAAGCATTATCAGACAATGCTTCTCTTTACCTCCCTGTAGACTGCGAAAACGGAGCCGACTACAAAAAATGGGAAAAGGGTATTAAAATGAGCAGCAAGCTCAATACCAACAAAAGCCCTAAAGACTTTTTCTTTCCTCAGGTTGAAAACCTTATGGAATTTAAAATGAGCGGCAAAGAGATTGAAGTAATAGACACAAGAGATGAAAACGAGGATTTTGTTGTTTTTGGTGTGCGTGCATGTGATGTAAAAAGCTTTGATATTTTAGACAGAGTGTTTTTAACCGAGCCCTACGACAGCTACTATGCTTTAAGGCGTGAGCACGGAACAATAATATCTTTGGCTTGTACCCGCCCCGTTGAAAGCTGTTTTTGCTCTACCTTTGGAATAGACGCAACAAACCCCGAGGGCGATGTTGTATGCTGGATTGAAGACGGCGACATTTACTTTGATGCAAAAACAGAAAAAGGCAACAAAGTAATGAGTAAGCTGGGTGCATATACAATGGAGTGTGACAGCAGCAAGGTTGAAGCACAGCAGGCAAAAACCAAAGAGATAATGCAAAAGCTGCCGCTTGCCAATTTGAGTGCCGACAAATTTGGCTCGGGCAAAACTATGCAATACTTTGATTCACCAAAGTGGGCAGAGCTTTCGCAAAGTTGCCTTGGCTGCGGTACATGCACATTTGTGTGCCCTACCTGCCAGTGCTATGATATAAAAGATTTTAACACAGGTAACGGTGTGGTGCGCTTTCGTTGCTGGGATTCGTGTATGTATTCCGACTTTACAAAAATGGCACACGGAAATTCACGCAATTCGCAAAAAGAACGTTTTCGTCAAAGATTTATGCACAAGCTTGTGTACTATCCATCAAACAATGACGGACTGTTTAGTTGTGTTGGCTGCGGAAGATGTTTAAACAAATGCCCTATTTCGATGAATATAGTAAAAGTAATGAAAGAGTTGGGAGGAGATACAAATGAATAATGAAACTTTGATACCATCAATCGGCGTTATTACAGATGTGCGTATAGATACTCCCGATGTTAAAACATTCCGCGTGGTTACCCCCGACGGCAAAAAAGCATTTGACCACAAGCCGGGTCAGTGTGCTATGCTTTCTATTCCGGGAGTAGGTGAAGCGATGTTTTCTATTACATCATCACCTACAAACACCGAATTTATGGAATTTTCTATTAAAAAATGCGGTTGCGTAACCGAGTGGCTGCATCAGGCAGAGGTTGGTCAGCAAATTACAATACGCGGACCATACGGCAATCCATTCCCTGTAGAAGATGTATTTAAAGGCAAGGATTTGTTGTTTGTTGCAGGCGGTATAGGCCTTGCACCGCTGCGCTCTGTAATTAACTACTGCAGACACTTTAGAGGCAACTACGGCAAAATAGACATAGTTTACGGCTCACGAAGCAAGGAAGACCTTGTTGACTATGACGAAATTTTAAACGAATGGATGACAGATGACGGCATTGACGTTCACCTTACCATCGACCGTGAGCAAGAAGGTTGGGACGGCCACGTTGGCTTTGTGCCAAATTACGTAAAAGAGCTTGGTTTTGACACAAACAAAACTGTTATAGTTTGCGGACCTCCTATAATGATTAAGTTTACACTTGAAGGTCTTATTTCTATGGGATACGACAAAACTCAGGTATACACAACAATGGAGCTGCGTATGAAATGCGGCGTTGGCAAGTGCGGCCGTTGCAACATTGGTGACAAGTATGTGTGCAAAGACGGCCCTGTGTTCCGCTGCGACCAGCTTGACGAACTACCTGATGAATATTAAGAAGGAGAGCAAAAGATATGGAAAATATGGTTAATATATTCTTATTCGGCAAAAAATATTCTGTGCCGGAAAACCTTACAATAATGACCGCTATGGAATATGCAGGATATCAGCTCAAAAGAGGCTGCGGATGCCGTAACGGCTTTTGCGGTGCATGTGCCACAATTTACCGAATAAAAGGCCAAACAGAGCTCAAGGCCTGCCTTGCATGCCAAACAAAGGTAGAAGAGGGTATGTATATTGCAACTCTGCCGTTTTTCCCGCTTGTTAAACAGGTGTATGATATACAAAACATAGCTGTTAACGAGCAGGTTATGATGCAGCTTTACCCCGAAATTTATGCCTGCATAGGCTGTAACGCCTGCACAAAGGCTTGTACTCAGGAGCTTAATGTTATGCAATACATTGCTTATGCTCAACGAGGCGATTTTGAAAAATGCGCCGAAGAGTCTTTTGACTGCGTAATGTGCGGAGTATGTTCTTCGCGTTGTCCTGCAGGAATTTCGCACCCTCAGGTTGCAATGCTTGCGCGCAGAATTAACGGAAAATATCTTGCTCCAAAATCGGCACATCTTGAAAATAGAGTGCAGGAAATCAAAGATGGAACATTTACCGAGCTTATTGAGGCACTTATGAACAAGCCTATAGAAGAGCTAAAAGAGCTTTATAATAACAGAGAAATTGAAAAATAAGGAGGTGCGTACCAAATGTATAGCGAAAAATTTACAGAGTCGTTAAAGGCAGTTGAAGCAGCAAGAGAAAAAAATATCAGCCTCGAGCCTGCAAGAATGACTGCACAGCAAAAGGAGGATTTGCTTAAAGCTTATCACCCCGATTACAAGCAAAATGAATTTGCTGTTCTTGAAATAGGCCCCAACAAGGGTGAAAAAGTGCCCACAGAGCTTGCAAGTCTTTTACAGGCACACAGCCGCATTACAGAAGACAGTGTTGACCTTGAAAACCCCGATTACGATGTTGATGTACTCATTATAGGTGCAGGCGGTGCAGGCGCAAGCGCGGCTATCGAAGCAAACGAGCTTGGAGCCAATGTGCTTGTTGTGACAAAGCTCCGTATGGGCGATGCTAACACAATGATGGCAGAGGGCGGTATTCAGGCTGCCGACAAACAAAATGACTCGCCTGCAATCCACTTTGTTGATGCATTTGGCGGCGGTCACTATGCAGCCAAAAGAGAGCTTTTGTCAAAGCTTGTGTGTGATGCTCCCGAGGCAATCGAGTGGCTCAACAACCTTGGAGTTGAGTTTGACAAAGACGAAAACGGAAATATGATTACAACCCACGGCGGCGGTACTTCACGCAAAAGAATGCACGCTGCAAAAGACTATTCGGGTGCCGAAATTATGCGTACACTCCGTGACGAAGTTATTAACCGAGGAATTACAGTTGTAGATTTTACATCTGCAATTGAGCTTATCTTAGATGAAACAGGCAAAGCTGCAGGTGCAGTGCTTTTAAATATGGAAACAGATGAGCTGCTCGTTGCAAAAGCAAAAACAGTTGTTATTGCAACAGGCGGTGCAGGCAGAATGCACTATCAGGGCTTCCCTACATCAAACCACTATGGTGCCACTGCCGATGGCCTTGTGCTTGGCTACAGAGTTGGTGCAAAGCTGCTTTATGCCGATACACTTCAGTATCACCCAACAGGTGCTGCATACCCCGAACAGATTTTTGGTGCTCTTGTTACCGAAAAGGTTCGCTCACTTGGTGCAAAGCTTATCAATGCAAAAGGCGAAGCATTTATGCATCCGCTCGAAACACGAGATGTATCTGCCGCATCAATTATACGCGAATGCAGCGACAGAGGCAACGGTGTTGACACAGGCAATGGAGTTGGTGTATGGCTTGACACCCCTATGATAGAAAAAATCGGAGGCCAAGGCACAATAGAGGCGCGTATCCCTGCTATGATGCGTATGTTTGCAAAATACGGCATTGATATACGCAAAGAGCCTATTTTGGTATACCCTACACTTCACTATCAAAACGGCGGCCTTGACATAAATGTAGATGGCTCCACAACAAATGTTGAAAACCTCTATGTTGCAGGTGAGGCAGTAGGCGGAATTCACGGCAGAAACAGACTTATGGGCAACTCACTGCTCGACATTATTGTATTTGGCCGAAATGCAGGTCAAAATGCAGCAAAAAAAGCAAAAGCTGTTAAAGTAGGCAAGCTGACTCTTGGTCACATAGACAAATTTGAAGCAGAAATTAAAAATGCAGGCATCAAAACCAATCAGGTATCGCCTAAGCTGCTTCCTGATTATCGCAGAAAATAATCAGATATCAAGTAAAAAGCAATCCGCAAAAAAGCGGATTGCTCTATGTATGTTATCTATATTTAAAATACAGAAAAGAGGTCTTTAATAATGACATTGTTTGGCGGCGTAATCTCTGTAACAGGCCTTGCCTTCCTAATGTTTTGTGTTTTTGCAATACTTGCAGCAGGGTTTTTAATTGGCAGAATTACCATTAA
Source organism: Clostridia bacterium (assembly GCA_045538875.1). Taxonomy (GTDB): domain Bacteria; phylum Bacillota; class Clostridia; order UMGS1810; family UMGS1810; genus RGIG4708. The sequence continues at coordinate 8,129 of JAZQEG010000014.1, read as the reverse complement.
AGGTATTTCGCTGGGTTCTGCGGGTGTGTTTATTGCAGCTCTGCTTTTTGGTTGCTTGTTTTATGCTGATTTTGAGCAAGGGCTTGGTTTATACAACGCAAAAAATGCTCTTAAAATTATAGAAAATCTTGGCCTTATACTTTTTGTAACATCAGTAGGTTTTATTGCAGGGCCAAAATTTTTCAGCAATATGAAAAAGAACTTTACATCATATGTTTTGCTTGGACTAATAATTATACTTGCAGGCGGATTATCTGCAGTAGGATGCATATTTATTGGAAGAACAATCGGCGGCGAAACCGACTTGCCTCGCTTTACAGCTATGGTTGCAGGTTTGCTTTCGGGTGCACTTACATCAACTCCCGCATTTTCGGCAGCTAAAGAAACTGTTGGCGCAGAGCTTGAAGGTGTTGTTTCGGTTGGTAACGGCATAGCATACATTTTTGGTGTTATAGGTGTTGTGCTTTTTGTTCAGCTTATTCCAAAGCTTACAAAAGCTAATATGGAGGTTGAACGCTCAAAGCTTGTTGCATTGGGTGATGACGGCAAAAAAAAGGCTACATGCAAACTTATGAGTATAGACAGCTACGGTATTGGTGCATTTGCACTTGCAGCAATATTGGGCGTGTTTGTGGGAGCAATTAAAATTCCGCTAACCGCAAAAGGTCTTGACGGAACAACATTTTCACTCACAACAACTGGCGGATGCCTGCTTATGTCACTTATATTTGGTCACTTTGGCAAAATAGGCAAAATCAGCATTTTGCCGCCAACTACCACGCTCAAGGTATTTCGCGAGCTTGGACTTGTGCTCTTTTTAACAGGAGCGGGTGTTGCAGGCGGTGCAGAGTTTGTACAAAATTTTAAGCCTGTGTACTTTGTATACGGTGCAGTAATTACACTTTTTCCAATGGTTATTGGATACTTATTTGCAAAGTATGTACTAAAGCTTAGCCTGCTCAATGCACTTGGTTCTATTACAGGCGGTATGACAAGTACCCCCGCACTTGGCACACTTATAAATGTTTCGGGTACAGAGGATGTTGCAGCTGCTTATGCAGCAACCTACCCTATTGCACTTATTGCAGTTGTGCTTGTATCGCAGTTTATAATAATTTTGTTTTAAACTATAAATTAAAACGGCGTGTTTCGCTTTGTAGTGAACACGCTGTTTTTAATTTGATTAAAGAAAACATAGGATATATTTAGTCATATTCTTTATCTTCTTTATATGCCTTGTATCTGATATACAGAAAATAAGGCAAAATAAGCAATCGCAACATAAAGCCGATAGCCCAGTACAAAAAACCAAGTAATGGAAATTTGTGCAAGTAGTAATAAAACCGTTCCATAACAATAACTTGTTTATATTTGCCGCATCCCTCGCATAAATCGAGGTCTTTTGACATTATATATTTAAACGGTCTATCGTTGCTGTTGTTAAGCTTATTCCAACATTCAAGACAAAATTCTGCCATCATTATCACCTCCCTATAATATTATAGGTCAATTTAACCATAATTTCAATAGAGAATTTTGACATAATATTACTTGGGTGATGCTATGAACAGACTAAAACAGCTACGAAAAGAAAAAGGCTACACACAGGTTAAAATGCAAATGTTAACAGGAATCGACCAAAGTGACTATTCAAAAATAGAAAGCGGAAAAAGATATTATACATTTGAGCAATGCAAAAAAATTGCAATAGCTCTTGATACAAGTATGGACTATCTTGCCGGGCTTACAGACAAAAAAGAGCCATATCCGCGAAACAAATAATCATAATTTTATAAAAAAGCGGCAGTTGCCGCTCTATCTGCGTGCAAATCTTACGAACACAACAAATGGTGGTGTAAAAAATCTTAACGATTTTTTACACCACCATTTGTTTTTCTTATTTCATATTAAATATCAATTTTCCGCCCTGCATAAGGTCAGATACGCTAAGCTTAAATACTTCAACCCTTTTGCCGTTAAATTCGGCATAATCAAGGTGAATATTGGTATCTGTGCGATTGTTAACCGCAATTTTCAACTGTTTGTCCCCCGAAAGATGAACAACTGCGCCATCTATGTGAGGGCTGTCTAGAAATATTTTACCGATTATATCCATAATATTTTTGTCTGTAATATCGGCAGGCTTAACAAGCCAATGGTACAAATTGGAATAAAATTTTGCTTTAAGCTCTTCATCGTCTGTATCAATTTCTATTCGCGAAAGATGCTTGCCCCATGTTGCATATGCCTTGTTCATAGCAGTGTCAAACGAGTCGATTGCAGCTCGCACTCTCCCCTTTGCCTCATCAAAGCCAACTAAAGAATAAGCAAGCTTTAAAATAACAGAATTACCATCAAAATCAAATATTGCGCCAAAAGGATTTTGCGGGTTTGGGGTGATTGATTTTTGGTGTGTTTCGCAAGTATTTTCAAACAGAGTAACCCTTGGATTTAGACATTCAACGCAGGCACAAAAATACATCTTTACACCAGACATAATTCCGCTAAAAAGCACTTCGCCAAAAGGGGTAAGCTCAATGTAAGCGTCTTTTACAAAAGAGTAAAATTCCTTGCCAAATTCCTTTTTAAGCCCGTAGCTACAAAAATCTATGGCAATTCTGCCGTTTTTGTTTTCAAAATAGTAATGATTGTATGCAACATCGTTTGTAACAGTAAGCTCGCAGTCAATACCATTAAATGTCATTTTGTAATAACCCGGCTGTGCCTCTTCGTTTTGTACTTCATAATATTTTGTAATATTTGATACATCGCCGTAAAATGGTGTTGTAACTGCATAGTTGTAATAGCTTTTTAAATCTGTATCAATATTGTGTAAATGCGACACACCCCTAACCAGCATTTTGTTGTCACACTGATTGTCAACACTGTTGTCTGTTGGGGAGTATTTGCCGTATCCACTGTATGCACCTGCCAAAATTTTGCCAAAAGGCAGTACAGCGTTTGGAGTTGTGCTAAAGCACAGCTTTTTTTTATAACCACATTTACAATCATCCTCACAATAATGGTCTTTTTTGCTGTGGTTGTAAAACACATCTGCATATTTACAATAGTCCATATTTTATTCCTTTCATTTATTTTCTATTGATAAATGTACAAAGCAATAATCTTCATTCCATTTTTCGTTGCTCCACGAACTCCATATGTATGTTTCTTTGTAAAAGCTTCCGGGGGTGACACTGTAGCCTTCGCCCTCTTCAAGATGCAACGGACCTTGCATATTTCGCAGGTTGTTTGTAAGCGTAAGTTCAATTGTGTTTTCCCCGTCGATAAGCAAATTAGTAACATCTTTATAAAACGGTTCCCACATAAATTTGCCTGCACTTTTTCCGTTGATTTTTGCGTCTATTACATTTATGCCGCTTTTTTTAAATTCAAGTTTCATATTTCCCAAGTTATTAAATTTTTTTGAAACAGTAATTGAACCTGCAAAGCCTATAAACCCTTGTTGTTCAATATTTTTGAGGCAAACTGTTTTACAGGGTTTATCAATAACAAACTTTCCGCAATATCTTGATGCATCACGGTCAAGGGGGACAAATGTGCCCTCTGTTTTGACGCCAAAATCACCAACAAGGTAAATCTGCTCTATTTCGGTATCAAATGTAAGCTTGTTTTTTTCGGATTCAAACACCAGTGATTTTCTTATATTGTCATATATCTCTTTGCTCTGTTTAAAATCACACTCAAGTGTAATTACATTTGTACCAACATTTACATATTCTGCAATGTTTATTTTGCAAAATGACTTATCACGAAAATATCCGCAAACAGTTTTATCAACAGATGCACCATTTACAAATATGTCAAAAATATCGGGTGTTTCTACAGCAATGCAAAGATTTTTTGGTACATACGCAGTTTCAAATGTAAAATCACACTTTACTCTTACCTCTTTTTCGAGTTTGAGTGCCCTGCAGCCTATATTGAGAACATACCCGTGTTTTTCTTGTAAAACACCATCAAAATAATAATCACAATAATCAAGGGTTATGGAATTTTCTGTTGCATTTTCAACATTCCATTGCCCGCCAAGGTCGATTGCTGTATATTGCTTTGTCGGTTTTTTGGGTGCAGCAGTACCCGTTTTGTCATCTATTACAACAAGCGATTCGTATTTGTGGAAAGTGTACTCGCCATCAAAATCACATAGTTCACCTGTTACAATATCCATCATTTTGTTGCCTTTTGTGATTTTTGCAGTGTATGTATTTTGGGTGCTGTTTACAAAATAGTACATATCATACTCTTTGGTATGTCGCTCGCAATATGTTATTTCAGGGATATTTATAATGTCATTTGCAGGCATATCCTCTGCAGACAAAATTGTGCCTCCTTGCAATTTAAATTGTTCAAGTAGCTTAACCGTATTGTCAAACAAAACAACATGCGGAGGGACTATAACTTTTGAGTATTTTTTGCAGCCTATTACAAGCTTGCCGTCCTCTACCCTGCCATGACGCTCCATTATTGTTTCATCACCCAGATGAAAATTTATATGCTTGGATTCCAGCGTGTTTATACAGTTCTCAAGTGCTTTGTTCCACTCCATATCCTCATTTTCTGCAAGCAGCATTCCGTTCATATTATATTCTGCCCATGCAGATGCTATAGTGTGAATTACAAGCACATCGGTGCCGTCGTCACCCTCAGAAAGCATCATACCTATACGGCTTAAGCTATCATTAAACATTTTGTAATACTTCCACCATGGTTGCTGAATGTACATCGCAGGCGGAAAATCTCTCTTTCGTATACCACGGTTTGAATATCCTTGAAGATGCTGACACAAAAGGTTGACACCTCGCACCATCTGATATTCGTATATCCATTTTAGCTCGTCGTGACCTATATTGTGGCCGCAAAGCGCAAAGGTTTCGGAAAGCACCTGTTTTTGCCCGTTTTGCCTTGCGGCAGATGCCAGCTGATGCACAGTAAGGAGCTTGTCCATATCACGACTTAACCAGTCCATACCTGGAATTGTCATATATTCATAATGAGGCATACAAGCACCATTACTGGTGAGCTGCGAATAAAATGTTTCTTCACACACCATATGACCCGTAAAGCCATAGCCGTGAGATACACACCAGTCATATATCTGCTTCATAAAATTTGTAGAAAACAAATCGGTAACCATTTTCCAAAAATTTATGCGGATTTGTGCATAATTTCCGCTTTTTTCAAAAAGCTTATCAATGTTATCGAGCAAATTTTCGCCGTATCTAATTTGGTATGCCTCTTTTATAACAAAGCTCCATGGTATACCATTTCGCGAAACTTGAGGCTCATCGGTAAAAAAGCCACAAAAATCATTGCCGTATTTATCAAAATATGGCTGATATATTTTTTCTATAAAACATTTTGTAACCTTTGCATCAAGCGTGTCTACATAAAATGGGTTTACATCATAGTAGTAGTGCCAGCCATCTTTGTTGGTAATTGTATATTGAGTGTGCCCTTCGCCTTTTTCACGGCGAAGATACTTTTGCTGATACTCAAGCCCCAACCCATTTACAAGGCCGGCTCCAAAACCGCTTGGCCAGCCGTTTTCATCATAAGCCCATGGGTGCATACCAAATTTTTTTGCCTCTTGGATGCTTGCACCAACATTTTCAAACCATTGTTGACCCATATATTCTGTTTCAAGCCCGCCTCTTGCATGCATAAAAAATCCGCCGATTCCTGCATCGTTCATTTTGTTTATCTGGTCTTTTGTTTCGTCTACATTAAGCTTTTCATTCCACGACCAAAATGGTATAGGGCGATATTTGTTATCTACATTTTTAAAGTTCATAATCGGTATCTCTTTTAAAATATTATAAATCGGTATAGTTAGTAAATTTATAAGGCAAATTTTCTTTGTACAAATGCGACACATCCGATATGCAAAGACAATAAGGTGCAGTAATACCGCTCTCTCTGTTTTCAAAATCTACAATTGTTACACCTGTATGATTTATGCCAATACCTGCCAAAACCAAGTGCAAAGGAATATTTAAAAGGTGCGAGAGCCACACTGCCGAAAGGCCACCGTGACAAAACACTGCAACACGCTCATTTGAAGCCTTTGTTATTTTGTACACTCCGCCATCTCTTTTGTAGCCAAGCCTTGCAACAAACTCATCCGAAAAATCACATATTTTGTCATATTCTTTTTTTGCATCTATACTTTCAAATATTTTTGCATCGTGCCATTTGCTACCTATATCAAGCATTTCGCCGCCAAGGTACAAGGTATTATCCAAATCGGGTGCAAAAACCTTGCTGCCGTCGGGCATCACAAGCGAAAATCTGTCTGCAACTTCCTGAGTCCAGTGCTCAATGTTTATAGACTTTCCAAGCAAATCAGCAGTGTATTTTGCCGTTTCCATTGCTCTGCCGCTTGGCGAAGAGTATATTTTGTCAATGCGGCTTGCAACAAGCCTTTTTGCCAGTGCCTGTGCCTGCAGCCTACCCTTTGGAGTAAGGGTATCGGGGTTGTAAATTGGGTCGGCATGGCGAATTATATATAGTAGCATATTAAACTCTCCTTTTTATGATATTATTAAAAAAGTTTGCTCATAAATAATATTTAATATATCAACTGCTTTGCATTTTTTATCGCTTTGCAAATTAATTATAGCATAAAGTGATTACATAATTCAACCAAAACAATGCAAAATTTATATGTTGAAACATTTAACAATATATGCTATAATGTGTTTGCAAAGCAAACTCAATGAATTACCTTTCGGCATAAATTAAACCTATAATTTTTTGTTTTGGTGGTGATAAAATGTATATAGACCAAAAATATCCTTTTGATTTTGACAAGACAGCTAAAATAGATATTCCTGAATACGACCTTGCCAACAGCGGTTATTTTTACGGATGTATGTCCCAAACAACAGATTCTATTGAGAAAAAAACATATTTTAACATACCCCATTACTCGATGGTATATGTAATAAAAGGCAGTGCAACTTACATTGACAAGCGAACAAAAAAACAATACAATGTAACACCAGGTTGCATTATTCAGCATATGCCAAATACACCCCATTACTCAATAATAAATAAAAATACATATTGGAGAGAGTTTTATATTACAGGAAGCAGATATGTTTTTGAAGCCCTTGCCAAATCGGGTGTTATAAGCCGTGAGCCTGTGTTTTATTTGGGTGAAAGCGAAGATATTCACGAAAAATTTATACAATATGATGAAAAACACAAAAACTTTGACATTAATAACATTTACAAAATGATACCTGACTTTGTAGATGTTGTTTTGTTTGCGCATAATTACAAAAAAAATAGCCAAAATAATGTATGGGAACAAAATATAAATAAAATTTTAAAGCAACACATAAATGTAAATATTAGTGTAAGAGAAATTGCAAATATGCACAATATGGACTACGAAAAAATGCGCAAGCAGTTTAAAAAGGATTTTGGGTGCTCTATAAATGAATACCGAATAAAATTGCGCATTGATGAAGCAATTAAGCTTATGCTTGAACATAATATGCCTGTAAATGAGGTAGCCTATAAACTGGGTTACTGCGATGCTTATGCATTTAGCAAGCAATTTAAAAAACTGATGGGAGTTTCGCCCAAGCAATATGTTTTAAACCATTTACAGCAATAAAACAACAATGTACATATTGCGAAGTGTTGTACACTTCGCAATTTTTTATGTTGTTAAAATAACTCTATTGTGCATATATCAAACAACAAAAACGGCATTACAGCTTAAAATAGCTGTAATGCCGTTTTATTAAATTTTAATAAGTTTTGTTATCGGATTGTATTAATGCAATCCATTGTACATAGCTTATTGTGCAACTCTTAGAGGCACCTCATCAAAATGCAGAGCTAAAGGATGACCAATTCTCTTCATTTCATCTATAGCAAAGTTGGCAATCTCTACAGCACCATCGTAAGTAAGATGTGTATTGTCACCTTTTAAATTAGGATCGCCATCACCATCATAATGGAGCGCCAGGTAATATTTTAAACTACCCTCCAGACCAAGTTCTGCAAGCCATGTATATGTTTTTGCATGCAAATCAAGTACAGGAACATTAATCTCCTTAGCAACTTCTCTCATTGCTACATCATAGTTTTGA
>JAZQEG010000013.1:0-97350 GCA_045538875.1 Clostridia bacterium | reverse complement strand
CAGAAGTTAAGCTCCGTAGTGCCGATGATACTTGGCGGGCAGCTGCCTGGGAAAGTAGGAAGTCGCTGGGGTAAACAAAAAGAACTGTTGAATTTTCAACAGTTCTTTTTTTGTTGTATAAGAAATTGCGCAAAATTTTGTATGTGGTTATATTAAAATATTAACTTTACAAAACCAATTAATAAATGGTATAATTATTATATATTGTATTGTGCCCAAAGGGAAGGAATGATTATACATATGTCTAAAGCGGTAAAAATAGGAAACAAGATACTTGGCGGAGGCAACCCTGTGCTTATTCAGTCGATGTGCAACACACGCACAAAGGATTATAGTGCCACAATTGAGCAAATAATTACCCTTGAAAATGCAGGTTGTGATATAGTTAGGGTGGCTGTGCCCGATATGGAATCTGCCGAGGCAATTGATAAAATTAAAAGCAAGATACATATACCGCTTGTTGCAGATATTCATTTTGACTATAGGCTTGCCATTGCCGCAATTGAAAACGGCGTAGACAAAGTGCGCATAAACCCCGGCAACATTGGCAGTGAAGAGGGCATAAAAGCTGTTGTGGATGCTGCAAGCAAAAATGGTGTGCCAATTCGCATAGGGGTAAACAGCGGTTCGGTAGAAAAGGAGCTTTTGCAAAAATATGGCAAGCCCTGCCCCGAAGCAATGGTTGAAAGTGCCAAAAAGCATATAGATATTTTAAACAAATATGGCTTTGACGACATTGTGGTATCGCTTAAGGCGTCGGATGTAATGCTTACTATTAATGCCTACCGCAAAATGAGCGAGGTGTTTGATTACCCGCTCCACCTTGGTGTTACCGAGGCAGGCACATTTATTGGAGGCACAATTAAATCTGCTATTGGTATAGGTGCTCTCCTTGCAGACGGAATTGGCGATACAATCCGCGTGTCACTTACCGATGACCCTGTTAAAGAGATTGTAGTTGCAAAAGAAATTTTAAAAGATTTGGGCCTTAAATCAGACGGGCCAAAGTTTATTTCGTGCCCTACCTGTGCACGCACAAATATTTCGCTTATACCTTTGGCTAAAAAAGTTGAGGAGTATTTGCAGGGCATAAATAAAAATATTACCGTTGCGGTTATGGGATGCGTGGTTAACGGCCCCGGCGAAGCCAGGGAGGCCGATATTGGTGTTGCAGGCGGCAACGGAGAGGGCCTTGTGTTTAAAAAAGGAGAGCCTTACAAAAAGGTTGCAGAAGATAAACTTTTTGATGTACTGGTTGAAGAAATTGAAAGGATGTAAAATTAATGTCACCAACCACATTAAAGCTTGAAAATATATTTACAAATGCGGATATACCCGATGAGCTTAAAGATGTATTTGTGTACAGCACCAATGCTAATTCCACAGAGCGTACAATGACAATTACCGTTTCGGCACAAAAGCTTATTGCGTATGATGTTATTGAACAATTTAAAAGCTATATTAAACAAAGATATTCTCTTAATCAATTTTTGCTTAAGGTAAAATATATTAATACCACTGTTGAGCAGCTGGGAGTTAGTGAATACTACAACAACCTTGTTTTTTATGTAAATGAGGTTATAAACGGAGTTCGTCATTTGTTTATGGACAGCAGTGCGCATCTTGTTGGAAACACTCTGTATATAAGCTGCCGATATGGTATTGATATGCTTGATTCGCACTGCGGCGATACTATTAAACGAATTGTAGCATCTCAGACAGGCCAGGCAATCGATGTTGTTTTTAATGATGACAGCAATGAGGGAGAGCTTGACAAGGCTATTGCCGAAACTCTCGAAAATCTGCCTGTAATAGAGGTTGCTTCACCCAAAGGGGAAAAGGTTACACAACCCGAACAAACAGACATTATATACGGCAAAGAGATTAAAGAAGATGCTGTAGCTATTAGCGAAATATCTCCCGATGCAAAATTTGTGGTTATATCGGGTTTGATAATTTATTTTGATAGTCGTGAAGTAAAAAATGAAAAAACAATGGTTAAGTTTTATCTTGATGACGGAAGTGATGCTTTTACATGCAAAGCATTTATACCAAATAATAAATTTAAAGAGATAAAAGGTGACCTTAAAGCAGGTAAAAGCTATGTAAAAGTAAAGGGCAGGTTTCAGTACGATACCTTTGACAAAGAAAATATCATTATGGTTAATGATATTTCAAAGGGCAAAAAGCCAAAAGGCAGAATGGACAATGCCATAAATAAGCGTGTAGAGCTGCATATGCACACCAAAATGTCGCAGATGGATGCCATGACAGATGCAAAGGTACTTGTACAAAATGCAATTGACTGGGGGCACAAGGCGGTTGCCATTACCGACCACGGCAATGTACAGGCGTTCCCCGAGGCATATCACGCAGCAGGTGATAAAATTAAAATTCTCTATGGTGTGGAATGTTACCTTGTAGACGACAGATGCGAAATATATTCGGGCAGCAAACAAATGCCGCTAGATGGCGAATTTGTTGTTTTTGATATCGAAACAACAGGGCTTTCGCCAAATACCGAAGCAATTACCGAAATTGGTGCAGTAAAAATCAAAAACGGTGTAATTACCGATACATTTAACGAGCTTGTAAACCCATTAAAGCCCATACCGCAAAAAATTGTTGAGCTTACGGGCATTTCGGACAGTATGGTTGCAAATTGCCCCGACATAAAAAGTATATTGCCCAAATTTTTTGAATTTGCAGGTGATGGTGTTTTGGTTGCTCACAACGCAAGCTTTGACACATCATTTATAAAAAAAGCTGCAAAGGATATGGGGCTTGAGTACAATTACAGCTGCATAGACACACTTGAGCTTTCGCGCGCTGTTGTTAAGGGTGTAAAAAACTACAAACTCGACACTCTTACCAAGCATTTTAATGTAAAGCTTGAAAACCATCACAGAGCATGTGATGATGCCATTGCAACAGCCCATGTATTTTTAAAGCTTATATCACGGCTTGAAGAGTCGGATATAAAAAATGCCGAGGATATCAACAAGGCTCTTGCAGGCAAGGTGGATATAAAAGCACTAAAAACATATCACTGCATACTTCTTGTTAAGTCACAGGAGGGTATGCGCAATTTGTACAACATTATTTCAAAATCAAGCCTTGATTATTTTTACAAGCGCCCCAGAGTGCCAAAAAGCCTTGTAAAACAGTATCGCGATGGGCTTGTTGTAGGCTCGGCCTGCGAGGCTGGCGAGCTTTACCGCGCACTACTTGACGACCCATACAACTATGATGTTGCACAAATGGACAAAATAATAGAGTTTTATGATTATCTTGAAATTCAACCTCTCGGCAACAACAATTTTTTGTTGCGTGACAATGTTGTTGCAGATGTTGAGGATTTAAAAAACATAAACAAAACAATTATACAGCTTGGCAAGCGCAACAACAAGCTCACTGTTGCCACCTGCGATGTGCACTTTTTAAACCCTGAGGACGAGGTGTTTCGCCGCATTCTTCAGGCTGGGCAGGGCTATGACGATGCTGATATGCAGCCGCCGTTGTATTTTAGAACAACAGACGAAATGCTTAAGGAATTTGAATATTTGGGCAACGAGCTTGCATACGAGGTTGTTGTTGAAAATACAAATGCCATTGCAGATATGATAGACTATGTAAAGCCTATCCCTGACGACAAGGCACCTCCCGAAATTCCTGGTTCAGACGAGCAACTGCGTGAAATGACATATGCAAAGGCAAAAAGCATATATGGTGAGCAAATCCCCCCAATTGTTAAAGACAGAATTGATGTTGAACTCAACTCAATTATCAGTAACGGCTATTCGGTGCTTTATATTATTGCACAAAAGCTTGTTAAAAAATCTAATGATGACGGGTATCTTGTAGGCTCACGAGGCTCGGTAGGCTCTTCGCTTGTGGCATTTATGAGCGGCATTACCGAGGTTAACTCACTGCCGCCGCATTATGTGTGTCCAAAATGTAAGTACAGCGACTTTGTAACAGACGGCTCGGTGGGCTGCGGCTACGATATGCCCGATAAGATGTGCCCAAATTGCGGGGCAAAGCTTAACAAAGACGGTCACGATATTCCGTTTCAGACATTCCTTGGATTTTATGGTGACAAAGAGCCTGATATTGACCTTAACTTTTCGGGTGATTATCAGCCAAGAGCACATAAGTATATAGAGGAGCTGTTTGGCACAGGCTATGTGTTCCGTGCAGGCACAATAGGCACAGTTGCCGAAAAAACTGCATATGGCTATGTTATGAAATACTTTGAAGAAAAGGGCGTTAATATAACTCAGGCTCAGGCACAAAGGCTGCTTGTTGGCTGCACAGGTGTTAAACGCACCACAGGTCAGCACCCTGGTGGAATTATAGTTGTGCCAAAAAGCCGTGATGTACACGAATTTTCGCCCGTTCAGCACCCTGCAGATGACCCCGACAGTGACATTATTACACTGCACTTTGACTATCACTCAATTGATACAAACCTTTTAAAGCTTGATATTTTGGGCCACGATGACCCTACGGTTATTCGTATGCTTGAGGATTTAACAGGTGTATCGGCAAAGGACATACCAACCGATGACAAAAAAACAATGAGCCTGTTTACCTCTACCGATGCACTTGGTGTATCACCCGAGGATATAAACTCGCCTGTTGGTACCTATGCAGTGCCCGAATTTGGCACAAAATTTGTGCGTCAGATGCTTGTAGACACACAGCCTACAACATTTTCGGAGCTTGTGCGTATATCGGGGCTTTCACACGGTACAGATGTGTGGCTCAACAACGCGCAAACGCTCATTAAAGAGGGCAAAACAACCCTTAGCGAAGCAATTTGTACCCGTGATGATATTATGGTGTACCTTATATACAAAGGTGTGGAAAAAGGCCTGGCATTTAAAATAATGGAAAGTGTGCGTAAGGGCAAAGGCTTAACCCCCGAGTATGAAAAGGCAATGAGAGAAAACAATGTGCCTGAGTGGTATATAGGCTCGTGCAAAAAAATCAAATATATGTTCCCAAAAGCGCACGCTGTTGCATATGTAACAATGGCATTTAGAATTGCGTGGTTTAAAGTTAATTATCCTATGGAATTTTACTGTGCATATTTTACAGTTCGTGCCGACGAATTTGACGCAGAGCTTATGGCACTTGGCAGGGACAGGGCAATAGAAAGTATGAAAATGCTCGAAAACAAAGAGCGTGAAAAGCTTGCAACCGATAAAGACAAAAACTCTATGACAATACTTGAAGTTGCAATAGAAATGTATTCCAGAGGCATAAGCTTTTTGCCTATCGATTTAAAAAAGAGCGATGCATACAAGTTTGTTCCTACACCCGAGGGTATCCGCCCGCCGCTTAATGCCATAGCAGGCCTTGGTACCAATGCGGCAAAAAGCATAGTGGAGGCAAGGGAGCAGGCACCTTTTGCAACGGTAGAGGATTTTACAAAACGCGCAAAGGTTACAAAGACTATTGTTGAAATTATGCGGTCACGCGGTATGTTTGAGGGGATGTTAGAGAGTGACCAGATTACATTTTTTTAATATTTGTAAATACAAATAAATGATATAAAAATCACCTCCAAAAGAGTTATCTTTTGGAGGTGATTTTTATCAATAACATTTAGGAAAAACAACTTCACATCGGTATATAGGCTGCCCCTTTTCGGAAAAAAGCATTTCATACTCTGTCATAACATTGCCTTCAAACTTGCTGTTGTGCAAATCAAGGGTGATGTTTTTCATTTTGAGTCCGTAATCAGCAAAGGAATTAAGCGAAAATTCAAACAGCTTTGTGTTATCTGTTTTAAAGTGAACCTCTCCGCCACTAACCAAAAGTTTTTCATAAAGCTTTAAAAAGTTTGCGTGAGTGAGTCTTCGTTTTGCCTGCTTGCTCTTTTTCCACGGGTCGCAAAAGTTTATATATATTTTGTCAACAGAGTGCAAATGTTCAACAGCTTCAAGCTGCTGGCAGTTCCCAAACAAAAATTTAACATTATTTATACCTGCATTTTTTATTTTTTCGCACGCAAGCACGGTAACATCGGCATTGCGCTCAATGGCAATATAGTTTATATCGGGGTTTAAAGCAGCCATCTGGGTTATAAATCTGCCTTTGCCGCAGCCTATTTCTATATGTATGGGGTTGTTGTTGCCAAAAATTGCGTTTAAATTGTTTTTGTACTGCTCAAAATTTTGTATAAACAAATGCTTGCACGCCTCGAGTCTGTCCTCGCGGTGCTTTTTCTTTCTCATTCTCATAATTTATGACCTTTCATTAAATTGTATAACAAATTTATATTAAGATAACTTTTATAAAGGAATAATCCAATGTCAAAATCTGTGCAAACGTCGTCTGCGGATGATAAGTGGTTTAACAATTTGTAATTTATATTTTACCCGATTTAATGGCACGCACACACTCACTCAAATTTTTTCGCTCGGGTGTGCTAAAATACCGAAATGCTAATGGAACTGATTTTATTTTTCGGAATTTTACCATCAAATCGGGCAAAATCTAAAAACAACTTGTAAAAACCATATCATAGGCAGACTCTGTTTTGCACCGATTTTGCTATAGAGTGCGAACTTTTTGAGAAATGATGCAATCCGAATACTGCCTTGATAAAGGCTTTACAAACTGTTTTTTTCAGGTGGCGTTTTGGCAGGTAAAATGACGAAAAACATAATAGGTTACCGACCGATTTCGGCATTTTAGCGCAACCACGGCGAAAAAATTTCGACGGCTTTGCGCGTGCCAACAAAACGCCAAATGAAAAAATTACAGTTTGTTAAGTTTTTTGAACGCAGTTTGCGGATTGTAGCATTTCGCTTAAAATTTACCCTTTACAAAACTTATCTTATCACGATTTTAAAATTTTTTCAATGTTTTTTGCTGTAAATTATTGTAATTTCCAAAATTTTGGGTTATAATATAAAAGGATATTTATAATGGGGGAGGATTTGTGATATGGAAAACCAAATAAGACTGCAAAAATATTTGGCACAGTGTAATATAGCCTCCCGCAGAACTTGCGAAAAGCTGATACTTGATGGCAAAGTAAAGGTAAACGGCAAAGTGGTAACCGAGCTTGGCACAAAGGTAACAAGCACCGATGTTGTTGAGTTTGACGGACAAGCCGTAACTGAGGAAAAAAAGAAGTACTACATTATGCTAAACAAGCCCGAGGGCTTTGTTACAACAGCAAGTGATGAAAAAGGGCGCCCAACAGTAATCGACCTTGTTGATGATATTGATGCACGCCTTTACCCTGTAGGCAGGCTGGATATTAACACAGAGGGCTTACTACTTTTGTCAAACGATGGTGATTTTACACTCAGGGTTACCCATCCCAAAAACAACCTTAACAAAGTATACAGGGCAGTGGTTTCGGGCATACCAAATCACTTTGAAATACAAAAATTAGAGCGCGGTGTGTATGTTGACGGCCAAAAGACAGCTCCTGCCAAAGCCGAGCTTATATCGGCAGACAAAACAAATGCTCTCATGCAGCTGACAATTCACGAGGGGCGCAACAGGCAGGTGCGCAAAATGTTTGAGGCAATAGGCTACAAGGTAATATACCTTAAAAGAGTTGCAATAGGCAATGTTGTGCTTGGCAATTTGCCCCTTGGCAAATGGCGGCATTTAAACCCTAACGAGGTTAAGTATTTAATTGGTAAATAATGTTGTTATAAACATTTTTACATAGATAACATTACATTTTGAAGGGAGGCATACAAATGGGAGTTTCAAACGGAGTGGTAATTGCACTAGGTTTGGGTATAGTGTTTATAGGCCTTATATCCATAGTTGCAATATGCTACATTATGGGCTTTTTGTGCCAGAAATTTATTAAGCAAGAGCCAAAAAAGCCTGCAGTTGCATCGGTTGCACCAAATAGCGCAAGCACACCGATACCAAACAAGCAGGAAATTATTGCAGGAGTTTGTGCAGTTATTGCAGAAGAACTCGGCACAGATGTGTCAAACATCAGGGTAACATCCTTTAAAAGAATATAATTAAAAAGCGGGCGGTACCCACACCCAATTTGCTATATTGGTTTGATTTTGATGTCATCCCGCTAAAAATGCAAATTGTTGTATAATAAAAAATGAAAGAGGTAAAAAATTATGAAAAATTATAAAGTAAATGTAAATGGAACAGAATACGCAATTTCTATTGAACTTATCAGCGAGGAAGAAGCAAAAAAAGCACAGGCAGCCCCTGCAGCAGCTCCCGCAGCAGCCCCTGCAGCAGCGCCTGCAGCAAGTGCAGCCGGCGAAGGCGAACAGGTTAACTCCCCAATGCCTGGCACAATTCTTTCTGTTAATGTTAAAGAAGGTGACGCTGTTAAAGCAGGTCAGGTTCTTATGATACTTGAAGCAATGAAAATGGAAAACGAAATTATGGCAGGTGTTGACGGCACAGTTACATCTGTATGTGTAGCACAGGGCTCAACTGTTGAAACAGGCGCAGTTCTTTGCACAATAAAATAAGGCAACTCACTTTCTGATATTGTCATAACGAAAGGATATGAAACAATGAAAAAAAGAATATTTGCTGCTCTCCTTATGATGCTTGTTGTTATAAGCGTTACATATTCGGGATTTGCACAAAATATGGGTGTAAGCTCGTCTGTTTTGTCCGAAGATGAAAGCGCGGTTTTTGTAAAAACTACATCATACGATGAAAAAGAGCAGTCACTTACAATAACACTGGCAAACAAATCAGATGAAAATGCGGGTGTTATAGCAATTGATACAGAGCTTGAAGGTCAGATGTATCAGATACCTGTTCAAAGTGTTGTAAATGCAGGCGGTGAAATTACAATCAAATCACCATTTGTGCTTAACGGCTATACAGGAGGCGAAGTATATCCTACTGTATATGCACAGATTATGTATGTGGAACTGCCCGATGATTTTATTGATGTAACAGGCTCATATACAAGCTACGAAAATATAGTTGTAGACATTCCCGACCTTTTAAACGGTGAAAAGGTTACGGCAATGGATGCAATTAGTAACTTTGTTAGTCAGACTGGCTTTTGGAGCCTTGGCAACTGGAAAACTGTTTTGATGCTCATTATTGCCTGCGTACTTTTGTATCTTGGTATTGTTAAGCAGTTTGAGCCGCTCCTGCTTGTGCCTATTGCATTTGGTATGTTTTTAACAAATCTCCCGGGTGCAGATATGTTCCACGAAGCTCTGTTTGCCGACGGTCATGTTCACTGGGATATGTTTGGTGCATTAAACGGAGTTACACCCGGGCTACTCGACTATTTGTACCTTGGTGTTAAGCTTGGTATTTACCCTTGCCTCATATTTTTGGGTGTAGGTGCAATGACCGATTTTGCTCCTCTTATTGCTAACCCCAAAAGCTTGCTCCTCGGCGCAGCAGCACAGCTTGGTATATTTGTAACATACATTGGTGCAAGAGTGCTTTTTGGCTTTACAGGTGCAGAGGCAGCATCTACAGGTATTATAGGCGGTGCAGACGGCCCTACAGCAATTTTTGTAACAACAAAGCTTGCTCCGCATCTTTTAGGACCTATTGCAGTTGCTGCATATTCATATATGGCGCTTGTTCCTGTAATTCAGCCTCCTATTATGAAGCTGCTTACAACCAAAAAAGAGCGTCAGATTGTTATGAAACCACTTCGTGAAGTTTCCAAAACAGAAAAAATATTATTCCCTATTGTTGTTACAGGCTTTGTTGCACTGCTTGTGCCATCGGCAACTCCGCTCGTAGGCAGTCTTATGCTTGGTAACCTCGCAAAAGAATCTGGAGTTATGGACAGACTTTCAAAAACAATGCAAAACGAGCTTATGAACATTGTAACAATATTTTTGGGACTTACAGTTGGTGCTACAGCTACAGCAGATGCATTCCTTAACCTTAAAACAATTTCGATTATTGCAATTGGTGTTGTAGCATTTGGTATGGGTACAGCAGGCGGCGTGCTTCTTGCCAAGTTTATGAACCTGTTCCTCAAAACCAAAATCAACCCGCTTATTGGCTCGGCAGGTGTTTCGGCAGTTCCTATGGCAGCGCGTGTATCACAGACTGTTGGCCAAAAGGAAAATCCCAAAAACTTCCTTCTTATGCACGCAATGGGTCCAAATGTTGCAGGTGTTATAGGCTCTGCTATTGCAGCAGGTGTGCTCCTTGCATTGTTTGGTTGATAAATAAAACGAAAGGAATGATATTATGTCAAAGTTGTTAATAACAGATACCATACTTCGTGATGCTCATCAGTCACAGGCAGCAACACGAATGAAAATCGAAGATATGATTCCTGCCCTTGATAAGCTGGACAAAATAGGTTACTATTCACTGGAGTGCTGGGGCGGTGCAACATTTGATTCGTGTATGAGATTTTTAAACGAAGACCCATGGGAAAGACTTCGCACAATAAAGGCTCACACACCTAACACAAAGCTGCAAATGCTTTTTAGGGGGCAAAATATCCTCGGCTACAAGCATTATGCAGATGATGTTGTTGAAGCTTTTTGTAAAAAATCTATTGAAAACGGTATTGATATAGTAAGAGTATTTGATGCTCTCAACGACCCTCGAAACTTAGAGGCGGCAATTAAGTATGTAAAAGAGTATGGCGGCATTTGCGAAGCTGCAATCAGCTACACAGTTAGCCCTGTTCACAATGAGGACTACTTTGTAAAGCTTGCCGAAACTCTTGTTAAAATGGGTGCAGACAATATTTGTATAAAAGATATGGCAAACCTGCTTTTGCCATACGATGCATACAGCCTTGTTAAAAAGCTCAAGGCAAACCTTGATGTACCTATTCACCTTCACACTCATAACACATCGGGTACAGGCGATATGACCAACCTTATGGCTGCTCAGGCAGGTGTAGATATTGTAGACTGTGCTCTTTCGCCAATGGCTAATGGTACAAGCCAGCCTGCAACCGAGTCGCTTGTTGCAACACTCAAAGGCACCGAAAGAGATACAGGCCTCGACCTTGAGGCACTCAGCGATGTTGCAAGCCACTTCCGCGGTATTGCAAAAGAGCTTGAACACAGAGGCAACCTTGACCCTCAGGTGCTCCATGTTGATGCAAACACACTTTTGTATCAGGTGCCGGGAGGTATGCTCTCCAACCTTATTTCACAGCTCAAGCAGGCAAACGCAGAGGACAAATACTACGAGGTGCTTGCTGAGGTGCCAAGAGTTCGTAAGGATTTTGGTTATCCCCCTCTTGTTACACCAACCAGCCAGATTGTAGGTACACAGGCAGTACTAAATATACTCTCGGGTGAAAGATACAAAATGGTTACCAAAGAGTCAAAGGGATTGCTCAGAGGCGAATATGGCCAGCTTCCTGCCCAGGTTAATGAGGAGGTTCGCAAAAAGGCAATTGGTGACGACGAGGTTATTACCTGCCGTCCTGCCGACCTTTTGCAGCCCGAGCTCGAAAAATACAAAGAGGAATGTAAAGATATAGCAAAATGTGAGGAGGATGTTTTGAGCTACGCTCTGTTCCCGCAGGTTGCACAAAAATTCTTTGAAGCAAGAGATAAAGCTGATAGTGATGACAATAGTGTAAGAACAATTTATGTTCAGGATTTGTCATAATTAAAAAATGATAGCAAAACACACGCATAAGTTTATACTGTGCGTGTGTTTTTTGTTAAAATAATCACAAAAAACACTTGAACTATATGCAAAAAAGTATTATAATAACTATATGTGTAAAATTATACTATTTATATACTTTTTGGTATAAAACGGAGGTAGACAAATGAGTCAGTTTTTAGACAGAATTAAACAGAGAGCAAAGCAGGACAAAAAAACAATTGTTTTGCCCGAATCAATGGACAGAAGAACCTTTGAAGCAGCCGAAACAATCCTTAAAGAGGATATTGCAAACATAGTAATTATAGGTACTCCTGCTGAGGTAGAGGAAAACAGCAAGGGTCTTGACATTTCAAAGGCAACAATTATCGACCCGTTTACATACGAAAAGACTGAGGACTACATCAATCTTTTTGTTGAGCTTAGAAAGTCAAAAGGCCTTACATACGAGGAAGCAAAAAAACAGGCTCTCGGCGATTATATGTACTATGCATGCCTTATGGTTAAAGCAGGCGATGCAGACGGCGTTGTATCGGGTGCTTGCCACTCCACAGCCAATACACTGCGCCCTAGCCTTCAGATTATAAAAACAAAGCCGGGTGTTAAGCTTGTATCAGCATTTTTTGTTATGGTGGTACCAAATTGCGAATATGGTGCAAACGGCACATTTATTTTTGCCGACAGCGGCCTCGAGCAAAATCCCGACCCCGAAAAGCTTGCTGCTATTGCAGCTTGCTCTGCCGAAAGCTTTGAGCTGCTTGCAGAGCAGGAGGCTATTGTTGCAATGCTTTCGCACTCAACAAAGGGCAGTGCAAAGCATGCTGATGTAGACAAGGTAGTAGAGGCCACAAAAATTTGCAAACAGCAAAACCCAAACATTAAAGTAGACGGCGAGCTTCAGCTTGATGCAGCAATTGTTCCGTCGGTTGGCTGTTCAAAGGCTCCCGACAGCGATGTTGCAGGCAAAGCAAATGTGCTTGTGTTCCCCGACCTCGATGCAGGCAACATTGGCTACAAGCTTGTTCAGCGCCTTGCAAAAGCCGAGGCATACGGCCCTGTAACTCAGGGTATTGCAATGCCCATTAACGATTTGTCACGCGGATGCTCTGCAGACGACATTGTTGGTGTTGTAGCCATTACCTGTGTACAGGCACAGGCTAACAAATAGAAAGGAAGTATGTAAAATGAATATATTGGTAATCAATGCAGGCAGCTCATCACTTAAGTATCAGCTTATCGAAATTGAAAATGAAACAGTCCTTGCAAAAGGTGTTTGCGAAAGAATAGGTCAGGACAACTCTTTGCTCAAGCACAAGGTGCCCGGCAGAGATGATGTTGAAATTGAAAGCGTTATGAATGACCACGCAGATGCAATCAAGCTTGTTATAGATGCACTCACAGGTGACAACGGTGTTATTAAAAGCATGGACCAAATTGATGCAGTTGGCCACAGAGTTGTACACGGTGCCGAAACCTTTAACGACAGCGTGCTTATAAATGACGATGTTATGAAAGCACTTGAGGATTGTGTGCCTCTTGCACCTCTTCACAACCCTGCAAATATTATTGGTATAAATGCATGTGCCAAGGTTATCCCTGGTGTAAAGCAGGTTGGTGTGTTTGACACAGCATTTCATTCACATATGCCTTCAAAGGCATTTATGTATGCAGTGCCATACGAGCTTTACGAAAGTGACAGAATACGCAGATACGGCTTTCATGGTACAAGCCACAAATATGTTGCACAAAGAGCTGCAGATATGCTTGGCAAAAACCTTAACGACCTTAAAATTATTACCTGCCACCTTGGCAATGGCTCGTCAATTGCAGCAGTAAAAAATGGCCATTCTGTTGACACAACAATGGGCTTTACACCTCTTGCAGGTGTTCCTATGGGTACACGCTCGGGCGATATTGACCCTGCAATACTTACATTCCTTATTAACAACAAGGGTATGTCAGCTGCCGAGGTTGACGCACTGCTTAACAAAAAGTCGGGTGTGTTTGGCATTGCAGGCTATTCGGACTTTCGTGATCTTACAGCAGGCAAAAACAACGGTGACCAAAAGTGTGCATTGGCACTTGATATGTTTACCTATTCTGTTAAAAAATGCATTGGCGCATATGCAGCAGCAATGGGCGGTGCAGATGCAATTGTATTTACTGCTGGTGTTGGCGAAAACACACCTCATATAAGAGCAGCTAT
Organism: Clostridia bacterium; assembly: GCA_045538875.1. Lineage (GTDB taxonomy): Bacteria > Bacillota > Clostridia > UMGS1810 > UMGS1810 > RGIG4708. The sequence continues at coordinate 83,549 of JAZQEG010000013.1, read as the reverse complement.
TGTTGACGGACTTGAGTATATGGGTGTTGAAATAGACAACGAGCTTAACCAGGTTTGGGGCGAGGAAAGAGATATTACAAAAGCAGGCAGCAAAGTTAAAACCCTTGTTATCCCAACAAACGAAGAGCTTATGATTGCAAAAGACACTGCAAGGCTTGTAAAATAATTTTGATATTTAAATTTGTGATTTAAATACCAAAAAAACTTGACAAATTGCAAATAAGCATATATAATTAATATGTTATGTCGAGGTGAGCTTATGATATTGGATTTGTCACAGGTGATGACAAACAATGGTATGACAGTTGAAATTGACGGTTGTATAAGTGTCGGCAATGTTGCTTTTAACGGGCAGGATATACATTTTACACAGCCTGTATCGGTTAAAGGCTCAGTTAAAAACATTTCGGGTATGCTTTATCTTGGCATCAAGTGCAAAGCATATTTTGAAACACAGTGTTCAAGGTGTTTGGATACAATCAGCCGTGAGCTTGAGTTTGAGGCTAACGAGCGTATTGCCAAATCGAGCACTGATGAAGATGTTATCATAATCGACTCGCACGAGTTCGATTTGGATGAAACGGTAATAAAAAGCTTTGGCTTGGAGTTGCCAATAAATTATATGTGCAGTGACAACTGCAAAGGGTTATGTCATATTTGTGGCTGCAATCTCAATCATAAAAAATGTGATTGCGAAAATGACAATATAGACCCCAGACTCGCAGCCCTTAAAGATTTTTTGAAATAGAAATGTTCTATTAATATTGGGAGGTGTAACACATGGCAGTACCTAAGAGAAAAACATCAAGCGCAAGAAGAGATAAAAGAAGAGCAAATTGGAAATTGGCTTTGCCGGGTATGGTAAAATGTCCAAAATGCCAGGCGTTCAAATTGCCTCACAGAGCTTGTAAAGCATGTGGTTTTTATGGCGATAAAAATGTATTGAATGTTGAAGACTAATTCTTTTGCAAAGAGCAAAGCCTTGGGCGTCATCACTTAGGGATTATTCGCCCCAAAAGCATAATTTTGGCACATAACTGTGTTAAAAGCCCTCCATATCCACCAAGGATAATGGAGGACTTTTGCCTTGTTTTGCGCTCAAAATAATGTTTTTGAGGTGCTTTGCAGTTTTGGGTTGAAGATTTTCAGTTTAGACAAGACACAAAAAATCCCGTAATACTGTCGTATTTCGGGATTTTTTTGCGCTGTATCAATTGAAAATATTAAGCCAAAACCGAGTCATCCCTAAGTGAAGACGCCTGTTGGTGGGCTTTTTTGCAATGAGGAAATTGACAGAAAATTTTATTCGCGAGAGGAATGAAAGTAGACATTTGACCGCGAAAAGTCAGCGGCACTGCCGCTTTGCAATATTAAAGCAGGAGGTTCATAATGAAAAAATACGAATATATTTTGTTTGATATGGATGGCACAATAAGTGATTCGTATGATGCAGTTGTAAATTCTTTTATATATGCACTTGACTATTATGGCAACACCGATTATCATAAAAGAGACATGAGAATTATTTTGGGTCCGCCGCTAAGGCAGTCGTTTGCAGAGCATTTTGGCTTTGACGAAAAAACTGCTCTGGAGGCTGTTAAAAAATACCGTGAGCGTTACAATAAATATTTTTTAATTGAGCACAAAATATATAAAGGCATACCCGAATTGCTGGAAAACCTTTGCAACAAAGGCTACAAGCTTGTTCTTGCTACATCAAAGCCGCTTGAAATGGCAACGCAAATTCTTAAAAAGTTTGACCTTGCAAAATACTTTTATTTTTTAGGCGGTGCATCAATGGACGCAAAGCGTGATACCAAAGAAAAGGTGCTTGAATATATTTTTGAAAACTGCAATATAGACAAATCAAAGGCAATACTTGTAGGTGACCGTTGCTACGACCTTATTGGAGCAGAGTATATGGGCATAGATGCAATGGGCGTGCTTTTTGGCTATGGCGACAAAGAGGAGCTAAAAAAGTACAAAAGTGTATATTTGGCACAGTCGGTTGAGGATATCGGCAAATTTTTTGAGTAGGAGTCAGCCTTAAATGGAAAAAGCGGTTGTAAAACTTGTAGAGCAAAATTCAATAGCATCCGACTGCGGTGTGCAGCCGGGCGATATAGTACTGTCAATAGACGGCAAGGCAATCCGTGACATACTGGATTTTAAATATTTAACATCAAATGACTATTATGTAATAGACATTAAAAAGTGTGACGGCAGTGTAGAACAGATAGAAATATACAACGACGATTATGAGCAGTTTGGCGTTGTGTTTGAAAACGAGCTTATCGACAAACCTATGCTTTGCCGCAACAAGTGTATATTTTGCTTTATGGATCAGCTGCCGCCCAATGTGCGCTCAACCATGTATTTTAAGGATGATGATGTGCGCCTCAGCTTTTTGTCGGGCAATTATGTTACTCTTACAAATTTAAATGATGCCGACATTGAGCGCTTGTGCAAGCTAAAGGTTAGCCCTATAAATGTGAGTGTTCATGTTACCGACCCTGAAAAAAGATGTATGATGCTAAATAACCGATTTGCAGGGAAAGTACTTGAAATAATGCGAAAATTTGCTGACAGCGGCATATATATGAATGCACAAATTGTGCTTTGCAAAGGCATAAATGACGGCGCGTATTTAGATAAAACAATTACCGATTTAAAGGCTTTGTACCCTAAAGTGCGCAGCGTTTCGGTAGTGCCTGTGGGCATTACAAAGTACCGTGAGGGCTTGTATCCGCTAAAACCGTTTGAAAAGACAGATTGCATAAAGGTTATAAATCAGGTGGAAAAACACAGACGCCATATGCTCACAGAGCTTGGCACAGGGCTTGTGTACCTCTCGGACGAATTTTATATAACTGCAGGGGTCGATTTGCCGCCTTATGAATATTATGAGGACTTTCCTCAAATAGAAAACGGCGTTGGCCTTATGGCAGTTATGGAGCGCGAAATGCAAACAGAGATGCAATTTTGCAACGAATGGTGCAATAAACATCCTCAGCCCAAAACCATTGCCACATCATATATAGCGTACGATTTTATATGTGAATTTGTGGATATGGTAAAAGCAAAAAATCCAATGCTTGAATGTAATATATACAAAATAAAAAACAATTTTTTTGGTGAGCGCATAACCGTAACGGGCCTTATTTGCGGCTCGGACATAATAGAGCAGTTAAAGGGCAAACAGCTTGGCAAATATCTTGTGTTGTCAAGTAGTATGTTTCGTGATGACTGCGACATTTTTTTGGACGATGTAACCAAAGAGCAGGTAGAGCAGGCTCTTGGTGTAAAGGTTATAATAAGTGACAATTCGGGCGCAGGCTTTGTAGATGCGCTAATGAAATAGAGGGGAGGAAAATGTATGAAAAAACCAACCTTTGCTATAGTAGGCAGGCCAAATGTTGGCAAATCTACGCTTTTTAACAAAATAATAGGTCAGCGCATATCTATAGTAGAAGATACACCTGGTGTAACCCGTGACCGTATATATGCCGAGGGTGAATGGCTAAACAAAAAATTTGTACTCATTGACACAGGCGGTATTGAGCCAAAAAGAGATGATATAATTTTGGAGCAAATGACACGACAGGCACAAATTGCAATAGATATGGCTGATGTTATAATATTTATGGTAGATGTAAAATCGGGCCTTACCTCAAGCGACAAGGATGTTGCCTCAATGCTCAAAAAAAGCGGCAAGCCCATTGTGCTTGTGTGCAACAAGGTAGACAATGTGGGCGATGTGCCAATGGCGTTTTATGAGTTTTACAATCTGGGCATGGACGACCCTATTGCAATTTCATCGGTTCATGGGCTTGGTACAGGCGATTTGCTTGACAAGCTGTTTGAGTATGTGCCAGAGATGGACGATGACGATGATGATGATGATGCAATAAAGGTTGCGGTTATTGGCAAGCCAAATGTTGGCAAATCATCACTTATAAACAAAATTCTTGGTCAGGACAGAGTTATAGTAAGCAACATTGCAGGTACAACAAGAGACGCAATAGACACCCCCTATGAGCGTGACGGTCAAAAGTATGTGTTTATTGACACCGCAGGTATGCGCAAAAAGGGCAAAATAGACGAAAATATAGAGCGTTACAGTGTTGTGCGCTCACTTGCAGCAGTAGACAGATGCGATGTTGTGCTCATTTTGATAGATGCAATGGAAGGCGTAACCGAGCAGGACACCAAAATTGCAGGCTATGCTCACGAGCAGGGCAAGGCAAGCATTGTTGTTGTAAACAAATGGGACCTTGTAGAAAAGGACACAAACACAATGGCACAGTTTCGAAGCGATGTTGAAAAGGGCCTTGCATATATGACATATGCGCCTGTTGCCTTTACATCGGCACTTACAGGTGCAAGGCTTTCAAAGCTTTTTGACCTTATAAAATATGTTAACAATCAGCACGCAATGCGCATTTCAACAGGTGTGCTCAACGACATTTTAAACGAGGCAATATCAAAGGTACAACCGCCGTCAGACAAGGGCAGACGCCTCAAAATTATGTATATTACCCAGGCAAGCACCAAGCCGCCTACATTTGTGCTTTTTGTAAACGACAAGGAGCTTGCGCACTATTCGTATATAAGATATATCGAAAATCAAATCCGCTCCGCATTTGGCCTTGAGGGTACACCCATAAGGTTTATAATCCGTCAGCGAGGCGATGACAACGGAGTAAAGTGAGGTAAATAATTATGGTATATTTAATACTTTTTTGCTCGGCAATAGCGTATTTGCTTGGCAGCATTAACACATCAATTATTGTGTCAAAGCTTATGGGCAAGGCTGATATACGCAAATCGGGCAGCGGCAATGCAGGCGCAACAAATACTCTGCGTGTGCTTGGCAAGGGTGCTGCCGCTTTGGTTGTGCTTGGCGACATTTTAAAGGGTGTGGCAGCAATAATCATTGCAAGGGTTGCATACAGCTATTTTAATGTTGCAGGTGACAAAATGCTTGCGCAGTATTTTGCGGCACTGTTTGTAATTGTTGGGCACATATATCCTTTGTATTTTGGCTTTAAGGGCGGCAAAGGTGTTATGACTGGTGTAACAACAGTATTTATGCTCGATTGGGAAATCGGCGTAATTTTGCTGCTCATATTTATTGCTGTGTTTGTAACATCAAGGTATGTATCGCTTGGCTCATGTATTTCAAGTGCAATGTACCCTGTGCTGGTATATATGTTCCATTCGGCTGATATATATTTTATAGGCCTTTCGATAATTGTAGCACTGCTTTCCATATACAAACACAAAAGCAACATTCAAAGGCTTATAAGAGGCACCGAATCAAAAACCTATTTTGGTAAGAGGTAACAGTTATGAAAAAAAACATTGCAGTACTTGGCTCGGGCAGCTGGGGCACAGCCGCAGCAATACTTTTGCGCCGTAACAATCACAATGTAACCTTGTGGTCACGCAATGAGCAAAAAAGCCAAAATCTTGCGCGCACTTTGCAAAACAGCGAGTATTTGCCCGGAGTGTCACTGGATGCTCAAATTGCATTTACAAGTGACATTTCGTGTGTTAAAGGCAAGGATTTAATTGTAATTGCAACTCCGTCTGCATCAGTCAGAGAGGTTTCTAAATCAATTAGCAAACACCTCGATGGTGGCAGCAAAATTGTAATTTTGTCTAAAGGTCTTGAGCAGGGCACGCATCTTACTATGAGCGATGTTGTGCTTGATGAGTGCCCGCACGCAAAAGTAGCGGTAATGTCGGGCCCGTCGCACGCAGAGGAAGCATCACGCGGTATGCCCACACTCAATGTAGTTGCATCGACAGATGCTAATTGTGCTCTGTTTGTTCAGGATGTATTTATGAGTGATATATTCCGCATATACACAAGCGCCGATATAAAAGGTGTGGAGTACGGCGGCGCACTCAAAAATGTTATTGCACTTTGTGCAGGGGTTGTAGACGGCATTGGCTTTGGCGACAACACAAAAGCTGCACTTATGACAAGAGGTATTAGCGAAATTGCAAGGCTTGGCATTGCTCTTGGTGCAAATGCAGATACATTTTGGGGGTTGTCGGGCATAGGTGACCTCATTGTTACCTGCACCAGTATGCACTCACGCAACCGCAGGGCAGGCATACTAATAGGCAAGGGCATGAGTGCCGATGAGGCTCAAAGAGAGGTTCGTATGGTAGTTGAGGGTATACTCACTGCAAAGGCAGCATATGAGCTGGCACAAAAAACGGGCATCGAAATGCCTATTGTGAGCGCAGCATACGATGTGCTATACAACGGTGCCAACCCCAAAACAGCCATTACCAACCTTATGCTGCGTGACAAAAAATCGGAAAATTGACAATTAAAAAATACCACTGTAAAAAATTGCACTGATTTTTGAAATTAGTGCAATTTTGTATTGAAAAAATCGGAATATAATGGTATAATATCTTTTGTATTTTATTAAATTATTGTAAAAAGGTGTGACAACAATGATAAGCTTTGATTACTCTAAAGCAAAAAAGTTTTTTACAGATGAAGAAGTTTTAAATATGGAAGCACTCACTACCACTGCAGCACATACACTTGCAAGCAAAAGCGGTGCAGGGGCCGACTTTTTGGGATGGGTAAATCTTCCTAATGATTACGATAAAGAGGAATTTGAGCGCATTAAAAAAGCCGCTCAAAAAATCAACAGCGATTCCGAGGTTTTGGTTGTAGTAGGTATAGGCGGTTCGTACCTTGGTGCAAAAGCCGCAATTGATATGCTTACCAATACCTTTGACAATTATGATTGCAACGGCAAAACCAAAATTGTGTATGCAGGCAATTCAATCAGCTCAACTTACCTTGCCGAGCTTATAAATTATGTTAAAGACAAAGATTTTTCGGTAAACATTATTTCAAAATCAGGCACCACAACAGAGCCTGCACTTGCATTTCGTATGCTTCGTAATTTGCTTATTCAAAAATATGGTGACAGCGAGGCTAAAAAGAGGATATACGCCACAACCGACAAAGCCAAAGGAGCACTCAAACAATTTGCCGACAAAGAGGGGTATCAAACATTTGTTGTGCCCGATGATGTAGGCGGCAGATTTTCGGTGCTTACAGCAGTAGGGCTTTTGCCTATTGCTGCTGCAGGCATAGATGTTGACGCCATGATGAAAGGCGCTATGGATGCTGTCGATGAGTACAATAAGCCATATGCCGACAACGATTGCTACAAATATGCGGCAATACGAAACATCCTTATGCACAAAGGCAAGAGTGTAGAATTTATGGTTAACTATGAGCCATGCCTAAATTATTTTGCCGAATGGTGGAAACAGCTTTTTGGCGAAAGCGAGGGCAAAGATAACAAGGGCATACTTCCTTGCTCGGTTAACTTTTCTACCGATTTGCACTCTATGGGTCAGTACATTCAGGACGGTGCGCGAATTATGTTTGAAACTGTGCTAAAGGTGCAAAATCCCAATATGGATTTAGAAATTCCATTTGATGAACAAAATACCGACGGGCTTAACTTTCTTGCAGGCAAAACAGTTGATTATGTAAACACTAAAGCATATGAGGGCACACTTTTGGCCCACACAGACGGCAATGTGCCAAACTTAGTGATAAATATTCCTCAGATAGATGCATATCACTTTGGCAACCTTGTGTACTTTTTTGAAAAGGCCTGCGCAGTAAGCGGATACCTTTTGGGCGTTAATCCGTTTAATCAGCCGGGCGTTGAATCGTACAAAAAAAATATGTTTGCACTACTTGACAAACCAGGCTATGAAGATTTAAAAAAGGAACTTGAGGCAAGATTATAAAATTTTTAAGCGACTGTAAAAGATATAGCTTTTTATAGTCGCTTTTTATTTTTGCATTCAATTTTCGTCATATTTGCCTGTTTTAATATTACAATTGTGTTAAATGTGGTTCTCATAACATTAATTTGCTTGAAAATAATGGCTTTTTGTGATATAATAAAGGCACAATATTTAAGGAAAGGAACGGGCAAATATGGATCAGTATAACGAAACTTTAAAAATCAGCAATGAAAAAGATAACTCTCAAAAAGTAAAGGAAATTATGGCAGTTGTATATGATGCGCTCAAGCAAAAGGGATATGACCCTTTAAATCAGATAGTTGCATATCTTATGAGCGGCGACCCTACCTACATAACAGGGTACAACAATGCCCGCATACTTATTTCAAGGCTCGAACGCGATGAAATTATGGAAGAGTTTACAAAAGAGTATCTTAAAACCTTATAATTATTAACAACATCGGCAAATCGCAGTAAAATGCGGTTTGTCGTTGTGTTGCTTTTATAACAATTTTAATTATTTTAATTGTGATGGATGGTAAAATATGAAGCTTAAAAAAAATACTGCGTTAACCGCAGGTTTTGTTGTTGTAATGACCCTTGCTGCAAAGGTTTGCGGTATGCTGCGTGACATTGCTCTTGCAGGGATGTACGGCACATCAACCAACGAGGCAATAGCATTTTCCACTGCGAGCCGTATACCGCTTTTGTTTTTTGACATTGCACTTGGCTCGGCGGTTACTTCGGCATTTATTCCAATTTTTAATGAGTATTTAGAGCGTCATGGCAGGGACAAGGCAATACAATTTTCCAATCAGTTTATAACACTTGTTTTTGTGGTAACAGCTGTAATGTCTGCCATTGGAATTTTGTTTTCGGATGTGTTTGTCAACCTTATTGCAGGCGGCTACGATGCACACAAAATTGCTCTGTCATCTTTGCTTGTGCGTATATTGTTTCCAACAATTGTGTTTACAGGGCTTGCGTATTGCTTTGTGGGTATTTTGCAGTCGTTTGGTGAGTTTTACATACCTGCAATAATATCACTTGTGTCTAACGGTCTGCTTATAATATATTTGTTTGTATTTGGTGATAATTTTGGTATTTACGGAGTTGCAGTTGCAATGCTTGTTGCATGGGCAATGCAATTTGTAGTTCAAATACCGTCGCTTATTAAGCTTGGGTACAAGTACCGCCCTTGCCTTAATTTGCGTAGCGAGGGCATAAAAAAAGTGTATGTTTTGGCACTGCCCATAATTATAAGCACTTGGGTTCAGCCTATAAACACAATGGTAAACATCCGCCTTGCATCTGGCATGGAGGGCGGCAGCGCTGTTACGGCGCTTGATTATGCAAACAAGCTCTACATTATTCTTGTGGGTGTGTTTACATTTGCAATTACAAATTTGATTTTTCCGTCGCTTTCGCGTGCAGCGGCTAAAGGTGATGACGGTGAGTTTTCGTCAATTGTACAAAAAGCAATAAGATATGTAATATTTATAATTACGCCTGTAATGGCAGGCTTTTTGCTGCTTTCGCAGCCTATTATCCGTCTGTTTTATGAGAGGGGTGCATTTGGTGCACAGTCTACTTCTCTTACATCGGCAGCTCTTTTTTGCTACTCGTTTGGCATGCTTGGCTACGGCATATCCGAAATTTGCAACAAGGCATTTTATGCTATGCACGACGGCAAAACTCCAATGCGTATTTCAATGGCAGGCATAGGTATCAATGTGCTGCTCAGCCTTGTGAGCGTGTTGGGCTTTTCGTGCGGGTACCAAGCTCTTGCCGTTTGTGCCTCTGTCTCGGCAAATGTTATAGGCGCTGCCCTTGTATTTGTACTTAACATAAAAAAACGCATAATAAACAAAGATATGTACATATATACTTTAAAAATTGCCGTAAGCACTGCTTTGATGGCAGTGTGCGTAGCGTTTGCTAAAGCACTGGTACCAACAGATGACAAAATTGTATCGTTGTTTGTGCCTGTGTGTGCAGGAGCAGTTGTATATTTTGTATGCTGCATAATTTTAAAGGTTAACGAAATAACAGACATAATACACCTTGTTACACGCAAAGTGAAAGGAGAGTGAACCTCTTGACACAAAGCTTAATAGTAGGCCTGGTTGTAAAATTTTCAAAATGGCTTAAAGCATGCTTTGATTTGAGTTTGTTTTACAAGCTGCAGCAACTTGTAAGCACACTGTGGCAAAAGCTAACCAGCAAGTCATTTTTTGCAAATTATTTTAAAACATATCCAAATCAGCTAATGGGAAGTGCAATTTTAAAAAGCAAAATTGTAACAGCTATGAGAGCCTTGTTTGCAAAGTTGTATGGGGTGCTGTGCAAATCGCATATTTTTGGCTTGGTAAACACTTATTACACAAACTTTTTTACACGCTCTGTCAGAGCATATGGTATGTACATTTTTGCTGCCTGTACAGTTTGCCTAATATTTGGCACTGGTGAGTACAAAATTGTTTTTGCATCAATTGCCGCAGTTGGCATATTTGCAATAATTGCAGACAAATCAATCAGGGTTTTGTTTGGGGGCAGTGTGGTTGCTAAATTTGCGTGTAAGCTTTTTGAGTTGCAAATTTTGTGTGAGCAGCCAAACAAAAGCAACTCGTTTAAATCGCTGTGCGTGCACACCGCATTGGGTTTGCTTGCAGGTGCGGCTGCAGTTGCAACAAACTCGCCTTATGTTGCTTTAGCACCAATGGCACTTGTTGCTTTAGGCTTTTTAATATACGATTACAGAGTGGGCATTTTTGCTGCACTTATAAGTATGCCATTTGCTCCGACAATGGGAGTTGTGGCTATGGTGCTTGTGAGCTTTTTTGCCTTTGTTATAAAATTGCTCACCAACCCTGATTTTAAATTTAGGCACACACCTGTTGATACGCCTGTTGCTCTTTTTGCGCTGGTGTTGTTTATATCATCGGTAACATCTTTTGCACCAGTGTCAAGCATAAAAATATTTTTGGTATACTTTGCATTTGTGCTTGGCTTTTACCTTACTGTAAATGCAGTACGCACAAAAACACAGCTATATGCACTTATCAGCGCAATGCTATTTGCGGGGGCAGCTGTTGCAATATATGGCATATATCAGCATATGTTTGGCTTTGCTGAGGGCACAACCTGGACAGACACCGAAATGTTTGATAATATTGAAACACGCGTTATATCCACCTTTGGCAACCCCAATGTACTTGGCGAATATCTGCTTTTGCTTATACCTGTTGCATCGGGGTACATTTTGTCAAGGCCGTCACAATTTAACAAGCTTGTAAGTGTGGTTGTTACTGCTCTTTTGGCACTTTGTATGGTGTACACATACTCAAGGGGCAACTGGATAGGCCTTATTGTTGCAACAATTTTGTTTTTTATGTTTTATGATGGCCGAATTGTATGGCTCGGAGTGCTGTTTGCATTTTTTGTGCCAATGCTTTTGCCTCAAAATGTTATCGACAGGTTTTTGAGCATAGGCAATACAACCGACACATCCACCTCATACCGCGTGTATATATGGATGGGCTCAATTGCAATGCTTAAGGACTACTGGATGTCGGGCATAGGCCTTGGCAGTGACGCATTTAATATGATATATCCGTTTTACTCCTATTCGGGTATAGTGGCTCCTCACTCCCACAATTTGTATTTGCATATACTTGTAGAAAACGGAATTTTGGGTATGATTGTATTTTTGATAATTGTGTTCACATATTACCGAATGGTAATATCCACCATAATTGCCGAAAAAAAGGACAAAATGCTCAAATCAACCATCACAGGACTTTCTGCAGGTATGTTTGGGTATCTTGTGCAGGGTATGTTTGATAATGTGTGGTACAATTACCGTATAGTATTTATGTTTTATGTTATTATCGCGCTCACTTGCTGCGCTATACTTATACAGAGGGAGGCAAGTAAATGCTAAAAGTTGTAAATGTAATTTCCGACACAAATATAGGCGGCGCAGGCAAATGCGTGCTCACATTTTTAAAATATTACGACAGGTCAAAAATAGATTTAACAATTGTTGTGCCCCGTGCAAGTCTGCTTATCCCCGAAATACAAAAGCTTGGCGGAAAGTTTGTTGAAACAGACGGTATATCCGACAAATCATTGGGCAAAGAGGGCATAGCCAATTTAAAAAAGATTTTTAAATCTATTGCTCCCGACATTGTGCACTCACACGGATGTATGTCGGCGCGCATTGCGGCACGGCTTTGTGGCAAATGCAAAATTGTATACACCCGCCACAGCGTATTTGAGCCAAGCCGTAAAATTTCAAAAGGCATAGGCAAAGTTGTAAACGGCTTTGTTAACAATTTAACTGCCGACAAAATAATTGCAGTTGCCGAGGCAGCAAAACATAACCTTACCCAAACGGGTGTAAGCAGCAAAAAAATTGTTGTTATCCAAAACGGAGTACAACCTTTAAGCCAAATACCCGATGACCAAAAGAAAAAGCTCCGTGCAAACTACAATGTGGCTGATGATGAATTTTTGCTTGGTATAGTGGCAAGGCTCAACGAGGTAAAAGGGCATGTGTATTTGCTTGAGGCTGTCAAAAAGCTCCGTGATGATGGCTTTAAGGTTAAGCTGCTTGTTGCAGGCACAGGTGATTATGAACAGCAAATAAGAGACAGGGCATCGCAGCTTGGCATTGTGCACGATGTAATAATGGCAGGCTTTATTACAGATGTAACAGGCATTATGAACATACTTGATGCAAATATGAACGCATCGTTTGGCACAGAGGCAACAAGCCTTTCGCTGCTTGAGGGTATGAGCATAGGCCTCCCTGCAATTGTCAGCGATTTTGGCGGCAACCCCGGAGTTGTAACCCATGGCGAAAACGGGCTTATATTTAAGACAAAAAATGCCGATGATTTGTATCAAAAGGTAAAAATGTACCTTTCGGACGAAGCACTCCGCCAAAGCTTAAAGCTTAAGAGCAAGGCGGTATTTGACAAAAAATTTACGGCAGAGCAAAACACTGCAAATATAGAGAATGTGTATTTTGCAGTAATGGAGGGTAAATAAATGAGCAAAAAAATCAACATATTTGATATTGTTATAATTGTTGCGTTGCTTGTGGCCGCTTTGGCGGGCTACAAAATGATTGCAAAAACAGGCAATGATGCACTTGAGGCAGTGTCGGAGGTGTCTTTTACTGTAGAAATTGCCAACTGTGAAAATGACCTTGCAAACAAAATTAATGTTGGTGACGACATTTACGACAGTGTAAAGGGCGGTTACTACGGCAAGGTACAAGATGTACAGATAAAGCCCTCAAAATTGGCAACTCCAAACCCTGTAAGCGGCAAATACGACCTTGTAGAGTATCCAAATAGGCAAAATGTGCACATTACCATAAAAGGCACACCCACATCTGTTAGTGAGGGTAATATCCAGTTTGCAAGCCAAAAGGTAAAGGTGGGCACTGTTGCATATTTAAGGTCAAAAAATTATGTTGGCTTTGGCCATATAATTGATATAGATATATCGGAGTAGGGGGTAAGCTTTATGACAGATAACAAGGGTAAATTGTTTGGAAAAATAAACATAGTAGATTTGCTTGTAATTGTTATTGTGGTTGTTGCAATAGCTGTTACTTACTTTAAATTTAACCTTAGTGCACACTCCGATGTAACCACATCAAACGGGCAGGTGCAATATACACTCCTTACAAAAGCTGTGCGTATGTACACCGTAGACCAGCTTGTAGAGGGAGACAAAGTTTTTGACGAGGAGAGCGGCAAATGCATCGGCCAAATAGTCAAGGTTGAATATGAGCCTGCATACGATTATGTTGTAAAAACCGATGGCACAGCCGTTTTGAGTAGAATACCCGAAAAGTACGATGTAAAAGTTACCGTTTTGAGTGATGCCATTATAAATGACAGCGGTATAAATGCAAACGGTGCAAAATTTGTGTACTACAATCAAAAGGGTATTTATTACACAAAAAGAGCTCAGATAGAATCACAGGTTGTGGAGCTGAATATTGTTGAATAAAAAACACTTGCACAAAAATAGCAAATAATATATAATATCAGGAGGGAGCATTTTGCTCCCTCATAATATTTGCTAGTGTGGCGCAGCTGGTAGCGCAATTGATTCGTAATCAATAGGCCGAGGGTTCAAGTCCCTTCACTAGCTCCAAAAACAAACGACAATTTTCTTTTAGAAAGTTGTCGTTTTTTTGTACTCTTATCTTTTCGCTATTCTCTCTAACTCTTCACTAAAATTGTCGTTTACTGGTTGCCTTGACTTTTAAATTTTTTAATGGTATTATAATTATAGTCAATTTAATATGGAGGTAATTAGTATGGAAATAAGATGCGCGGCTAATCCAAAGGATGTTAAGCACTATACAACAGACAGGCTCAGAGAGGAATTTCACATTGGTAAGCTGTTTACACCCGACAATGTAAAAATGGTGTACAGCCACATTGATAGAATAATTACTGCAGGATTTATGCCTGTTGATAAAGAGCTAAAGCTTGTTGGCGGCAAAGAGCTTGCATCCGATTATTTTTTGCAGCGTAGAGAAATGGGCTGTATTAATATAGGCGGCAAAGGTATAATCACAGTTGACGGGACCGATTACGAAATGAACCCCCGCGACGGTATGTACATAGGTATGGGCAATAAAGAGGTTGTGTTTAAATGCACCGACAAATCAAATCCGCCAAAATTTTATGTAAGCTCGTGCCCTGCTCACAAAACCTATCCTATTGTAAAAATAGACATTACAAAAGCTAAAAAAGTTCCTTGCGGCAGTGTTGAGGATTGCAACAAGCGTGTTATCAATCAGTACATACACCCCGAGGTTATGAAAAGCTGTCAGCTTGCAATGGGCCTTACACAGCTTGACCCCGGCTCTAACTGGAACACAATGCCCAGCCACACTCACGACAGACGCATGGAAGTGTATATGTACCTTGATATGGGCGAAAATGACGCAGTATTTCATATGATGGGTGAGCCTAATGAAACACGCCACATCATTATGCACAATGAGGAGGCTGTAATAAGCCCAAGCTGGTCAATCCATTCGGGTGTAGGTACAAAGGCATATTCATTTATATGGGCAATGTGCGGCGAAAATCAGGAATTTGACGATATGGACCACATTGCAACAAAGGATTTGAGATAATTTAAATCATCATTAAAACAATAATAACAAAAAGCCTGTACTTTTCGGTACAGGCTTTTTTGTTTGTCAAGGCGTTATTTACGCCATGTGTATGGGCTAAATAGTATCAACATAGGGAATATTTCAAGCCGCCCTGCAAGCATACAAAAGCTCATAACAAGCTTTGAAAGACTCGAAAATTGCGAAAAATTACCCGTTGGCCCAACCATTTCAAACCCTGGACCAATGTTGTTTATTGTTGCGGCAATAGCAGTAAAATTTGTTGTAAAACTAAAGTTGTCAAGGCTTATTATAAGAAGTGATATAATAAAAATGCTTGCAAATGCTGCCACATACACATTTACACCTCTTATGGTTTCGTGCTCAACAAGTCTGCCATTCATTTTAATTTTAAGTGTAGTCCTTGGGTGAGCGCAAGTGCGTATTTCTTTTACAATTGATTTAAGCAGTATAATAATTCGCGATACCTTCATACCGCCGCCTGTGCTGCCTGCACACGCGCCTACAAACATCAAGAGTAATATAATAACCTTTGAAAACTGCGGCCACAAATTAAAGTCAACAGTACTATACCCTGTTGTAGTTACAATAGAGCCTACCGTAAACAAAATGTGCCTAAAAGCCTCTTCTATAGTAGCAAACAAATGACGGCAGTTTATAAATATAAGTATTATAGAAGTTGCAATTATTCCAAAATAGCCTTTTAATTCATCTGATTTGAGTACAGAGCCTTTTGCATCACGCATTAGCAGTATGTGGTACAGCCCAAAATCAACACCAAACAAAATCATAAAAATTGCTATTACATATTGCACATACGGCGAGTAGCTCGAAATGCCTGAGTTGAGTATTGCAAAACCGCCTGTGCCTGCAGTACCAAACGAAAGAGTGAGTGCCTCAAACAAATTGAGTCCGCCAAAAAGCAACAGGACAATTTCAATAACAGTAATACAAATGTATATCCCATACAAAATCATTGCGGTGGACTTTACCTTTGGCACAAGCTTGTTAACTGAGGGGCCGGGGCTTTCGGCACGGAGCAGGTACAAATTGCTGCTGCCCGAAAGTGGCAATATTGCCATAAGAAACACAAGTACCCCCATGCCTCCAATCCAGTGAGTAAGGCTTCGCCACATAAGTATTGATTTTGGCAAAATTTCAACATCTGTAAGTATAGATGCACCTGTTGTGGAAAAGCCTGACACAGTTTCAAAAATTGCGTCAAAAAAGTTTGGTATATAGCCCGACAGCATAAACGGAATTGCACCAAAAATACTCATTACTATCCACGATAGTGCTACTGCAACAAACCCCTCTTTTGCATAAAATGCTTTGCGCCTTGGCAGGCGTCGCGATATCAAAAATCCTATTGCATAGCAAATCAATATGCAAACTGCCCATACTTTAATTTCGCTTTCCTTGTAGCATATGGAGCAAACAAGCGGTATAAGCATGGCTATGCCTTCAATTTTGAGTACCCAACCAAGAATGTTTACAATCATTTTGTAATTCATAACTACATTAAGATATCACCGATATCCTTAAAGCCTTTCTTAAGAGTAACAACAACCACCGTATCGCCAACCTCTATTGTGTCGTTACCGCGTGGTATAATAACCTTGCCGCCGCGGGTTATACAGGCAATGAGTATATTTTCCTTTAGATTGAGCTGCGCAAGTGTTTTGCCTGTTACGGGTGAGTTTTCTTTTATGCTAAATTCCAGTGCCTCCGCTTTTCCGTCAAGTATAATGTGCATGGTTTCTATATTTGAGCCAATGGAGTTGTTTTTGGCACGCACAAAACGCACAATGTTTTCGGCAGTAATGTTTTTGGGGTAAATTGTTGTGCCAAGCTGCAAATCATCTATAACATTGCCGTATTCTATTCGGTTTATTTTGGTAACAACCTTACCTTTGGTTTGCGTTTTTGCATACAGTGACAAAAGCACATTTTCTTCATCTATATTTGTCATAGATACAAATGAGTCAAATGTGGCAAGGCCCTCCTCCATAAGCAGCTTGTTGTCGGTGCCGTCGCCGTTTACTATTGTAGCATTTGGCAAAAGCTGAAACAGCTCGTCGCAGCGGTTTTGGTTTTGCTCAATTATTTTTACCTGTATGCCTGTTTTCATAAGGTTGCGGGCAAGGTAGTATGATGTGTCGCTTCCGCCTACAATAAGGGTATCCTTTACTTTGTTTGTGCGAATTCCTATTTTTTTAAAAAATGCAGCAGTTTCCTTAATAGATGCAACAATGCTTATATAGTCACCTGATTGCAGCACAAAATTACCCGATGGTATAAATGCCTG
Organism: Clostridia bacterium; assembly: GCA_045538875.1. Taxonomy (GTDB): domain Bacteria; phylum Bacillota; class Clostridia; order UMGS1810; family UMGS1810; genus RGIG4708. The sequence goes on along the minus strand of JAZQEG010000013.1, from coordinate 66,261 downwards.
CTCCCCACGCTCTACTCCGCAAACAAGCACATAACTGCCAAGCTTTGCGGCAATCTGGCTTACCTGCATATTGTCAAGAACACAGTTATCCGGAATTTCAAACTTAAGAATTTCAACTCTGCCTTTTGCAAAGGTGTCAATTTTTATTGCCGAAGGAAATCGCAAAATTCGTGCAATTTCGTTTGCTGCCGACATTTCGGGGTTAACAACAAGTGCAAGGCCAAGCTCTTGCTTAATAATATTTATTGCTTTGTAATATTCGGGCTTGCGCACTCTTGCAATTGTGTTGCAATTTCCGAGCTTTTTAGCCATAAGGCAAACCATAAGGTTGAGTTCATCGGAGCCTGTTACCGCAATAAGCACATCTGCATCATCAACAGATGCTTCATTTAATATGTCAACATCGGTGCCGCTGCCTACAACTCCCATAATGTCGTAGTTGTTTACAAGCTTTTGTACAATTGCCTGACGCAAATCTATAACTGTTATATTATGTTCTTTTTCGTGCGAGAGTTGTGAAATGAGCTTTCTGCCAACTTTACCGCACCCTACTACTATAATGTTCATATATAATCCCTCTTAATAATGGAATGTATTGCGGAGCATATTATAGCAAAAAATGCCCCCAAAGTCAAGCCCTGACTTTTTAAACAGCATACTAAGTATTTTGTAAAATATCAGCATTTATCCTTTATAAAACTTATCTTATTACGTAAGTGCCACATAATTGATGCTTAAAAATCTGTGAAATTATTTGTTTTTATTGGTTTTGAGTTTATTTTGTTTTGAAAATGTTGGGAAAATTGCTTTTTTGTATTGACTTTGTATATATAATGTAGTATAATTCAAAGTGAATATGGATTAGTATTTGTTATTTTTTGGGTTTTATAAACCTTTGTTTTAAAATATATGTACGAGGTGTTGTATATGAGTAAGTATTACACAGCGGATATACCGGTATCCAATCGAATTCAAAAACTTAAAAACAACCTGCTTTCGAGCAGACCTCAGATAGAAACTGAAAGAGCTCAGATTCTTACAGAATCATACAAAGCTACCGAGGGTTTGCCCATAACCGAGCGCAGAGGTAAGGCATTTGCAAAAATTTGCCGTGAAATCCCTGTTACAATAAGAGAGCACGAGCTTGTTGTAGGCTCTGCTACAAAGCAGTCACGCTCTTGCCAGGTTTTTCCCGAATATTCGTTTGAGTGGCTTGAGGCAGAGTTTGATACAGTAGCTACCCGCAGTGCCGACCCGTTTTACATATCCGAGGAGAGTAAAAAAATACTTTCTGATGTATACAAATACTGGAAGGGCAAAACCACCAGTGAGCTTGCAAAAAGCTATATGTCCGATGAGGCACTTCTTGCAATTGAGCATAATATGTTTACAGTTGGCAATTACTTTTACAACGGTGTAGGTCATGTTACTGTTGATTACGGCCTTGTGCTCAAAATCGGCTTTAGCGGCATTATCAAAAAGACAAAAGACCAAATAGCAAAATTAAAGGTGTGTGACCCTGAGTATGCAACAAAAAGAGCGTTTCTTAATTCTGTTGTAGAAAGCCTTGAGGGTGCAATTGATTTTGCAAAAAGATATTCTGCACTTGCAGAGCAGTCGGCAATTACCTGCAGCGACCCTGAGCGCAAGGCAGAGCTTTTAAAAATTGCCCAAAATTGTAAAAATGTTCCCGAAAACGGTGCAACCTCATTTTACGAGGCTTGTCAGTCGTTTTGGTTTGTTCAAATGCTTTTGCAAACGGAGTCCAGCGGCCACTCTATATCACCGGGCCGTTTTGACCAGTATATGTATCCTTACTACAAAAAAGATATTGAAAATGGTGTAATAACAAGGGAATTTGCACAGGAGCTTATCGACTGCCTGTGGATTAAATTAAACGATTTAAACAAAGTCCGTGACAAAGCGTCTGCCGAAGGCTTTGCAGGGTACTCATTGTTTCAAAATCTTATTTGCGGCGGCCAAACTGTTGATGGTCTTGACGCTACAAACGACTTGTCGTTTATGTGTATAAATGCATCAATGCACACAATGCTCCCGCAGCCGTCACTGTCGGTTCGTGTATGGAATGGCTCGCCTCACGATTTTCTTATTAAATGTGCAACTCTTACACGCACGGGTATTGGTCTTCCTGCATACTACAACGATGAGGTTATTATTCCTGCACTTGTAAACAGAGGCCTTACAATGCAAGACGCAAGAGATTACAACATAATAGGCTGTGTTGAGCCGCAAAAAGCAGGCAAAACAGATGGTTGGCACGATTCGGCATTTTTTAATATGTTAAGGCCGCTTGAGCTTGTGTTTTCTAACGGCTATGACAACGGCAAGCTTGTTGGTATTCAAACAGGCAATGTTGCCGATATGCAAACCTTTGAAGAATTTTATGATGCGTATAAAAAGCAAATAGAATATATGATTGCTCTTATGGTTAATGCAGACAATGCAGTTGACAGTGCTCATGCAAGACGCTGCCCTCTTCCTTTTGAATCGAGTATGATAGAGGATTGTATAGGCAGAGGCAAAAGCGTGCAGGAGGGCGGTGCCATTTACAACTTTACAGGCCCTCAGGGCTTTGGCGTTGCAAATATGGCCGACTCGCTGTATGCAATCAAAAAGCTTGTGTTTGAGCAAAAAAGGTTTACACTTGTTGATCTTAAGCAGGCACTTGCTCACAACTTTGGCAAGGATAGCAGCTCAGATAGAGCACAAGAGCTTACTGTTGCAGTTGCAAAATCACTTGTCCAAAAGGGTATACAAGTTAGCGAAAGTGAAATTGCAAGCATTTTTAAGCAAGTTAAGAGCCACCTTGGCAACAGCGGTAACCCTCAGTATGCTGCAATTAAAGATATGATAGATGAGCTGCCTAAATATGGTAACGACATTGATGAGGTTGATATGCTTGCCCGTGATGTAGCCTACACCTACACCAAACCTGTTGAAAAATACACAAATCCACGAGGCGGCAGGTTTCAGGCGGGGCTTTACCCTGTATCCGCAAATGTACCTCTTGGTGCTCAAACGGGAGCAACTCCCGATGGCAGATACGCATACACACCAGTTGCCGACGGCGTTTCGCCAACGGCAGGCAAGGATGTTAACGGCCCTACGGCAGGTGCAAACTCTGTATCAAAGCTAGACCACTTTATTGCATCCAACGGTACACTTTATAATATGAAGTTTCACCCGTCAGCACTTGAGGGTGCACCCGGCCTTGAAAGCTTTGTTGCTCTTGTAAGAGCCTACTTTGACCAAAAGGGCAGCCATGTTCAGTTTAATGTTGTCAGCCGCGAAACACTGCGCGATGCTCAGGCACACCCCGAAAATTATCAGGGACTTTGCGTGCGTGTTGCAGGCTACAGTGCGCTTTTTGTAACACTTTCAAAATCACTGCAGGACGACATTATTAACCGAACCGAACAAAAAGGATTTTAATTCAATTGGAGATTAACTATGGAATATACAGATAACAGCTATCTGGATACAAAGGGAAGAATATTTGACATTCAGCGTTTTTCTGTTCATGACGGGCCTGGCATACGCACAATAGTGTTTTTAAAAGGCTGCTTTCTTCGATGCAGATGGTGCTGCAACCCCGAATCGCAAAATTATGACATCGAGCAGATGCAAATGGGCGGCAAGGTTAAAACAATGGGCGAGGATGTTACTGTCCGCGATGTTATGCAAATTGTGGAGCGTGACCGTGCATATTACAGACGCTCGGGCGGGGGCATTACACTTTCGGGCGGTGAGAGTCTTTATCAGGCAGATTTTGCCGGGGCACTTTTAAGGGCAGCAAAGGCAAGCGGTATAAACACTGCATTAGAGTCTACAGGCTGTGCAAGCTACGACAAAGTACAAAAGCTGCTCCCGTACCTCGATTTGTATCTGATGGATATAAAGCACATAAACAGCGCCAAACACAAAGAGTTTACCGGTGCACCCAATGAACTTATACTCGAAAATGCCAAAAAAATTGCTATTGATGCAAAAGAGCTTATTATACGCGTTCCTGTAATCCCTGGCTTTAATGACACAGAGGAGGAAATACGCGATATTGCAAAATTTACAGCGTCACTTCCAAATGTAAGCAAAATACACCTGCTGCCGTATCACCGCCTTGGCTTAGACAAATACAAAGGGCTTGGCAGGGAGTACAAAATGGGTGATGCGCCCCTTATACCGAGTGAAAAGATGCAAATATTTAAACGCATTGCACAGGCCGAGGGGTTAAGTTGTATGATAGGAGGGTAATAACTTGGATATAAAACAAAAACTTACAAGCAATGACATCGACATAAAAGACAAGCTGCGCATTATTCAGGAGCTTGTACCCGGTAAGCAGATTACCCTTGCGCATGTTATTGCAAACCCCGATAAAATTTTGTACAAAAAGCTTGGCCTTGACCCTGCCAAAGATTACTCAAAAGCAGCAATCGGCATTATAACAATGTCACCAAGCGAAACTGCAATTATTGCAGCCGACATAGCTATGAAGTCATCGGGCAGTGAGGTAGGCTTTGTAGACCGATTTAGTGGTACACTTATTATAACAGGTACAGTATCTGAGGTAGACACAGCCCTTAAGGCAGTTGCCGATTACAGCCGTGATGCTCTTGGGTTTACTGTGTGTGACATTACAAAAACATGAAAAAGATAATTTTAATAGGCAGGAGCGAGGCCGGCAAAACCACGCTCACACAGGTGCTTAAAGGCAATAACATACAATATCACAAAACGCAGTATGTAAATTACCATGACATAATAATTGATACCCCCGGGGAATACATTCAGACAAAAGAGCTGGCTTGGGCTCTTGCAATTTACTCGTACGAGGCAGATGTTATAGGGCTTTTGATGAGTGCAACAGAGCCGTTTTCGCTGTATTCGCCAAATTGTGTGTGTCAGGCAACAAGGCCTGTTATAGGCATTGTAACCAAAATTGATCACGAGGAGGCAAACCCAGAGAGAGCGGCGCAGTGGTTGAGGCTGGCAGGCTGTAAGGATATATTTTTTGTTTCCGCAAAAGAAAATATCGGCATAGACAAACTGCTTACATTTTTGAGCGAATAGCCCAATAAACAGCAATTCAAACACAAATATTTATAACAAATAACAAATTCTCACAAATTCAAAGAAAAACACAGAATTTTTTGTTGACTTATGTTGTTTTTTGTGGTAATATAATATTTGGGTAAAAAAGTTTAGTATTACAATTTATATAAAAGGAGAAATAGCAATGGTAAATGAATTTGAAATCAAAAAGCAAATCTGCGAAATAGGCAAAAGAATTTACGATCGCGGAATGGTTGCTGCAAATGATGGTAACATCTCGGTAAAAATCGGTGAAAATGAATATCTTTGCACACCTACAGGAGTAAGCAAAGGCTTTATGACTCCTGAGTACATATGCAAAATTGACGGTGACGGCAATGTAATTTCGGCAAATGGCAAATTTAAGCCCTCTTCCGAAATTAAAATGCATCTTAGAGTTTACAAGCACAGACCAGATGTAAAAGCTGTTGTGCATGCACATCCTATATATGCAACAAGCTTTGCAATTGCAGGTATTCCGCTTACACAGCCCATTATGCCCGAAGCTGTTATTGCTCTTGGCTGCGTGCCAATTGCAGAGTATGGCACACCTTCAACAGAGGAAATTCCCGATGCAGTAGAAAAGTATCTTCCTTATTTTGATGCGGTTCTTCTTGCAAATCACGGTGCACTTTCATATTCGGATTCGCTTGTTGCAGCATATCACAAAATGGAATCACTCGAATTTTATGCACAGCTTTTGTACAATGCAAGAGCTCTGGGCGGCCCTAAGGAATTTACCGACGAGCAGGTTAAACGCCTTTACGAAATCAGACGCCAGTTTGGTATGACAGGCAAACACCCTGCAAACCTTTGCCCTAATGCAAAAAATGGTAAAGTCAGCTGCCACACATGCGGCGTTCCAAGCTGCTCACAGGCAAACACCAACCCTATTGATTCAATGGGCTGTGCAGACACCCAGCTTGTAGAAGAGATTACCAAAAAAGTAATGGAAGCAATGCGCAATAAATAATTGTTGGTGATACATATGGATAATAACACAATATCAAAAATTGTGACCGATGTTGTATCTCAGATGCGGCAGCAAGCCTGCCCTCAGTCAATAACCTTGGCTCAGGCAAAGCGCCTTATAAAAATGGTAGAAAATAAGGCTGAGCAAATGGGAGTAAAAGCCGTTGTTGCAGTTTCAAACACTGCAGCACGCCCCGTTGCAATAGAGTGTATGGATGACTCGTACATTGCAAGCTACGATGTAGCCCTTAACAAAGCCTACACCGTTGTTGCACTCAAAATGTCAACCATAAAGCTCAAGGGCTTGGCAAACCCCGGTCAGTCACTGTATGGCATTCAGTTTACCAATGCAGGACAAATTGTTATATTTGGCGGAGGAGATCCCCTTGTATATAACGGAAAAATAATAGGAGGCCTTGGTGTAAGCGGCGGAAGCGAGGAGCAAGATACTGAGCTTTCTGCTTACGGTGCATCAATCCTTCCGGATATAATGAAAGGAGAGATTTGAAATGAACAATGCAGAAATTGAAGCAATTGTGCGTTCTGTTATTCAAAATATGCATAGCGACGATTGCAAAACATCGGCACCTTCTTTTAGCACAGCAGTACCCAAAAAGTCAAAAGCAGCAGTTCTGACTCAGCTTGGCCACTTTGATATCAAAGAGTTTGACATCCCCGAAATTGGCGACGATGATATCCTCGTTAAAGTAGAAGGCTGCGGAGTGTGTGGCACAGACGCACATGAGTTTAAAAGAGATCCGTTTGGGCTTATTCCTGTAGTTCTTGGCCACGAGGGCACAGGCGAAATTGTAAAATTGGGCAAAAATGTCAAAATTGACAGTGCAGGCAAACCGCTTAAGCTTGGCGACAAGGTTGTAACCTGCCTCAATTTTAAAAACGACCCCGAAATTGCAACATTTGATATGAACAAGCTCAATGTAGGAGAGGCACAATGCTACGGCCTTATGCCTGATGATGACATTCACCTTAACGGTTGGTTTGCAGATTATATAGTTATCCGTAAGGGCTCAACTATATTTAATGTTTCCGACCTAGACCTTCATTCACGAATTCTTATAGAGCCTTGCGCAGTTTTGGTACACGCTGTAGAAAGAGCAAAAACAACAGGCATACTTAAGTTTAATTCGAGAGTAGTAGTACAGGGCTGCGGACCAATAGGCCTTATTTGTGTGGCAATGCTGCGCACAATGGGTGTGGAACATATTGTTGCAGTCGATGGTGAACAAAAACGCCTTGACTTTGCAAAAGAGCTTGGCGCAGAGGCTACAGTTAACTTTAAAAACTACGACGGCCTTGATGCACTTACACAGGGTGTTAAAGATGCATTTGGCGGACATCTTGCCGATTTTGCATTCCAGTGCACAGGCGCTGCAGTTGCACACTCAAATGTGTACAAATTTATCCGCAACGGCGGCGGTCTTTGTGAGCTTGGCTTTTTTGTAAACGGCGGCGAAACACAAATCAACCCGCACTTTGATATATGCGCTAAAGAAATTACAACAGTTGGCTCATGGATTTACACACTGCGTGATTATCCAACAACATTTGATTTCTTAAAAAGAGCAATTGCGATTGGCTTGCCAATCAAAAAACTCGTTACACACGAGTTCCCATTAGAAGAGATTAATAATGCACTTGAAACCAACCTTAAAATGGCAGGTCTTAAAGTTGTAATTATTAATAAATAAATTAGTATTATATTTTTTAGGAGGAAATAAAAATGGCACAAGAAGCACTCGGTATGGTAGAAACAAGAGGTTTGGTAGCTGCAATTGAAGCTGCTGATGCAATGGTAAAAGCAGCAGAGGTTGTACTCATCGGAACAGAAAAAATCGGTTCCGGACTTGTAAGCGTAATGGTAAGAGGCGATGTAGGCGCTGTTAAAGCTGCTACAGAAGCAGGCGGTGCAGCTGCAGGTAAGCTTGGTGAGCTTGTTGCAGTACATGTAATCCCAAGACCACACGCAGATGTTGAAAAAATATTGCCTGTTCTTGACTAATACATAATCTGTATTATACAGGCAGAAAGGCTGTGGTTTAATTATGGCTGAAAAACAAACAAAAAAGGCAGGCGCCAAAGCACCTGCAAAAAAGAAAACTGCTGCAAAACCTGCTGCTCCCAAGGCACAGGCTGCAAAAGCAGAAGCAACAGTTGAAACCAAAATAATTAAGGAGGAAGTTAAAATGGCTCAGGAAGCACTCGGTATGGTAGAAACAAGAGGCTTGGTAGCTGCAATCGAAGCTGCCGATGCAATGCTTAAAGCTGCAAATGTTGAATTGGTTGGAACAGAAAAAATCGGTTCAGGACTTGTAAGCGTAATGGTAAGAGGCGATGTTGGTGCTGTTAAAGCTGCTACAGAAGCTGGCGGTTCAGCTGCAGGTAAGCTTGGTGAACTCATTGCAGTACATGTAATCCCAAGACCTCATGCAGATGTTGAGAAAATTCTCCCTGCACTTAAGTAATTTTGATTGTGTTTATAATATACTGCGGCACATTTAATGTGCCGCAGTGCAAACACAAAAAAGTTTTTGATTGATTATTACCGAAAGGATGAGTTGTAGTGATAGTAGGTAAAGTTATTGGTTCTGTTGTATCAACACGCAAAAACGATGCACTTATCGGCAACAAATTTATGATAGTAGAACCTCTTGATAGTATGCTCTATGCAAAATCGCGAATAGTAGCAACCGACAATATCGGAGCAGGTATTGGCGAGGTTGTGCTTGTAGCAATGGGCAGTGCTGCCCGAATTGGCACAGGCAATGAAGATGCGCCTGTAGATGCTGCAATTGTAGGTATTGTTGATGATGGCTCATCATTAAAATAAGGAGTAGGTTATGGAATTATCGGTTTTGTCAGCAACTATGAAAAACAGCGGAATAGTCGGTGCCGGCGGTGCGGGCTTTCCTTCGTATGCAAAACTTGATAAAAGAGCAGACACAATTGTGCTTAACTGCGCAGAGTGCGAACCTCTTTTTAATCTACACAGACAGCTCCTTGCAAATTTTGCAAATCAAATATTAACTGCACTCGAATGCGTAAGAGTGGCTCTTGATGCAAAACAGGTTGTTATTGCCATTAAGCCCGAATACAAAAACGCAATAGATGCAGTGGAGTTTTATTTACCCGAATTTAAGAATACAACTATATCACTCCTGCCGGAAATATACCCTGCAGGTGACGAAATAGTAACTATATACGAAACAACCGGCAGAATAGTCAAGCCGGGCAATTTGCCAATTTCCGAAGGTGTTATTGTATACAATGTTGAAACAATGCTCAACACATATTTTGCAATAACACAGGCAAAAGGTGTTACTCACAAATACATTGTGGTTGCAGGTGAGGTTAAAAATCCGGTTATGGTAAAGGTGCCTCTCGGCATGAAGTACAAAGATGTTGTAAAGCTTGCCGGCGGTGAAACCGTAAAGGATTATGATTATATCGGCGGCGGTGTAATGACAGGCAAAATAGTAAAACCAAATGATGTTGTTACCAAAACAAGCAACGCAATTTTGGTACTGCCAAGCGAGCACCCCGTTGTTTTAAAACGCAAAACAAAAACACGCATAAGTATATTAAGGGCAATGAGCGCTTGCTGCCAGTGCCGTTCGTGCACAGATTTGTGCTCGCGAAATGCGCTTGGCTACCCTATAGAGCCTCACAAGTTTATGAGAGCTGTATCAAAGGGTATGGACAGCGATGTAAAGGCTGTGGTCAACTCTGCTTTTTGCTCGCAGTGCGGCCTTTGTGAATTGTATGCCTGTCCGCAGGATTTATCGCCCCGCACACTTATAGGCGTGGCAAAAGATGAACTGAGAAAAAAAGGTGTCAAGGCACAAACACCACAGTTTAAGGGGGTTTTGCCTGACCGTGATTATAAAAAGGTACCTATGCACCGCCTTGTTGCAAGGCTTGGGCTTACCAAATATAACATAGGTGCAACATTTATTGAAGACGAAATACCTGCCAAAGAGGTTAAAATTATGCTTAGTCAGCATATTGGCCCCAAATGTACGCCTGTTGTTAAGCCTAACGACATAGTTAGCATAGGTCAGGTGGTGGCAAGCAGCGGCAAAAAGCTTGGTGCCGACATACACTCGTCAATAGACGGAACAGTTACTTCGGTAACAGATACATATATTATAGTAAAAAAATCAGGAGGTAAGAGCTAATGTCCAAGGCAATAGCAATGGTAGAATATCTTACAGTTGCAACAGGTATACAGGCAGCCGACACAATGGTAAAAACTGCCGAGGTAGAACTACTAGAGGCAGAGGTTGTTTGCCCCGGTAAATACATAGTGCTGATAAGCGGCGATTTGAGTGCAGTAAAAGCAGCGGTAGACAACAGCAAGGCTCAACACCCCGACAAGCTTATCGACAGCTTTGTGCTGGGCAATCCGCACGAGGCTATATTCCCAGCAATATATGGCACAACAGAGGTTGAAAATCCAAGAGCTCTCGGTGTTATCGAAACATATTCGGCAGCATCAATTATTGTAGCTGCAGATGTAGCCGCAAAAACATCTCTTGTTGACCTTATTGAAATGCGTATTGCAAAGGGTATGTGCGGCAAGTCATATTTGCTAATCACAGGAGAGGTTGCGGCGGTTAACGCAGCAGTAGAAAAAGTAAAATCAGACCTTAAGGAAACATCGATGTTCCTTGACAGCTCTGTAATTGCAAATCCTGATATGAAAATGTGGAAAACTATTCTGTAATAGATTGAGGTGCTTTGACAATGAATGAACAGTATATAAACAAAATAGTTGAAAGTGTTATAAAAACACTTGAAAATAAAGGCGAATTGTGCACAGCAGGCAGCCAAAAGGGCGTATTTGACACTATGACAGAAGCTCTTGAGGCAGTAGATAAGGCGTACAAGCAGTACAGAGATTACTCTGTTGCCCAGAGAGAAAAGATGATAGAAAATATCAGAAAGCTCACACTTGAAGAAGCCGGCATTATGGCTGAAATGGGCGTAGAAGAAACAGGTATGGGCAGAGTTGAGGACAAAATTATCAAGCATCAGCTTGTTGCCAACAAAACCCCGGGTACCGAAGATTTAGAGCCAAGAGTAAAAACAGGTGATGATGGGCTTACCCTTATTGAAATGGCTCCTTTTGGAGTAATTGGCTCTATAACTCCGTCAACAAACCCTTCCGAAACAGTTATTTGCAACTCAATCGGTATGATTGCAGGCGGTAACGGTGTAGTGTTTAACCCGCACCCAAATGCATGCAGAGTTGCAAACTACGCAGTAGACCTTGTAAACAGAGCAATACTTGCAGCAGGCGGCCCCGAAAATCTTGTTGTATCGGTCAAAAAGCCTACAATGGATACCTCTAACCAAATGGTTAATTCGCCAATAGTTAAAATGCTTGTTGCAACAGGCGGCCCAGGCGTTGTAAAAATGCTTTTGTCATCGGGCAAAAAGGCAATTGGCGCAGGCGCAGGCAACCCACCTGTTATTGTAGACGAAACAGCAAACATTGCAAAAGCCGCAAAAGATATAGTTTTGGGCGCAAGCTTTGACAACAACCTGCCTTGCATTGCCGAAAAAGAGTGCTTTGCAATTTCGAGTATTGCCGACGAGCTTATTGCAAATATGACAAAAAGCGGTGCTTACCTTGTTAACAAGGAACAGAGGGACAAAATTATGCAATTTTGCCTTGTTAACAAAGATGGCAAGTACGGCATCAATAAAAAATGGGTTGGCAAAAATGCAGGGCTGTTTCTTAAACAAATCGGCATAGATGCAGACCCACGGCTTATTATTTGTGAAACAGATTTTAATCATCCGTTTGTTCAGGTGGAAATGATGATGCCAATTTTACCGATTGTAAGAGTTGCAAATATTGACCAGGCAATCGATTATGCTGTTAAGGCAGAGCACGGCAACAGACATTCGGCTCACATTCACTCGCTCAATGTAGACAGACTCACAAAATTTGCAAGAGAGGTTGAAACAACAATTTTTGTAAAAAATGCTCCTTCATATGCAGGTATCGGTGCAGGCGGCGAGGGCCATACAACCTTTACAATTGCAGGCCCTACAGGTGAAGGCATCACAAGTGCGCGCTCATTTACCCGTCAGCGCAGATGTGTAATGTCCGAAGGATTTCATATTGTATAATTTAACGCTATTAGAGAGGACTGAACAAACCCTATGAAAGCATTAGGTATGATGGAAGTATATGGCTTTCCTGCAGTAGTTACTTGTGCAGATATAGCAGCAAAAGCGGCAGATGTTAAGGTTATTGCATTTGACCGTAACCGACCATTTGGCAAATTTCCTGTTCCGCTTATTATGCAGCTCAAAATAGAAGGCAATGTTGCATCAGTAACTGCAGCAATTGAGGCAGCAACACAATATGCCAAATCAATAGATAAGTTTATAGTTTCGCACATCATCCCAAATCCATCGGATGGTGTTGAAAAAATGGCATACAAGCTCGACATTAACAAGGACAAATACAACAAAAAACTCCCAAAAACCTTGCTTGGTGCAAAAGAGACTCATCCCAAAAGCAAGGCTGCTGTGGGCATACTCGAGGTTGAAGGCCTTGTTGCGTCAATTACTGGCCTAGACAGTATGCTTAAAGCAGCAAATGTGCGCCTTATCCATACCGAAAAAAGGCTGGGCGGACGCCTTGTAAGCTTTGTTATATGCGGCAGCGTTTCGGCAGTTGCAGCTGCAATTGATGCAGGCAATGACAGTGCAAGCGCCATAGGCAAGGTATATGGCCAAACTGTTATAGCAAACCCTCATAACGAGGTTATAAAGTTTTTTGATATATAATAGCACAAAAGCTTGATTTAAGGTGGTGCATATAATGACAGATGCTAATATTCAGGATATAATTGTAAAGGTTATGAGTGAAATGTCATCCCAAATCAGCGAGGCAAACGGTGAAATTAAAGTAGGTGTTTCACAGCGCCACATTCACTTGTCGCAATCTGACCTTGAAACATTGTTTGGTAAAGGATACGAGCTTACCAAAAAAAAGACACTCATGGGCAGAGAATATGCAGCCGAGGAGGTTGTTACACTTGTTGGCCCATCACTCAAAACCATCGAAAATGTGCGTGTGCTTGGCCCTGTGCGTAAAAACACGCAGGTTGAAATTTCGCGTACCGATACATTTGTGCTCAAGGTTTCGCCGCCGGTTCGACCATCTGGTGAAATACAAGGCAGCGAAAAGCTTGTTGTAGTTGGCCCAAAGGGATGTGTGTATCTTAAACAGGGTGTAATTATTGCCAACAGACACATACACCTTACACCAGAGTTTGCCGCAAAGCACAGCATAAAAGACAACGACTATGTAGATGTTGAAATACTCGATACCGTTAAGCCCACTTTGTTTTATGGTGTGCAGGTAAGAGTGCGTGACGATTTTAATGTGGAAATGCACATAGATACCGACGATGCAAACGCAGTAGGCATCAAAAACGGTATGAGAGTTAAAATTATAAAATAAGCCGCGAGGTGATTTTGTGTTAGCCCTTGAGCGACAAAAAAAGATAATGGAATTGCTTGAGAGTGACGGCTCGGTGCTTGTAAGCAAGCTTAGCCTTGACCTTGGCGTTACCGAAGAAACAATAAGGCGTGATTTGGAAAAACTTGAAAAGCAGGATATGCTCCGCAGAACTCACGGCGGAGCAGTTCAATTTGACGAAAATGCTTTTGAGTTGAGCCTTGAAACACGAAAAAGCAAAAATGTAGACGAAAAGAAAAATCTTGCAAAAGCTGCAGTAAAGTTTATATCATCGGGCGATACAATTTTTCTTGATGCGTCTACCACAACATTTTTTATTGCAAAAGAATTAAAATCCATACATAACCTTACAGTAATAACCAACTCTATGAGGGTTTTATCGGAGCTTTCGGGCTGCGACACTGTAAAGGTTATTGCAATAGGCGGCGTTGTGAGCCAAAACCAATCGCTTGTGGGCAATATGGCAGAGCAATGCATTGACAATTATTTTGCCAACAAAATGTTTTTTTCGTCTAAGGGTATAACCGCGCAGGCAGGCATACTTGACAGCAACTCCGAAGAGAGCAGCATAAAAAAGAAAATGATGCAAAACTGCAGCAACATATATTATTTGTGCGACAGTTCAAAAATTGGCAGAGTTGGTTTTATAAAGCTTGCAAACTTTACAGACATTGACGGCTTTATTACCGAGGCACAAATTGATGAGCCTTTAAGGGAAAAGCTAACCGAGGCAGAGGTTGAAATAGTTATAGCATAGCAAAAGGGGATATTACTATGAAAAAAGTTTTGGCAATTGACCTTGGCGCATCAAGCGGCAGAGGAATACTTGCAACATACGACAACGGAAAAATTATTTTAAATGAAATACATCGCTTTGAAAACAACGGCGTAATGGTAAACGGTACACTTTACTGGGATATAATTTATCTTTTTAACCAAATAAAGCAAGCTATTGTAAATGCGCGCCTTGCAGGCGGCTTTGACTCTATAGGTATAGATACATGGGGAGTTGACTTTGGCATTGTTGACCAAAACGGCGACCTTTTGGCAAACCCTGTGCACTACCGTGATGCACGAACCGACAATATACCCGATGAGGTTTTTGAAAAAATCAGCGAGCAGGATGTGTACGACCGCACAGGTATTCAGATATTGAATTTTAATACACTTTTTCAGATGTATTATATGGCTAAGTACAAAAAGCAAACACTTTCGCTTGCCGACAAAATGCTTTTTATTCCCGACCTTTTAAACTACTTTTTAACAGGTCAAAAAAAGGCGGAGTACACAATAGCATCCACCTCGCAAATGATTAATCCATACACAAGGCAGTGGGACACAGAGCTTTTAAACAAGCTTGAAATTCCTACAGATGTTTTGTGCGATATTGTAATGCCGGGCACTGTTGTGGGCAAGCTTACAAATGATATTTGCCAGGAGCTTTCGGTACAAGAGGCAGATGTTGTTGCAATTGGCTCTCACGATACAGCTTCGGCAATTGTAAGCGTACCAAGTGAGGAAAAGGATTTTGTATACATAAGCTGCGGCACATGGTCACTTTTTGGCACAGAACTTGACCAGCCTGTTATATGCCCCGAGGGCTTAAAAGCAAGCTATACCAACGAGGGTGGCTTTGGCGGAAAAATACGATTTTTGACAAACATAATGGGCTTGTGGCTCATTCAGGAATGCCGACGCAGTTGGAAAAAGCAGGGCCACGATTTGTCGTTCCCCGAGCTTGTTGCACAGGCAGAGGCGGCAGAGGGCTTTAAATGCTTTGTAGACCCCGACTGGGCCGAATTTGGCAAGCCGGGCAATATGCCTCAAAAGGTACAAAAATACTGCCAAATGACAGGCCAGTATGTACCTCAGACAATTGGCGAAATTGCAAGATGCATATACGAAAGCCTTGCTCTTAAATACAGACACGCTTTTGACAACCTTAAAAAGCTTACAGGCAAGGATTACAACAGCATTCATATACTCGGCGGCGGAGCAAATGCAGCAAACCTTTGCCAGATGACTGCAAATGCATGCGGCGTAAGCGTGTGGGCAGGGCCTACCGAGGCTACTGCTGTGGGTAATGTGGCAGTACAGCTCGTTGCAAACGGCAAAATTAAGGACATTGCCGAGGCGCGCAAGGTTATTAAAAAATCGTTTGATGTTAAGGAGTATGCTCCTTTTGATGCTGCTAAATGGAATGATGCATATGTTACATTTAAATCAATAATAGAAAAAAATTAACAAACACGGGGGTGTAAAAAACAGTTTAGATTTTTTACACCCCCTTTTGTGTTATATAAGTGTTTTGGGGTTGCTATTTTTTGTTATTTGTTATATAATAAATTCAAGCAAAGCTTGAAATTGTGGATATAAATTTTTAAAAAATTCTCGATATGTCACAAATGACTCGATATGTGCTTAGCACTCAATATGCCTGACGGCTCGATATGTTGCTTACGCAACGACAATTTATATCATATCGGGTTTTGCAGGGGCAATTCACGGATTGCCCGAAAAACATATAGATTTATAATATTTACATATACTATCGGCAACAGGCAAATTTAGTATTCGCGCGGGTTCGATGGGATTTGTTGTGCCTAAAATCAGTTAAAAACAGGATAAGAAAAATAAATATGATACTTACACAAAGATTACAGCTTATATACAATATAATACCAAAATGCAATACAGTTGCCGATATAGGCACCGACCACGCATACATCCCCATTTGTTGCGCACTCAACAGTGTGTGCAAAAAGGCACTTGCTATGGATGTAAACGAGGGGCCTCTTAAAGCGGCACAAAAAAATATAATCAAATACAATGTGGCCCATATTGTGTCTACACGGCTTTCAAACGGTTTGGAAAATCTGCATAGCGATGAAGCTGATGTTATAGTTATTGCAGGTATGGGCGGCCCCCTTATTGCAGATATTTTAAAAAATGGTAAAAATGTTATAACAGACAATACAACGCTTATACTTCAGCCTATGATTGCACAAAGTGAGCTGCGTGAGTACCTTTACGGCGCAGGCTTTATAATTACAGACGAATATGTTTGCCGTGAGGAAAATAAGTTTTACAACATTTTTAAAGTAAAAAAAGGCAATTACACCCCATCAAAAATGGATTTGCTCATCGGAAAAAATTTAAAACAAAATTCTCCCGAAGCATTTGATGAATATATAGAGTATAAAATCAGAGTTATACAAAAAATCCTTGACGGTTTAAAAAAATCATCATCAGACAAATGTGCCGAAATTGAGCTTGTTGAAAATGAGCTTAAAATATACAGGGAGGAACTCAAATGAAAATAAAAGATATTGCAAAATTAATAGAGGACAAATTTCCTTTGGAGTTTGCTATGGATGGCGACAATGTAGGACTCCTTGTAGGCGACCAAAATACCGAGGTAAGCAAAATTCTTGTATGCTGCGATGTAGATGAATTTGTTGCCGATGAAGCTAAAAGCATTGGCGCCAACCTCATAATTTCGCATCATCCGCTTATGTTCCATTCAATAAAGCGTCTTGACGAGAGCAACCCCGAGCAACGCACACTTAGAAAGCTTGTAAAAAACGATATTGCCCTTTATACTGCTCATACAAACCTTGATGTAGGCTTAGGCGGCATAAACGACTATATGGCAAGCCTAATGGGGCTTGAAAAAACGCAGGTTATCGAAGTTGTTTGTCAAAAAGACGGCAAGTATCACGGCTACGGTAGGTTTGCAAAGCTCGACACCCCTGTAACACTTAAACAAATGCTTGACAAGTGCAAACAGGTTTTTGACCTTGACGGCTGCCGCTATGTAGGCAATTTTGATGACCAAATAACCTCTGTTGCAATTAACACAGGCGGCGGTGCAGGCATAATGGACTTGTGCTTTGATTTAAAGGCAGATTTGCTTGTTACAGGCGATGTAAAATACAACCCTGCCCGCAATGCTTATGAGCGAGGTATGAGCATTATAGATATTGTACATTACGACACCGAAAAAATTACAATGGACTTTTTTAAAGAGTTTTTTGCAAAAGAGGCACCCGATATTGAAGTTGTAAAGTCCAGGGCAAATATACGCATATATAAAATTTTTTCATAAGTGATTTACTACATTAAATTTGTTTAAAAATTATCGTCTGATGTTTAACACAAAAAGGTTATAAACAATTATTTTGTTGGTTTTTATTGGTATGCTATAATACAATACCTATTTAATTTTGTAAATACAAGTATGCAAAAGCATTGCATTTTTGTTGATAATATGGTAAAATAGTTGCTGATAAATAGCAAAAAACAACCTGTGGTTGCAAATGATTCAAACAAAAGTTGGTGTACAATATGTATCATCTTTGATATTATAAATATAATATACATAGGAGAGTTGATATATATGAAATTAGGTGAAAAAATAGCAAATCTTCGTGTTATGGCTGGGATGTCTCAGGAACAGCTTGCACAAAGCCTTGATGTTTCAAGGCAATCTATTTCAAAATGGGAAATGGATCGGGCACTTCCGCAAATAGACAAAGTGCTTCAGCTTTGCGAAATTTTTAATATTTCAACAGATAGTCTTTTGTATGAACACATTGAAATATGTCACAAAGATACTCAACCAAAAGCTAATAAGTACTTTGGTACAGACGGTTTCAGAGGTGAAGCAAACATTACTTTAACATCAATGCAAGCTTACAAAGTCGGTAGATTTTTGGGCTGGTATTATCAGTCTGAACTTAACGGTTGCACAAACACAAATCACAGACCAAAAATCGTTATCGGCAAAGACACAAGAAGGTCAAGCTATATGCTTGAGTATTCAATTGTGGCAGGTATAACTGCATCGGGTGCAGATGCATATATGCTGCATGTTACAACAACCCCCAGTGTTTCTTATGTTACAAGGCAGGAGGAGTTTGACTGCGGCATTATGATAACCGCCTCACATAATCCATTTTATGATAATGGCATTAAGGTTTTAAACAAATATGGTGAAAAGCTTGACGACAAAACAACATCACTTATTGAGTCGTATATTGATGGCGACCTTGCAGCTCTGGGCATTTTGGGAGACGATTTGCCTCTTGCTACGAGAGAAAAAATAGGTTGTATTACAGATTACTCGTCAGGAAGAAACAGATATCTCGGTTACCTTATTTCACTGGCATCACATTCATACAAAAAATTGAAAATAGGTCTTGACTGTGCAAACGGTGCATCATGGATGATAGCAAAATCTGTATTTGTAGCATTGGGAGCACAAACTGTTGTAATAGGTGCAGAGCCTGACGGGCTTAATGTTAACGAAAACTGCGGCTCTACTCATATTGAAAATTTGTGCAAGCTTGTAAAGGAGCAGCATCT
Organism: Clostridia bacterium; assembly: GCA_045538875.1. GTDB lineage: Bacteria > Bacillota > Clostridia > UMGS1810 > UMGS1810 > RGIG4708. Next base: position 47,288 of record JAZQEG010000013.1, on the reverse strand, counting down.
TGATGTTGGTTTTGCCTTTGATGGTGATGCCGACAGATGTATTGCAGTCGACAGTAATGGCGAAATTGTCGACGGAGACAAAATAATGTATATATTGGGCAAAAGGCTTAAATCCAGAGGCATGCTCAACAACAATACGGTAGTTGCTACAATTATGTCAAACAGCGGCTTTTTTGTAAGTCTTGAAGAGGCTGGTATAAAGTGCCAGCAAACAAATGTTGGCGACCGATTTGTTTACGAATGTATGCAGGAGAAGGGCTATGCTCTTGGAGGTGAACAATCGGGACATATTATAATTAAAAAATATGCAACTACAGGCGATGGTATACTCACAGCAATTATGCTTGCAGAGGAAATATGCGACTCTAAGCTTTCTCTTGCAGAGCTTGCAGCTCCTGTTAAGCTTTATCCTCAATATATTAAAAATATCAGGGTTAAAGACAAGGCTGCCGTGCTAAAAGATAAAGCAGTTTTGGAAAGCAAGGCTGAGGTTGAAAAACTCATTGCAGGTAAAGGAAGGGCACTTCTTCGTCAAAGTGGTACAGAGCCTGTTATAAGAGTTATGATTGAAAGCGAAAGCGAACAAAAGTGCACACAATATGCACAGATGATTGCAGATGCTATAATAAAGGGAGGTCACAGTATTGAATAAACCGGTAAAGACAAAAGATTTGTTTGAATGCAAAACCTCTTATCTTGAAAAGTTTTTTGACAACTACAAATACCCGTGGGAAATTTTGCCTCATATAAAAGAATATATATATGAGCTTATAGAAAATGGTATTGAAGGCTTTAAAAAAATATCTGATGGTGTTTATGTAGGCAAAAATGTAAAAATTTATCCTACGGCAGTAATCGAAGCTCCTGCAATTATTGGTGAAGGAACAGAAATACGCCCGGGAGCATTTATCAGAGGTTCAGTAATAACGGGTGCAAACTGCGTTATAGGCAATTCATCGGAGCTTAAAAATTGTGTGCTGCTTGAAAAAGTACAAGTACCGCATTATAATTATGTAGGAGATTCAGTTCTTGGCAATCGTGCGCACATGGGAGCAGGTTCAATTTGTTCAAATTTAAAGTCAGATGGAAAAGAGGTTGTTATTCACGGTGACCAAGAATATCAAACAAATCTGCGCAAAATTGGTGCAATACTCGCAGATGGTGCTGACATTGGTTGCGGATGTGTTTTAAATCCTGGAACGATAATCGGCAAAAACACTTGGGTATATCCTCTCAATTCTTTAAGAGGAGTGTTTCCGTCAGATAGTATAGTAAAATCACAAAATAACATAGTAGAAAGAAGGAACTAACATGAAGTATATTGAAGTTGAAAATTATGATGAATTAAGCAGAAAAGCTGCAGCAATTATTGCTGCACAGATTATTTCAAAGCCAGAGAGTGTTTTGGGCCTTGCAACAGGCTCAAGCCCTCTTGGTACATATGACTGCCTGGTAAAATCATATCAAAATAACGATATTGATTTTTCAAAGGTCACATCTGTAAATCTTGATGAATATGTTGGCCTTACAGGTGATAACGATCAGAGCTATCGTTATTTTATGAACACAAATTTGTTTTCAAAAATAAACATCCGAAAAGAATGTACATTTGTACCAAACGGATGTGCTGATGATATGCAAAAAGAGGGCAGAGAGTACGACGAAAGAATAGAAAGCCTTGGCGGCATAGATATTCAGCTGTTAGGTATTGGCCTTGACGGACATATCGGTTTTAACGAGCCGGATGATGTGTTTACAAAAGAAACACACCTTGTTGACTTAGACCAATCAACAATACAAGCAAACGCAAGATTTTTTGCATCTGCAGATGATGTGCCCCAAAAAGCTATTACAATGGGTATGGGAGCAATTATGAATGCAAAGAAAGTACTCCTTATTGCTAATGGAAAAAACAAAGAGGAAATTGTAAAAAAGGCGTTTTTTGGCCCAATAACACCAAAGGTTCCTGCATCAATACTGCAGTTACATCCTGATGTTACGGTTATATACTCTAAAAACTAAAAAATTAGGCATATCAAAAAACAAAAATGACAACCAAAGGGGTGTCATTTTTGTTTTTTGATTAAATTTATTTGTAAATAAAAGTTGCATTTTAAGTAAACTTGTGTTATCATTTTTACAAAGGGGGAATTAAGCAATGAAGTGTATTATAAACGGAAAAATTCTCTTTGAAGACAAAGCTGCGCAAGGCTTGGCTATTGTATTCGATGACAAAATACAAAAGATAGCTAAAGCTGATGATATAAATTTATCAGATTATGAGGTAATTGATGCTTGCGGTAATTTTGTTTCGCCTGGTCTTGTGGATATGCACATTCATGGTTACAATGGTGCCGATGCGTCAGATGGCGATGTTGGCGGAATCAAGCTTATGGCAGAAGCAATTGTTAAAAACGGTGTTACATCCTGGTGCCCTACAACTATGACTGTTTCCAAAGCCGAAATAGAGTCGGCATTTGATTGCATAAGGCAAGTTAAAAACAGTAATCAATACTATGGTGCAAAAATTTTGGGCGTTAACAGTGAGGGGCCTTTTATAAATGCTGCCAAAAAGGGTGCTCAAGCACAGGAGCATATATTAAAACCTGATGCAGATTTTATTATAAAAAATTCAGACATCGTTAAGCTCTTTACAGTTGCACCTGAAGTTGATGGTGCCTTGGAATGTATACAAAAGGTATCCAAAAACACCAATGTATTGATTTCTATGGGGCATACAAATGCTACTTTTGAAGAGGCTATGGCAGGTGTTGAAAAGGGTGTAAAAAATACCACACATTTGTTTAATGCAATGACAGCTCTTTCCCACCGCAGTCCCGGGGTGGTAGGGGCAGCCTTATCAAGCGATGTGAGTGTGGAGCTTATAGCCGACACCTTTCATGTAAGCAAGGGCTTGTTTAACCTTGTTGCAAAAATAAAGGGCGACAAACTGTGCCTTATTACAGACTGTATAAGGGCCGGCGGAATGCCCGATGGCGATTATACCCTGGGAGGTCAACCCCTTCACAAAGAGGGAATAAAATGTCTTATGCCCGATGGTACCATTGCAGGAAGCGTGCTTAATCTTAACGATGCAGTCCGCAATCTGTACGAAAATTCGGACATGGAGCTTTATGAAGCCGTTAAATGTGCATCACTTAACCCTGCAAAAGCGTTGGGAGAAGATGACAAAATAGGCTCAATAGCGGTTGGAAAATGTGCGGATATAATAATTGCCGACGATAAATTTGGTATACTTACTACAATCATTAACGGACAAATAAGATATAAAGGAGAACAATTATGATAGCAAAACTCGAACCCGAATTTTTACCATTAGTTAAGGTCATAAATGATTTTAAAGCAGCAGTTGCAAAGTCAGAATCTCAAAATGTAACCATAGCTGTTGAAAGAAATGGCGGTCTTATAGCAGTTTATAAGACAGATATTTACAAAGACAACACAGGACACGATGAAGAAAATCATGCTGTGCTGGATAGGATAATCAAAACACTTCTTTGGGCAAAGGGTGGATTTAAGGTTTACATTTGCGGTTCCAAAAACATATATGACCGTGTTGCAAATGATTATAGAGTAGGCGGCAAAAGGGAGTTTGACTTCAACTTTATGGCACGGGTTTATGAAAAGCCCTTTGAAGTTGTGTATGTTGAAAATATGCAGGATATGCCCAAGGAAAACGATGTATCATCACCTGTAGGGCGCAATCTTGACGGTTGCCGTATTGGTTTCGACGCAGGCGGAAGTGACCGCAAGGTTTCGGCAGTTGTTAATGGCGAAACTGTTTATTCCGAAGAGGTAGTATGGTTCCCAAAACTTCAGAGCGACCCCTCATATCACTACGAGGGCATTTTGGATGCAATGAAGACGGCTGCATCACATATGCCAAGAGTTGATGCTATAGGTGTTTCTTCTGCGGGAGTATATATAGACAACAAAATAATGGTAGCATCACTTTTTTTAAAGGTATCCGACGAAGATTTTAAAAAGCGTGTTAAAACCATGTATATAGATGTAGCCAAGGAGTTTGGCGATGTCCCGATTGAAGTTGCAAACGATGGCGATGTTACCGCACTGGCAGGTGCAATGAGCCTGGAAGATAACAATGTTATGGGTGTTGCTATGGGTACCAGCGAGGCAGCCGGCTATGTAGATAAGGACGGAAACATTACCGGATGGCTTAACGAATTGGCTTTTGTTCCTGTTGATTTCAACAAGGGTGCAATGGTTGATGAGTGGAGCGGCGACTATGGTTGCGGTGTTAAATATTTTTCACAAGATGCAGTCATAAAGCTTGCACCCAGAGCGGGAATAGAGCTTGACGAGAGCCTTTCCCCTGCCGAAAAGCTTAAGGTTGTTCAGCAACTTATGGAAAATGACGACAGTCGTGCTGCAGATATTTATGAAACGATAGGCGTGTACTTTGGATATGCAATCGCTTACTACTCTATGTTTTATGATATCAAGCATGTACTCATAATGGGCAGGGTAACAAGCGGAAAGGGCGGAACAATCCTTCTTGATAAGGCAAACGAAGTGCTCAAAACCGAATTTCCCGAGCTTTATAATAAGCTTCAGCTTCATATTCCTGACGAAAAGGCAAGAAGAGTAGGCCAGTCTGTTGCAGCAGCAAGCCTTCCTAAAATTTAAAATAAAAAGCGTCAAATATCCTTTGAGATATTTGACGCTTTTTGTTTAATCGAATTAATGGTGCTAAAGCCATCATTTAATATTGTTGTCAAGTGTCCTTGCGGACACTTGACAATGAGCAATTCTGTAAGCCGAGTTCTGTATTTGACAATCATCTATCTACGGTGTGCATTACTGCATACCTCCAGCCTCTTTTCGGGAATGTCGGGCCAACTTAACTCCCTGTCAGAGTTGCATCAGGTGGGGTTTACACGGCTACCCGATCTCCCGGGTACCGGTGAGCTCTTACCTCGCCTTTTCATCCTTACCAACTATGTTGGCGGTAATTTTCTGTTGCACTTTCCTTAGAGTCGCCTCCACCGGGGGTTACCCGGCACCCTGCCCTGTGATGCTCGGACTTTCCTCATACGGCTAAATGCCGTCCGCGATTGTCTGAACTGCTCAATATTTATTTTAACATTATAGCTTTTTTATGTCAATTTAAAAAAGCGTTTTTGTAAACAAATGTATATTTTAACTCAAATATATTAATTGCATTATAGCAAAAATGATGGCATATTTTGTCTTTTGGGTTTATCATGCTTTTGAACTTGTGGCTTTGGACTGGTGGTGTTTGGAGCTTTTTGGGGCTCTTTTTTTGCCTTTGGCTCTGCTTTGGACGGTTTTTGTGCAGTTTTAACCTGTAGCTTACTTCCCATATCTGCAAATACTAGTGATGTTATATAGCCGTTAAGTGACATACCCTTTGCTTTTGCATATTCCATTATTTCGTCTTTTTTGCCTTTTGGAACACGCAGTACAAAGGTGTCTACCTTTTCTTTTAAATACTTGTCTTTTGAATCCTGATAAGTTTTAATAGCCATAATTTCACCTCGTTAATAATTATTTAAAAATTCTTTGCCCTTGTTTATGGAAAAGCACACTGCATCCTTGCTCGGTGCACCTGTTGTTTTGCGCTCATTAACGCACGTTTCAAGTGATATTGCATCATAAATGTCATGTTCAATAATTTGCGAGCACGCTTTAAATTCGTCTATTGTAAACTCCTCAAGCGATTTGTTGTTGTTAATTGCATAAAGCACCATTTTGCCAATAACACTGTGAGCCTCCCTAAACGGCATACCTTTTTTTACAAGGTAATCTGCCGCGTCGGTTGCATTGGTAAATCCGCCCGATGCACCTTTTCGCATATTGTCTTTGTTAATTTTCATTGTGGATATCATTTTGTTAAACACAGGTATGCAAAGCTTTAAAGTGTCTATTGCATCAAAAATGCATTCCTTGTCCTCCTGCATATCCTTGTTGTATGCAAGTGGGATACCCTTCATAACTGTGAGTATACACATCAAGTCGCCATACACTCTGCCTGCTTTGCCGCGGATGAGCTCTGCAACGTCGGGGTTTTTCTTTTGAGGCATAATGGAGCTGCCTGTAGAGCACGAGTCGTCCATCTCTATAAATTGAAATTCATTTGTGTTCCAAAGTATTAACTCTTCGCTGTATCTTGATAAATGCATAATGCAAATAGAAAGTGCACTTGCAAGCTCTATAACAAAATCTCTGTCCGACACGCCATCGAGTGAGTTGAGTGTTACTCCGTCAAAGCCGAGCATCTGGGCAACAAACTCCCTGTCAAGAGGATATGTAGTACCTGCCAGAGCTCCGCTGCCAAGTGGCATCACATTTGTTCTTTTATAGCAATCCTCAAGCCTTAATATGTCACGCTTAAACATTTCAAAGTATGCCATTGTATGATGCGCAAGAGTAATGGGCTGCGCCTTTTGCAAATGAGTGTAGCCCGGCATAATTGTGTAAAGGTTGTCCTGCGCAAGTTTTATTAGGGTGTGCTCCAGTTCAATAAGCATTTGCTTTAGGCTTGTTATTTCGTCCTTAATGTACATTCTGATATCAAGTGCAACCTGATCGTTGCGGCTTCTGCCTGTGTGCAGCTTTTTGCCAACATCGCCTATGCGTGATATCAAAATTGTTTCAATATTCATATGTATGTCTTCGGCATCGCTTGTAAATTCTACCTTGCCGCTTTCGATATCCTCGAGTATTTTGCCAAGAGTTTTAACAATAAGCTCGCTGTCCGCCTCAGGTATAATGCCTTGCTTTCCAAGCATTGTTGCGTGGGCAATGCTGCCTTTTATGTCCTGACGGTACATACGCGCGTCAAAGCGTATTGATGAGTTAAAATCGTTTACTTCGTTGTCGGTGCTTTTTTCAAAGCGTCCTCCCCATAACTTCATAAAAATCATTCCTTTCGTATTGTTAAACATATTATATCACATATGATATCAGAAATCAATACATATTTTTACACCAAAAAAGGCACCTGCTTTTAGGTGCCTCTTCGTACATATAAATGATGTTCGCGCGTGAAATTAAAATCAATCCTCTGCGCTACGGACGCAACAACTGTCGCACTATTTGTTTTTTTCCATCATCATAGCCCTAACCTTAAGCGGCAAGCCGTAAAGGTTAATAAAGCCTTCGGAATCTTTGTGTGAATAAAGCTCTTTGCTGTCGCCAAAGCTTGCAATGTCCTCATTGTAAAGTGAATATGGTGATTTTGCACCTGCAGGTGATGCAACGCCTTTGTACAGCTTGAGCCTAACCTCGCCTGTACATGTTTTTGTCATTTCGTCTACCATTTTAGAGAGTGACTCGCGCAGCGGTGTAAACCATTTGCCGTCATATACAAGCTCCGAAAAACGAATTGCCGCCTGACGCTTAAATGCCTGTGTGTCACGGTCGAGGCAGAGGTATTCGAGTTCCTGAATTGCTGCATAAAGAATTGTGCCGCCTGGTGTTTCGTACACACCGCGGGATTTCATACCGACAAGGCGGTCTTCGCATATATCTGCAATACCAATGCCGTTGGCACCGCCAAGTGCATTGAGCTTTTCAACAAGCTTAAGTCCGCTCATTTTTTCACCATCAAGGCTAACAGGTACACCTGCTTCAAAGCCTATTGTTACATATGTAGGGGTATCGGGTGCCTTTTCGGGCGATACGCTGAGCTTAAGGAGCGAGTCGAGCTGAGGCTCGTTGTTTGGGTCCTCAAGGTCCATGCCCTCGTGGCTTATGTGCCATATGTTGCGGTCGCGGGAGTACAAATCCTTTTTGGTAACAGGTATTTCAATGTTGTGTGCCTGTGCGTAATCTACAGCATCCTCACGCGATTTAATATCCCATATTCTCCATGGGGCAATAATTTTCATTTCGGGTGCAAGTGCTTTAATTGTAAGCTCAAATCTTACCTGATCGTTGCCCTTGCCTGTAGCACCGTGGCAAATTGCTGTTGCACCCTCTTTTTTAGCAATTTCAACAAGTCTTTTTGCAATTATGGGGCGTGCGTGGCTTGTACCAAGGAGGTATTTGCCCTCGTACACTGCACCTGCTTTAAGAGTTGGGAATATGTAATCTGCAACATATTCCTCTCTCAAATCCTCAATATAAAGCTTTGATGCACCTGCTTTTAATGCTCTTTCTTCAAGGCCATCGGTTTCTTTACCCTGACCAACATCACCGCAAACTGCAATAACCTCATAGTCATAGTTTTCTTTAAGCCACGGAATGATAATAGATGTATCAAGTCCGCCCGAATAAGCTAATACAACTTTTTCTTTTGACATATTGATTTTCCTCCAAAAATGTTTTATTATATATGTGGGGAAACAAAATTTCCTCGTAATTGATATGAGAATATTATAATCCATACAATTAAAAAAATCAAGATAAAAAATGCATAAATTTTTGTTAAGATCACATTTATAATGCATAATTATGCATAATAAACACAAAACAATTGATAAATATAGCATATTTATGCATAAAATTATGAATATATACATAAAAGGTGAATAAATGATAATTTTAGGAATTGACCCTGGCTATGCAATAGTGGGCACAGGTGTGCTGGAGTATACGGGCAACAAGTTTAGTGCAATAGATTACCGTGCCATAACCACACAGGCAAATATGCCGTTTGAGCTCAGGTTAAAACAAATTTACGACAAAGTTACACAGCTTATAACTGAATACAAGCCCGACTTTATGAGTGTTGAGGAGTTGTTTTTTAACAACAATGCAAAAACAGCAATTGCGGTTGGTCAGGCAAGGGGAGTAATACTTCTTGCGGCGGTAAATGCGGGCGTGCCAATTTTTGAGTACACACCGCTTCAGGTAAAGCAGGCAATAGTAGGCTACGGCAGAGCGCAAAAAAATCAGGTTCAGCAAATGGTAAAGGCCATGCTTGGATTAAAAACTGTGCCAAAGCCCGATGATGTTGCCGATGCTCTGGCTCTTGCAATATGCCACGGGCATTCGTACAATCCCAATGTGGCACGGCAGATTTTGGAGGGGAGATAAATGTTTAGCTATATAAAAGGTACAGTTGCCCAAAAGGGCAACGGAGTTATAGTTTTGGATGTAAACGGCATAGGTTTTAAGCTTTTTACATCGCAGTGCACAATAGCCGACACCAATTGCAAGGTTGGCGATGAGGCAACACTTTATACATATATGTACATTAAGGAAGGCATTATGGATTTGTACGGCTTTTCCACCAAAGAGGAGCTGGAGTTGTTTTTGATGCTTATTTCGGTAAACGGAGTGGGAGCAAAAGGAGCAGTGAGCATACTTTCGATTGCCACAAGCGAAAAGCTTGCGCTTTGTATTGTAACAGATGATGTTGCTACAATAAAGCAGGCGGCAGGCATTGGGGCAAAAACTGCGCAGCGTATTTGCCTTGAGCTTAAAGACAAAATCAAAAACGAGGCTTTTGTATCAAAAGATACCGATGCATTTGGGGGAAGTGCTCCTGTTGAACAAGGCAATGCAATATCCGAGGCGATAAGCGCTCTTGTGGCACTTGGCTACTCCGCACAGGAATCGCAAAAGGCAGTAAGAGGTGCACAAGGCTCCGACAGTGTTGAAGATATTATCAAAAAAGCACTTAAATCACTTATGTAGAGGTGAAATATGGATTACGAAGAGAGAATTATCACAAGCGAGGTAATGGGAGAGGATTTTGAAAGTGAGCCAGGACTTCGCCCAAAGGTATTAAGTGAATATGTTGGACAGTCAAAAATAAAAGAGAATTTGCAAATTTACATAGAAGCTGCTGTCAACCGCAAAGAAGCGCTCGACCATGTGCTTTTGTACGGGCCTCCGGGGCTTGGCAAAACTACTCTTGCAAATATTATTGCAAATGAGCTTGGCGTTGCAATAAGAGTAACATCGGGCCCCGCTATCGAAAAGCCCGGCGACCTTGCGGCAATACTTACCAACCTCAATGAGCACGATGTTTTGTTTATAGACGAAATACACCGCTTAAGCCGCAGTGTTGAGGAGGTATTGTATCCTGCAATGGAGGATTTTGCTCTTGATATTATAATAGGCAAAGGCCCAAGCGCGCGCTCAATTCGCCTTGATGTGCCGCACTTTACGCTAATTGGCGCAACCACAAAGGCAGGCTCTATGACAAGCCCTTTGCGTGACCGCTTTGGCGTAATTTCGAGGCTTGAGCTATACACTCCCGAGGAGCTTGCAAGCATTGTAAAGCGCAGTGCAGGTATTCTCGGCACAGACATAGATACCAAGGGCGCAATGGAAATTGCCTCCCGCAGCCGCGGCACACCCCGTATTGCAAACAGGCTTTTAAAGCGTGTGCGCGATTTTGCGTCCGTTTGGGGTGACGGCAAAATTACAAAGGAAATTGCCGACAAAGCTCTCACGCGGCTCGAAATAGACAAAATAGGCCTTGACAGTGTGGACCGCAATGTTATAACCACTATGATAAAAGGCTTTGGCGGAGGCCCTGTAGGCCTTGATACTCTCGCTGCAACTACGGGTGAAGATGCTGTTACAATAGAGGATGTATACGAGCCATACCTTATGCAGCTTGGCTTTATCAACCGAACTCCGCGCGGCAGAGTGGTTACCAAAAATGCGTACGACCATTTTGGTATTCCGTATGGCGAGTAAAATGTCGATTTATTAATATTTTGTTACAATTTTGTTGCACTAATTTATAATTTGTAAAAGATATAGTATAATGATTATCGTTGTACTATATCTTTTTTGTTGTAAAATGGAGTTTGTAAAGGCAGAAGTTAATTGTAAAATATTATGACAAAATCAGTTAAAACGAAGTTTGCAGATTGTATAATTTTCTATTAAATTGTCCTTTTTCAAAACCTATTTTACATCAAAATTTATACGCAACAAAAAGGGCAATGCCCATGGAGGAAAACCAATGAAAAAGTTAACTGTTATTTTTACTTTAATAATCACAATTATGTTGTCCTCTGTAAGTGTAAATGCAAATTTTGGCATAAAGCTGTTTGTTAACGGCAATGAGGTTAAAACAGATATTGCACCAATGATAGTTAATGACCGCACAATGGTGCCTGCAAGAGTTGTTTTTGAACATCTTGGCGGTGAGGTGTCGTGGCTGGCTGATTCGAGGCAGGTTGTAATTGTATCGGGTGATACAATTTTGGTGTTTAAAATAGGCAGCGACATTGCAACAGTAAACAACGAGCAGTTTAAAATGGATTGCGCACCAATGATTGTTGAGGACCGAACTATGATACCAATACGCTTTGTGTCCGAAAAGCTCGGCTACACAGTATTGTGGGATGGCGTTACCAAAAAAGTAACCATCAATTCACCTGTAGAGGACAATCTTTACGAAGTGCTCTCGGTATCGGCCAAGCAAAACACAAGCAATACACAGGTGCTTATAGCACTAAGCAAGGGTATAGCGCCAAAGGTTATGACACTTAATGAGCCGTTTCGAATTGTAATTGACTTTGAAGGGGCGCAGCTATCATCGTCTGACGGCAAGCAAAAGCTTGATGACGGATATATAAACGAGGTGCGCTGGGCACTGCACGATGAATATACAAGAGTTGTTATACAATGCCCCAATGAGCAGCCGTACAAATTGAGCGGTGAGGGTACATCGGCCCTTGTTGTTACAGTGGGTAACAGTAATAGTCAGTATCAGCCCGAGGATGAGGCCATACCGCCAGCAGAGCCTGAAGTACCAACCCATCCTGATGACAATACACAGGCAGGGCAGCCCGAAACCCCCATTCAAAAGGTAGAGCTTACAAATATTGTTGTTATAGATGCAGGTCACGGCGGCAGGGATGTGGGCGCTCTCGGCAAGGACGATGAGGGCAACATTATTTTGGACGACAATGGCAACCCTCTTATTCAGGAAAAAGACATTAATTTGTATATAGCCAAAAAAATTCGCGATTACCTTGTAGCTGACGGAATAGAGGTTGTAATGACCCGTGATGATGATACCTTTGAGGGCACAAGCACCGAAAATCTGCTTGCAAGAGCAAACCTTGCAAACAATATAAATGCAAGCCTGTTTTTGAGTGTGCACAACAACTCCTCCGTAAGCCCCAAGGCAAACGGAACAGAGGTGTGTTACACGCCAAACAGCAGCGGAGCATATGGCATAACAAGTATGGAATTTGCAAAAATGATACTTGACCCTCTTGCCGAGGCAACAGGGCTTACAAACCGAGGGCTTTCGTCAAGGCCAAACCTTGCTGTGCTAAAGTACACCAAAATGCCTGCGGCACTTATAGAGTGCGGCTTTATAACCAACGATGCAGACCTGGCAGTGCTTACCGACACCCAAAAGCTTGACAATATAGCAAAAGCTGTAGCAGGCGGAGTTAAACAAACGCTCCAATATATGAACAAATAAAAAAACCGCTTGAGGACATCAAATGATGTGTACTCAAGCGGTTTTTGTTGTTAAAATATTTGATTTATATATATTTGCCTTGTGTGGTGTACGCATTTTGATATAGGTTTTGGGATGAACGGAAAATAGCGTAGATTGGACAAACTGAACCCGCAGGGGATACCCGAAGGCGTATGTGATACGCCGAGAGGTGAAGTTTGTTCAAAACACAAGGCACAAAACAAAAGAAATTCGTAAAGCTACGAATTTCTTCCTCAAGTTTTATACAATTTTAGGTTTGTTGATTAATTAAAATATTTGATTTATATATATTTGCCTTGTGTGGTGTACGCATTTTGCGTTTATCCCACTGTTTATTGTGATTTTTTCCATGTCTGATACGCACCTGATGTCACACTGTCGGGCGAATCATATTTTATGTAAATAGTATTTTGGTCAAAATCAATATTTGCAGTTGCACCTCTGTATGTTGATATTGTTTTATCGTCGTTTTTGTAGTAGGTTTCTATATTGATTTCGGAGTTTGCCATATCCAAAAGGTAAAAGCACTTGTAATTTGCAAACTGCAGGTTTGTCCATTTAATATCGTTAATTTTAAAGCTTGTTGTTTCGGCATCAGGCAGGCCTATAAATCTGCTTTCCAATGCACCATCCTCATTGTAATAAACTTCAATTTTAGAGCCGTTAAGCTTTGATGAATCTGCTCTTTCCCATACGCCAAGCAAATAATCTTTTGACTGCTCGGTAAGCTTTGAATCGATGCTGTTGTACACGCTCTTAAGTCCGTTTACCACATAATCCTGCGTAAGAGGAAGCTCAAGGCAAGCCGATATTATATCAAGCATTTGCAGGTACTCATCAGATGCATTTTTACTATCAACAGTGGTTGCCTTTGTTAAAATGTAATTAAAAAAATTGTCACGCTCATCTTTGTTGTCATTGTTGCCCGACATAGTGGTGCAAAATTGCTTAAAGTTATTGTAGTCACCATCATTGTACAGGCTTTCGGCATATGTTACCGAGGGGGTTTTGTTGTATGTAACGGTATTGCTTACTGTGCAGGCGCACAAAGCAAAGCAAAGCACCATAGCACATATTGTAAATATAGTGTTTTTCATAAGTTTGCTCCTTGATATTAAAAAATATGCAAACCCAAACCTGCTTTAAGTAATTACAAAGCAGGTTTGGATTAAAGATATATATATTATATCATATAATAATTCAAAAATCAATTGTAAATAATTTTACAAACACTATATTAATTGCAGTCCAAAGCAATGCTGGTGTACACGAGGTTGTATTTTTGTTATAAATTATCGGATATTACATTTTTCATTTTTTCCATTGCAACATCCTCGTCGCTTCCGTCACAGGTAAGCTTTATTTGAGTGCCGCATTTTACAGCAAGGTTCATAAGTGCAAACAATTTTTTGGCATCTGCATCTTTTCCGTTGTCACAGTTGGTAAAAGTAATTTGCGCACTAAAAGGCGTTGCAGCTTTTACAATAATTCCTGCAGGGCGTGCGTGCAGGCCAATCTTGTCCCTAACCACATATTCAAATTCAAGCATAATATTCCTCCACAAAATATTTTTAGTTATTGTGCTCAAAAAAAATATTTATATGCCAATGTTGATAACTTTTGCACAGGTGTTAAAATCAAACACGGGTGGTGTTATTTTAACACAGGTATGGTATCAAAATTACACCCGAGAGGTATAATTTTAACACCCGACAGGTTTTAAATTTACACCCAATTAATACTAATATAATAAAAACTAATATATAAAAACTATTTATTAAAAATAATAATCAAGGCAAAAAACATATCATCATTTAAAAAAATTGGTTTTTTGCAATGTGTGTAGGCGAAAATGTATTTTTGTTTTGTTATTATTAAATTATAATAAACAAATCGGGAGATAAAATTAATGAAAAACCTCTTAGTTAAAACACCTCAAAAACAAGACAACAAATACGCTTACTTTTATTCTTTTATGCAAACCATGCCAGATAAGTATTACGCATTTCCTAAATTTTTGCTTGAAAGCGGTTATGAGCATATTTCGCTGGAGGCAAAAATTGTTTACGCTCTTATGCGTGACAGAATGTCGTATTCAATAAAAAACAACTGGTACGACGAATTCGGGCGTGTGTACATAATGTTTACAATAGGGCAAACTCAAGAGCTTGTGGGCATATCCAAAAGCACTGCAATAAAAGCTCACAAGCAGCTTGTTGAAGAAGGGCTTATCGAAAAGGTAAGCCTTGGCTATGGGAAACCGTCGCGTATATATGTAAAAGATTATGTTGGAAATTAATATGGGGATGTAAAAATCAAAAGATTTTTACACCCCCCATATATGGTTGTTTTATTAAATATGCTTATTGCATATTAAGCTTTGTAAATCTCCAGGAGTCCTCGCACATTTCGTCAATGCCCATTGTTGCAACCCAGTCAAGCTCCTCTTTGGACTTTTTGGTGTCGGCATAGCACATTGCAATGTCGCCAGGGCGACGCGGAGCAACAACATACTTAAGCTCCTTGCCGCAAGCCTTTTGGTATGCTTTGAGCACCTCGAGCACCGAATATCCGTTGCCTGTACCGAGATTGTATATGTTAACACCTGTTGTTTTGGAAACCTTTTGTACAGCCTTTACATGACCAATGCTAAGGTCAACCACATGAATATAATCCCTTACGCCTGTGCCGTCGGGAGTGTTGTAGTCATCACCAAACACATTGAGATGCTCTCTAATGCCAACTGCAACCTGAGCTATGTATGGTACAAGGTTGTTTGGTATTCCGTTGGGGCTTTCGCCTATGAGGCCGCTTTTGTGAGCACCAATAGGGTTAAAGTAGCGCAAAAGCACAATGCTCCACTCGTTGTCCGACACATAAATATCCTGCAAAATATTTTCAATCATAAGCTTGGTTGAGCCGTAAGGATTGGTTGTGCTGAGAGGAAAATCCTCTGTAATTGGCACAGTCGCAGGGTCGCCGTAAACAGTAGCAGAGGATGAAAACACAATTTTTTTGCACCCGTATTTTGCCATTGTCTGAGTGAGCACAAGTGTTGAGCCAATGTTGTTGTAATAGTACTCCATAGGCTTTGCAACCGATTCGCCAACTGCCTTAAGGCCAGCAAAGTGGATAACAGCTTGTATGTCGTTTTGTTCAAATATTGTTTCCACCGCTTTGCGATCAAGCAAATCTGCCTCATAAAATTTAAAATCTTTATTAGTGATTTTTCTTATGTTGTCAAGAGTTTCGGGCTTGGAATTGCAAAAGTTGTCTATAACTGCAATTTCGTAACCGCCGTTTAAAAGCTCTACACAGGTATGGCTCCCTATAAAGCCTGCTCCGCCTGTAACAAGTATCATACTACCACTCCTTTTTGTATTGGTATATTTACATTATATATAAGTATTTGAGTATTTGCAATACAAAATTGTTACATTAATTTAAATTTTTTGTAAAAACAGTAGATTTTTATTTGCTTTTGGTTCATAATATATTATGAATACTTGTATGATCGAGCTTTGTACTGTGCAGGGTTTTACAATACTTTTGGGAGGAATTTTTATGAAATACGTAGTTATTTTAGGTGACGGAATGTCCGATTATCCAGTTAGCGAGCTTGGAGGCAAAACACCTCTTGAGGTTGCCAAAAAGCCATACATAGACTACCTTTGCTCAAAAGGAGAGGTTGGGCTTGTGTCCAATGTGCCTCAAAACTTGTCGCCTGGCAGCGATGTGGCAAACCTTTCGGCAATGGGCTACGACCCTCAAAAGTACTATTCGGGCAGGAGTCCTCTTGAGGCGGTGTCCATAGGCGTTGATATCAAGGATACCGACATTGTTTTTAGATGCAATGTTGTAACAGTAACCGAGGACGAGCCAAACTACGAGGACAAAATCATTGTTGACCACAGCGCCGACGAAATTACAACTGCAGAGGCAGCACTTTTGATAGAGGACGTGCAAAAACACTTTGGAAATCAAATGTTTAGGTTTTACACAGGTGTTAGCTACCGCCATGCACTTGTGTGGGACAACGGCGGTCAAAAATACACCCTCACACCTCCGCACGACATACTCGAAAAGCGCATAGGCGACTATTTGCCAAAAGGCGAGGACAGTGCCCCTTTATACGATATGATGAAAAAGAGCTATGATTTTTTAAACAACCACCCTGTAAACCTTAAAAGAGCACAGCGGGGGCTTAAAAAAGCCAACACAATATGGATATGGGGCGAGGGCAAAAAGCCGCAGCTCGACAGCTTTGAAAGCAAGTTTGGCATTAAGGGCAGCGTTATTTCGGCAGTAGACCTTATAAAGGGTATTGCTATTTTAGCAGGTATGGAGTCAATAGATGTAGATGGTGCAACAGGCAATGTTCACACCAACTTTAAAGGCAAAGCCGAGGCGGCAGTTAACGCACTCAAAAACGGAGCAGACTATGTGTATATTCATATGGAAGCTCCCGACGAATGCGGCCACCGCCACGAAATCCAAAACAAAGTAAAATCTATTGAGCTTATAGACGGCATAGTTGTAAAATATGTAAAAGAGCAGCTCGACCAAATGGGAGAGGATTACAAAATTTTGGTGCTGCCCGACCATCCAACACCGCTTAGCCTCCGTACCCACACAAGAGATGCGGTACCGTACATAATTTATGACAGCACCAACATAAAGCAAAGCGGCATTGACTGCTATACTGAGGCAAATGCCGCAAAAACAGGAATTGTTATTGAAAAGGGACACACAATAATGGATAAATTTATTGTGTGATGATTTAAAACAAAGGACGGATTAAAATGAAATTACTACCCAAAGACCCGGTAAAATCACTTGTGGTTATAGCATATATAGCTGTGGCGGCATTGTTTGTATTTTTTGTGATGCCTTATGCGCTGGAATATTTGCTGCCATTTATTGTGGCGGGCGTAATTTCGGTTGTAATAGCGCCGGTAACAGACTTTATGACCGAAAGGCTGCACATTCCGCGCAAAATATCTACCATAGTTTCTGTTTTGATTGTGCTTGCGGCAATAGGCTTGTTTGTATTTAATCTTGTGTATCAGGCGGTATATTTTTTGCAGGACTTTGCACTTAAGGTGCCCGAAATGCTTGACCGAGAGTTTATACTTCCCGAATGGGTAAACAAAATAAATGCATATATTATACGCTTTCCTGAACCAATGCAGGATTTTGCAAGCAGCATAAAAGACAATTTTATAACAAACATATCCAAAATTATACAGCCTGCAACCACCGCAACAATAAAGCTTGCACGCTCAATTGCGGCAAAAATGCCTACAATACTCATATTTACCGTTGTTACAATTATGGCAACATATTTTATTAATTATGACAAAAAACGGCTTGTTGACTTTGCCAACAAACATATAAGCGCATCGGCAATGAACAGGATAAAAAAGATAAAAAACGGCTTGTATGAGGCACTTGGTGCATATGTGAGAGCACAGCTTATAATGATGTGCATAATGTTTACATTTCTTTTAACAGCCTTTTGGATATTAGGTGTCAAATCGCCGCTTTTTGTAGCTTTTATCACTGCTATTGTAGATGCAATACCAATCCTTGGCACAGGCACAGTGCTTGTTCCGTGGGCAATAGTGTCGCTTGTTACGGGTAATTTTGCAAGAGGTATCGGGCTTGTAATTGTGTATGTGTGTGCACTTTTTATAAGGCAGTTTACCGAGCCCAAAATTGTAAGCTCTCAAATTGGCTTACACCCTCTCATTACTCTTATGTCGATGTATGCAGGGCTTTTGACCATTGGCGTATTTGGTATGATTATAGGGCCAATAATTACAATTGTTATAGTAAAAGCAATCGAAATAGAAAAACAAAGCGATAAGGAGGTTGCGTGAGTGGCATATAACAAAATTCTTGTGGTTGATGATGAAAAAAACATAAGCGAGCTTATAAGGCTTTATTTAAAAAAAGAGGGTTATGATGTAATATGCGCACCCGACGGTGTATCGGCGCTTAAACACCTTGGCGAAAACAAATTTGCGGCGGTAATCCTTGACATAATGATGCCTGGTATTGACGGCATAGATGTGCTTAAGGAAATACGCAAAACAAGCCGCACCCCTGTTATAATGCTCACAGCCAAAGGCGAGGTAATAGACAAAATACTCGGCCTTGAGCTTGGAGCTGATGATTATGTTGTAAAGCCGTTTGAGCCAAAAGAGCTTATGGCAAGGCTAAAGGCAGTGCTTCGCCGCAGCGAACCGCCTGCCCAAAAGGTAAATGAGGTGTCGTTCCCCAAGCTTAACATAAATATGGATACCTTTGAACTCAAAATTGACGGACAGGTTGTAAAAATTCCGCCAAAAGAGCTGGAACTGCTTTTTTACCTGTGTTCACATCCAAACAAGGTGTTTACCCGTGACCAGCTTTTAGATGAGGTATGGGGGTACGAATTTTTTGGCGACAGCCGTACAATAGATGTTCACATAAAAAGGCTCCGTGAAAAAATCGACAAATATGCTGATTTGTGGGAGCTTAAAACCGTTTGCCGTGTAGGCTACAAGTTTGAGGTGAAGTAATTGAAAAAAAGCATTTTAAAAAATATGCTTGTAGGCAGCAGCATTATTGTGCTAACTACTTTTCTTATTGTTGTGCTCACATTTTCAAAATTTGTACAGACTACCTCCATTGAGCAGGAAAGTGAAATTTTAAGCAACAATATCACCCGTATAAATGACATATCGCGTGTTGCATTTGCAAACAGCTCTACTAATATGGACATAATATACTCAAAAATGATAGACAGCCTTGCATACAACCTTGGCGCGTCGGTAATTGTTTTTGACACAAACGGGCGTATAATAACCATTTCGGGTGCAAACACAGGCAGGTATGTTGGGCAAACGCTAAGCAAAAACATATATCATAGCATAATAAACGGGGAGGAAATCAAAAAAACAGGGCTGCTTGATGAGATGTTTGGCGGTGAGTCAACTCTTACAGTTGGCGCACCTCTTGTAAACAACGGCGTTGTTTATGCCGGCACACTTATAAGCAGGCCTATTCCCGACATTGTCAAGGCATACCGCGAGGTTATGACAAAGCTTGCAGTAATGATACTTATTGCAATTTTGTTTTCTTTTATTTTGTTTTATTGTATATCAAAGCGCATTACAACACCTGTTTCGCAAATAAACAGTGTTGTAAACGAATTTTCAAGGGGCAAATTTGACCGCAGGGTTGAGTACGAGAGTGACGACGAGCTGGGCGAGCTTTCGCAAAATATCAACCATATGGCAAACTCGCTGCAAAATTTGGAAAATATGCGTTCAAGCTTTGTTTCGGATGTGTCACACGAGCTGCGCACTCCTATGACCACTATTTCGGGATTTGTGCAGGGTATACTCGACGGAACCATCGAAAAAGAGGAGCAAAGCAAGTATCTCGAAATTGTTTTGTCTGAGTCAAAACGCCTTTCACGGCTTGTTACCGATTTGCTCAACCTTACAAAAGTGCAAAATAACGATATTGAGCTTACAACAGGCGAATTTGACATTACAGACCTAACCTTTAGCTCGCTTATAAGCTTTGAAAAACAAATAAACGACAACGAGCTCCAAATTGAAACAAATGTCCCCGACGGCAAAATAATGGTTGTTGCTGACAAGGATGCAATAACGCAGGTGCTTACCAACTTGCTTGGCAATGCCGTTAAATTTACTCAAAAGGGCGGCAAAATAAGCATAAGAATATGGCAGCATCAGCTTCGTGCTTATGTAGAAATAAAAAACACAGGCAAGGGCATTGAGCCCGAAAAGCTGCCGTTTATATGGGACAGGTTTTACAAAACAGACAAATCACGCACATCTGACAAAGGCGGCTTTGGGCTGGGGCTTTGTATTGTAAAATCAATTATAGACAAGCACAAGCAAAAAATATGGGCCGAAAGCGTGCCCGACGAGTATACATTGTTTACATTTTCACTTAAGTTGGCTGAAAAATAGTAAATTGGATTAGCTATTTCGTAAACCATATCATAGGCAGACTCTGTTTTGCTCTGATTTTGACAAAACATATAATTTTGACTTGCAAAATACATTTAAAAATTCAATTGATTTTTACACTTTATTAACAACTTGTTCAAATAAGTAGTGTATTATAAAAACATAATAATAAGGGAGGTCACATTTATGGACGAATTTAAATGGTATAACGATGACTTTCAAAACAACAAAAATACTTATTCGCAAAACAATTGGCAAAATACGCAGTATAACACACAATATACACCCCCAAAACCAAAGAAAAAGCTGTTTAAAAACAAAAAATCTGTTTTGACAGCGGCTTTGTCTGTTGCACTTGCAGGTGTAATAGGCTTTTCGGGGTATGCGCTTTTAAGCGGCAATGCAGGCGATGTTGATGTGTCCGAATCGCTTGTGAGCAATTTGGAGGGCAAATTGCAGCAAAATGAGCAGGAGCAAAACACTCAAAAGCTTGTTACAAGCAACAGCTCAAAGGTGTATTCAACATCTGAGGTTGTTGATATTGTAGGGCCTGCAGTGGTGGGCGTTGTTAACAAAGCAACCTACCAAAACCCCTATGCTTACTACTACGGTATGCAACAAGGCACCGAAATTGAAAAGGGCAGCGGTTCGGGCGTTATAATAAGCGATGACGGATATATTATTACCAATAATCATGTAGTTGAGGGCGCAACCGAGATTGTTGTAATACTAAATGCAGGAGAGGAGTACACTGCAAAGCTTGTTGGCAGCGATTCTAAAACCGACCTTGCAGTGCTCAAAATAGATGCACACTCTCTTGCATATGCAAAGCTTGGCACAAGCAGCGAGCTTAGAGTAGGCGAAACAGCTATTGCAATTGGCAATCCTCTTGGGCAGGAATTTGCAGGCACAACCACACAGGGTATTATAAGCGGGCTCAACCGCACAATTACCATAGATAACAAAACTATGAATCTTATTCAGACAGATGCCGCAATTAACCCGGGTAATTCGGGAGGTGCTCTTTGCAATGAGCACGGTGAGGTTATAGGTATAAATACTGCAAAAATAGCATCTTCACAATACGAAGGCATTGGCTTTGCAATTCCAATAGATGATGCAAAACCCATTATTGAAGACCTTATTACAAACGGGTATGTAACAGGCAGGCCTGTAATAGGTATTGGCGGCAGAGCAGTTACCGAGCAGGACGCAAAGGCATACAACCTCAAGGTTGGTGTTTATGTGTCAAGTATGACGGCAGATTCACCTGCATATATGGCAGGCATTAAAATAGGCGATATTATTGTAGAGTGTGAAGGCAAAAAAATTGAAACAGTAGATGACCTTAACGATATCAAAAACAAACACAAGGTTGGCGATACCCTTAAAATGAAAGTTTACAGGCATGGTAAAACAATAGATATAAAATTAGTTTTGGGCGAGGAAGCTCCCGTGTTAAACTGATTGTGCAAACACAAAAAACAGACGGTATTATGCCGTCTGTTTTGCTTTGCTTTTGGGTTGTTTGCAGCTGCAGAAGTTTATTGCCTCGCCGCACTTTTTCTGCAGCTGCTTTTGTAACCGATTACTCTAGTATTTTATGCCAAATGGGTCAAATTATTACGATGTTGTGTAATGATTTTATAATTACTCTCTTTCGGCTAAATTAAAACAAAATGTGCACTTTTTTAAATGATGTTGCATTTTGTTGTTGTTTGCATTATAATTAAATAGTAAGTATCAATCCGTTGTGAGTGTTTATTGTGGTTGTATAATTTTTACATATGATAAATAAGTATTTGGAGGTTTGTATTATGCGAAAAAAACTTCAGGACAAAATGTTTGAAACCAGTTATTTATTTGAGCTCTTTATATCGGTGATAGTAGGTTTGGCTATACTTGTTTTTTCAGTAAAATTGCTTGCCGATATGACACATTTGTCTGATTATGTAAATGCTGCAGGCGGTCTTGTAAATATATTGGACGATGCCATTGCTTTGGCAATCGGCGCCGAGCTTATCAAAATGCTTTGCAAGCACACTCCCGAAACAATTATTGAGGTGCTGGCATTTGCTCTGGCACGACAGCTTATTGTAGGCCATGCTGCACCATGGGAAAACTTGATAACTGTATTTGCTATAGTATTACTGTTTGCTATCCGCCGCTTTTTGCTCAAGAGTCACGATATGGTGGAAACACCAGACGGACTTATTGAAGCAGGCGATGATGGTGTTAACAAATAAGTCATTACATTGTGCTGACAACATTTAAGCTTCATCAAATTGTATAAAGGAGTATATACTTTATGAAAACGGCTTTTAAAATAATAAGCACATACAGCTTTATTAATGTAATAATTGCATATGCGTTTGAGCTTGTGTCACCTCTTTCATACAAAATTGCACAGCTTATTTCAACAATTTTTGCGCTTTTTATTAATGTATTCAGCTATGTTGCAATACCGCTTTTGTTTGCGGCAATTGTTTTGGCAGTGTATTATTTTGTGCAGGTGATTTGTGACAAAGACAGATTGACATCGTTTAAATATATGGTTATAAATGTGGTTAATGTTGTAAGTATAGCATATTTTGTTGCACTTGCGGCTTTTAAAATGTAAAAAGGAGAGCGCCAAATGGATTATAAAAACCAAATTACAAATTTTGCCTCTCGTGCTAAACTGCTGTGCGCCAAGCTCAATGTTGCAACAAAGTCGGATGTTATATATGAGGATGTGACCGCTCTTTGCCATGATATGCAAAAGGCAATTGAGAGTTGCTGCGATGAAATGTTTTATGCGGCAGTATACAATGCCCGTGCAACCATTATGACTGCACCTCAAAAATGCCCCGTATCTCAGCTTAAAGACGCACTTTGTGATGCTGCAAATGAGCTGGAACTTATGTGTCAATATTTCGACAATCAAAACGCTTGACATAGTTGATATGTTGTGGTAATATGGTATTTAATACTATGTAATGTGTTTTTGACACTACAATGTGAAAGGATATGATTATATGTCAACTAAAGTAAAACGCAAGCAAACCATTGGCGAGGAAATTGCAAATGCAATATCTCACGGGGTGGGAGCACTGCTTGCAATTGCAGGCACTGTTGTTGCAATTGTTATGGCGGCAATTCACTCATCTGCCATAGGGGTTGTAAGCGCGGCACTTTACGGAGCCAGCCTTATATTGTTGTATATGTTTTCCACATTGTATCACTCGCTTACCAATGCAAATGCAAAAAGAGTTTTTCGCATTTTTGACCATTGCTCAATTTTTATACTTATATTGGGCAGCTATATACCCATTTGCCTTACTCTTATAGGCGGTGCGCTTGGGTGGGTGCTTTTTGGTGTAAATGCATTTTGCACGGTGCTTGGAGTTGTGTTTAACAGTATAAACCTTGACAGATGGTCAAAGGCGTCACTTGTGTTATATCTTATAATGGGCTGGTCAATTGTGTTTAGCATAAAGCCGTTTTTGGCGGTGGTAGACAAATCGGGGCTCCCGCTTTTGGTAATTGGCGGCATTTGTTATACACTTGGCATAATTTTTTACAAAGCCAAGCCTAAATATATGCATTTTATATGGCATCTGTTTGTGCTTGCAGGCAGTGTGCTGCAATACTTTTTTATATTGTTTTATGTGTTTATGAAGTAAAAACAATGTGGGGGCACTCGTTAAAAAACGAGTGCCCCCACAATTGTTTTTATATATTTAAATCAAAATCCTTACTTTTAAATATTTTCATTTTAGGCTTTGGCTTAATTTGCCTTTTAAAAATATCGTAATCATATTTTTTGCACACAAAATCATTAGGACGCTGCCCGTAAATTTTGCAATTTATATTTAGCGAATTTTGTATAAAGCTTGCATTTTTGCACAGGCTGCATCTGGGTTCAATTGTTTTTCGGTATATCATAAAATCAACTTCTTTCTACTAATTGTAACTATTTTATCATCAAATTAATTTAAAATCAATGCAAAAGTAATAAATCTTTTAAAAAGTATTGTAATTTTGATAAATAAATTATATAATATTTATTGTGGCTGATTGTGACATTATGCCACACCCAACTTGATTATTGTTGAAAGGAAGTGATAGTATGCTTAAACTGTTTAACAGCCTTACAGGTAAAAAGGAAGAGTTTGTACCAATAGAGCCGGGCAAGGTTAAAATGTACTCCTGCGGGCCAACAGTTTACAACTATTTTCATATAGGTAATGCACGCCCTTTTATTATTTTTGATACTCTGCGCAGATATCTTGAGTATATCGGCTATGAGGTAAGCTTTGTACAAAACTTTACCGACATAGACGACAAAATGATAAAAAGAGCCAACGAGGAGGGTATTACGGTTAAGGAGCTTGCAAGCAGGTTTATTGCAGAGTACTTTACCGACAGCAAGGGCCTTGGCATTAAAGAGGCCACAGTACACCCAAAAGCAACCGAAAATATCGACAGCATTATTGATATTATTAAAAAGCTTGAGGACAAAGGCTTTACATATTGTGTTGACGGCGATGTGTATTTTAGAGTCAAAAAATTTGACCAATACGGCAAGCTCTCGCATCAGCCTCTCGAAAATTTAGAGGCAGGCGCTCGTATAGATGTAGACAGCAAAAAGGAAAATCCAATGGACTTTGCTGTGTGGAAGGCTCAAAAGGAGGGCGAGCCTGCATGGGATAGCCCGTGGGGTATGGGCAGGCCCGGTTGGCACATAGAGTGCAGCGCTATGGCTACCAAATATCTTGGCCAGACTATCGACATTCACTCAGGCGGAAAAGACCTTATTTTCCCCCATCACGAAAATGAAATTGCCCAGAGCGAATGTGCACACGGCTGTGAATTTGCAAAATATTGGCTGCACAACGGCTATATAAATGTAGACAATGTAAAAATGAGCAAATCGCTCGGCAACTTTTTTACAGTGCGTGATGTGGCGCAAAAGTTTGATTATATAGTAATCCGCTTTTTTATGCTTTCGGCACATTACCGCAATCCCATAAACTTTAGTGACGAGTTGCTCAATCAGGCAAAATCGGCACTTGCACGAATTGACACTTGCATACAAAACCTTGAGTTTATGCTTAAAAATGCCGTCGATTGTGAGCTTTCGGCAGATGTGTTAAAAAAGGCAGATGAGTTTAAGGCTCAGTTTGTTGCCGCTATGGATGACGACATAAACACTGCCGATGCAATTTCGACAATTTTTGATATTGTAAAATATGCCAATGTTAAATTTGACCAAAACACAGGCAAGGCAGACATCGATGCAATTATTGCTCTTATTAATGAGCTTGGCAATGTGCTTGGCATTATAAAACCCAAACAAAACGACATCCTTGACAGTGATATCGAAGCTCTTATCAATCAGCGAAATGAGGCACGCAAAAACAAGGATTTTGCAACAGCCGACCAAATACGCGATATGCTTAAGCAAAGCGGAATTGAGCTTGAAGATACCCGTCAGGGCGTAAAATGGAAAAGGATATAACAGCTTATGCCAGATTTTTTACTTAATGTAAAACCCGAGCTTTTGTCGCCATTGTCACTTGCTTACATTGGCGATGCAGTTTACGAGCTTTATGTTCGCACACACATTATGAAAGATGAAAACCTGCCTGTTAACAAACTTCACAAAACTGCAACTATGTATGTAAATGCAAAAGCACAAAGTGATATTATTCACAATATTGAGCATATGCTTACAGCAAATGAGCTTGCAGTATACAAAAGAGGCAGGAATGCCCATTCTCACACCAGTGCCAAAAATGCAGATATTGTTGACTATCGCCATGCTACAGGCTTTGAGGCTCTTGTTGGATACTTATATTTATTAAAAGATGAACAAAGGCTTGAAAAAATACTTTTGGCAAGTGTAAAATTTATTGATGAAAATACAAACGATATTTAACGGAGGAAATAGGCTATGTTGAGTAATGCACAATTGGAATTGACAGCATACAAAATAAGACGCCACACAATTACAGGAGTTTACAACGCTGCATCGGGTCATCCGGGCGGTTCGCTTTCAATTGCAGATATTTTGTCGGTGCTTTATTTTGATGAAATGAATGTAGATGTTAACAACCCCCAAAACCCCGACAGAGACAGATTTGTTTTGTCAAAGGGTCACTGTGCACCTGCACTTTACGGAGCTCTTGCCGAAAAAGGCTTTATACCTAAAGAGGATATCCCGACACTAAGAAAAATAGACAGCTATCTTCAGGGGCACCCCGATATGAAGGGTATCCCCGGTGTTGATAT
Organism: Clostridia bacterium; assembly: GCA_045538875.1. GTDB lineage: Bacteria > Bacillota > Clostridia > UMGS1810 > UMGS1810 > RGIG4708. Next base: position 20,588 of record JAZQEG010000013.1, on the reverse strand, counting down.
GTCTACTGGTTCGCTTGGCCAGGGTATATGCGCTGCAAACGGAATGGCGCTTGCCGCAAAGCTTGACAACAAGGCTTACCGTGTATACACTATCCTCGGTGACGGCGAGCTTGAGGAGGGTCAGGTGTGGGAGGCAGCTATGTTTGCTGCCCACTACAAGCTTGACAATATCACTGCTTTTATTGATTTTAACGGCCTTCAGATAGATGGCGACATTACAGATGTTATGAACCCAACACCTATTGACAAAAAGTTTGAAGCATTTGGCTGGAATGTTTTGATTATAGATGCTCATAATTATGATGAAATTAAAGGTGCCATTAAGGCTGCAAAGGCTGCCACAGGCAAGCCCACTGCCATTATTGCAAAATCGGTAAAGGGCAAAGGCGTATCATATATGCAAAACCAGGCCTCCTGGCACGGTTGTGCTCCAAACGAGGAGCAGTACAATATTGCAATAGCAGAGTTAGACAGCAAAATTAAAGAACTGGAGGCGACATTATAATGGCAGATATTAAAAAAATAGCAACCCGTGAATCATACGGAAATGCACTGGCCGATTTGGGCGATAAGTATCCTATTATAGTGCTTGACGCCGACCTTTCAAAATCTACAAAAACAGATACCTTTAAAAAGAAGTTTCCCGACAGGTTTATAAATATGGGTATTGCTGAGGCAAATATGATGTCTACAGCGGCAGGCCTTGCATCGTGCGGCAAAATAGTGTTTGCAAGCTCGTTTGCAATGTTTGCTGCAGGCAGAGCGTTTGAGCAAATTCGCAACTCCATTTGCTACCCAAACCTTAATGTAAAAATTGGTGCCACCCACGCAGGCATATCTGTTGGTGAAGACGGCGCCTCGCATCAGTGCCTTGAGGATATAGGCATTATGCGTACACTTCCCAATATGGTTGTAATCAACCCTGCCGACGATGTGGAAGCAAAGGCTGCAGTAAAAGCAGCCGTGGAGCACAACGGCCCTGTGTATTTGCGTTTTGGACGCCTTGGTGTGCCGGTTGTGTTTGACCAAAATACATACAAGTTTGAAATAGGCAAGGGCGTTCAATTGTGCGGCGGCAGCGATGTAACACTTGTTGCAACAGGCCTTATGGTAGAGATGGCTTTATGTGCAAAAGAGCTTTTGGCAAATGTTGGTATTAGTGCCGGAGTAATTAACATTGCCACAATCAAGCCTATAGATAAACAGCTTATAACCAAAGCAGCAATGGAAACAGGTGCAATTGTAACATGCGAAGAGCACAATGTTATTGGCGGTCTTGGCAGTGCTGTTGCCGAAGTTGTTTGCGAAAATGCTCCTGTACCAATAGAGCGTATCGGTACACAGGATGTATTTGGCAAATCGGGCAAGCCAGCACAGCTTTTTGAGCATTACGGACTTACTCCTGAGGCTATTTTTGAGGCAGCAAAAAGAGTAATTGCAAAAAAACAAAATGTAATTTAAAATCAAAAAAGGGGATGTTTACATTCCCTTTTTGTATTGGTGGAAAAATATATTTCAAAACCATTTTGAGAGCAGTTTTGGCAAAAAACGGATATATTGCTAATTGTGTGCACTTGACAACAATAAACATTTGAGGATATAATATTATTATATTGTATCGTTTGTTTTAACGGGAGGTTACATATGTTAGATTTACTTAAGACATTTGTATATAAACTCGCAGATAATTTTAAAAATAACAAAAATCTGTGGCTTGTGGATATATTGTTGGTGCTTTCGGTGTATTTTACTATATTGATTGTAGCATTTTCGTTTACAAGCTTTTTGAGCATTGCTTATTCGCTCAAGTGGTATTTTGTTTCTGTTGCGGCGGTGTATTTTGCTGCACTTTTGTTTACAAACAACTATCGTACACTGTGGATTCATGCATCAATACAGGACTACATACAAACAGGTATTGCCTGCACTGTTGCAGGGCTTGTATCTGTAATAATTGCATACTTTATTAAGGATTCATACTATTATCTTAAGTTTTCGCTTGTATCTATGTTTTTTTCGGCACTTTTAATTGTTGTTTCACGAATTACAATCAAGTGCGGCTACATCGTATTAAAGCAGCATTTTGCCCGCAAAAACGGCAAGGGCAGTATAAATATACTTGTTGTGGGAGCAGGCTCTGCAGCAGCATTATTTTTGGATGATGTGCTCCATTCAAAGCGTAATTACAACATAGTTGGCCTTATTGATGACAACGAGCGAAAGATAAGCTCGTATGTCAATGGTAAAATGGTTTTGGGCAGCAGGCAGGATATTGTCAGAGTGTGTGAGCAATACGATGTTGAAGAGATTATACTTGCAATTCCAGGGATTTCAAAAGCCGAACGCAAAAAAATAATCGAAATCTGTACCGAAACAAAGTGCAAAATTAAAACACTTCCTAGCATTGACCAGATTATCGACAAAGATATTTCTATGCAAATTCGCTCTGTAAATATTGAGGATTTGCTTGCGCGTGATGCAATACATCTTGATGACAATGGCATCAAAGATATTATTTTTGGCAAAACAATTATGGTTACGGGAGGCGGCGGCTCCATTGGCTCCGAGCTTTGCAGACAGGTTGCAAGGTACAACCCTGAGCTTCTTATTATAGTTGATATATACGAAAACAATGCATACGATTTGCAAAACGAGCTTAAAACCGACTTTCCTGAGCAAAATATCGAGGTGCTTATTGCATCGGTACGCGATATAGTAAGAATGGAAGATATATTTAAAAAATACAAACCAAATGTAATATTCCATGCGGCAGCGCACAAGCATGTTCCGCTAATGGAAGTATCGCCTGCTGAGGCAATAAAAAATAATATTCATGGTACATACAATGTAGCAAAATGCGCCGACAAATACGGGGTAGACAAGTTTGTAATGATTTCTACCGACAAAGCGGTTAACCCGACTAATGTTATGGGTGCTACAAAGCGCTTTTGCGAATTTATTGTTCAGTCAATGCAGCAAACAAGTAAAACACAGTTTGTGTCTGTGCGTTTTGGTAATGTGCTTGGCTCCAACGGCTCGGTAATCCCCTTGTTTAAAAAGCAGATTGAAAAGGGCGGCCCCGTTACTGTTACACATAAAGATATTACAAGGTTTTTTATGACAATACCTGAGGCGGCACAGCTTGTTATTCAGGCGTCCTGCTTTGCAAAAGGCGGCGAAATTTTTGTGCTCGATATGGGCGAACCTGTAAAAATTTACGATTTGGCAAAAAAACTTATAAAGCTGAGCGGATACGAGCCCGAAACTGAAATAGAAATCAAGGTTACAGGCCTGCGTGACGGCGAAAAGCTGTATGAGGAGCTGTTAATGAGCGAAGAGGGTCTTTCCAAAACTGCTCACAGTAAAATTTTTATCGGTAAGCAGCTTGATATTGACATCAAAACCGTTGATGCAAAGCTTAAAATACTTGACCAAGCTGTTGAGAGCGGCAACAACCAAAAAATTATGACTGCACTTTCGCAGGCAGTACCTACATATAAACCTGATTTCAAATGATTGGAGGTAACACTATATGAATAAAAAGCTCAAGATATTTTTGATTATACTTGCAGTAATTGTTGCAATTGTTTTGGGCCTTGTAATATGGCAGTACGAAAATATATCTGCATTTATTGACGGTATCAATCTTGATGAGCAGCAAATAGCCCAAAAGTCACAGCAATCCGAGCAGGAAGTTGTTGATTATCTTGAAAATAACAATATAGGCACTCTTCGCCAGATGACCGAGGAGGAAATTGCAGCACTTAACAACAACCAAATTACCAAAGAGGATGCCACCAAAATAATGACAGGTCAGCTTACACTGGAGCAGGCAAAGGCAAACAAAGCCGAGGCAGACCAAAATCAGCAGCACTCTCAAGTACAACAGCCCAACAACAAACCACAGCAAAATCAGACAGAGTCAAATAATGCACAAACAAACAAGCCTGAGGATAAAAAGCCTCAACAGCAGCCACAGCAACCGCAGGATGTTGATTATGACACATTAATCAGTCAAAAGGTTGCAGAGCTTTATGTTATAAAGGCAAATTACTATGCCGAATTTGGTGAGTATTGGGCAGCTGCAAAGGCAGAATTTCTGGCACGGCCTGTAGAGGAGCATACAACCGCAAATGTTGCAGCAGTGGTTAAATCCCGTATGGCCGAAGGCCTTGCAATGGAAGACCGCTACGACGCACAGGTTGATCAGGTTGTTGCAGAGCTTACAGAGCTGTTAAAAGCAGCAGGCAGGGATACCAAGCTTGCAACCACAGTAAAAAATGCATATATAACCGAAAAAAAGGCGGAAAAGGCTAGGATTATCAACAAATATTTTGGCTAATCAGTTTGGTAAAAATTTTTCATAACAAATTGTTAAACCACTTGTCATCTGCAGATGAAGTTTATGCCGATTTGTTAGTTAAGGTTAGCAGTACAATTACAATAAAAAAGTAGCGAATTAAATTTCGCTACTTTTTTTGCTTTTCGGGGCGTTTTATCTTATTCCATTCCTCATATGCCTTTTGCATATTTGAAATTTGCTGCAAAACCTTATCTTCCTGCTCATCCACACATTCTATAATATAATATTTGTGATGAGAAAGACGAAACTTAAAAGTTTTGTTGCCGTCAACGTGCTCACCCAATGTAAAACCATGTTCATTGTTTTTCATAATTATTAGCCTTTCTGTGAGTTACAATATATTAACATTTTAACCTTTTTAAACCTCAAAGTCAATAAATTATCAAAAATTTAAAGCAAAATATAATGTGATGCAAGCACTATTAGTTTGTTTTATGAATATTTTGTAAGTATGCTCATATATATGTACAAACTGATTTAGGGGGATTGCTATGTCTGTAGAAATGAACAGAGAAGATTTAAACTACACATATGATAACTGCGTAAAGGTAAGGTATATTTCTGATTGTGATATAATTGTTCCCGATACAAAGCCCGATATAAAAAATATTCTTGAGGTGTCTGCAAAAGAGCAGATAAACGAAAAAAGTGTATCAGGCGGTTATATCACAGTTACGGGTGTTGTAAACTACAATATTTTGTATGTGAGCGATGACGAGCAAAACTCGCTGCAGTATATTGACTATACCTCGCCTTTTAGCCGCCAAATAAGTGCAGAGTGCTCAGGCGAAAATACATTTGTTAAAGTAAAAGGCCAAACGGTGCATACCGAATATTCTGTACACAACAGCCGCAAGCTCAACGCAAAATGTGCAATTGATTTTGAGTCAAAAGTGTACAAAAAAGACACCGTGTCGGTTGTTACATCAGTGTCGGACAAAGATGCACTGCCACACCGCAAAAAAGCAGTAAACAATTACAATTTGCTTTCGCTCAGTGAGCACACGCTGCACATTGATGAGCTGTGTACTATCCCCGAGCATTCGCCAAAAATTTCGCAAATTGTAAAGTGCAGTATGAGTGTTACAGAGCACGAGCTTAAAACAGTGGCAAACAAAGCGGTTTTTAAGGGCAATGTTGCACTTAAAACATTGTATTTGTCCGATGGGGAGCTGTGCAGCTGTGACAACGAAATCCCCTTTACTCACATTGCCGATGTGGATACTATACCGCAGGATGCGTGGTGTGATGTGGATTTTGAAGTAAAAAATCAGTGTGTAACAAGTGAGCTTGACACCGATGCAACAATGTCACAAATAAATGCCAAAGCTGATATATGCATTACACTTTCGGTGTTTGAAGAGGCTGGCATCGAATATATAAGTGACATATACAGCCCCGATTACCAAATAAGCGTTTATTCAAGCGATATAAAGGTTTCGCAGCTTGTGGACACAATAAACACTCAGTGCATTGTTAACAACACCATCAGAGCGCTCGAGGGCGACCTTATACAAAAGGTTTATACAATGAGTACAAATGCAAACATCGAAAATGCTGCCGTTGGTGATAATTACATCAGTATAGACGGCATTGTAAATGCAGATGTTTTGTATATGACCGAAAACGGTGAGCTAAAAAGCATCAACCAAAAACTGCCGTTTGAGTGCAATTTGCAAACTGACCGCAAGTATGACAAAGCCGCTTCAAAGATTAATGCCGCTGTTGATACTCAGCATAGCAGCTACAGCATTGAGGGCGCAATGGGTATTAATGTGCGTGCTGTGCTTAAGGTGACGGCAAATCTGATATCAGATAAGGATATCGCCGTAATAAATGATATCGACTTTGACGAAAATGCCAAAATAGATAAATCGGGTCAGGCAGGCATAACTGTATATTTTGTGCAAAACGGTGACAGCCTGTGGGATATAGCAAAGAGGTATCACACTACCGAGAGCGAAATAGCATCAATAAACAAGCTTGATGACGGAATTTCTCTTTTGACAGGTCAGCAGCTTCTTATTCCAAAACGATAAATATGTGTTGATTTTTGAACCCAAAGGATGTATAATAAATACATATTTTGTAAAGGAGACATACAAATGAAACACTTATTAAGCCTATATGACTGCTCAAAGCAGGAAATTGAAAATATTTTGAATATGGCAATAAAGCTCAAAGCCGAAAACAAAGCAGGTGTTGTGCACCATCACCTCAAGGGCAAATCTCTTGGTATGATTTTTTCTAAATCATCTACACGCACAAGGGTATCCTTTGAAGTTGGTATGTATCAGCTTGGAGGTCAGGCATTGTTTTTGTCGAGCAATGACATTCAGCTTGGCAGAGGCGAAAGCATATACGATACTGCAAATGTGCTTTCACGCTTTTTAGATGGTATTATGATTCGTACATATGACCAAAGCGATGTTGAGGATTTGGCAAAATACGGCTCAATAAGCATTATCAACGGCCTTACCGACCTTTTGCACCCTTGCCAGATTCTTGCCGATTTTCAAACAATTTATGAGCACAAGGGCAGGCTGGAGGGCTTAAAGCTTGCATATCTTGGTGACGGCAACAACATTTCAAACTCACTGCTTTACGGATGTTCAAAAATGGGTATAAACATTGCTGTTGCAACACCAAAAGGCTACGAATGTGATGCACTTGTTACAGACAGAGCAATTGCCGATGCAAAAAAGCAAGGCTCTGATGTAATTATTACAAATGACCCCGATAGTGCAATTTTTAATGCCGATGTGGTTGTTACTGATACTTGGGTAAGTATGGGTCAGGAGGACCAAAAGCAGCAAAGGATAAAAGTGTTTGGTAACTACAGCGTTACAGCTGACCGAATGGCTGCTGCAAAGGAAGATGCAATATTTTTGCACTGCCTCCCTGCATACAGAGGATATGAGGTTGCGCCTGAGGTTATAGACGGCCCTCAAAGTGTTATTTTTGACGAGGCCGAAAACAGGCTCCATGCGCAAAAGGCAGTAATGGTAGCTTGTATGGGTTAATACAAAGTGTAATACAAAAAAGCACATAATTAACAAACTTTAGCCATTGGAGTATTATCCGAACTCCGATGGCTATCTTTTACGCCTTTGGCTCAGTTTGTTTATTATGTGCTGTTTTTTATTATATCATTTAATTTTACACACAAGTGCTATACAAGCTGTACAGCTTTGCATATTCGCCTTGCTTTTGCATAAGCTCTTTGTGAGTGCCAACTTCGGTAATACCATTTTCGGTAAGTACAATTATTTTTGTTGCATTTTTTATTGTGGTAAGCCTGTGAGCAATTGTAAGTGTAGTGCGCCCCTTTGCAAGCTTTTCCAACGATTTTTGCACAACAAGCTCGCTTTCGTTGTCAAGTGCAGATGTTGCCTCGTCAAGTATGAGTATGGGCGGGTTTTTAAGAAAAAGCCTTGCAATAGAAAGCCTCTGCTTTTGACCTCCGCTAAGCCTTATGCCTCGCTCGCCTATATATGTGTGGTAGCCTTTTGGCAGGCTCATTATAAAGTCGTGTGCATCTGCCATTTTGGCTGCGTTTTGTATTTCTTCCATTGTTGCATCGGGCTTGCCGTAGCATATGTTGTCATAAACTGTGCCGCAAAACATATACACATCCTGCTGTACAACACCTATGTTGTCACGCAGAGTTTTAAGGGTAATTTCTTTAATGTCGTGCCCGTCAATTGTAATGCGACCTTCTTTAACATCATAAAATCGGGGTATGAGGTTGCACAGCGTGGTTTTGCCGCCGCCCGATGGGCCTACAATGGCAATGTTTTCCCCGCTTTTAATATTAAGTGATATATTTGACAGCACCTCGCCGTCCTCGACATTGTAAGCAAATGTTACATTTTCAAATTTTATATCACCTTTAACATTGTGTATGTCTTTTGCATCGGGCAGGTCTTTAATTTCATAATCTACATCCATAATTTCGTAAAATCGTTCTATTCCTGTAATTCCATTTTGAAACTGCTCGGTAAACTGAACTATTGTGCGTATAGATGCAATGAGAGTTTGTATGTACAGCAAAAATGTAATAAGGTCTGCTGCGTTTATTTTGCCGTAAAGCATAAACATCGAGCCCAAAATAATCACCGCTACATACATTACACCGTCAAAAAACCTTGTGCAGCACTGAAATCGTGCCATATACCTGTATGAAAGCTTTTTTATGTCAAAAAATCTTTTGTTACCCTCGGCAAATTTTTGATTTTCAAGCTCCTCGTTGGCAAAGCTTTTAACCACCCTTATGCCAAGCAATGTATCTTCAATGTCGGCATTTAGCTCGCCAACCTCGCGCCTGCGCTGCTTAAAGGTTTCCTTCATACCTTTTCGAAAAAACTTTATAGATATAAACATAATGGGCAATAGGGCAAATATTATGAGGGTAAGCGGTATGCTAATGTTACCCAAAATTACAAACGAACCCACAATTTTTATTGTTGCAATAAAAACCTCCTCGGGAAAGTGGTGGGTAAATTCTGTTATGTCAAACAAATCGGAGGTAAGGCGCGACATAATTTGGCCCACCTTTGCCTTGTCAAAATACGAAAACGAAAGCTTTTGCAAATGAGCAAACAAGTCACGGCGCATATCAGTTTCGAGCATAACACCCATTGTATGACCTATATATGCCATATAATAGTTTGCTATTGTATCAACTATCTTTAAAAACAGGTACACACCGCCAAGCTTTAATATGTCCGTCATAATAAGCGTTGCTGTGCTGCTTATGGCAGTGTTGGTAATGTACTTTATAATAAGTGGCAGCACCATTTCGCACACAGTGGTAAGGGCAGCGCACAAAAGGTCTATTGCAACAATTGCCAAATATGGCTTGTAATATGGCAAAAACTTTTTCATCAATTGTATGGTAGATTGTTTTTTCATAGCATACACCTCTTTGCTATCAGTATACCATATTATTTTATAAAAATAAATACTTTTTAAACATAAAAAATGCTCTGAACCATATTTAGTTCCAAGCACAGTGTTGGAGCAGTCGTCTCTTCCAAATAAACAGAGCGAAAGCGAATGTTGATTTGGTTGTGTTTAAAAACAAAATATACTCGGAACTATATCTAATCCCGAGTATAGTGTTGGTGCGGGCGAAAAGACTTGAACTCCCACGGTTTCCCGCCAGAACCTAATGATTATATAGCATATGTGAAAGAATTATATTTCTTTTGCATATGCTATTTTTATTAAAATGAAAAAAGTGTATCGTGTTCACAAATATTCCCTGCAAAAAATGTAATAATTTTTATGTTTTTCGTTGCATTTTATGAAAATATGTGGTATAATAACATCATAATAAGAATTTGGAGGATTGACTATGTATCGTTATGCAATAGAAAATCTTGATAAATGGAAAAATAGTAAAAACCGAAAGCCTCTTATTATCGAAGGTGCAAGACAGGTAGGTAAAACCTGGATCATGAAAGAATTCGGTAAAAAGTCATATAACAAAACTGTATATATTAATTTTGATTCCAATGTACAAATGGCGGAATTGTTTTCTATAGACTTAAATGTGGAACGCATAATTATGGGGCTTGAACTATATGCAGGACATAAAATAAACCCAGATGATACGCTCATTATATTTGATGAGGTTCAGGAAGTGCCAAAGGCATTATCATCTCTTAAGTATTTTTATGAAAATGCTCCCGAGTATCATATTGTATGTGCTGGTTCACTTCTTGGAATTGCCCTGCACGAAGGAACATCATTCCCTGTCGGTAAGGTAGACTTCCTAAAACTGTATCCTCTGTCATTCAAAGAATTCCTTATGGCAATTGGTCTTGAAAGATTTGCAGAACTTTTAGATAAAAAAGATTATGATATGATAAAAAGCTTTAAGCAGACATATATTGATGCGTTAAAACAGTATTACTATGTTGGCGGTATGCCGGAGGTTGTGGCATCTTTTGCTGACGAAAAAGACTTCGTTGAGGCAAGAAAAATTCAAAAGAGAATACTGACTGCTTATGAACAGGACTTTTCAAAACACGCACCAAAGGAAATTGTACCAAAAATAAGAATGCTATGGAATAGTATACCCTCACAGCTTGCAAAAGAAAACAAAAAGTTTATCTACGGTCTTATTCGTGAAGGTGCAAGAGCAAAAGAATATGAAACTGCAATTATGTGGCTTTCGGATTGCGGTCTTGTGCATAAGGTTAGCAGAATTAATGCACTCAATATCCCTCTTAAGGCGTATGAAGATTTGAAAGCATTTAAATTATTTATTGTAGATGTAGGCTTGCTCGGTGCAATGGTAGGTTTAAATCAGCGTACTCTCCTAAATAGAAATGAATTATTCACTGAATTTAAGGGAGCATTAACAGAACAATATGTTATGCAGCAGCTCGCAGTAAATCAAGACTTGGGAATTTATTATTATACCAATGACCGAAACTCTTGCGAAGTTGATTTTATAGTTGATAATGGTGATATTATTATCCCACTTGAAGTCAAAGCAGAAATAAATCTCAAAGCAAAGAGCCTTAAGACATATAGAGAAAAATTTAAGCCTGAAATATCAATACGCTCGTCTATGGCAGATTATAGTGAAGAAATTGGACTTATAAACCTTCCGCTGTATGCGATAGATGGGATTAATTGATGAATTTACAACAATTGAATATATTTCATTAGATTGGCTGGTAAATTCGATACAGGAGAAAAATATGACTAAACAAAATGAAACAAAACAACCTTTTAAATCACAAGAAGAATTGGAATATGTTCTAAGGGAAATCAGTAGTAAAGAACAGGTATATTCCATTGCTCTTTTTGATATTTTGGGTTTTTCTAATTTTGTAGAAACAAATGGCAACCAGGCTATTTTAGAATTATATAACAAATTACTGGACTTAATAAATAAGCAAAAATCATCATTTGATAAAAGTGAGAGTTTTGCTGGCAATGTTGTTCCTTTTCCTGTGTCAAATGATTGGAAATCAAATGTACTTATTGCCGATGCAAATGGATATATTAATATTTGTCATTTTAGCGATACTTTTATTATTTATGTCAATTATCTTTTTAACAAGCAACCATTTTGGCTGGCAGACCAAAAAAATGAACCATATCCTTTGCTTTTAGGTGAACCGAACACTATTCAATACCCCATAATGTATGACAAACATTATATTTACATATCATTCCTGCAGACCTGTATGGATTTTTTCTGTCAAGCCATTGTTGCAGGTATTCCTATGCGTGGTTGTATATCTACAGGGTTAGCGATTATGGATCCTTACAAATCGATATATTTAGGTTCCCCACTTGTGGAAGCTGCCAGGGGAGAAACTGCAAGAAATTCATTAGGTATATCATTTGGAAAAAGTTTTAATAATTCTCATCCTGTATATAATGATTATTTTATACCATATTTAGACGATATTAAAGATGACAAGAGAAAATTTTTAAGTCCAATGGTACTTGATTGGGCAAGATATTGGAGAGAGTCCCCCGAATATCAAAATTACGATTTAGTGGAATATATAAATAAAATGAATACCGATGCCAAACATTCTTTTTATTATGATAATGCAATTGAATATGTGAATTTTTCAAACTCTAATAATGATTGGGCAAGTAATTTAAAGAGGGATAATCTCAACAATATTAACGATTATTACAATGAAATCACTCGTTGGTACCATTCTGTTAAATAGTTCTTTTAATAGCACAATTGTAAGACAGTGATTCATCCTTTATTTTGTCAAGTTTTTATAAAAAACTGGCAGATTGAAATAGGAAATAATGATATTAAACTCCTCTTGTATGATAGATTTGCAAGAGGAGTTTATGCACGTCCAATCATTCTTATTACTTCGTTGACTTTAGTTTATTTTTGTGATATTGTTTGTGTCACAAGGGAGGTGACACGAATGGCAAAGTACACATTAGAAGACATTATGTATGGTGACAAGTATGGCATAGAAAGTGCTGTATTTGTGGAAGTGTTCAGGTTGGCAGAGCAAAAGGATGATGCCAAGACGATACGAGAACAACTGAATATGATTTATGTTAAGCACGCACTGCTTGTAGCAAAGAAAATGCACGATGAAGGCGATTGTATTTCGGATAACGAAATTACAATCGCCTTTTAGTATGTAAAAATCAATTTATCGTAAATATTGACAATCCTTTTCGGAGATAATATGGAAAAATACAAGTAAGTGGTAGAATAAATATAAGGAAAGGATGTTGATCAATCATGAAAAGAATCACAAATGAACTAATTCAAAAATTTAAAACTTATCTTATTAATGAAGAAAAATCTTCGGCAACGCTTGAAAAATATATTAGAGATGTTGTTGCTTTCAAAGCTTGGCTTGGAAATAGAGTGGTAGAAAAAGTTGTGGTTATGGAGTATAAGCAAAGGTTGATTAAAAACTATGCTCCGGCAAGTGCCAATTCCATGCTTTCTTCCATAAATAGTTTCTTCGAGTATATGGAATGGTTTGATTGCAAGGTGAAGACTTTTAAAATTCAAAAGCAAATATTTGCTAACAAAGATAAGGAATTGACTAAAGTTGAATATGAAAGACTTCTTACTGCGGCAAAGAAAAAACAAAACGGAAAACTTTATATGCTGATGCAAACGATATGTAGTACCGGAATAAGGGTATCAGAATTACGATATATTACCACAGGCGCAGTTCAAAAAGGTGAAGCGGTTATAAATTGCAAAGGGAAAATGAGAGTGGTAATACTACCAAAACAACTATGCAAAATGCTTGCATCATATATTAAGGAGAAAAAAATATTATCGGGTTCAGTGTTTGTTACTAAAAATGGTAAACCATTAGACCGTAGTAATATATGGAAACTGATGAAAGACTTGTGTGAGAGTGCAGGAGTTTCAAAAGATAAGGTGTTCCCCCATAATTTAAGACATCTGTTTGCAAGGACATATTATTCATTGGAAAAAGATGTAGTAAGGCTAGCTGACATTCTTGGACATTCAAGTGTAAATACTACAAGAATTTACACCATGGAAACCGGAGAACAACACAGAATTCAAATTCAAAGACTAGGGCTTCTGCGATGTTAAAAATAAAAAATCCACATAATCTGCATTATGTGGTGAAGTTATAAAAAATATTACATACGAAACGATACTAAGTATATCATAAAACCAAATTACTGTCAATGAATTACGATAAATTTGATGAATTTCATTAAAATACACAAACAAAATACAACAGAACCAGACCAATGAACATTTTTGCCAATCATTGGTCTAAAAATCGTTGCAAATATCTGTGCCATTTTATTTGATGTATTATTTAAAATGACAAATATTCTGCCTTTATAAAGCTATCTACCACATAATGCAGATTATGTGGTAGATAGCTTATTTTTTTGGCATTTCATATTACTGACTGGTCAGTCTAATATAAATAAAAGATGAAATCGTTGTCGAGAGTGCAAAGCAGTATATGGAAAAAGTGGATGAGATGTTTTTTGAGATATTTGAAAATCCGCAGAAAACATTAAAGGAAACCCTGCAATATGGTTTCAAAGTTATCGCCGGAGAGAAAAACAAGTTTAAGTATATCTATCAAGTAATCTCTAGTCCGAAATATGGTGAACAAAGCCGGTACGAACTAACCAAAGTTTATATGAAATATATGGACTATTCAAAAGAACTTGCAGATATATACAATGTTAATCATTCGGAGTTCAGGCCGTACTTTTTGCTCTACATAGCAACAATACACGATTATTGCTTATGGGAAAATACGGAAATGGTTAAAGAAAAGCTTGATTGTATTTATGACAAAGTGAGTCATCTTAAAAAATGATACAAATATTTGGTGTAATTTGAAAAGCAATTAATTTTAGTATCATTATATAAGAGAGTTGTAGGGTTAAGAAAGATGATAAGATTGAAAAACGAGAATATGAAGGAGAAAATTCCATATTTATTTACAGGCCTTGCACTTTGTATTTGTATGGTTTTATCCGGAGGATTAAATTGGAACGGATGCATATGTTCACTAACGCTTATGATAGTAAGCATTGTGCTTTTAAACGGATTTAAAAAAATCAGAGTTGCTTTGTTAATTATATTAATGATTGTATTTTGTGGAATATCTGCCTTTATAAGTATGGGAAATCCACAAGTAGGTATATATGAAACCTATAAGTTTCTTTGCTTTGTAACAGCATTGATGGTAGGGTATTTAATTAAATCCAATAAAAGAATTTTTAAAATAATATTTTTTAACGCATTGATTCTCTCGGCATTTGGGATTCTTGCTTGTTGTAAAATTGTGAACTTTGATGAGTTTACTTTTAAAGATAACAGTATTTTAAGACTACAATCATTTGTAAAATATGCCAATGTGACAGCTTGTTTTCTTGGATGCGGATATATTTCTTTTTTAGAGTTGTTTGTATCTGAAAAAAAATCTGCTTATTTATATGGCGGGAGCTGTATATTGATAGCAATGTATTTCACTTTTTCTAAGGCTTGTTTGCCGATATTTTTAGTAGTAACTACATTGTATTTACATAAGAAAAAGCACCTAAGTAAAATTTTTTTAATGCAAAACATAATAGCAATTTTTTTGCTGTCGATCATGCTATTTGTATCAGTCAGGAACATACATTTTCTGTTGTTGATATTAACAGTTGCAGGAATTATCATATCAGGGAAGATTAGTATAAGTGATAACAAGTTTTATAAAATATGGTTATTGACCTTAATTACCTTTTTTGTAGCAGCTTTTAGCATTGTTCTGTTTAAGCCATCTATGTTAGATACATTTTCCGAAAGACTTAAATATATGAAGGATGCAATCAATTTGGTATGGCCAAATCCTTTGTTTGGATGCGGGTTTGGCAGTTGGAGAGTATTGCAGTACACAGTGCAAACAAAACAATATAATGTTACTTACATGCACAATGGTGTATTGCAGATGATTGTCGAAAACGGAATACTGTTTACAGTATGTTTTTTAGGTATGATTGTTTATGGTGTCATATGCGGAATAAAACACAAGAAACACGGAAATATTGCAATTGTTTTGACAATTTTGATTCATTCTTTAGTTGATTGTGATTTATCATTTGGAGTTATTCTGATTATATTGGGATTAATTGTCGGTGGAATGTTTCCGGAAAAAAGTGATTTCAAAATATACAATTATATATTAAATTATTTGCTCGTAGTACTTTTAAGCGTTTCATGTATATATATGTTTACGGAATATACAATGCGAAGTTCCTTTGAAAAATCTTACTTGGAAGGTCATTATGCTATAGCGAAAACAAAATTGAATAGGCTGTCTATGATTTGTCCTTTTGATTTTCAATTAAAAGTGACGGAAGCCGCACTTGAAGAGAAAACAACAAATGATATGGTAATAATAAAACAAAAATTGAAGGAGTCCGTTGAACTATTACCATATGATCCTGAGATTTATGAAATGTATATGAATTATAACCTTACCGATGGCAACATCAAAAAAATGTGTATGGAGTATGTTAATATTGCTCCTAAGCAAGAGAAAACATATGCATTTTTAAAGCAATATTTATCAAAGGCCAAAAAGAATAAAATAATATTTGAGGAAGAATATTTAAAAATATTTACTCTGATAGAAAATAAAAGAATCAACGAAAGAGTAATAGACAGAAATGAACTATTGGACCAAATTACAGAAAAGGAAAGATAGTATCATAATTTGTTTATTATTAAATGAAAGGGGCAAAAAAATGAGTGAAACAAAAAACAAACGAGTATTGGTAGCATGGGCAATTGTGCTTTGTATGGTGATACCTATGGTAATGCCTGTGTTTGCATATGCTCAAACAAACGATGCTTTAATTTGCGTAGATGGACAGGAATATACAATGTCCGTTTCACCAGAAAAAAGCGAACTCGGTCTTATGGTCAGTGCGAAAGATCTTGCAAATGCTTTTTCTTTAGAATATGTTTTTGATTATGAAAACAAGGCATTTGAAATTTACGACGACACGCATGGTAAAATTGTGCTTATGCACAATGCTACTACATTTTACAGCGGAGAAGAGATTTATGAGTGTAGTCCGTGCTTTTATGTAAGGAACGGAGAGCCGTTGGTTGAGGTGGGTTTTTTCTGCAATATGTTTGTATCATCGTATGAGTATGATGAATCAATGAATAAGATAATTGTGTACAAAAACAAAATCAGCGATGATATAGCAAAGATAGAATATAACGGTACGATTGTACCTATGTATATGGAGCCAGTAGCAACTGAATCGGGAATGTTTGCAATGTTGGCTGATTTGGTTGCAGGATTTGGCAACATATCTTATGAATATGATGAAACGAATGAAACAGCTGTATTGACAGATGAAAGTGGCAATTACATTGAATTAGTAGCAGGAGCAACAACCTTTAAAAGTAGTTATGGAGAATTTGAATGTGCACCGTTATTCAACATTGGAAACAACGCTCCGATGATAGAAGTAGGATTTTTCTGCGATTTGTATGGCATAGCGTATCAATATGATGAACAGACAAAAACAATGACAATATATGATGATGTTACAATGGAAGAACTGTACGAAATGAGTAATGTGCAGCTTATGAGCCTTGACAGTATTGTTTCGGGAAGGATTTCCTATGGAGCAGGTGCACCAAACGAAGGATTGAATGTTAAGCTTGTTTTGCAACAAATAGGCTCAAGATATCAAATGTATTCGGGAACTACTTATTATACAGGAAACTGTTATACGGTAGGAACTGTTAATTTTGCAAAAGGAGAAACATCGAAAACATATTCTATCGATGTTTCAGA
Source organism: Clostridia bacterium (assembly GCA_045538875.1). Taxonomy (GTDB): domain Bacteria; phylum Bacillota; class Clostridia; order UMGS1810; family UMGS1810; genus RGIG4708. The sequence goes on along the minus strand of JAZQEG010000013.1, from coordinate 3,389 downwards.
TTATTCTTCAAGCGGTTATCCATACTTTGCTTTGTATTATGCAGAAACTAATAAAGATAAGTATGGCTTTTATAACACAGCACGTGGAGTAACACAAATTGATTATTCTCCGTTGAGTAATAATAGATACAATTCTTTGGCATATAAATTCGGATATTCTTCTTATTCAAATATAGACATGTCAATCGGAAACAATTGTATTACCGGTAAAATTGCGTTGGGAGAAAACATACTCGCACCAGCTGGTGGGATAAATGTGAATTTGATTTTGCAGACAAGGACTAGAATATACAACTATATGTATGGTGGCTCAAATTATTACAATATTGGAAGTAATAATAATTTGGGAACAGTAACAATTCCGCAAGGAAGCAATAGCAGTGATTATTCATTTGATATTTCAAAATATTCACCTGATTATTATGATTCAATGTATAGTCTATTTTACTCTTCGGAAGGAAATGAATGCGTAAAACCCTACGGATATTATAATACGAACAATAGTGTCACGAGCATACCATCTATTCCTGGATATGGTGCATGCTATTATACAAATGCAAAGACCTTTAGTATGTCTGTTTCGGGATACGCTGATTTAATTCTGCCGATACGAGATGATTATGTGGCTGATGAAGGAGCAGTTGCTTCGCCTACATCTAACATAAGAAGCGGTTATGTTGATAACGGAACGCGTATTATATTATCATCGTCAACAAGCGGCGTTGACATATATTACACTACAGATGGCAGCGTACCTACTGCTTATAGCAACAAATATACGGGAAGCATATTAATTGAAAAAGATACGATTATTAAAGCTATTGCAGTAAAATCTGGAATGAGCAACAGCAATGTTGCAACTTATACTTACATAGTAAACAATAATGATTTTATTAAGCTTGTTGTTGGTGAAACAAATGCTCTTATAAATGGTAAAACAGTAGCAATGGATGTAGCTCCGGTTGTTATTGATAAAAATGTGTATGTACCTGTAAGATTTATTGGTGAAGCTATTGGTGCTACTGTTGAATGGAACGGTACACTTCAGCAGGTTATATTCGTAAAAGATGGAAAGAGCTTAACGCTTACAGTAGATGATGGTGATTGTTACATTATAAATGCAAGAACTTTAGTTAATGCAAATACTGTATTTGCGGAATTATTAGGAGATGATTATGTTATCGAAAGTACACCAATAAGCGTGACGGTTAATGAAAAAGAGATTGATGAGCCTTCGATAAAAGTTATTTCCGCAAAAAGTACTCCTGGCAAAACTGTTGACGTTGTTATTGAAGTTGAAAGCAATCCGGGAATTGCGATCTTAGGATTTAATGTTAATTATGATAATACTGCAATGACATTGAAATCTGCTACACTTGGAGAGATTTTTACCGCAGAGCTTGAATGTAACATTGCAAGTGTGCCCTTTGTTTTCAATGTATATTCCGGTTCGGAAAATAAGACAAACAACGGGAAATTAGTGACATTACAATTTGAGATAAAGTCGGATTGTGCAGAAGGAGACTATGCCATTTCTCTGTCAGATATCGAAGCACTTAATATATCTGAAAACGATGTGTTTTTCGAAACAGAAAACGGAACAATCACGGTTACTAACTCTATCCCCGGTGATGTAACGGGAGATGGCAAGGTGACAAGAGCTGATTTATTAAGACTTGCAAAAAGCTTTTCCGGCTTTGAAGTTGAGATGGATATGGAAGCAGCAGATGTCACAGGAGATGGCAAAGTTACAAGAACAGACCTTTTAAGACTTGCAAAGCATTTCTCAGGCTTTGATGTAGTCTTGGGTAAATAAAATTTGAAAGGAAGACAAACAACATGAGAAAGATTTTATGTGTACTGCTCGCTATGATTATGTGTTTATCCACACTTTCGGTAGCGGCATCAACTACCAGCCCGATGGATATTGTTGTTGACAAAACATCAGTTGAATATGGGGCAACCGAAGCAATAGTAAATATTAGTATTCCAAATAATCCCGGAATTGCGCTTATCGGATTTGATGTAAACTACGATAATACAGCAATGACTTTGGAATCTGCCACATTAGGCAGCATTTTCACAGGTGATTTAGAGTGTAATCTAAATGCTGTACCCTTTGTATTTAATGTGTATACGGGTTCTGCTAACAAGACAGCAAGCGGCAATTTAGTAACCTTAGTATTTAAACTTGCAGACAATTGTGCTGCAGGCACTTATGACATTACAATTGATAATGTTGAAGTGTTGAATATTGACGAAGAAAGCGTTGATTATGCTGTAACTAATGGCTATGTTAAAGTGAACGCTAAAACATTTACAGGCCTTTCCTTCAACGATGATACATACACTTATGATGGTACTGCAAAAACTCTTGCTGTTAGCGGTGTGCCACAGGATGCAACAGTAACATATGAAAGCGCAGATTTTGACGCAGACGGCAAAGCAATTGATGCCGGAACATATAACATTACCGCAACCGTAACAAAATCAGGATATGACGTTTGGGAAAAGACTGCTGTTTTGACAATTAACCCTAAACCGATTTCTGTATCAGGACTTACAGCATCAAACAAGATATATGATGGAACAAACGAAGCAACATTAAGCGGTGGTACAATTTCAGGTCTTGTTGCTCGTGATGCAGCGGATCAGTACTGCGAGGAACATCAAGGATATAGAATTAAATTTTACATCCCTGAAATTGGTACATTCGCAGATGCAAATGTTGGCACAAATAAGGCGGTTGAAATTGCGGAGATTGAACTTACAGGTTGTTCCGCAGACAACTATGTGTTAACACAACCCACTGGTTTAAAGGCTAATATCACAAAAGCTCCGATTACTGTTAAAGCAAAGGATGTAACACTAAAGACAGGTGCGGCTATTCCTACATTTGATGAAAATAGCTATGACATTACTTCCGGTGAATTATTCGGTGATGACAAAATTACCGGTAAATTAGCAACAAATTGCACATCTACTTCTGTTGCCAAAGACTTTAACATCACACAGGGAACTTTAACAGCAGGTAGCAACTATGACTTGACATTTATTGCAGGTAAGTTGTCTGTTGTTGATAAAACAGTACAGAAAGTAATTGTTGATGGCGTTATTACCGAAAAAACATATGGTGATGACGGATTTAAGATTACTGTAACACCTGATGCAACTTCAAAACTCGATAATTTCACAATAACTTCAAGTGATGCAAACGTTGCAACAGTTGATGCAAGCGGAAATGTTACTATCAAAGGTGCTGGTATTACAACACTTTCAGTAAAAGAAGCTGGTAACGAAGAATATGCAGCATTTGAAAAGACATGGAAACTTACAGTAGATAAAGCTAAGGTTACAATTACAGCGGATAATATCACCAAAAAAATCGG
>JAZQEG010000012.1:0-11579 GCA_045538875.1 Clostridia bacterium | reverse complement strand
AGAAAGGAGAATTTAGATGGCAAAAAGAGAAACGGTATGGATAGCAAATTTATATCTAAGGTTATCCAAAGAAGATAAGCGTTCAGCAAATGCAGAAAGCATAAGTATAGAAACACAAAGAATGAAAACATCGAATTTCGCCAACAGAAATAATATTATAATCCGTAAGGAATATGTAGATGACGGTGAATCAGGAGTATTCTTTGAAAGACATGAATTTCAGGCAATGATGCACGATGTTGAAGAAGGAAATGCCAACTGCATAATCGTAAAAGATTTATCAAGGCTTGGCAGAAATGATGTTCAGGCAAATCTATATTACGAGGACATTTTCATTGCAAGAGGCATTCGGTTTATTGCAATAGATGATGGCGTTGATACATACTTGAATGGTTATCAACAAATTGCAACCTTTAAGAATATGTATAATGCAATGTACCCAAGAGATATATCCGAAAAGACAAGGTCAGCATACAAAACCAAAGCAGAATCGGGTTGGTTCCTTGGCAGTAAAGCACCATACGGATATCAAAAGGATCCAAAGGACAAGCATCATCTTATAATTGATGAAGCGGTTGCACATATTGTAAAACACATCTTCGACTTAGCAAAGCAAGGCTATGGGAAAAGGAAAATAACTAAAATACTTCACGAAGAAAAATTCCCGACTCCTGCTGCCTATGCAAAAGCTCAGGGAATGAATCATTATTCTGCTATGACCGCACACGCTGATGAATGTTATTGGTGTGATGATACTGTGGGCGATATGCTTATAAATGAAGTTTACATAGGCAATATGGTAAACCACAGAAAAGAGAAACCTTTTAAGTCAAAGAAGTTCAGGGATGTCCCGAAGGATGAATGGATTGTAGTAGAAAACACCCATGAGCCGATAATCGACAAACAGACCTTTGATGAAGTACAAAAACTGCTTGAAAGTCGATCAAGAGAAACCAAAACAGGCGAAACACAAATCTTTGCAAAGATAATAAAGTGTATGGATTGTAAAAAAGCCTTGGTGTTCTCCAACGCAACCAAGTCGTATGTGTGCAATACATATAACCTCAAGGGTAAGCAATACTGCCCGTCCCATTACATAAGGTATGATGAGTTATATGGAGTAGTCCTTGCAGATATATACGCAAAAACTGTGTTGCTTGAGACCGACAGAGATGCCTTATACAAAGCAGCGCTTAAATGCAACGAGCAAAAGATTATGGCAGAAACCAAGGACAATCAGCGAAAACTTGCAAAAGCCAACAAGCGAATTGGCGAGCTTGAACTCCTGATAAAAAAGACCTATGAAAATTCAGTCTTAGGAAATTTATCAAGCGAGAGAATGGCATCACTTCTCGCAGGATATGAAGAAGAACAGGCAGAGTTAAAAGCCGAGGCATCAAGAATAGAAAGCGAGCTTAACGAATATCACAAATCAAAGGACAATGCCATAGACTTTGTAAATTTGATTGAAAAGTATATTGGAATTAAGGAACTCACATACGAGATTCTCCATGAGCTTATAGACAGAATTGAAGTCGGCGAAAAGTACGAATATCAGGGCGAAACTTATCAGGATATAAATATTTATTATAAGTTTGTTGGAACGGTAGATTTTAACAGCGAACTTAATATAGAAAAAGCAGGTTAACAGGGCACTCCCTTAAAAAGAGTAACAGTCCTGTTATCCGCACCAAAACAAACGGCTTGTTAATACAGGCCGTTTTATTTTTATGTAATTTACAAATTAAAAAATTTGTGCTATAGTGTAAATATAACTTGTTTTATGCAGCATAATGCTATAAAATTTAAGTCACTACAGGTATAATATACCGGGTTTATAAAACAATAAAGGGAGCAATAATATGAAAATTGTTGATTTACTCAAACAACATACACTGTCACTATCTTTTGAGGTTTTTCCTCCAAAAACCGATACAAATTTTGAAAGTGTAAAGCAGGCAACAGAGGAAATTGCAAAATTAAAACCATCATTTATGAGCGTTACATACGGAGCAGGGGGCGGAACAAGCAAATACACTCTGGATATTGCAAAAAACATTAAAGAGATGTACGGCGTGCCCACACTTGCGCACCTTACCTGCGTTTCGTCAACCAGACAAACTGTTAAGGAAAAAATTGACAAAATAAAGCAAGCCGACATCCAAAATGTAATGGCACTTCGCGGTGATATCCCCGAAAGTATGATGGATGCTGACCGTAGCAAATGGGATTACAGGTACGCAATAGACCTGATAAATGACCTTAAAGAATACAACAAGGACTTTTGCATAGGCTGTGCCTGCTACCCCGAAATTCATCCCGAAAGTGCAAATCAAAAAGATGACATAAAGTATCTTAAGCAAAAGGTAGATGCAGGCTGTGATTTTATAACCACCCAGATGTTTTTTGACAATAATTTGCTTTACAACTTTTTGTACAAAATACGTGAGGCAGGCATTACAGTGCCGGTAATTCCCGGAATTATGCCTATTACAAATGCAAATCAGGTACAGCGTGCAATCAAGCTTTCGGGCTCCTTTATGCCTCAGCGGTTTAAAAGTCTTGTAGACAAATTTGGCACTTCGCCTTTGGCGATGAAGCAGGCGGGTATAGCTTATGCTACCGATCAGATTATAGATTTATATGCAAACAACATAACAAATGTACATGTTTATTCGATGAACAAGCCCGATGTGGCGCAAAAAATTCAGGCAAATCTTTCGGATATTATTGACAAATAAATTTAAATACTCTTATATATTGTTTATACATTGACATAGTATGCAATATGATGTATAATGATATCAATAATTATATTGAGGTGAATTTTATGGGTGTTAAAATGATGAAAGTTGTAGACGGCTACTATCCGGTTGAAAAATTTACAACCCTCAGGGAAATGGTGGACAAAGCATGTGCTGCAGTTCCCGACCGTGCTGCATACAAATACAGAGCTGGCAAGGACAATATTGTTACAGTTACATACAAAGAGGTGAGAGAGCAAATTTCGTACCTTGGAACTGCGCTTAAATCCATTGATATGGCAGATAAGCACATCAATGTTATAGGTGACAACAGCTATGAGTGGATTTTAACATATCTTACCTGCTTGTTGTCAAACGGAGTGTGCGCACCTGTTGACAAAGAACTCCCTATGGCAGATATTATCAATGTTGTTAATCATTCCGACGGCCAGATTATGTTTTATGCCAAAAAATTTGAAGCAAAGCTTATAGAAAATCGTGATGAATTTAAAAATATCAAGTATTTTGTTGGTTTTGACAGAGATGAGGACGAAGGTGACTTTTTGTCTTTTCAAAAGTTACTTGCAAAAGGTAAAGAGCTTTACCTTGCAGGCGACCACAGCTTTGATGAGTTGCCAATAGATGACAGTGCGCTAAAGCTTCTTACATATACATCGGGTACAACAGGCATTGCAAAGGGTGTTATGCTCAGCCATCACAACCTTGTTAGCTGTGTGTACTATGGCATGCATGTGTCAAACATTTATACACAAACTGTTTCGGTGCTTCCGTACAATCATTGCTACGAGGCTGTTTGCGGCATACTTGTTGGTATTCATTCTCATGCAACTCTTGCAATTAACTCTTCACTTAAGCAGGTGTTACCAAACTTGCAGTACTTTAAGCCGGATTATATTTTCCTTGTACCTGCATTTGTTGAAACATTTTACAAAAGAATATGGTCTACTGCACAAAAGCAGGGCAAAGACAAAATGCTTAAAATTCTTATAAAGATATCAAACGCACTGCGTAAAGTAGGCATAGATTTAAGAAGTGTGCTGTTTAAATCGGTTACCAAAAATTTTGGCGGCAATTTGCAAAAAATTGTATCGGGTGGAGCACCTCTGCGTGCCGAAATCGGCAAATTTTTTGAAGATATAGGAATAATTGTTACCAACGGCTACGGCATTTCGGAGTGCAGCCCGCTTGTTAGCGTAAACAGAGCCGACAAAACAAACGATTGCACAACTGTTGGCTTTAAGCTCCCTTGCATTGAAATTAAGTTTGAAAATGCACTGGACGACGGCGAAGGCGAAATTTGCGTAAAGGGTGACACTGTTATGATGGGCTACTACAAAATGCCCGAAATGACAGCAGAAGTTTTAAAAGATGGCTGGTTTTACACTGGTGACTACGGCAAATACAACGACAAAGGTTTGCTTATGATTACAGGTCGCAAAAAGAGCCTTATTATACTTTCAAACGGCAAAAATATTTTTCCGGAAGAAATTGAAAACTACATTATGCAAATACCATATGTTTTGGAAACTGTTGTGTATAGCGTAAAAAATGAGCACGGCATTGAAGAGAGCCTCTGTGCTCAGGTTTACCTTGATAAAGATCAGGTTGAAGCCATGGGCGGCATAGACAAAGACAAAGTAAAAGCCGATATTCTTGAGGTGTGCAGCGAGCTTCCTGCATACAAAAAGGTTGACCATGTGGTTATCCGTGACACCGAGTTTGAAAAAACAACAGCCAAAAAAATAAGGAGAAACAAGGTAGAGCATATTATCTGATAACATAATATTAGTTATTAAAAAGCATTTCTATACGAACTTTTCGTTAGAAATGCTTTTTTATTTGTTGATTAAGCTACTTGTTTATATTGAACTTGATGTTTATTTGTTAATTTTTAATTATTCATAAAAGTTTAGATGCAGGCTGCCTTTACACCAATACTTCTTTGTTTGTGCCATAAAAAATATCAGTTTTACCACTTATAAGCTTTAAAAATTCATCGCAAATATTTTCTGCCATAATATGTGCAGCTTTCGGTGTTGGATGACAAGCATCACAATCGTTTGCTAGCCAGTCACCTTGTCCAAAATTTTCAGCCTCTGCATCATAATGGCTCATCCACAATTTGTGTAAATCTATGTACGGGATATTTTCCTGTTGTGCAAGCTCCTTCGTTTTTTTACAATGTTTTTCAACTGACAAAACATTATATGTTGCACCCATCATGATTATAAAGGCATCTGGATTACGCTTTTTCACTTCATAGAGAAGACTCTTGTAATTGTGTTGAAATTGTTCAGGCGTAACATATTTTTTTGAATCACTTTTCAAAGCATCATTTATTCCTAACATCATAAAGATTATATCCGTGCTCTTTCCATTATTAAATTTTTGGTGCAAAACCAATGCTGGCAGCAATACAATAAGGCTAATAAGTATGTATATATTGTTTATAGCCCAAAACCTGCCAAAATTAACATCCAACTTCCAAAAAGTACATTTATTTTCCAAAAATAACATTCCAAAACTTGTGCTATTGTTTTATACTACTATATATAATGCAAAAATTATGTTAAAAGGGGAAGAGTTATGAAAAGATTTATTTCGGTATTGCTTGTAATTTCTATGCTTTTTAGTATGGCTGTTACAGCAAATGCCAATGCAGTGGTAACACCTTCAATTATTGGGGATGCTTCATATGCAGAACAGTTGTTAAAATATACATTTGAAGACAATACCGTTGGAGATAGTATTACTGCCATCAAAGCTGCATATGACGCTGCTGACACTAATTTTTACACACAGACAGCCGGTCAAAAATTTGAAAGAAGAGGCATTTCGTATACAAACGATGCATACAGCACAATGACTATTGCAGCAGACCCTGCAGGTACACAAAACAAGGTGCTTGATATCAATTCGTTGTCGATAGATTCTGGTGCGTCTTCACATAAGGTTGTAGATCTTTCAACTAATTTGGCCACAAAACCGGATATTATTATTGATATGGATTTGTACCTTACAGGTAACGACAGATATATCACTAAAATTGGTTTTGATGCCTCAAAAATAGCAGCAGATATCGAAATTGCTGCAGGCGATGCAGAAGGCGGTGCAGGCTTTTATGCAAACGGAACAAGAATTAGCACAGGTGTTCCAACAGATCAATGGTTTAACTTTAAGGTTATTATACATCGTGCAAGCAACAGTGCAACTGTAGTTCATTACGATATATATGCCAACAATGTTAAAGTAAATGACACTCCTATTGAGTCAGCAACTCCTGGCGGATGCGGTGCTTACATAACAAAATTTTATTTTGGTGTAAACAAGGCTTATGGCTCGGGCGGACATATGTATATAGACAATCTTGCATATGCTCAGGCAACTGGTGATAAAACAGCTGCATATGCTGCATCTGTATTTTCTATCCCTTCAGAGATTTACAACGGTTATACCCTTCCTGTTGTAAGTGACATTTTTAAAGATATGACAATAAGCTGGACTTCCAGTGATGCAGCGGTTACGGTAGATCCTGACACAGGGGTTGTAGAATTCCCGCAGAGCAAAGACGAGCAAACTGTAACACTTACTGCTAAATTCAAGTCTTCTGCCGGTAATACAGCTTCAAAAGCTTGCGATGTAAAGCTAAACTCGTACGCACCAACTAATAAATTGGTATACGATTTTGAACAGCCGTATCGCGGTATGGATTTATCATATATCAGCGGTGTTACAACACCTGCTTCATCAACAGGCAGCTATTCGGAGCTTGTTGCATCTCCCGATGATGAGCTAAATACTGTTTTTGACTGGTACACAAAAGCATCAGCATCAACAGCTCAAGCTATAACATCACTTCCGTTTGATAATGATGAGCTCATATCAGACTACTCTGTTGTATCTATGCAATTAAAGTTCCCACAATCAGCTACAAACAAATATGAGCTTATAATTAATGGTATGCACAAGAAAAAGTCCGGTGAAGGTGGTTATCAGGGCTTTTATACCAATTCGTTGCAGTTTGATTTGAATAATACTACATTGTATTATAAATACGCTGATGCAAGTGCCTATAATGATGACGGCACTGTTAAATCTCACGGTTCGGAATATAAAGTTGAAATAACAAGTAATATACCTAAAGGCAGCTGGTTTGATTTAGACATTGTTTATAACAATGAAGAGCGTACCTGCGATTATTACATAAATGGTGTAAAGGTAAATGAATCTATGCCTGCTTGTCATAGAGAAAACAACAGTGTAACACAAAAAGCAGATTATCGTATTTCATATATTAACAAAGTGGATTTTGTTATGCCAAAATCTACACCTGCCAACCAGCATGTGTATGTTGATAATGTTAAATTTGTAAGATTAGACGGTGCAGCAGCTGCAGGTTACGATTTTAGAGATATTACTGCTCCTTCACTTATTGCAAATGGATATCAGCTTGCAACAAAAGGCAGTATATTTGGCAGCACAATCAGCTGGACCTGTAGTGATGAATCTGTAACTATTGATGCTTCAACAGGTGCTGTAACATTCCCTAAGAGCAGTGCCAATAAAACTGTAACTCTTACTGCTGCAATAACAACCGGCGACAGTTCAATTACCAAAGATTTTACAGCTATATTGGAACAAGAGGCATATGCCCGCGGTGTGCTTACATCCTCACTTATGCAGGATGATGAAACATATACACAGCATTACCTCAAATACACATTTGAAAACAACAATATAGGTGACCTTATATCTGCAATCCAGTGTGCTTACGACCGCAATGACTCAACTGGCACAAACTTGCAAGCTGGTTATAAATTTGAAAGAACTAACAGAGGTACAGGCAGTGCACCTTTGTTTACAAACGATGCGTACAGCACAATGGCTATTGCGGCAGACCCTGCAAATGCAGAAAATAAGGTGCTTGATATCAATTCATTGACGGTAGATGCAGGTGCATCTGCGCACAAGCTTGTAGAGCTTAACACAAACATAGAAACAAGCGCATACAATATCACCTCAATGGATTTGTATCTCACAGGTAATGACAGATATATCTTTAGAACTGCCGACCGTTACAACACATGGGTAGATGTAGAAATTGCTGTTGGCAACGCAGATGGCGGCGCAGGCTTTTATGCAAACGGAACAAAAGTAAGTTCGGTAGTTCCTACAGACAAATGGTTTAACTTTAAGGTTGTTTTGTATCGTGCCGGAGGAGCAGCTAATTATCCAACTCAAACAGGCGTTTATTACGATATTTATGCCGATAATATTAAAATCAACAACAATTCAATAAGGGTAGAACCTGTTGATTCAACCAACTTAATACTCGAAGGTAACATATATAAATATTACCTTGGTGTAAACAAGGCGTATGGCTCGGGCGGACATATGTATATAGACAATATGAATTTTTCGCGTACAAATGATAGCCGTTCGCTACTCTATACTCAGGCTGTAATGGCAATCCCTTCGGAAATTTACAATGGCTTTGCACTTCCTGTTGCAAGTGACATTTTTAAAGATTTTACAATAGAGCGATGGGATGTCAGTGATGCAGAGGTAACTGTAGATGCTTCTGGAGTTGTAACAATCCCCGAGAGCAAAGATAACAAAACAGTAACACTTACTGCTAATTTCAGATCTCCTGGCGGTAACAGAGGAACAAAAGACTTTACAGTTAAGTTAAATGCGTATGCGCCTACAAGCAAATTGGTATACGATTTTGAACAGCCGTATCGCAATATGGATTTGTCAAACATAAGCGGCTTTACAACACCTGCTTCATCAACAGGCAGCTATTCGGAGCTTGCTGTATCACCCGATGATGAGCTTGATACTGTTTTCCATTGGCATACAAAATCATCAAATTCATCTGCTTCAGCTACAACATCACTTGCTATTGATAACGACCAGCTTACATCCAAATATTCTGTTGTATCAATGCAATTAAAATTCCCCGAAGCTGCTGCAAACAAATATGAGCTTATGATTAATGGTATGCACCGACTAAAAGTCGACGCTGACGGTTATGTAGGATATGTCACTAATTCATTGCAATTTGATTTTTCTACTGCCACATTATACTATAAATATACCCCGTCTGGCGGTAGCGAAGGAAAAAAAGAGATATGCAGTACAGTGCCCAAAGGCAGCTGGTTTGACTTGAGTATAGTATACGACAATGATGCCCGCACCTGTGATTACTACATAGACGGTGTAAAGGTAAATGAAAGCCCGCTTCCTGCATATCATAGAGAAGCTAATGGCTCATCAGATTACAGACTTTCATATATAAATAGTATTGGTTTTGTTATGCCAAATGCCACACCTGCCAGCCAGGATGTGTATGTTGATGATGTTAAGTTTGTAAGATTTGACGGTGCAGCAGCTGCAGGTTACGATTCGAGAGATATTACAGTTGATGAATTAGTTTCGGATGGCGACAAGCTGGTAACTGCTGGTACAAAGTTTGGCAGTACAATTAGCTGGGAAAGCTCCGATTCAAATGTAGTAACATTTACAAACGGTGTTGCAGTTGTTGGCTCTTTAACCGAGAATACACCTGTTACACTTACTGCAACAATTACAAATAATGGTGAAAATGCCACAAAACAATTTACTACTACAGTTAAAGCAGATGACAAACTTGCAAAAATCTGGGGATCACTCACAGGCTATGTGCTTTCGGGCCAAAAATATGTAACATCTGACTTTACTGCAAATATTCCACATATTACTAATGATGATACAGTAACCATTACATCTTCGGATACAAGCGTTATTTCGTTTGATGGATTAAACGCTACAGTTAACCCTGATGCTAATGAGGACAAATATGTTGATGTAACTGTATCAGTTAATCTTGCATCAGGAGCAGAGGGCTCAAAGGTTATTAAACTCCTTGTTTTGTCAGACAGCACAGCTATTGCTTATGATGGATTTGATTATCCCGATTCAATAGACTCTAGTGTTAACGGTTTGGGTTCATGGACTGTCAATAATGATGATCAAGAAGGTTATACCTATACTCTCAAATCATCTCCTGACGACAGCACCGACTATATGCTTGACATTAAAGGTGCAGACGGTACCGCAAAGAATGCTACATATACTCAGGCTATAGAAGTGCCGTCTTCAACAATAATTCAGATGAATATGAAGTTCCCCGAAGAATCAGGATTCAGACACAAATTATATATTAATGCTACATATCAAGCACCAGACGGCAGCATATTTAACAGTGCACTTGCACAGTTCTTTATTTACCGTTCTGCAAGAACAGTAGACGGAGTTACATATGCTAATGCTATCGAAAGCATTGGTTATACTTTAGATGGTACAACTACCCGTAAAAACTTGTTAAACGCTGATATGGCAACTCTGCCTACAGACCAATGGTTCAACTTGAAAATTGTTGCAGATAATGTTAACCGAACCTTTGATTTGTATATAGATGGTGTTTTGCAGAGTGAAAACATTCCGTATTATCTCGATCTTAATGAAAAGAGTAAGGTACCAGATCCTACAGGTTACAAGGTTGTTACTATAAGAGAGATATTAGTAGGTGCTGACAGTAAATCGGATCATATGTATCTTGATGATTTGATTGTCAGAGCAGATTCTCAGGTTGCAACTCAATATGAGCTTGACAGATTGACTGCTCCTTCAACCTTTGTATATGATGTAGAGCTTCCTACAACAGGCTTGTTTATGGGCACACAAATTTCGTGGAGTTCATCACAACCAGATGTTCTTTCAAACGAGGGTGTTGTAAACAGACAACTTGGCTTTGGCCACACAGATGTTACTCTTACAGCAACTATCCGTGCAAAAGGTACAGATTATACAAAACAATTTGATGTAAAGGTTGTTAAAACTCCTTACTACACAATAGACAATATTGAATTTGAAACATCAGGAGAAGAAGTTTCGTATGTACCTGTAGCAGGAGGCAAAGTAACTAAAGTGAGTGTAACAAAATATACTCAGTCAACAACCGACAACGCAACTGCAATTGTTGCTGTGTATGATATGTTTGACGATTTGATAAGGGTATCAGATCCTCAAACAGTCTCGGCATCGGGCAGCATAGCGCTTGATATTGATCTTCCAAACGAAGATGGTATGTATGCAAAAGCATTTGTATGGAATAGTGAAACACTCGAACCTCTTTCGTACAATTACACCACAGCTATTGATGGCTTAACCACAATATATACAATTGGTGACTCAACTTTGCAAACCTATGACACCATTGAAAAAAGGCAAGAGGATAATATGATAACAGGTTGGGCGCAGGTGCTTGAGCTTGGTATCGAAGGCGAAAATGTACAGGTGTCTAACCATGCAGTAGCAGGTACAAGTACAAGGTCCTTCTACAACTTTGGTTATATTCACCCAGTATATGACGCAATCAAACCTGGTGATTATCTTGTAATTCAGTTTGGTCACAATGATGTAAAAACATTGGATATGTATGAAGCATGGGATATATATGCTCCTCTTGAAGAAGAGCACAGGTCAAGTGCAACAGACGAAGTACCCGAAGCGTACAAAGACTACAAAACATACGAACAGTGGCTTAGAGAATATGCTCAAGGTGCTCGTATGAAGGGTGCAAATGTTGTATTTGTTACACCTATCAACCGCAGATCATTTACAGATGAAGGCACACCAAAAGATACACATCAAAACTATGATGTAGCAATGAGAGAAGTTGCTAAGGAGATTAATGTTCCTGTACTTGATTTGCATGCAAAAACATATACATGGCTTGCAGAACTTGGTCTGGAGGGTAGTTTAAAATAT
>JAZQEG010000011.1:0-52091 GCA_045538875.1 Clostridia bacterium | reverse complement strand
ATCGGTGCAAAACAGAGTCTGCATATGATATGGTTTTTACAAGTTGTTTTTTGTGACATCTTTTTTTGCGGTAAAATTTCAAAAATAAAATAAGTTCCCTACCATTTTGAAATTTTAGCGCAACGAGCGAAAAAATTTGAGCGATTTTGCGCGTGCCGCAAAAAAATATGGCACAAAAATTACAAATTGTTAAACCACTTATCATCCGCAGACGACGTTTGCACAGATTTTGCCATTTAATTATCCCTTTGCAAAATCCATCTTAAAATTAATTTGCAAATTATTTTAACAAAAAATCTCAAAAACCTACGGGGTTTTTGAGATTTTGTCTAAGCCCTTGGGTGGGCCTTATTATATACTTCGCGGATGCGATTTTTTACAAGCTTTGTATATACCTGTGTTGAGGATATATCCTTGTGCCCCATCATTTCCTGCACAGATGCAAGGTCAGCTCCGTTTTCGATTAAATGTGCAGCAAAAGAGTGCCTCAGAGTGTGAGGAGTTATATCGCCACTGATTTGTGCCCTTTTAGCATATTCCTTAATAAGCTTCCAAAAGCCCTGACGTGTGAGCCTTGAGCCGTTGCAGTTAACAAACAAAGCAACCTCACCGCTATGGCACATACCGCCTCTTACCTTGCCGAGATATGCCTTAAGTGCTGCCACAGCAACATGGCCAAGAGGAATTATGCGTGCAGAATGTTCATTGGCGCATCTTATATAACCAAGATTTATGTCAACATCGTCAACATCGAGCGAAATTAGCTCCGACACCTTTATGCCTGTTGCATATATCAGTTCAAGCATTGCTTTGTCCCTTATGCATTTGCTGCTTTGAGGGACAATCTTTTCAGGTGAAGTAAGCAGCCTTTCTACCTCTTCGCTTGAAAGTATGTACGGAAGCTTTTTTTGCTGCTTTGGAACTTCAAGATTATATGCCGGATTTACCGATACAAAGCTTTTGAGCATAAGATAATTGTAAAATGCTCGTACCGATGCAAGACTTCGCGAAACAGATGCAGATGCCCTGCCGCTCTTTTGCATTGTATGCATATATGTAATTATATGTGTTTTTGTAATTCGTGCCACATCAAGAGAGTTAACAGCTATATATTCGCCAAACTGCTTTATATCTCTCGCATATGACTGGAGTGTATTTGCAGAAACCTTTTTTTCATTTTCAAGGTATGCCACAAATTCACACATAAGAGTATTCATCAAACCATCCCTTTATCATCAGTAGCGGAAGTTCCGCATCCATTTCGCGCATTATGTCAAAGCTGACATCTCACACGCGAATTAACCTTGCGGCAACCTCACATTTTAAAAGCGGAAGTTCCGCAAAAAACTATATGTAACATCTATGATGTAAAGAAATCAATAAAAATTGGAAGCAGCAATCCCTGTACGCAGCTGCCTGCGCACAAAATGCCATATGCTCCAATCAGCATCACCCAAAGCGAAAAACCAACCTGCTGAAACCCATTGCGCTTTGAGCGCACAATTGCATGCCTTAAAGTAATTGCAAAAAGACCTATATACACGGGCATTGCAACAACATAGGAGGCAAGCGACGATACAAGAGTGAGCACAATACCCCTAAGGCCAAAATTACCACACAAAAAGCTAATGGTAAACCCAAGCTTATAGCCTTGCACACCAACAGCAAAAGCCGAAAGAGGAACAAGCCATACACTGTATGCACACAATCCCATTACCGCAACAGGCCTTAAGTAACTAATGCTCTCACTCGCGACAATATCCCAAAAGCTTACGGAATTTACCGCGTTATGTGACACCAGCCCTGAGATGCTGTTTTTAAGTTCTGCCTGCTCTGTGGCACTCAAATTTACAGCCACAATGCTGCCTATTACAATGCCTATAGCAAAAAAGGCAAGCCCTGCACAAAGCAGTACAGAATTTTTATTGATAAAACTTTTAAGTAAACTCATAACTTGTACCTGTGCACAAAAAACTGCCCTCAAAAAGTAATTAGAGCGCACATAAATTTTATGCAATTTCCCATAAACAAAAATATACATATAATTTATATGCACACAGGTTTTATTTTAAAACAAATTATGTTACCCTGCCTCAAAAGGCAAAAGCATCAAAAAATGCGATGCATGTTGAATTATATCACATAAAAAAATAAAAATCAATGGTTAATTTTTGCTCATTTATGTAAATCTGACCCCTGTTTTTTTGCAAAAGCTCAAATTTACACAAAATGTTGTTTTTGTTTTCATTTTTTATCACAATATGTTGAAAATAAAAAATAAAAAAATTTTTTTAATGTTGTGGCCAATAAAAATTAAATATTAAAAATCAAAAAAATGCCAAACGGCAATCCCGTTTGGCATTAATTTGTTGTTATTTTAAAATAAGTGCAAGTACAAACGATGTGGCAATAAACATAACTGCAACAACAGATGTAAGCTTTGCAAGCATACCATCGAGTGTTCTTGCCTTGTTTTTGCCAAAAAATGTTTCGGCACCGCCACCGATTGAACCTGAAAGACCTGCTGATTTACCTGACTGGAACAAAACCACACCGATAAGCAAAACTGCAAGAATTACATGTACAACTGTAAGAATTGTTTGCAACATTTATATACACCTCCATTACTTACTAATACAATATTTTATATGATATCACATATATTTTGTTTTTGCAAGTTTTTTTGTAAAATAAATGTGCATATTTTAATCAAGCAGCCTTTATATTACATCAACAATCTGTACAGCATAAATGCAAGAACAACCGTTAATGCTATTATTGCTGTATTCATCGCCAAAGTTATTTTGTGAAAGGCGCGTGGCCTTTTGAGCCCGCCTTCTGTGCCAATGTAGCTGTTTACTATGTTTTCTGCCTCAGTTAATATGTCGTTTTTCTTTGGTCTGAACACTAATAGCAATTTACCGATAACGGTCATTTTTTTCATTCATTGCCCACCTTTACATTGTTTTTGCCGATATTACCACCGTATGCACCGTCATATCATCTGATATTGTGCCGCCGCCACTAGCTATTGCCTCCTTCATAATTTTGTGTGATATTTCCTCTGGAGAGTTGGTATCTATTGTTTTTACGCAATCAAATATTGAGTCTGTATCGCCACTTTTTAATACAGTGTTGCTGATACCGTCACTCACCATAACAATAAAGCCCTGCTCCTTTACATCAAAGGAATATGTCTGAAGCTGTATATCTTTAAGTATACCCACAGGAAGATTATTACATTCATATTTGTAAGAGTTTTTATCGATTACGGCATAAGTTGGTGCACATCCAACCTTTACAATGGTAACCTTGCCGCTTAGGCGGTTTACATACATAAGGTCTATTGTAGAAAAGCTATCCTTGTCGCTCCTTACAATAAGAGATGAATTTATTATTTGTATTGCATCAGAAATATCAAAACCCGCAAGCAGCATATGCTTTAGCATATTTACGGTGTCACTGCTCTCTTTAGAGGCGTTTTCGCCGCTGCCCATACCATCAGAAAGTATTACTGCATAATCGCCTTGGGGCAGTTGTAGCTCACACACACTGTCACCGCACACAGTTTCGCCTTTTTTGGCATTTTGCTCTCCGTAAGACTTAAGCGAATACATAATTTTGCCCGATTGATGCTGCCTTGTCATTGCCTTAGATATGCACTCAAGCTGTTGTGCCATAACCAATCGTATACGATACATTTTTTCCATCCACATTTTGTCGGCTTTGTACACATCGTACATAAAATTAAATACTCTAACAAATTCGTCACATTTTACACACTGCTTAGAAAATTCCTCAGGCAGACCCGCTACATCAAGGCTGCCCTTTGAATTGGCATATTGCAGCATTCGTGACATATATTCATAATTGCGATATGTTGCGCTTTGCCAGCAATTGTATTTGAGATTGCAGTTTGTACATGCCCTCTCCACACACGCATTAAACAGGTTATTTGTATATTTTTTGCCAAGCTTGCGAGGTGTACATGATTCACGGTAAATTACCGAAAGCTCCCCCAGCGATTGTGACATTGCTTTTATGTAATCTGCCCGACCTGCAAGCTGTTTATCTTTTGGCTTTTGAACCAGCTTTGCAGGAAATGTGCAAAACAAAGCAAGGGTTTTTGACGGCAGTGTAACAAAAACAATACCCGCCACTGCCACCTCCACAGGATTTACCAACACATTAACAGTGTCGTTTAAAAATGCCGTTATCACGCCATTGGCAAGTGTAAATCCCAAAACAACTCCAAGCCGCGAATATCGCCTGAAAAGCCCTGCAGCAAAAGAGCACAGGGCAAAGGCACCTATTAGCGATGCCGATTCAAATTGGGCAAAACTCACAACCGTGCCGCCAATTATACCGGCAGCAGCCGCTACTTGCCAGCCGTTGCCAAGAGCTATGCAAAGCAACAAAAATATGCAAAGCATTGAACACACATTGAGGCCAAAAATGTCGGGCACCCGAGCACAGGATAAAACAAAAATGCAAACTGCATAAACAACTGCAATAACATGCCCTGCGCGTATATCGGGAGAATTTTTGTAATCCATAATGGTTTGTGTGACATTGCCCAGCATAATGGCTGATACAAAGCATATAAAACTTTCAAAAGCAATGCATATAATATCATACATCAAAAAAGAGTCGGTCATCATCAAAAACATACTGACGGCAAGATATGACACACTCATTACAATGGCTTTAAATACCACTCCTCCTTTGTCAAAAATGCCTATAAGCGGTGTTGCAACGCCAAGTGCAAAAATATATCTTACCGATGTCATATCGCCCTTTGTTGTAATTATACCCATCACTGTTGCAACAAGTGCCCAGTACCATCCCGATGGCGTAAAATTGGCGGCATATACTGCCATACCAAAAGGATTCATATATGATAAAAGCGTTGCTTTGGAAAACACAAAGCACATAAGTGAGGTCAAAAAATCCCTTGCCGAAATTTTTATAGTTATTTTTTTGCTGGATGCTTGCTGCGTTGTGTTGGATGCTGTTGACATATTAATACTCTCCTTTTGTATTGAGTATTTCAATTATATATCACACCTAGCCACACATTATGTCGCAAAATAATTTTGGGAAATAGCATATTGTACTCGCAACACCCTTTTTAGCAAAAATTGTACACAATTATAAAAAAGGAAAATACCAATCAAAATTGATATTTTCCTCCATATAGCATTATTTGTATTTTTTGTTTGCACAATTTTTGTGTTTACTTAAACTGTTTTATAACCGATTTATATATCTTAACAGATGATTCCTTTTTCCATTCCTCTGTCAATGCATCTATACGCTCTGTTTCGCAAGCTGCTTTTGCAGCTTCGCTGTACTGGGCTAATTTTTCGTCGTTAACTTCAAAAGGAATTCTTTTTATAATGTGATAGCCGTATGAGGTTTCTACAATGTCACTCACCTGATTTTCGCTAAGTGCAAATGCAGCCTCTTCAAACTGAGGAACCATTACACCTTTTGTAAATTCGTAGCCGTCAGGGTATTGTGCAAGGCCTGTATCTTCGCTGAGCTCATTCATAAGCTTAACAAAATCCTCGCCTGCTTTTATTTTTTCAAGAGTATCCTCTGCTACATATTTTTTTGACTCTTTTGTAGGCTCATCATATATTTCGCCTGTTGTAGGGTCTTGTGTCATAAACAAAATATGCTGAGCCTTAATGTAATTTTGGGTAATGTAATTTTTTACATCTTCATCGGTAACATTAATTGTGCCGTCCTCTTTAAGCTTGTCGTAAAGCTTACCTGCAACGATATTTTTTTTGTAAAGTTCTTTAAAAGCCTCAGGTGTGGTGCCAATCATTGCAAGCTGTGAATTGTATGCTGCCTCGCCGCCCATTTGCTCCTGCATGCTTAATATATCACTAGCAAGGCTGGCCTCATCCTGCTCAGTAAACTCTATACCCATATCCAGTGCCTTGTTATAGTGAACAAGAATGTATACAGCTTCTTTAGTTGCATTTTCACATGCTATTTCAGCATTTGTTTTTCCGTCTGTTTTTGTTTGCCAAAAATCCGAAACAGCTGTTGCATTTGATGTGTCAACACCCGACTCCTGAAGGAGCTGTGACTGAGAGATATACACATAATAGCCAAATTCTTCAGGCGTCATTTCGGTTTCATTAACTCTTACGGCAGGATTTGTATTTACAATGCAACCGCTAAAAAGTGTGCTACAAAGTGCTACGCATACTATTTGTAACAATAGTTTTTTTGTTTTCATAGTAACTCATCCTCTCTGTATATATTACTGTTGTTAGTGTGACAGATTGCAGGCGGGCTGACGCCCGTCAAAACCGACAATCTGAAAGATTTCAAAATTTCAGATGTCAGGCATTGAGGGTTCAAACCTGTCACACTAATTATAACTGCTCATTTGTTGGTTGTGTTAATTTTACAAGCTTTTGTAATATAATTTTAATATTGTATAACAAATTGTCTGTATATTTGTAACACAAATAGGATTTTTCGCCCGAAGAAAACATAATTTTGCCGTTAAAATCGTGAATAACAGTAACAATTGCCTCGGGAGATATATTGTTGTTGCCTATTGTAAACATTACATCGCCATTATCACGCACAACAGACTCTATACCAACAGCCTCACACATTGATTTGATGTACATACAATCAAGAAGATTTTCCACACTTTTTGGCATATCGCCAAATCTGTCAATCAGCTCAGCCTGCATACTGTAATAATCCTCATCAGAGCAAATGTCCGACACACGCTTGTATGTGTCAAGCCGCTGCTGCTCGCTTTGTATATAGCTGTCGGGAATGTGAACATCCAATTTAAGCTCTATTTGAACTTCCCTTTTTAATGGAGCTGCTTCACCCTTTAAGCGTGCCACCGCTTCACCAAGAAGTGAGCAGTACATATCGTAACCCACAAGGTTCATATTGCCGTGCTGCTCCTTGCCAAGCAAATTGCCTGCTCCTCGTATTTCAAGGTCACGCATTGCAATTTTAAAGCCCGAGCCAAATTCGGTAAACTCGCGTATTGCAGAAAGCCTTTTGCGTGCAGCTTCATCAAGCACCTTGTTACCCTGATACATAAGATATGCATAGGCAAGAGTTCCGCTTCTGCCAACTCTGCCTCTAAGCTGATAAAGCTGCGAAAGCCCAAGCATATCGGCATTGTCAATAATCATAGTGTTGACATTTGCAATGTCTATACCCGTTTCAATAATAGTTGTGCACACAAGCACATCTATTTCACCATTCATCATATCAAGCATTTTGTTCTCAAGCTCGCGTTCTGTCATCTGGCCATGTGCAACCTCTATTACCGCATCGGGCAACATACGGCGAAGATTTGCTGCCTTTACCTCAATGTTGTCTACTCGATTTGACAGATAATACACCTGACCGCCCCTTTTAAGCTCACGCTCAATTGCATTTTTAATTACATCGCCGTTGTATTCCATTACAAATGTCTGTACAGGGTACCTGTTTTGCGGCGGACTGGTAATGACACTGAGGTCGCGGATGCCAACCATTGCCATGTTAAGTGTACGGGGTATGGGTGTTGCAGTAAGGGTCAGCACATCCACATTGTTTTTAAGTGCCTTAAGCTTTTCCTTGTGGCCAACACCAAAGCGCTGCTCTTCATCTATAATTAAAAGTCCCAAATTTTTAAAGTCAACATCAGCCGACAACAGCCTGTGAGTGCCTATTACCACATCCACGCTGCCATGCCTCAGTTTTTGCAATGTCTGCTTTTGCTGCTTTAAAGTGCGGAATCGGCACATAAGCTCTACATTTATTCCATAGCCCTCCATTCGTGAACGGAAAGAATTATAATGCTGCTGTGCAAGCAGTGTAGTGGGCACAAGGTAGGCAACCTGTAATCCGCCCATAACACACTTAAATGCCGCACGCATTGCCACCTCTGTTTTGCCGTAGCCCACATCGCCGCACAAAAGGCGGTCCATACACTTGCCTTTTTCCATATCGGATTTTATTTCTTCAATGCATTTAAGCTGGTCGGGGGTTTCCTCATAAGGAAAGTCACCCTCAAAATCCTTTTGCCACACAGTATCAGGCTCAAAAATGTGACCCTGTATACTCTCACGGGCAGCATAAAGCTTTATAAGCTCACCTGCCATTTGCTCTACACTCTGTTTTACCTTTTTTACTGTGGTTTTCCACTTGGAGCCGTTGAGGCTGCTGAGGGCAACTGCCGAATTTTCGGTTGCGCCAACATACTTGTGTATGCTTTCGAGCTGATTTGCAGGTATATATAACACATCTGTACCCTTGTACTGAATTTTTAAAAAGTCCTTTATTATATTGCCAACATTATGCTGTGTAAGCCCCACATACTTACCGATGCCGTGAACATTGTGCACAACAAAATCGCCGGGTGACAGTTCGTCAAAGCTGCGTATTTTGTCTTTTGCATTTAAACCTTGCAAAGTAGATTTTCGTTTTTTGCGGGTTTGAAAAATATCGCCCTCACAAATTACCACCGTACGTATTGAAGGGTACTCAAAGCCGTGGCTCAAATCGCCCTCGCATATTGCAACTGTTCCATACGGGAGCAGTGCAGAGTTGTTTTGCAAAATTGTTGCCTCTATGCCCGCATCATCAAGCATTGTATAAATTGATGCAACAGTCTTTTTTTGTGACACAACAATAATAACCCTGTAGTTGTTTGACTTCCAATATTTAATATCTTCTGTTAAAAAATCTGTGTTGTTACTGTAATTTTGCGCCTGCTTTGCAGTGATGTTTACAATTTCCTTGGGTTGATATTGAGGGGTTGTGTACGAAAGAGTGCTTATGCTTACAAGAGATGAACCTAAAAGCATTGAGGTGACATCTGCATAGCTTAAAAAATACGGCTTTTTGGTTTTTGGAAAAATGCCCTTATTGAGCATAGACAAAATTATTGTGCCCGTGTCAGTGCAAAAGCCTCCCGCACTATCGCAAAGAGCCGACGGCTCATCATATATTACAATCCAGTTGTCATCTATATAATGTGCCAGAGTGGCTATTTTTTCATACACAAATGGCATATACTTGTCTGACGATGGGATATAATGCTGTGCCTTAAGTTTTGTAATATCACTGTTTAGGTTTTCGTTTTTCTGGCGCGATATTTTTTGAATTAATTCGTCAAGCTCCCTGTCGTCATATATAAGCTCCCTTACGGGAGTGATTGTACATTGTGTTATATTTTTTAGTGATAGCTGGCTGTCTTTGTCAAATTCACGGATTGAATCTATCTCGTCATCAAAAAACTCTATTCGCAAAGGATATTTGTACAACGGGCAAAACACATCTATAATAGAGCCCCTGCGGCTGTACTGCCCTGCACTCTCAACAGTTGAGGTGCGCCTGTAGCCTGCAATGTTTAGCATTTTGCATAGCTCATTTGCATCGACTATATCACCGCAGCTTATATGTGTTGTGTATTTTTGCATAACAAATTCAGGAATAGTGTATTGTACCATTGCTTTCATTGTGGTTACAATTGCATTTGCATTTTGCATATTTGCAAGTGTCTTTATGCGGGCATATTCACTGCCGTGGTTTGCAGCATCCACATCATAAAACACATACTCACGGGCAGGATACAAAAAAACTCCATTACAAAAAAGGAACGATAAATCATCCTTTATCCTTCCTGATTGTGTGTCATCCGATGCAATAACAAGACATTTTTTGCCTGTAGCTTTGCCAAGGGAATATATTAAGTGACTTTTTTGACTGCCCGATATGCCGTAAACATGAACGGGGCCTTTGCCCCCGTCAATACATTCACACAAAGCACGGTATGAGGGCATTTGGTCTAAAATATGCGAAAAAAACATAATATCACTTTCCGTTATATTTATTCATTGCCATATCACAATTGCCATTTTTGATTATAAGGCGTATTGCCTCGCAAACATTTTGCGCCGATTTGTCAAGCTGTGCAATTTCATCTTTTGAAAATCTGCCCAAAACATGTGATGCAAGGTCTGCATCGGGGTGAGGCTTTGCTCCTACTCCAACGCGTATACGGGGGAACTTGTCGCTGTTTAAATGATAAATAATAGACTTAAGCCCGTTGTGGCCTCCGTCACTCCCTTTAGAGCGTATACGCAAAACACCTGTGTCAAAGTTAATGTCGTCCACAATAACAATTATGTTTTGTGGCTCAATTTTGTAAAATGACACAATATCCCTCACAGCCTCGCCGCTATTATTCATATATGTTTGCGGTTTTGCAAGTATTACTTTTTCACCGCAAATGCATCCTTCGCCGCACAGTGACTTAAATTTGGTTTTATTAAGCTGTATTTTTTCGGCAGCGGCAAAAATATCGAGCATATCAAAGCCAACATTGTGCCGTGTTAAATCATATTTTTTTTCGGGGTTACCCAAACCTACAACAAGATACATACCAAATACCTTTCAATTAACACAGGGCTGCCTTATAAAAGCCAGCCCTTAGCATAAATCAATTAAACAACGGGCTTACTGCCACGTTTTCGTAAATTCGGTCAATTGCTTCGGCAAAAATAGGAGCAACCGACAAAACCTTTATTTTGTCTATCTGTTTTTCTGGAGTAAGCGGAACAGTATCAAGCACAAGCAGTTCCTCAATAACCGAATTGTTAATCCTCTCAATTGCAGGGCCCGAAAGCACTGCATGCGAACAGCAGGCATACACGCTTTTTGCACCGCGGTCTTTAAGTGCCTGAGCACCGTTTACAATTGTGCCTGCAGTATCTATCATATCGTCAACGAGTATAACATTTTTGTCTTTGATGTCACCAATTATGTTCATAACCTCTGAAACATTTGCTTTGGGTCGTCTTTTGTCAATAATTGCAATTGGCACATCTATTTTGCTTGCAAATTTGCGCGCTCTTGTAACAGAACCAAGGTCAGGAGATACAACAACTGTTTCGTTCTCTTTGCCTGTAAACTTTTCCTTATAATAATTTGCAAGGATTGGCGCACCGAGAAGGTGGTCAACAGGAATATCAAAAAAGCCTTGAATTTGTGCTGCATGAAGGTCCATTGTAAGAACTCTGTCGGCACCTGCTGTTGTAATAATGTTTGCACAAAGCTTTGCCGAAATCGGATCTCTTGCTTTTGCCTTGCGCTCCTGTCTTGCATAACCAAAGTATGGGATAACTGCTGTTATTCTGCCCGCTGATGCTCTTTTTAATGCATCAATAATAATAAGCAGCTCCATAAGGTTGTCGTTTACAGGTGAGCATGTTGACTGAACAACAAAACAGTCAGCACCTCTTACCGACTCATTAATATTTACAAAAATTTCGCCGTCAGAAAATTTGCCTACTTCGGCATCACCCAGCTTTGTGCCAAGCTTTTGTGCAATCGCCTGGGCAAATGCAGGATTTGAATTTGCAGTAAAAATTTTAATGTTATTACCGTGTGTTATCATTTGTAAATCCTCCCGATTTATTAATTACATCCGCTTAATATCTGACGGGCTGTTGCTGTGCAAATGCGTCAGATTTGATAATATGTAATGGTTTGGACTGCTGCACCAAAGCAGTGACAATTATTTATACATATGCAACAGATTTTGCATTACATTAAATAAATACACTATATATTTTATTATTTTTAATGCTATATTTCAAGTATATTTTTAAAAAATCACTATTTTTATACATAACCATCAAAAAAAGACATTTTTTTTGAATTTTATGTGCACATTTGCAAAACAACTCTATGTAACAACAAAGTATAAAAACAAATATTGGAGGCAATAATCTAGTATATAAATCCATTTACAACATCAAAGGAGTGAGCGTTTTTGATTAACAAAGTGGAAATTTGCGGAGTAAACACATCAAAGCTGCCCGTACTTAGCGACGAGCGCAAGGCAGAGCTGTTTAAACGCATAAAACAAGGTGATATGACCGCAAGAGAAGAATTTGTGCAAGGAAATTTAAGGCTCGTACTTTCGGTAATTCAGCGGTTTGGCAATCGCAATGAAAACCCTGATGATTTGTTTCAGGTAGGTACAATAGGGCTTATAAAATCAATTGATAACTTTGACACAAGCCAAAATGTAAAATTTTCCACTTATGCAG
The DNA here is from genome assembly GCA_045538875.1 of Clostridia bacterium. Lineage (GTDB taxonomy): Bacteria > Bacillota > Clostridia > UMGS1810 > UMGS1810 > RGIG4708. The sequence goes on along the minus strand of JAZQEG010000011.1, from coordinate 39,990 downwards.
TGCCTATGATTATAGGCGAAATACGAAGATACTTGAGAGACAACAACTCAATAAGAGTAAGCAGGTCACTGCGTGATATTGCATACAAAGCGCTTATTGCCAAAGAAAAAATAACCAAAGAAAAAGGCAGGGAGGCTACAATTGACGAAATTGCCAAAGAAATAGAAGCAAAAAAAGAAGACATAGTATTTGCCCTTGACGCTATTGCAGACCCCGTTTCGCTTTTTGAGCCCGTTTACAACGACGGGACAGATGCAATTTTTGTTATGGACCAGCTAAGTGACGATAAATGCAATGATGAGGACTGGGTTGAGCACATTGCCATACGTGACGCAATAAAAAAGCTGGCAAGCCGTGAGCGTCATATTTTGAACTTAAGATTTTTTAAAGGCAAAACCCAAATGGAAGTGTCTAAAGAGCTTGGCATAAGCCAGGCACAAGTGTCAAGGCTCGAAAAAAGTGCCCTGGCACATATGAAAAAGTATTTGTAATATATTTTAGTGTTTTTATAAAATCGGTGCAAACTTCGTCTGCAAATGATAGAAATACTCTGTTTTGCACCGATTTTGCTAAAGAGTGTGCGCTTTTTAAGAAATGCTGCAATGTGCAAACTGTGTTTAAAAAACAGTTTGCACATTGCAGCATTTCATTTAATATTTACAAATTCAATATCATTTTTGCATTATCGTTATACAGTGCATCCACGCTTTGAGGTATTTTTTTTGCCAGTATATCATATGCTTTTTTCATATCGCACGGGCGTGTGTCGGTGTTGTGCATATCACTGCCCATAACAACTGTATATGGTGCAAGAGTTTTTAAAAATTTGCGCCCAGACATCGAAAGCACACATTGGTTGTTAACCTGATATATCATTTTGATGCCTTCAAAGCTTTTAATTAATTCACTGCGCTGCGGGTATCGGTCTATATGGGCAATAACAGGCATTATGCCTTTTAGTGTAAGGTTGTAAAGCCATTCGGGATAATTATCGGCGCTCACGCCTCTGCCAAACTCAACAAGCATACAGTTTGTACCCTCAATACATAGCTTGTTTATATCGGAAAATTTGCTTATATCATTGTCCAGATATACCTCTGCACCCAATATTATTTGGGGGGTATCCTTTTGAACCGCCTTAATCAATGCATTGTATGCACTAAAACGGATGCTCAAAAAATCGTCAATTGCACTTTGCTTGTGCAAATTGCAATGAGAGGTTGCAACACACACATCCACCCCCTGACACTTTGCCTGCTCGAGCATCTGGATGGAATGCTGTATATCTTTTGCACCGTCATCAATTGCGGGCAAAATATGTGAATGCATATCTATCATTGCAAAAACCACCTTTCTTTGGCTGTGTTTTAGCCTTACAACAACTCTTTACGCAGCACCGATGCATCTTTTTGCGAAAGATATTTGGGTGCAACGTCCAAAACCGTTTTGCATCCGCACATACCCTCCGAGTTCATACGATATGCCGCACGTGCATATGCAACAATTACCGATGATGTAAACTCCGGGTTTGAATCAAGCTTTAAGCTGTATTCTATAATATGATTGTTTTCGAGGTTTGCACCTGTCCTGCCGCTGCGAAATACAAAACCGCCGTGCGCAATACCGCTGTGCTCACGCTCAAGCTCCTGCTTAGATATAAAGTGAACAGTTGTGTCGTAATCGGCAAAATAATTGGGCATATTCTTGATTTGCTGCTCAATTTGGGCTTTGTCTGCACCCTCTTTTGCCACAACAAAGCACTCTCTTGTGTGCTTTTGCCTTGTGGTAAGCTCAGGATTAGTGCCGCTTCGAACTAAATCGAGTGCACTTTGTACAGGTATTGTGTATTGCTTTGCATCAAGCACGCCATCTATGCGGCGGATTGCATCCGAATGTCCCTGACTTACACCCTTTCCCCAAAAAGTGTAGTCCTTACCATCGGGTAGTACTGCCTGTCCGTACATTCTGTTAAGCGAAAACATACCAGGGTCCCAACCAACAGAAATCATAGCAATTTTGCCTGATTTTTTGGCAGCGCTATCCACATTTTCAAAATGCTCGGGTATTTTTGCGTGTGTGTCAAAGCTGTCTACAACATTAAAATATTGTGCCATATGGGGAGTTTGCTCTGGCAAATCGGTAGCACTGCCTCCGCAAAGTATCATAACATCTATTTTATCTTTTAGCTCAACTGCTTTGTCACAGTGATAAACCGGGACACCTGATGTTGCTATTTTAACACTCTCGGGATTTCTGCGTGTAAACACTGCAACAAGCTCCATATCACTGTTTTGACGGATAGCACACTCAACACCCTTGCCAAGATTGCCGTATCCGTATATGCCAATTTTTATGCTCATAATGAATCTCTCCTGTACGATGATATTATGTTATATTTTACCACAAAATTTATTTTTATTCAAGTACTCAATTTAAAAATGCAGGGCGGCAATGGCCGTCCTGCATTTTTAAATCAATAGTTTTGGGCATGAACCTCAAAATAGCTCTGCGGATGTGCGCATGTTGGGCAAAGCTCAGGAGCCTTTTTGCCAACAACAATGTGTCCGCAGTTACGGCATTCCCACACTTTAACCTCACTCTTTGCAAAAACCTCTGCAGTTTCTACATTTTTTAAAAGTGCGCGATATCTCTCTTCGTGTGATTTTTCAATAGCTGCCACAAGGCGGAATTTCATAGCAAGGTCGTGAAAGCCTTCTTCTTCGGCAGTTTTTGCAAAACCGTCATACATATCAGTCCATTCGTAATTTTCGCCATCTGCTGCGCTTGCGAGGTTTGCAGCGGTATCGCCAATGCCCTCAAGCTCTTTAAACCACATTTTTGCGTGTTCCTTTTCGTTGTCTGCAGTTTTTAAAAACAGTGCCGCAATCTGCTCATATCCCTCTTTTTTTGCAACAGATGCAAAGTAGGTATATTTATTGCGTGCCTGTGATTCGCCTGCAAAAGCAGCTTCAAGATTTTTTTCGGTTTGTGTGCCTGCATATTTGCTCATAACAACTTACCTCCGCTAATTATTTTGTATGTAAAAATTATATCACACAAAACAAATAAACGCAAGAGCTAATTTTTAAATTCATTTTTATAGTCGCATTTATGACTATTGTCAATAATCAGATGGTATTTTTTTCCAAGGGGAGCCCTGCAGCTGGCTCCCACAGGCTAAATATAACCGGACCACATACGGTTTAAAAAAATGATGTAATCGGCATACGACTTAAAGTCTTTTGAACTTTAAGTATGCAGATTACATCATTTCGCCTCGTATCGTTAAATTATGCCTTTACAAAACTAATATTATGATTAATTCAAAATATAAATCATAAAATTAAGATATGCCGCAAAGGTTACCCATAAAAAATACGGAATTTGCAAATATGCTGCAAGAGGGCTTATGCGGTAAAATCTTATAATCATTACAATAATAAGCACCCACAAAATAAGCAGCCATATAAATGCAAAAAGGAACCAGCGCAAATTGAAAAATACTATTGTCCACAAAAAGTTGAATATAAGCTGGGTAATATAAATCTTTAGTGCATCGGAACGGGCAATTCCCTCACCCTTTACATACACAAGACCTGCCCCTATACCCATAAGTATATAAAGTATTGTCCATACTATAGGGAATAATGATGCAGGCGGAGCAAGCGGCGGCTGATTGAGCTGCCCGTAAATATCCATACTGCCTCTTGTTAAAACAGCTGCAAGTGCTCCAACAAGCAATGTTCCAACAATGGCAATAACATATGGTTTAATTTTGTTCCACAAATAAATCACCTCTTTTTTCATTATATACAAAAATCCCGCGGTTTATTCACCCGCGGGATAAAAATCAGTTTATACAATCATAAATTGCCTGAACATTTTTTATAACTCTGTCAACATCACACTCTTTTGTTTCTTCAAGAACAATTGGCATATCGGGCTTGTTGTGCTTAACCCATGTAAGAATTTTTTTGATATTGAGCATACCTTCTGCAGGAAGCACTCTTCTAAATCCGTTTTCATCATCAACAAAGTCTTTAAGATGAATTGCACACATTCTGTCGCCGTAAAGCTCAAACGCTTCGTCTATCATACTGTCCTGATCGGCATAATTTTCTTTACAGATAAAATTAAGAGGGTCAAATATGCAAAGCACATTTGGGCTGTTTATGTCATCAAGCATTCGTCTTACACGCTTTGGCGAATTTATAACAAACGCTCTTACGCCCTCAACTGCAATCATAACGCCAAGCTTTTCGGCGGTGCTTGCAAGCCTTTTTAGATTTTTTAAACAATACTGATATGCGTGCTCAGTGTTATTTTGCTGGGCATCGCAGCTGTCGCCAACCCATTTTGTTTCGGTTGCAACTGCAAAGGCACCTGTAAAGCGGGCGTATTTAAGCTGCTCTTCAAATCTTAAAAGCTCTTTTTCGAGCATATCGGCATCTGTACACGAAGGGTTAATATAGCAGCTTTGTATTGCAAGCTTAACACCTTTTTGTGCAAATATATCTTTTATTTTGTCCGCATAGGCAGGTGTAAACTGACCAACCTTATAATCTGCAACTGTAATATTCATTGCAAGCTGCGCTCCGTAAAGCTTATGCTCGGCGCACTTTGATGCAACATCTTCTATACATTTTACATCAAAGTCGTGACCCCTCATACAAAAATTCAGCATTTTACCCCTCCAGCAAATTATATTCCAACAAGAGTTATAACAGACATAAGGCCTTCGTTGTTTGTGATTGTTGCATTTTTGGAAAGTGCTTTTAATTTGTCTGTTACCGAATCCTCAACAAGCATTGCCTTTACCTGTTCATAAATTTCGTCAGTATATGTATTTTCCACTCTTTTTATAATATGATAACCATACTCAGTTTCTACAATTCCGCTTATTTTGCCTAGCTTAAGACCAAATGCAGCATTTTCAAAATCTTCTACCATTTCACCTTTTGTAAAAAGATATCCCTCGGGGGATTGTGTCATTCCAGGGTCCTCACCATACTCTTGCACAAGCTTTTCAAAATCTTTCCCCTGACGCGCAAATTCATACACTTTTTGGGCAAGCTCCTTTTTTTGTGCCTTTGCATTATCATCAAGGCCCTGTGTTGAAATAAGAACATGCTGTGCCTGAATGTAGTTGTCATCGAGATATTTTTTAACCTGTGCATTGCTCATACCAAGCTCTTTTTCGTATTTGCTGTAAAGCTTATTAAGTATAGCTACATCTTCAAGATAAGCCTTTAAATCCTGCTCTGTTGTTCCGAGCACTTCCAAAACAGAAGCATATTCTTCATCGCTCACATAATTTGCACGAAAAGCCGCAACCGATGCTTCAACCGATTGCATATCTGCATCGCTAAGAGTAACACCCTCGCTTTTGGCAGTTGCTTTTGCGCTTTTTATGAGCGCTATATTTTCAACACAGGTATCGGCAACATATTTGCCAAATGTAACATCGCCAAGCTTGGATGTCCACATACTGTCAAAGTCCTCAAGTGTTGTGTTAAGTGAGTTTGCAAGGTTAATTTCAACATTGTACATACAAAAGTTAAAATATCCTACCGATACGCTTTGGTCGTTGATTTTTGTAATTTCAACATTGGCAAGGTCCGAAACAATAACAACTGTGTTAAGCCCTCCGTTCCAATCCACCTGACAGCCATATGCCTCGCTTATTGCCCGTACAGGTACCAAAGTTCTTTTGCCAATGAGTTTTGCAGCAACATCAAGCTCAATTGCCTCGCCGTTTTTGTAAAGCTTGTTGTCATTGATAGTGAGTGATATTTTGGTGTTGCCCCTTTGCGATGTTACAGTTTGAGTTGCATCATCCCAACCAACTGTTGCATCAAGCGCCTCAAAAATTGCACGCACGGGCACCATTGTGCGATTGTTTATCATTTGAGGTTCAACATCAAATTGTATGTACTTGCCGTCAAGCACAACCTTTATGGGAGCTTGCTGCGCCATTGCAGGAACCATTGTAAATACAAGTGCTGCTGCAATTAATAGTGAAATTATTTTTTTCATAAAAAATTCCCCTTTCATATGCTATACGAATATATTTTAGCATTAAACTGTAACATTTTATATATTAATCAATTAAATTTAATATATTTGTAAAAAACACATACTAAGATATATTTTATAAAGGGTAATTTTTAAACTAAATGCTCACTTCAAGGCAAAATCAGGGCAAAACAGAGTCTGCCTATGATATGGTTTTTACAAGTTTTTTGTGATATGTTTTTGCGCATCGCATATGTTATTTAACATCTATAATGTACGATTTGTTATGTGCAACAAGCTCTGCCATAATGTTTTGACAATTTTGGTCTGTGCCCGCAGGTACATCAAAAATGCAATGTATAAGTGCGCTGCTGCCTGGTGCAATATCCACATTGTTTGAAAATTCTATATTTTTGCCTTCATCTGTTTCGATTGCGGTAAAGCAGTTGTACTCTGTATTGTCACAGTGTGATATCATTTTTATTGCTTCACTGCCTCGTATTGCATCTTGCGATGTGTTTGTATATGCAATTACCACATCCATATACACATTGCTTTCAAGGTGATTTTCGTAAGATGAGCCAAATTCCTCCGCCTTTGAGGGATTGATTTTCTTTTCAAATGTGCTGCCCTTGTACTCTACAGTGCATTTTTCCGACACAACGCAAGGCTCATTCTGCATAAGTACAAAAAGTGTTGAGTGAGCAGGAGTTTTTTCCATCTCTTCAACAATTTTGCGCTCGCTGTTTATTGCAATATTTTCGTAAATGGCAGCTCTCTCAAGTGCCACTGTAAGTGCAACAATTACCACGGTATAAACAAGAATAAGCACAGGATACGAAATTTTGCGGTTTTCGTCAACAAAAATAAAAAATTCTTTTGTTTTGTGAAAAAAGTTGTAAACCTTTTTGTTGCGGGATATTGCTTTTTTAAAATCAGAAAAACAGGTTTTGCATTTTGCTTTTGCGCCAAGGGCAACATTTTTTATGCTTTGGGGGATTTTTTTGATTTTGCAGCCCAAAGTGCAAAAAAACTTTTTGACTTTGTCGATTTTTTGTTTCATAACTATCTCCATTCCGCCAAACTTTATTTGTAACAGATGCCATTAACACCTGTTATTGTGACACAAGCACCGAAAACATAAATTCGCCATTGCCAAGACGTTCATCCTTTTGGGACACACAAAGCTTTTTGGTCAAAAGATACGAAATGTTTTTTTGGTCAACACAATTTATGTATTCGGCTAAAATATTTTTGTCTGTTTCGCCGTTTGATGCAATAACATATGTAAGATTTGTTGCTATGTCAAGATGTGTCTGGCTTTCAAGGCACAGAGCAAGGCAAGCTGCCTTGTATTTGTGGCTGTCGGTTTGAGTGTTTGTTTTTACCGATGCAAAATACATATTATTTTTTTGAGTAAATATTTTTTTAAGTTCATCATATGTTGATATTCGCTTTTGCGAGTTTACATCACAGGCCGACGAAACTGCAAAAAGAAATCTGGCTGCTTCCAAATCAAATTTATCAATATAACCATCGTTAATTACCACAACTCCATGTGCCATTTCGTGGAGCTCATCCACATATTCCATTGCTGCATTGTAGCTTGGGTGTTTTGACGACGGAAGATGCACAATTGCAACTGTAAGTGCGTTCATAAGTGATGATACGGCGCATATTTCGCAGCAAAGTGCAGCATCGGGCGGCACCGAGCAGTCGGCAATTACAAAGGATGTATCGGTTTGTGACATATACAGCTTTTCGGCAATTGCCATAAAATCTATTTTGGATTGGCAGTTAAATTCAGCTTTTGAAAGCGTGCCTGCGCCTCCCACAGTAACAAATTTTGCCCCTGTAAAATTGCACTTTGATGCAGTGTTTACTGCCTGTATACCTGCATTGCCTATACCTATTATATTTGTGCCTACCTTAAACACCATACCACCTCATTGTGTATTATAAATTTATTGTAACATAAATTTTACCAAAATTCAACAGTGTTGAATTTTTATGATTAATATGATAAGATAAGTTTTGTAAAGGACAAATTTTAAACGAAATGCTGCAATCCGCAAACTGCGTTCAAAAAACGCACATTTCAAGGCAAAATCGGTGCAAAACAGAGTTTGCACAGATTTTGACATTGGATTATTCCTTTATAAAACTTATCTTAATATAAATATTTATTATTTACAAGCAGGTGAGCAAAAATGTCTCAAAAGCATTACACATACATACTTGAGTGTGCCGACGGCACACTTTACTGTGGATATACCACCAACCCAAAAGAGCGCCAAAAAGCTCACAACTTGGGCACAGGTGCCAAATATACAAGGTGCCGCCTGCCTGTTAAAATGGTGCATATTGAGTGTTTTGATACAAAAAGCGAGGCCCTAAGGCGTGAATGTGCAATAAAAAAGCTCACAAGAGACAAAAAAATTGAGCTTATTAACAGTTAAAATATAGCACGATATGTCTTGACGAAATAAGGTAGTTGGATATATAATATATATAATTTTATTAAAGGATGGTAATACAGATGGGACTTACACTTGCAGAAAAAATCCTCAAAGCTCACATTGTAGACGGTGAGTTTGTAAAAGGACAGGAAATAGGAATAAAAATTGACCAGACACTCACTCAGGACGCAACAGGCACAATGGCTTACCTCGAATTTGAGGCAATGGGCGTGCCTAGGGTTAAAACAGAGCGTTCTGTTGCATATATCGACCACAACACATTGCAATCGGGCTTTGAAAATGCCGATGACCACCGCTTTATAGGCTCTGTTGCAAAAAAACACGGCATATATTTTTCGCGACCGGGCAATGGCATTTGCCATCAGGTACACCTTGAGCGTTTTGGCGCACCTGGCAAAACCCTAATAGGCTCCGACAGCCACACCCCAACAGGCGGAGGCATTGGTATGATTGCAATAGGTGCAGGCGGTATGGATGTTGCAGTTGCAATGGGCGGCGGTGCATACTACATTACATACCCCAAAATTGTAAATGTAAAGCTTACAGGCGCACTCAAACCATGGGTATCTGCAAAGGATGTTATCCTTGAGGTGCTCAAAAGGCTTTCGGTTAAAGGCGGAGTTGGCAAAATTATAGAATACACAGGCGAAGGAGTAAAAACACTTTCGGTTCCTGAGCGCGCAACCATTACCAATATGGGTGCAGAGCTTGGTGCAACAACATCAATATTCCCGTCTGACCAAATTACACTAAGCTTTCTTAAGGCTCAGGGCAGAGAAGATGTTTACACAGAGCTTTGTGCAGACGATGATGCAGTATATGACGAAACAGTGGAAATTAATCTTTCACATCTTGAGCCGCTGCTTGCCTGCCCTCACTCACCCGACAATGTAAAATCGGTTAAAGAGGTTGGCGCAATCAAAATTGATCAGGTATGCATAGGCTCGTGCACAAATTCATCGCTTATGGATATGCTTAAAGTTGCACACATACTCAAAGGCAAAACCATTCACCCTGATGTGTCGCTTTCTATTGCGCCCGGCTCAAAGCAGGTGCTCAATATGCTTGCTCAAAACGGAGCACTCTCCGATATGATAGATGCAGGTGCGCGAATACTTGAAAGTGCATGCGGACCTTGCATAGGTATGGGCCAGTCACCTAACTCAAAGGGCATATCACTTCGAACATTTAACCGCAACTTTGAGGGCCGCTCGGGCACAAAAGACGGTCAAATTTACCTTGTATCTCCCGAAATGGCGGCAATATCGGCAATTAACGGCGTGCTTACCGACCCTAGAGAAATTGGCGATATGCCTGAGTTTAAAATGCCCGAAAAGTTTGTTATAAACGACAATATGATTACACCTCCTGCAAGCGAGCAGGACGCAAAAAATATTGAAATACTGCGCGGGCCAAACATTAAGCCATTCCCTGTGGCTGAGCCTCTTGTTAAAACTATAGACTGCGTGTGCAGCCTCAAGGTTGGCGACAACATTACAACAGACCACATTATGCCTGCAGGTGCAAAAATACTGCCGCTGCGTTCAAACATCCCCGAAATTTCAAAGCACTGCTTTGCAGTATGTGACGAAAGCTTTCCGCAAAGGGCAAAGGAGCTTGGCCAGAGCGTAATAATAGGCGGCTCAAACTACGGTCAGGGCTCATCAAGAGAGCATGCAGCACTTGCTCCGCTATACCTTGGGGTAAAAGCTGTTATTGTTAAATCGTTTGCCCGAATACATATGTCTAACCTTGTAAACGCAGGCATTTTGCCGCTGGTGTTTGAAAATGAAAGTGACTACGACAAAATCGAGCAGGGCGATGTAATAGTTATCCCAAATGTAAAAGAACAGATACAAAAAGGCGATGTGCTTTGTGCATCAAACAAAACAAAGGGTGCAAGCTTTAATGTGGTGCTAAATGTATCTGAGCGCCAAAAACAAATGCTTTATGCAGGCGGACTTTTGAATTATACAAAAAACAACTAAAGAAAGGAAATGTCATTATGTCAAAAATTGTTATGAAAACCCCTCTTGTTGAGATGGACGGGGACGAAATGACCAGAATAATCTGGCAAATGATAAAAGACATTCTTTTAAAACCATATATTGAGCTTAACACCGAATATTACGATTTGGGGCTTGAATACCGCAACCAGACAGATGACCGGGTTACAATTGACAGTGCAAACGCAACCAAAAAATACGGCGTTGCGGTAAAATGCGCTACTATTACGCCAAATGCGGCACGCATGGATGAATATAACCTTAAGGAAATGTGGAAATCACCCAACGGAACCATCAGAGCAATTCTTGACGGTACAGTGTTTCGCACACCTATTATAGTTAAGGGCATAACTGCGTATATCCCAACATGGACAAAGCCTATTACCATTGCACGACACGCATACGGCGATGTTTACAAAAATACCGAAATGAGGGTAGATGAAGGCTCAAAGGTTGAGCTTGTGTGCACAAGCAAAGACGGCAATGTAACAAAGCAGCTTATTCACGATTTTGATGGCACAGACGGCATTGTTCAGGGTCTGCACAACAAAGATGACTCAATTGCAAGCTTTGCGCGCTGCTGCTTTAACTTTGCACTTGATACAAAGCAGGATTTGTGGTTTGCCACAAAAGACACTATTTCAAAAAAATATGACCATCGCTTTAAAGATATATTTGCCGAAATTTACGAAAATGAATACAAGCAAAAATTTGACCAGCTTGGCATACAATACTTTTACACACTCATAGACGATGCCGTTGCCCGTGTTGTACGCTCAAACGGCGGCTATATATGGGCATGCAAAAACTATGACGGTGATGTTATGTGCGATATGGTAGCTACTGCTTACGGCTCTCTTGCAATGATGACAAGTGTGCTTGTATCCCCCGAGGGCATTTACGAATACGAGGCTGCTCACGGAACTGTTCAGCGCCACTACTACAAGCATTTAAAGGGCGAAGAAACCTCTACTAACAGTGTTGCCACACTTTTTGCATGGACAGGCGCACTCAACAAACGCGGTGAACTTGATGGAAACAAGGAGCTTTGCGACTTTGCAAAAAAACTTGAAAAAGCTACAATCCAGACTATCGAAGAAGGGGTTATGACAGGTGACCTTTATGCCCTTTCTGCACTTACCGACAAAAAAAAGGTAAACACAGAGGACTTTCTTAAAGAGGTTAAACTTCGTCTTGAAAAATTAATTTAAACATTATTCAGACCGCATATTATTTGTGCGGTCTGTGATTTTAACAGGAGTTCACTTATGACCATCAAATTATATGATAACGACAGCTTTGCAACCCAATTTGAAGCAACTGTTGTAAGCTGCCAAAAAGTTAAAGACGGCTACAAAACAGAGCTTAACCAAACATTGTTTTTCCCCGAGGAGGGCGGACAGTGCGCCGACAGAGGCACACTTGACGGCATTGAGGTTACGCATGTAGAGCTTTTGGGTGATACAATTTACCACTACACAAGCACCCCGTTTGAAATTGGCAAAACAGTTAGCGGCCAAATTGACTTTGACTTAAGATTTTCCAATATGCAAAACCACAGCGGTGAGCATATTATATGCGGCATTGCACACTCGCTTTACGGGTGCGAAAATGTTGGTTTTCACTTGGGTGACGGCTATGTGACAATGGACCTTGACAAACCGCTTACAAATGAGCAGCTTAATATTATACAAACAAAGGCAAACGAGGCAATTTACCGCAATATGCCTGTAATAGCTTATTATCCCGATAAAAACGAGCTAAAAAACTTAGAGTATCGTTGCAAAACCGACATTGACGGCGATGTGCGCATTGTTAATATAGGTGATGTTGATATGTGCGCATGCTGTGCCCCTCATGTAAAATACACAGGGGAAATAGGTATAATAAAAATACTTGATGCCATTAATTACAAAGGCGGTATGAGGCTCAACATCCTTTGCGGCTCTTTAGCGGTTGCAGACTACGACGAAAGACTTAAAAGAAATGTGCAAATCTCCAACCTGTTATCTGCAAAGCAGCCCGAAATTGCGGAGGCGGTAAAAAAGCTCAGTGACGACAACGGAAAGCTAAAACAAAAGATAAATGAGCTGTATAACCTGATGGCAAAATCCATTGTGCAATCTGCTGCGCCAAGCGACGGTAACATATGCGTATTTTGCAATGACCTTCCTGCAAATTATCTGCACACAGTTGCATCGGGGCTTGCTTTAAAAGCAGGCGGTGTGGCAATAGCTCTTGCAGGTAGCGACAACGAGAGCTACAAATACACAATGGCGGTAAAAAGCGGCGATATTATGCCTTTTGTAAAGCAGGCAAACGAAGCCCTTTGGGGCAGAGGCGGCGGCAGAGGCAGCATTGCATCGGGTAGCTTTAAAGCAACAAAGCAACAAATAAAAAAGTACTTTTGTTAATATGCAGGGGGCCTGAAAAACGGAGGTCTCCTGCTTTTTTATGGTTACTATAAGGTGTACAAATTATGTCTGCAGATTACACTTTTAATAATAACATAATAAACACACTGTTTCGCCTACCAAAAGTATAAAAAACAACAAAAGTTTTTTAAGTGATAATATAAATTGCCTGTAATCGCCTTGATTATTATTTTTAATATATAGTTTTTATATATAGTTTTTATATATTAGTATTAGTTGGGTCTAATTTTAAAACCTGTCGGGTGTTAAATTTAAACCGGTCAGGTATGTTTTTTATACCCTACTGGTGTTAAATTAATACCACTCGGGTTTAATTTTAATACCTGATGCAAGGTTATCAACATTTACATTCTGTTCATTGACTAATTTTAAATATTGTAGTATAATACAAATACAATGGGAAGTTATTTTTACTTTGGTACAAAGGTGGTAGTTTTATGAGCAACAACAAAAATAAATGCTGTCATATTACATCTATAGGCGGTCAGGCAGTTATGGAGGGCGTTATGATGCGCGGTCCAAAGCTGATTGCTACAGCAGTGCGCAAATCATCAGGTGAAATTGTTATGCAGGAGCTGCCTGTAAATGCCACTACTTCAAAGCTTTCAAAAATACCTGTACTTCGCGGTGTTATAAACTTTTTTTCTTCTATGGTTACAGGGGTAAAATGCCTTATGTTTTCGGCAGAGCAGTACGACATTGATGACGGTGAAATTGAAGCTCAGTCAAAATTTGAAAAATGGCTTGATGACAAGCTGGGCGACAAAATAAAAGACATTGCCATTTACTTTGCGGTAATTGTTGCAGTTGTGTTCAGCGTGCTTTTGTTTATGATGCTGCCACACTTTTTGTCGAGCATTTTGGCTAAATTTACAAGCAACACTATTATTCTCAACACAGCAGAGGGCATTATTAAAATGGTAATATTTGCAGTTTATATAATTGCAATTTCACAAATGAAGGATATTCAAAGAGTATTTGAGTACCATGGTGCTGAGCACAAAAGCATTGCCTGCTACGAAGCAGGTATGGAATTAACTGTGGAAAATGCAGCAAAATGCCCAAGGCTTCACCCCAGATGCGGAACAAGCTTTTTGCTTATAGTAATGATAATTTCAATAATATTTTTTGCGCTTTTGCCGTGGGAGGGCACAAACTTTTTTGTAAGGCTTTTGTACAGATTGCTTTTGCTGCCCGTGGTTGCAGGGGTATCTTACGAAATTCTTAAAATTGCAGGAAAAAGCGACAACAAAATAGTAAAATTTCTTACAAAGCCTGGTTTGTGGCTTCAGTATCTTACAACAAGAGAGCCCGACCAAAGCCAGCTTGAAGTGGCACTCAAATCAATCAAAGCAGTTATACCCCAAAACAAAGAGGATGACAAATGGTAATACGCGATGCCCTTAAATACGGCAGCTGCCTTTTAAAGCAAAACGGCATTGATGCCACAGATAGCAGAGTGCTTTTAAAGTATGTAACAGGATATGATGACATTGGCATATCGGTAAATGCACTCACCCAACTGCCCGATGAGCTTTTGCAAAAATATATAAGTTTTATAAACAGACGGCTAAATCACGAGCCTGTTGCGTATATTACAGGAAGCCGAGAGTTTATGAGCCTTGAGTTTGATATAGAGCGTGGTGTTCTTATACCCCGCCCCGAAACAGAGCACATTATAGAGTATATATTGTCACAAAAGCCGTCAAAAGCAAACATCCTCGATGTTTGCACAGGCTCGGGCATAATTGCAGTATCACTTGCATTTTATTTAAAGAATTCCAATATTACTGCAATAGACATAAGCCCAACAGCTGTGAGAGTTGCAAAACAAAATGCAAAAAAACACGGCGTAAACAGCAGAGTAAATGTATTTGAGGCAAACGCCCTTGAAAAATACAATTTTGGAGAAGAATTTGACATTGTTGTGTCAAATCCTCCATACATAAAATCGGGCGATATAAAAAGCCTTGACACCGATGTGGCACAATATGAGCCGCACATTGCCCTTGACGGCGGATGCGACGGGCTTGACTTTTACCGCAAAATAAGCCAAAATGCATATGAGGTGTTAAAGCCAGATGGATTGCTCATTTACGAAATCGGCTGTGAGCAGGCAGATGACATATGCGGCATTTTGCGTGAAAAATACACTGACATCAAGGTTTTAAAAGACTTTGCAGGCCTTGACAGAGTTGTAATAGCACAAAAAACGATTAACGGAGATTACATATGAAAAAATTAATATGCCTTATTGTGACATTATTAATTACAGTTTTATCAGTTAAAGCATTTGCAGCAGGTGACCAAAGAGCTATGGTACGCTTGCCTATACTGATGTATCATTCTATAAGTAATGCGCAGGACGACTTTTCTGTTACACCCGAGGTTTTTGAAAGCAATTTAAAAACAATTACAGACTATGGCTACACTCCTGTAACCTTCCAGCAGATTATAGACTATGTGTACAGCGCAGCAGTGCTGCCAAACAGGCCAATCCTTATTACATTTGACGATGGCTACACAAACAATTACACAGAGGCGTTCCCTATACTCAAAAGGTACGGCTACCCTGCAACAATATTTACAATAGGCTCTTCGGTGGGCAAAAGCTACTACAAAGATACTGCCAATGCAATGAACCCTCATTTTAATTACAATCAGGCGAGAGAAATGAATTTGTCAAGGCTGATTTCTGTGCAGAGCCACACCTACGATATGCATCAGTGGGCAGAGTTTGAAGATACTCTCTCCCCGCGCCAAAATATACTCCGCTTTGAAGATGAAAGCGTGCTCGACTACACAAGAGTACTTCAAAATGACTTTTCGCTTTTTAAAAAGGTGGTTGAAGGACAAATTGGCCACACTGTAAATGTTGTTGCATACCCTGGCGGCAGGTACGATGCCACAAGCGAGGCGGTGCTGCGCAGTATGGGGGTAAAGGCAACAGTTGCTACCTCTATTGGTGTAAACTATGTGCAAAAATTTAACCCCGAAAGCCTATATATGCTAAACCGCTACAATATGAACTCCACGGTTACAAATGAGGTGCTTAGCAGCTGGCTCAAAAAAGATGCTGCACAAATTGATGTGCCAAACATATCCTACAATGACGAAAGCGGATATCAAGATGGAATAAAAGTATATGTAAACGGACAGCTTATTGAGTATACAAACCCGCCAATGCTTAAAAATTCCACCACTATGGTGCCTATGCGCGCAACTCTTGAGGCAATGGGCGCAACAGTTAACTGGGATGACAACACAAAAACTGCTAAAGCAGTTTTAAATACCGATATAACAAAATTTTCCATAGGATCGGCTGTGTATTATACCAACGGCAAGCCAGAGTACCTCCCGCTTGAGGCACTCCTTGTTGATGGCAGCACTTACATTCCGCTAAGAGCAATTGCCGAAAGCTTTGGTTGCATTGTAGACTGGGATGATGCCACAGGAACTGTAAGCATATCTACCGAAAACAAAATATACGACAATATTTACTACATAATTCAGGACGGCGTAGCGCTTTCGGCAAAAGGCAACGAAACGCAGCCCGACGGAATGTGGGTTACAAAACAAACGGGCGAAAACACATACGAGGCTCACAACCTTGGCAGCCCCGAAATTATAAAAGAGATTACAACCGCCGACGGCGGTACATATATAGACGGCACACCAGTTGAGCTTGTGCCTTGCTTATAAAGGAGACGATAATAATGAGCTTGTTAATTCCAAAGGATTACAAATCCGAATTGTCAATCAAGCAAACAGAGCTTGCCATTAAAAAAGTAAAAGACTTTTTTGAAAGAGATTTTTCCATACAGCTTAATTTAACAAGGGTGTCTGCCCCTCTTTATGTCGAAAAAAACTCTGGCCTTAACGACGACCTCAACGGAGTTGAAAGGGCTGTAAGCTTTGACATAAAGGATATAGGCAGCGAATACGAAATTGTGCACTCCCTTGCAAAATGGAAAAGATTTGCCCTTAAGCGATACGGCTTTAATGTTGGCGAGGGGCTTTACACCGATATGAACGCCATAAGGCGTGACGAAGACCTTGACAACATTCACTCTGTGTTTGTTGACCAGTGGGACTGGGAAAAAATTATTACCAAAGAGCAGCGCACAATGGAAACACTTAAAAATGCAGTTAAATGCATATACAACTCACTCAAGCATACCGAAAGATACATTGCAAACGAATACGACTTTGCAAATGTGTATTTGCCCGAGGATATAACCTTTGTTACAACTCAACAGCTTGAGGATATGTACCCCGACCTTTCGCTTAAGGAAAGAGAGTATGCAATAGCCAAAGACAAGGGCGCTGTGTTTATTATGCAAATCGGCGGAGCAATGAAATCGGGCAAAATTCACGATGGCAGAGCACCCGACTATGACGACTGGACACTTAACGGTGACATTATTGTGTACTACCCTATACTCGACATTGCTCTTGAGCTTTCGTCTATGGGTATACGAGTTGACGAAGAGGCGCTGATGCGTCAGCTTAAAATACGCGGCTGCGAAGAACGCAAAAATCTGCCATTTCAAAAGGCACTCTTAAACGGAGAGCTCCCATACACAATCGGCGGCGGTATTGGTCAATCCAGAATGTGTATGTACTTTTTGCACAAGGCGCATGTTGGCGAAGTGCAATCTTCGGTATGGCCTGAGCAAATGATTGACGAGTGTGCAAAACACTCAATAGAGCTTTTGTAATAAAAGAGGTGACGCTTTTGATAACACAATTGGATTTTGCAATTTTAGATTTTATACAACGCAATTTTGCAAACACATTTACCGATATGTTTATGCGGCTTTTTACTCACCTTGGCGACTATGGTGCTTTGTGGATAATTACGGCAATTGTTATGCTTATGTTTAAAAAAACACGCAAAGCAGGAATTTGCCTTGCTGTATCACTTTTTGCAACTGCAATAATAGGCAATGTAATACTAAAAAATATTTTTGCAAGACTGCGCCCATATATTGTGCAAAACTTTGCTATAATAATTAGCGCACCAGGTGGTTATTCATTTCCGTCAGGGCACACAAGCAGCTCTTTTGCAGCGGCAACTGCCCTCTCGCTCCATTACAAAAGGTATGCGCCGCTTTTTTATGCTGTTGCAGCGCTCATTGGCTTTTCACGAATTTACTTGTATGTGCACTACCCAACAGATGTGCTTGCAGGTGCAATTGTTGGCGTAGCAGTTGCAATTGTATGCCATAAAATTATACAAAAGCGCAACAATGCACTTGGGGTAGCTTTAAAAAAATAGTATAGAATGAGCAAAAAATTGATAAAACCTCACTTTCAATCAAAGCGCAACAATACAGAGAGTAAAAAAATAACTTCAGCAAAATGCTGAAGTTATTTTTTTTGGCGTGAGCCATTTAAAGTTTTTATGCGTTTTTGGTTTTGGACATTGCCTTAATCACAAACAATGTAGCCATCATAAGTACAATCGAAAGAGGAAGCATTATGTATGCACTCTGTACAAATCCTGCAATGAGATAGCACACAAATGATACGCCTGCAACTGTAAGTGCATATGGGAGCTGTGTTGTAACATGGTTGATGTGGTCACTCTGTGCACCTGCCGATGCCATAATTGTTGTGTCCGAAATAGGTGAGCAGTGGTCACCGCATACTGCGCCTGCCATACAAGCAGAAATACCGATAATTGTAATTGTACCGCTGTCAAAGCCAAATACACTTATAACAATAGGAATAAGAATACCAAATGTACCCCATGATGTACCTGTAGCAAACGAAAGACCAACTGCAATAAGGAATATAATTGCCGGGAGCAGGTTCATAAAGCTTGCTGCAGAGCCTTCAACAAGAGCTGCAATAAACTCTTTTGCTCCAAGGCTGTCTGTCATAGCTTTGAGAGTCCAAGCACAAGCAAGAATCATAATTGCAGGTACCATTGCCTTAAAGCCCTCAGGGACTGCTTCCATACAGTCTTTAAACGAAATTACTCTGCGTATCATATAGAATATAACTGTAATTATAAGTGTTACAAATGAGCCGTATACAAGGCCAACAGATGCATCACTGTTTGAAAATGCATCAATAATGTTTTTGTAGCTTTCGCTTGTTGCATCAAAAAATCCGCCTGAGTAAATCATACCGATTACACAAGAGATAATAAGAACAATTACAGGGAGCACAAGGTCTATAACCTTGCCTTTTTCATTTTCGGCTGAAACCTCGGCTGCCATTTCCTTAAGCTTTGATGAATGAAGGTCACCGCTTGTTGCATTGATTTCGTGCTGACGCATTGGGCCATAATCAAATTTTGTAAGCGAAATTGTAACCATCATAACTATTGTTAAAATAGCATAAAAGTTGTATGGGATTGCACTTAAGAACAACTGAAAGCCGTTCATACCCGAATCCTGTGCAAAGCCTGCAACTGCTGCTGCCCACGAAGAAATAGGAGCAATAATACATACAGGAGCTGCTGTTGCATCTATAAGATATGCAAGCTTAGCTCTTGAAATTTTGTGTTTGTCTGTTACAGGGCGCATAACGCTGCCAACTGTAAGGCAGTTAAAATAGTCATCTATAAATATAAGCACACCAAGGAGTGTTGTAGCAAGCTGCGCACCAACTCTTGATTTGATGTGTTTTGATGCCCATTTGCCAAATGCAGCGCTGCCGCCTGCTTTGTTCATCATTGCAACAAGCGCGCCAAGTACAACAAGGAACAAAATTATACCCATATTGTACGAATCGGAAAGGCTTGCAACAAAGCCGTCGGAAAGCACATGTACAACTGTGCCTTCAAAGCTGAAGTTTGAATAAAGGAGACCGCCTGCAACAATACCAATAAACAGTGATGA
Organism: Clostridia bacterium; assembly: GCA_045538875.1. Taxonomy (GTDB): domain Bacteria; phylum Bacillota; class Clostridia; order UMGS1810; family UMGS1810; genus RGIG4708. The sequence goes on along the minus strand of JAZQEG010000011.1, from coordinate 20,200 downwards.
ATAAACCTCTTTGGTAATGAGAGCAAGGCCAATAGCTATAATAGGCGGGATTAATGCCCATATGCTACCGTACAAATTTGACGGACTTGCCTCTTCCTCCTCGTCAGCTTCCTCAATAGGTTCCTGTGCAGCTGCATCCTCCTGCAGTGTTTCGTCGATTGCAATAGGTTGTGCCTGTTCCTGTGCTGCCACAGGCTCATCAGGTTGTGCCATAACTGCAAATGGCATAGCTGTGAGCATTGCCATAACAAGCAAAGCTACAACTGCAAGCAATCGGCTTTTGTTTTTTGTCATTTTACATCTTCCCTTCTTTTGTATTTATGTAATACACTACTTTATAGTATCATTAAAACCACATTTTGTCAATTGTATGATATGCTGATGTTTTTTGCAAATAATGTCTATAATTTTTAAAAAAAGCCTTGCATTACCTTAAAATGTGTGATAAAATAGTGCTGTTATGAATAAGGCCCCTTGGTCAAGCGGTCAAGACGGCGCCCTCTCAAGGCGCAATCACGAGTTCGATTCTCGTAGGGGTCACCAAAGAAAGCAAATCCGAACTTTTTCCTTATAGGAGAAACATTCGGGTTTGTTTTTTCTTTATAAAAAGATTTAAGAGGTAGTCATCCGGCTACCTCTTTTTGCTTTGTTTCTTCTAACTCATCAAGTTCTTCCTGTCCTTCCTTGGATTCACAGAACGCCAATATGTCAGGAAGAATGTTTGCATCAGGTCTCTGCGTTGCGAGGATAAGATGTATTCCAAAGGCTCTGCCCTGCCTTGCAATAATAGCAAGCTTATTTTCAATTTGTGAAATAAGCTCTTTGTCTTCTTTGGATAGTCCTGTTTTATCTAAGAGTTCCGCAACCTCATCACAAGCAAATATAATGCGTTTTAATTTATCAGAATCATACTGCATTTTATTCAGTTCACTAATGTTTGAATACGATGTATCGCTTAGGATTTTCTTTCTTTTTTCAAGCTCATTTATCAAGCTATCCAAATCTTCCAAAAGTTCATTCTTTTCCATAATAAATACGCATTTTTCACGCCATATTCTGCAAAAGTCAACGCCACCTTTAAAGTCTGCAATGTGAACCCGGGCACCCTTTTTAACACATTGTAAAAGTAAATGCTTAAGCAAAAAACTTTTTCCCGAACCTGTTGAACCGCCAATTAAAATATGCGGGATTTTGTTAAGGTCGACTTTTACATCTTCAAGTAAACTTTTTCCTAAAATCATTTCAAAATCCTTAAGACTTAAATATGCATCTTTCCAATATACTGCCCACGAAATCTGAATATTGCCGGAAATAGTCTTCAATGTAATTCTGTTTCTTTTCTTTCCTTGCATTAGTTCGATAACATTTACATTTAGAATTGCTTCAATACTTTCCTTGTTATTTTCCCAATCACATAGAGGTATGCCGTTAGATTCGAACTCCAGTATAGTTTCTTTGGTTGTCTTATCAAAACTTTTTTGATTAAAAGAGGCGTTTCACCTGCGTGATTTATAAGGCCTGTTCTAAGTAACCCTTCATTTATTTCCTTTGCTCCAAATGGTGTGCCAAGGAAAACAATTAAGACTACAAATAATCCTATAAATATAAATGGGAATACTAATTCAATTGTTATCTTATTAGCTGCACCAAATATATCTACATTATTTATGTATATGAAATTTTCTTTGAAATTCCAAAACAAAATAACAAGCAGTATATACAATCCTGCAAGGGTGAAATCGCGTATTCATACTTTATTCACAATATATGATTATCATACTCTTTTTGAACGCCTATGCTGTACATATTATTTTCAGGTTAATTTTTTTATCTGTATTGCCTTAATTTCCCATAAGTGATATAATTATATAAAAATACTTTAGAAGTAAAATGTTCAGTTATCGAGCCGTATGCTTATATCGGTATCGTTAGTGTGATAAATGCCATGATATTTGATGAAAATGCATTCATTAAGTTTCAATTTGGTGTTACATTTAGAAAAAAGAGGATGATTACAATGGAAAATAGATGGTCAATTGTTTTTAGAAAAACACCTATAGGATATTTGTGTGCGATATTATATTTGGATTATAATGAAGTGGCATCGTACATATATGATGATTTATCTGTCCGCGCTAAGGAAAAAGCAATTGAATGTACAAAACATTTTATTAGGGAACTTAAAAAACATGATTATACGATGCAAAAAGACAAAGTAATTAATATGGCAAATTTTGTTCTTACTAATTTTTTAGAACATAAGAATAACGCCAAAAAATCACAAAACAGTTATGTTGAACAAGCGAATAGGGATCATATTGTCCTTAAGGTTAGTGATAATAAGTGTTATTTTTCTAAATACGTTGTAGATGCTTGCATTGAAAAAGTTCTAAAAGGTGCCTCAAAACTTGTGCCTGGTGTGGACAGGGTGCCGAAAAATATTAGTTTTATTGATACAGAGGGAAAAAAATATTATGCAAAAATTTCTGATATAGAAATTTTAAATGAAGTTACCCAAAAGACATTAGAAGATGCCTTTCCTTCTTATGAAAAAAATATTATTGTGGCGTTTGAGGTTCCTGAAAAAAGGGTTGCTATAGCTTTTTCGTTGGGTTATATAGGAAATAGTGATGATGAAAGAACTTTACAATTTTATAAACCAACAAAAATTCAAAAATATGAGGTGGGAGAAACCGCTATTGTTTGTAATATATCTGAATGTGAAAAATTCTATTATACAAATTCACCACTTCTAAATAGACTAAAACCTATAATTGATTATTACAACAAACGTTTGGATGAGGTAAATCAAAAAGCGGAATCTATAAGAGTTCAATTAAATTTAAATCTCCTAAGAACCTTTTTTAATGAATTCAAAGAAATGGCCGTTGATGAAAACATGATAATTGTGCCTGTTGTCGGCAAAACAATAAAAATAAATGGAATTTCCGTTTTAACAAAAAACTACGACAATAAAACTACTAAATATGATTTTTATGATGGAAGTTTGAATGCTATTGCGAAGGAAAATAAAGAATCATATTTAGAAACCCTATCCGAAATAGGAATTGAATTGCCTGAAAATTCTGATTTAGCGGTTCTAAATTTAGTTAATTTAAGCGATAAAGACGTTTTCTTGTTAAAAAGAATTTTAACGGATTCAGAGAATAAATCTTGTGTAGTTACAAACAATGTTGAAGGTGATAAAGTTCGTTTAGGAAGAATCATAAGTGGGATTGAAAATGCATTAACAGGTTCCGTTGCAAATAAGAGACTTGTAGAGTTGATTTGTAATAATGACATTAATGTTTCGGTTGGATCTGATAGTATTTCAAGTTATGTCTCAGACAATATATATATTGAATATTTGAAAAACGAATATCCAATATTAAAAAATAATAACGAGCAATTGATTGCAATTGATAAAATTTTGAAGATGGATAAAAACGACATTGATGTAATGCTTGTGCAGGGACCTCCTGGAACCGGAAAAACTGAGTTAATTCTTGCTTTGGCGAAGGAATTATCTAAAGCAAAATATAACACATTGATTACATCAAATGTTCATGTTGCTTGTGATAATATTGTTGATAGACTAAAAAACAATAAGGAATTAGTACTAAAGCGATATACTTCTATATATGGCGAACAATATGAAAGAGAGATAATAGAAAATAAAAAGAAATACGTAGAGAACCAAGTTTTAGAGGGATTTAAATTTAAGGATTTTATTATTGATTCTTTTGAATCGTATGAAGGCATCAAAGAAACCATTACACAAGAAAAGGAACGCAGACAACAAATCTTAGATTCAAAAGAAAAATATGATAATGATTTAAAAGATTATCATGAGCTGGTGCTTCGACAAAAAAATCTTGAAACTGAATTGTCTGAAAATGAATCAGAATTATCTAGCGTTCTCGAAGATGTAGCAACATTGAAAAACATAATTAATATTCATGAAGATAAGGTTTCCCAAAACACCGAAAAAATTGATGTGGATAGTTCCACTTTAGAGGTGTTGAAAACTAAACAAAGTGAAGAAAATGCTACTATATCAGAATTAACCAACCAATTAAATACTTTATATTCAAGGTTGGCTGCCTTAGAAGATGATTCTAAAACAATAAGAAAAAATATTCAAAACGCAGAAAATTCCGTTGTTTCTTTACAAGAAAAGAATGAAGCCCATAAATCATACAGTGAATTTCTTGCTTCTATCACTGAGGATGATGTTAAGAATAAAGTTTTATCTCACATCATGAATGGCGATCTGCTTGAAAGCAGTTATTACGAAATTTTATTGAATAGTTCGTTAATAAAAGCCAGGGACGTTTTAGAAATTTATAACACATTACGAAAAGACGCTGATTTTTGGGACAAAGGCTTCAATATCTCATTGACAACCCTCGAATATATATTATTTAAAAACAAAAAAGACGGAGCACTAAAAGATTTCTTAAATCAAGAAATTTTGGATAAAGTCGATGATGTTTACGAGTATTATAAAACTTCAAATTTAAAACATAATGTGATGTCTATCCTGCCCTTTGTGAAACTGAATGGGCATAATAAAGCATACTATGAAAAATGTTTATCTCAAATCACATTAGAATTAAAAAAGATTCAATATAATTACTCTGAGTTTATATTTGCATACATCAGCAAAGAAGCATCTAAAGAGGCTATAGATTCAAAGAATACATTAAATAATCAAAAAATTAAAGATATAAACAAAACGTTAAAAGAACTTAACGAAGAATGCATAGGTAAAAAAGAGAAATTAGACAAGCTTGGTATTGAAATTCTTGAACAAAAAGAAAAAATAAAAACAACCAACAATAGTTTGGCCTCAGCAAAATCGTCTTACGATGATGTTGTTGAACAAATCACAAATATTAACAATGATATTTTCAACTTAAAGGATGAAAACACAAACTCTATTAAAATTTGTTCAAAATTCAACGCTAGTTTAGAAGAGCAGATGGAAGTTGTTAAAAAACTTAACAATAAACAAAACAACTTAAAAGCTCTTATTGAATCTGCACGACTTGAAACACAAAGAGTTTATAATCTTAAGCAAGTTATTATTGAAGATTATAACACTTTTATAAGTAAAATGAACATCGATTTGTACGCTATAGAAAAGGAAATCAATATATATGAGCAAACATTAGAAACTATTGATAATAAGATTCAGTATTTAGTTTCAAATGGTTGGGATGAGCAGGAAGCAAAACAATTTATATTTGATTATGCTGAAGAACTACAAAATATTGTAGCATGCGCATCAGAAAAAGTTGAGCACTGTTTCTTTAATGGAAAAGGAAATCAATTCAATAAAATGTTTTTGCTATCCGAAAAAAGTGATGGTTCCTTAATTTCGATGACTACTAATCAAATAGCTTCCCTACTAACATCCGCAGATAATCGAAATCTTACATTTGATTATGCTATTATTGACGAGGCAAGTAAATGTAATTTTGAGGATTTGATAATTTCGTTGCCGAGAATAAAACGCTTGATATTAATTGGCGATTTTATGCAGCTAGACCCAATGTATGAACAATATACGAACATAGATTTGGTATATCAAAATATATTTAGTGTTGATGAGTGGGATGCCATAAACAAATCTTCTTTTAATTTGTTGTTATCACAATTTGTCAAACACAATGAAAAAAATAATATTGCTGATTTTGAATCGAATCCATATGTCGCAATTATGAAGAGACAGTATAGAATGAATAAAGGTATATTCAGTTTGATTGAACCTGTCTATTCAATTCACAAAGGGTTTGATTTAATAGATGAGAAGCAAACCTCTGCTAACGATGTTAAGTGTATAAACATCAATGGAACGGAAATCGCTCATGAAACATCGCAATACAATGCTGAAGAAGCAGATGCTATTGTTTCTTTTCTTGTAGAATTTCAAGCAAATCGTCAAAACTTTCCCAATATCAAGACAATTGGTATAATAACGGGATATCGTGCCCAAGAAAACTATCTTAGAAGGAAACTAAAGGCGATTAAAATTAAAGGTGTACAAATAGGTACTTTTGATAGATTCCAAGGTAGGGAATATGATTTAGTAATTGTTAGTTTGGTTCGCACTAGGAAATTAGGTTTCACGAATAATGTACGGCGCATGAATGTTGCTTTTTCTAGAGCAAAAAACCACTTGCTAGTATTCGGAAATTTTGAAGCTTTAAATAAAATAGCAGCAAAAACAACTGTAAAAGATGATGAGGATTTCTCTAATTCTGATAATAACGAGAATTTGTTCGTTGTAAAATCTTTAATTCCACGATTATATAGTTTAAGGGAAAGCTTTGTTTCAAATGAAGAATGTGCTAAAGGTGTTCTTGATTTCATAAAGGAGAATGACTATGATCGATAATATATATGAATATACAGATTTTGGAAATGGAACCTGCTCTATTTCTGGAATCAAGGATTACGAATATTATATTATGAATATTCCAAGTTCTTCACCGAATGGAAGTGTTGTTACTGCTATTGGCAACAATGCATTTAAGGGAAATCAAAATATTTCCGAAGTTGTTATGCCGGATACTATAACAAAAATTGGTAGTGGTGCGTTTGAAAATTGCTTTAATTTAGAAAACATAAACTTTAGTAGCAGGCTGCAATCACTCGGAAGAGGTTCTTTCAAACGGTGTAATTTACATAAGGTTTATCTGCCTGAAACTGCTTATATTGACTTTGCTGCATTTAGTTATAATTCAAATGCAACAATTTATATTACCAAACCTATTTCTGTGATTAAAAGTCATGCTTTTAATGGATGTAAAGAGATTATTTGCGAATTAGAACAAAACCAAATGTTATCATGGGATGTTGATTGGAACGAAGGTTTAGGAAAAGCAGACAAAAAAAGAAAATCTGTACATATAGAGCAATCTTCAGAAGAAGCTATGATGATAGAAACAGAGGTTATACCTGTTCGAACGATAGTTTCTAATAAATTAAAGCCATATGATGGTAAAAGTATTTTTTACTCGAAAGTGAAAAAATTATCTTTTCCTGTTAAAGCACTTCATTTTAAAAATATCCCTGTACGACAAAGTGTTCAGTTATCTTTTTATGAAAAATATATGGTTTTATTATTGCAAAAGGGCATATATGCTAGTGATAAAAAAGATTTAATAATTAAAACATCGAATTTCCTAAATGTGAGCAACAAGTGTATTGAGGAATTCGTAGACTTTTTATCAATTAAGGGCTTGATTTCATATGACCCTCATAAAAATATTTTTTCGATTGATGAAGCCGTTCATTTCTCAATAGATAAGTCACTAGGCAATTCGATGTTTGCAGATTTTGATATAAAAATGGCAGATTGCAATAAGGTAGTATTTTTGGAATCAGCAAATCTATTATTTTTAGAAGAGGATTTCTCTAATAATTCTTTCGAGTTAATGGAAAGAGGGAAATTGCAACAACTTTCCGTTGAAATTCCCCAAAATATTATATACGCCGTGGAAAATAAACAAGAAGAATTAAAATCTTTATTCGTTAGATATTTTGCTGGAACCAATATGCATCTAACAACAGATATTTCATATGAGTTGTCGAAAGATAATTTTAATGATTATCAAATCGGTTTTGATGCAACAATTGAATATGAATATCATCCAGAATTACAAAAATCGATGCGAAAAAATACAATTGTTATGAATGGAAATATACTTCCAGATTCTTTTATAAATCTCCTCAGCGAAAAATATGACGAGGATGATGATTTGCCAAAATTTATTAGATTAGGTGATACTTTACACAACAATATTTCCCAAAACACTGAATCTATCGAAAAAATTATAGAGGAAATCGACCAAGCAAAAAACTTCGTTGAACCTATAGAAACAGAAATAAAAGAAGGCAAGTCTGGGTTATTATCCTTACAAAAACAGCATAGCAAACATATTAAATCAGAGCAAGAAAAAGTGGATGAACTAAAGAAAGAAATTGATAAATTAATAGAAGAAATAAAAACTAATGAAAGTTTAGCTGATGCTAGCAAAGACGCAGATAAGGAGCATGTTAAAAATATTAAAAACACTACTTCTGAATTAAAAAAATCAATACAATTGTTAGAGAAGAAATTAGAAGAAAACGAATTATCTGTTAGTAGGTTGAAAATCGACTTTGAAAAAGAAGAGCAAGAATTATCCCAAAAAATCAAATTCAATGAAACAAAAGTCCAAGAAGTTAACGAAACCATAAAGGGATATAAGGAACAACATAATGTAGCATCAACAGAATATCATAATTTTATTTCACTTAACGAAAAAGAGTTAAACGACATTGTAAAGGAAGTCCTTAGAAAGTATCCTGAAAAAGAAAACATTTTATATAGGTACATATCCGATATTTGTTTATGGGTAGATAATGCAATTTCTGCTTCTGAGTACAACTCTTTTGATGAAGTCGGTCGCAATATTGATATGATACGAGAAATGTATCGCAAGGTCTTGCAAGCTGTATTCGATAGTTTACTAAAGCAATCAGCCGAAAATTTAGGTTATTATTTGTCCGATCCATTTGGTTTGATAGAAATCGATAATTTGTTCAAAAAAAGAAGTATTGCTTTAGATATAAAAAACAAATTAATGGTATTTCATAGTTTATCAAACGCTATTGGCCATTCAATAGAAAATGGCCCTCAAAAAGCAAAGAATGAAAAAAAGGTTGAGGATTTCAAACAAATGAACGCTGGTGATAGAGCAAAAATACTACTCTCTATCCCTAACTTCTTTAACTCAATCAATTTTACAAGAAACGAAATTAATACAATTATTAGCAAGTTAAAACTATAATTAGTTAATTTCTAGTAGATATCAATTTACATTTTACATAACATTTTTTTCATAGTAAGGAGGTAAAAATGAACGATATATCGAAAACAATAGAGATAACTACTGTTGGAACATATTTTCTTTATAAAGAAAAAAGTGTTATTCAAAGAGTAAGAGTATCAGAAATTCAAAATTCTGGCACTGCTATATACATTTCTTTGGAAGATGCTAATACCGGGGAATTACTATGCAAAGAGACTGGTGAGCCACGAAAATGGGATTTTAAAAAATCCTTAGAATTTGGAGCTCTCATTCCCGATTTTGACGGTCCTCGCTGTTTGTCTTGTGATATATATCCACCAGATGAGAAAGACGGTTTATGTTCTTCTTGTAGAAGGGAAAAACTAAATGAGTTTTTTATGGAGCATATTCTTTTCGAAAATAAACCTTTTGCATTAGATAATGAACAGTTAAATGCAATTGATACGAAGACAAATACCTTAGTAACAGCAAGAGCTGGCTCTGGTAAAACTAGGGTTCTTGTTGCGAAATTAATAGATTTGTTTGAAAATAAAAATTTCCATGAAGATGAAGTTCTCGCTTTTTGTTTTAACAGAGATGCTTCAGACGAAATCAAACATCGTTTGAATTGTGAATGCCTTATAGATGGTGAACCCAAATATCAAAAATTTGATATAGCAAAAACTTTCCATGCTTTTGCACGAAAAGTGGTGGATAAAGATAATTCTTTAAGGATTTTAGCCGATGATAAACTTCAAGATAGATTTGAACTTATAAAAAAATCTATAAATTATCTTAGAAAGGAAAATACAAAGTATAAAGAATTGCTTGAAACTTTCTTTCTTGATTCTACTTTAAAAATTGATAGAAAGAAATTTACAACAATAGAACATTATTATTTTTATATTCGTAATAGCAAGTATCGAACATTAAACGGTGAGTATGTGCGTTCTATTGCGGAGAAATATATTGCCGACTTTTTGTTTGAACATGGTATAGAGTACAATTATGAAACTCCTTTTTACTTAAAACAAATAGATTTTGACAAGTCAAATTTAACCATGGAAGAAAAAAAGGATTGCGAAGAATTCTTGGCAGTACAAAAAGAAATTGTTCCGGATTTTTATTTGCCTAAGCATAACATTGTTTGGGAACATTGGGCTGTATGTGGTACAGAAAATGAAAGTCAAAAGAAAACCTTTGAAAAAACAGTAGGTAGCTACGAGGAGTACATAAGAACTAAAAATTTTAAGCAGAAGTTTTGGTATGTTTTGCAGAAAAAATTTAAATACAAGGAAACATATAAGGCTAACATATCTAATATTGAGAATTTAATTGAAACCTATGGTAAAGACTTCAATGGCAACGAGAGAGAAAGTATCGAATCAAAGTTAAAATTGCTTCTTGAATCTTCGGGTGTTAAATGTGTGAGAATTCCTCAGACTCAATTAGAAGAAATTGTGTGGGAAAAAGCCAAGGACTATTTCACTGCTCAAGTCACGCAGTTTATAGATAAATATCAACAGGTATTTATTGATAACGAAAAAGAATTTATTGAACGAGTAAAGAGCGCTGAAATTGATGAAAATTCGCGAGAGTTAGCATTCTGGCGTTTGGGTTATTTAACCTACAAAAAATACATATCTGTTTTAGAAAGTACCCAAAATGAAGCAGAGTTTGCAAAATTTAATTCCTATGATATGGATTTTAATATGTGCTTAAAAAAAGCTGCTGAAGACATAAAAAGCGGTTATTGTGATAGACAAATAAAACGATTGAAATGGGTGTTGATAGATGAGTATCAAGATTTCAGTAAACTATTTCACAATTTAATTTTGTCTATGTTGGAGCGCAATCCTGATATTAAGATTTTTTGCGTAGGGGATGATTGGCAGTCAATTAATAGATTTGCGGGGTCTGATTTAAGTTACTTTAATGGATTTGACAAGAATTTTTCTAATACAAGTCTTTATAACATTAGGACAAACTATAGATCTGAAGAACAAATTGTAAAATATGCAAATAGTTTTATGGAACAGCATCAAATGCAAGGTCAACCATCAAAACCCTATCAACCATCAGGCAATCCTGTAAAAATAAATAATGTTGAGCGAATATTTGTAGACGAAGATTGGCGTTTGAAAGTTCGTCAACAATATGATGAAAATAACATAAATGAATATAAAATATCTAGATATTTAAAAAACATCGTGGATATTGTTAATGAGCACAAAGATGAAAAGATATTTATATTAACAAGACGAAAAGAATTCCTAGGAAAACAAAACTCTGAAATTCAAAAATGCATAAAAAACTTATGTGATGATAAAGCCATAGATTTAGAGGTTAAAACTGTACATAAATCTAAAGGCGAGCAAGCAGATTGTGTTATAATAGCAGAGGTGAATGAAGGCAATTTTCCCCTTATACATCCAGATAACTATCTGTTTTCCGTTTTTGGAGAAACATCGATGGATGTTATTTCTGATGAGATGCGACTATATTATGTTGCAATTACTAGAGCAAAAAAAGATTTGTTTATTTTATATGATGAAAGCAATAAATCTTCTTTTTTGATGTAAATGTAAAATCTACAAAAAAATATAGGCGAAAACTCTGCTCTTTGCTTTCTAGAGCAGAGTTTTTATTTGGAAAGAAAAATTGCTTGCATATAGCAATACATTGTAGTATAATATAAACATAGGAGGCGATAATTATGGCAAGAACATCAAACATCTATACTCGTGTTGAACCGGAAATAAAAGAACAGGCAGAAAAGATTTTAACTCAACTTGGGATACCGATGTCAAATGCGATTACAATTTTTTTAAGACAAGTGGTAATGCACAAAGGAATTCCTTTTGATATGAAACTACCTCAGAATATGCCCGTATCACTTGAAGCACTTACAGAAGCAGAGTTTAATGCAGAAATTGAAAAAGGTTTTAATGACATTGCTGCAGGTAAAGTTTCTTCCATTGATGATGTGACAAAAAGAATGAGGCAGGACTTTGGAATATGAAATGGACTGTAAATTATACAAATACTGCCGAACAGGATTTAAGAAGCATCTATGAGTACATTGCAAATACGCTTTGCGCTCCTGATACTGCCAAAAATCTTGTACGGCAGATTATGGATGAAATAGCATCTCTTGACGAAATGCCAAACCGATATGCGAAATATGACAAAAAGCCATGGAAGGATAGAGGATTAAGATTTGTTAGTGTTAGAAATTATGTAATTTTTTATCTTCCAAACGAAGAAACAAAAACTGTATCTATAATCCGTATTATGTACGGTGGTAGAGATATTGAAAAACAACTATCATAATTTTTGTGCAACAATTTGTTGCACAATTACATACTTTCTAATAAGGCAGGTGAATTTTTCATGTGAAACCAATGTTGGTTCGAGTCCTGTCACACTAATCAATACTCAAAAACAGCTGCTGTGCCCCGTTGTCATCATAAAGATTAATAAACCTTGCGTACACGGTTACACCGTCTTGCGATTTAAAGGTTAATCTGTCCTTTGCGGAAAATTCGTCTGTTTGAGGGTATATGAGTGTTATATTTTTTGTAATTTTCTATATCAAACATATAAATGTCCTCCTTATATATTGCCGTCTTGGTTTTCCATAAAATATGTTGCTTCCATATCGGCAGTAGAAAGGGCAAATGCAAGCGGGAACATGGCAAATGCTTTGCCTACCATATTTGCCTCTTCACTTCCCGAAAATCCCATATGATATCTTATTGCAAAAGCCTCCTCACGGGACAGGCGCATATAGCCGTTTATTATGTAAACCGATTTTTCGCCGTGGCCATATGGCATAGGGTCGTCAAAATTGTAGGTGGGCACCTGCTTCCACGCGCCATTTTCCTTTATATTGCGCACACCTGCTTTGTAGCAGCCTATTTTGCACAAATCGTGAAGCAGTGCAACTATGGCAATTGTTTCGTCCGAAACAGTGAGCTTGTATGTTTCCTTTACTCTTTGGCGGCTCATATAGTCTTTGAGGCAGTGATACACATTTATGCTGTGCTGTGCAAGGCCGCCGTCATACGAGCTGTGATACCTTGCACTTGCAGGAGCAACAAAAAAGTCGCTCTGACATATGTAATCAAGGAGCTTATCGCTGCCCTCACGGGTGATATTTTGCTGATAAATTTTTATAAACTCTTCCTTTATTTTTTGTACCATAATTTTCACCTCTTAAACTATTATGGTTACATTGTAACATTTTTTTGCAAAGCAAGTCAATAATGCTTTTTGTTTTACTGCCGCACCTTCCTAAATAAAAGATATTCACCCGCCAAAAGTGAAGGTACAATCAAGAACAACACCGGTTTTGCCAGACACCACAAAATAGTAAAATACAATTCCCAAGTCATAAATAACAACTCCTTTTAAGTTTTACTTTATGACTTTATTTTACAAATTAATGTGTCCCAAAAACAGTACAGTAATTTATCACACAAAAAAAGGCAACAATCTGTTTAAATACAAATTATTGCCTTTGGTATTTGTTTACTACTCACCCAATGAATCTGTTACATCTACAGTGACCTTCTTTTTGTAGCACGCAAAAACATCATCTACAAGTGCATTTTGCATCTTTGGTGTAACAAGGCTCACTACAGGAACCAATATAAGTCCGCCAAGCATAGCTATAACGCCGCAGTTTATTGGTGATTGAAGTATTACAGGGAATGCTGATTTTGCAACCATATTAAGTATCATAATGCCTGCTCCAAATACAAACGATGCCCAAACGGATGCTTTTGTAGTCTTTTTCCAATAAAGACCATACATAAACGGAGCAAGAAATGCACCTGCAAGAGCACCCCACGAAATACCCATCATCTGCGCAATGGCACTGAGCTTGTCTTTGTTGATAGCAATAACTGCCGAAATAACAATAAATACTACTATAAACACTCTCATTATGAGTACCTGTTTTTTATCTGTCATATTTTTTACAATATGATTTTTAATAAGGTCGAGTGTTAAAGTTGAGCTTGATGCCAACACAAGTGACGAAAGTGTAGACATAGATGCAGACAGCACCAGTACAATTACAACAGCTATAAGAATATCGGGAAGTCCTGACAGCATTGTTGGGATAATTGCATCAAATCCGCCTACAATTGAGCCGTCTGCCGCAAACTCGAGCTTGTCGGCAAACAATCTGCCAAAGCCCCCAAGAAAGTAGCATCCGCCTGCAACAATTACAGCAAACACGGTAGAAATAATTGTACCCTTGTTGATATCTTTTTCGCTCTTAATTGCATAAAATTTTTGAACCATCTGAGGAAGTCCCCATGTACCCAAAGATGTAAGAATTACAACAAACATAAGATTAAGCGGGTCGGGGCCAAAAAACGAGTTAAACACTCCAGGAACTCCTGATGCAGCATCCTCCACCTCGGCAAGACCTGCAAGAGATTTCATAAAGCCGCCGTTAACTCCGAGTACTGCAGCAATTACCGCAACTATACCCACAATCATAATGATGCCTTGAATAAAGTCGTTAATTGCAGTTGCCATATATCCGCCAGCTATAACATAAACACCTGTAAGCACTGCCATAACAATTACACATACCGAATAATCAACACCCGGGAATGCCATACTAAAAAGCCTTGACAAACCATTGTAAAGTGATGCAGTGTACGGAATAAGAAACACAAAAACAATAAGAGATGCTACAATTTTGAGTGCGGTGCTGTTAAACCGTTTGCCAAAAAACTCGGGCATTGTAGCACTTTCCAAATGCTGTGACATAAGGCGTGTCCTTCTGCCGAGGATTACCCACGCCATAAGAGAGCCTATAATTGCATTACCAATACCAATCCATGTTGATGCTATACCGTATTTCCATCCAAACTGACCTGCGTAACCTACAAATATAACTGCCGAAAAGTAGGATGTACCATACGCAAAAGCAGTAAGCCACGGGCCTACCGAACGCCCGCCCAAAACAAATCCGTTAACATCTGTTGCGTGCTTGCGGCAGTAAAGCCCTACAGCAACCATCACGGCAAAAAACACCACAAGCATCAAAATTTTTACCAACATAAAACTTCCTCCTTTTTGGACGAAAAAAATCCCGTCCGCATAATATAAATTATGAGGACGAGATTAACAATTCCCGTGGTACCACCTCAATTTGACATTACCTCACAGCAACATCCTTTACAAGTACGCCTGAAATACAGGTTATACTCTTGGCATAATAACGAATGCCACTCCGTCGCAGCCTACTCAGAGTTTACTCCTTCGGTGCGCAGCTCTCCGGATGTATTGGGATTATGTTCCTTTTCTGTCTCGCAGCAACCGACAGCTCTCTCAAAAATTTCCATAATCTTACTTGTTCCGGGTCTTTGCCTTTATTTATTTGTCATTATAACACTGCACTGTAATAAAGTCAAGTGCTTTTTACATAATTTTGATGATTTTTGCCGCCTCCTCAACAAGCTGATGCTTTTGGTTTGGCAAGTTTTCGTCAATAACCTGATCAAGCAGCATTTTTAAAACATCGCCCGTTTGCCTGCCCGACGCCCCAAGCTCCATTACATCACTGCCGTTTATACTCAGCATGCTTACTTTGTAGCACTCACCTGCCAAAATAATATCTCTAAATTGCTGCTCAAGCTTGGTGCAATTTACATTGTACTTTGCCTCGGTATAGGCAATGTGCCTTTTAAAGCTTTCCTCGCCGTATTTAAACAAGTGCCTTTTTATATCCTTTTTGCTCATATAGGGGTTTAGCTTTGCCTCAACAAGAGCCTTTACAGCTGCTTTGGTGTAATTGTCTCCCTTAAGCGTTGCAAGTGCATTTTGCGCCGCTTGTGCATTGTCAAAAAGCAAGGCAAGCCTTACATACAAATCGGGCACGGATTTTTGTATTGCATCAAAATTGGTGCAAACCATATTGGGTATTACACATCTTATTACATCACAATAAGCGGTTAAAGTGCCGTATGCATTTTTGCCGCAAAGCAGCTTACTTAGCTCGGATAAAATACGCTCTTTTGAAATATTACCGAGCAAATGCACCTTGCTGTGAACCGCCGCAGCGGTTTCACCCTCCACCTCAAAGCCAAGCACCGATGCAAAGCGTATTGCCCTCAAAATGCGAAGTGCGTCCTCTTCAAAGCGTGTTTCAGCACTTCCAACGCATTTTATTATTCCGTTTTTTAAATCCTCCCTGCCGCCGTAAAAATCTGCAATATTGCCGTCAACATCCATTGCCATTGCATTTATGGTAAAATCACGGCGGGACAAATCCTCTTGCAAATTGTTTGTAAAGGTTACT
Source organism: Clostridia bacterium (assembly GCA_045538875.1). Classification (GTDB taxonomy): domain Bacteria; phylum Bacillota; class Clostridia; order UMGS1810; family UMGS1810; genus RGIG4708. Next base: position 4,033 of record JAZQEG010000011.1, on the reverse strand, counting down.
TTTTGAGGATGTCGGTTGTCTAAATACTCACCATCTATACGATATGTGGTTACCTCCACTTGTTGCCCCTGCAACACAACAGTAACTGTTCCATGCTTTAAGCCTGTGGGTATCACCTTAAAGCTTTTAAAGATTTCGAGCATTTGCTCCGGGGTTGCATTTGTGGTAACATCATAGTCGTTTGGCTCATTTCCCATAAGGCAGTCGCGCACGCATCCGCCTACCATATATGCCTCATAGCCGCAATTGTTAAGGCACTTTAAAACATCTTTTACATATTGCGGGATATTCACAAATATCACTCCTTAACCGTCTTTTCGGGTAGCTGTACAATGGTTATTGCTCCAAACATAAGCACACAACCAAATATTTCTCTAGGGCTCATTGCCTGATTAAGTATAATCCAGCCTGCAAGTGCCGCAAAAACAGACTCAAGGCTCATTACAATAGATGCAACTGTTGGCTCTGCGTATTTTTGGCCTATAATCTGCAGTGTATATGCCACACCGCAAGACATTATGCCTGCATAAAGTATTGGCACTGCGCATTTAATTATTTCGGCAAGGTTGGGGCTTTCTATAGCAAACATAAGCACACAGTTAATTAATCCGCAAACCAAAAACTGCAAAAAGCTAAGCTTTACACCATCTACCCTTGGCGAAAAATAATCTACCGCCATAATATGAAACGCAAATACAAATGCACATATTAGTACATAAATATCGCCAATTTCAAGTGTAAATCCCTCTTTTATGCACAAAAAGTACATACCAACTGTTGCTATAACAACACTGAGGGCTATTACAGGGCGTATTTTTTTGCCGAGGAACAAGCTGTATATAGGCACAATCACCATATACATAGCAGTTACAAAGCCTGCCTTGCCCGCAGTTGTGTATTTGAGCCCGTAGGTTTGCAGTGTTGCAGCAATGCACAAAAGTATGCCGCATATAATACCACCGCGAATTAGAGTTTTTTTGTTAAATGTGGTTTCCTGCCCCTTGTTTTTTTTGGCCTTGTCCATAACAAGTATTACAGGAGCAAGCGATATTGCCCCTATAAGAGTTCGTATTCCACAAAATGTGTTTGGCTCAATGTGCTCCATACTTACGCTCTGTGACACAAAGGATATGCCCCACACAATTGCCGTAAGCATTAAAATGAGCGTGCCCTGAAGTCGTTTGTTCATAAAATGCTCCTCTTTTGTATTTTTTTACTATTGTATCACATTTATTTTGTTTTAACAACCACAAAAACTTCGCAGGCAGCAACAATTACTGCGGTTGCAATAATTATGTTTTCGCTTTAAATACCTCTCAAATTATAACATGCCATATCATAATGAGATTTTTTTACATATATTATATACTGATATGAGTAATCATAGCTTGTCCCAAACGACCCTGTTATGCCTCTGCTTTTATTCATATTAACAACCTTCAAATAGTGTGGAATACCTGCACAATTAAGAGCATCACGCACAGCATTGCACCTTTTAATATCAAATGTTGTAGTTAGCTCTCTTCTGTTAAATACTGTAATCATTTGTTACTCCTCTATATTAAACTGTGCATAATAAGTTTTTTGGTCATAATCTCCTGCGCCTCTAAAATCCATCACAGACTTGCCTATCCTGTATGTACCGGGTTGCAAATCGTTGTAAGCATACTCAAAATTTATATCCCATTTTGTAAGCTCGTTTTTGGAGATACCGTATGCCATAGAATTCCACACCAAAGGTTGGTCAGGGTTTTTTGTTGCAACATCAACCCATTTATGGTTTTCAAAAATCTCAAGAGTGTATGCTGCACCTGTGTATAGCTCTCCGCTTAAGCTTCCGCCAAACTGCTCGCAGCAAACGGTTACGCTATTTGGAGTAACATTTTCGGCATACATTGTGATTCCCCACTCGTCATATGCCTGCTCCTTGCCACCTTTGCTGATTATAACAGAGGTTGGCCCGTCTGCACCGCCTATAATACCAATGCTTGTTGCCTCACGGCAGGCACAAAGCAATACGCAACACAAAACAACAACTGTAATAAGTAATTTTTTCATATGCCGCACCTCCATATTGTGATATGTTTTTTTATGTAATACAATTTTCCAATACAAAATGTTGAACTGAATTAATAATAACACAAGAGGCGGGGATTTTCAACTGCAATCAAGGCAGTATTCGAATTGCATATTTTTCAAAAGTGCACACTATTTAGCAAAATCGGCACAAAATGGAGGCTACCTATGACATGGTTTTTACAAGTTGTTTTTATATGTTTAAATCGGAGTTTGGATAGCATTTCAATGGCTATCATCTGCAGATGAAGTTTGTGCCGATTTGTTAGCGCCTTCATCCTTAGAAGCCCATATGCTTGATTAACACAAAAGTGACCATACAATATGTAACAACATAAATTACAACCTCCCACACAAAGGCAAGCTCAAACAGCCATACTGCGCAAATAGCGGCACCTGTGCAAATAATGGGGTTTAGTATGTAATTTGCTTTTAGCTTTATGCCCGACACCCTTGCAAGCCGCGAAAAGCTAAGAAACAAATTAAACATTTCGCTTATATACAGCATTGCAATGTAGCCTATGCTGCCAATGTGCGGAATAAGGCACAAAATAAGTGCAACACGCAAAAAGGAATCTAAAATGTTGTATTTAAGGCTGCTCATTTGTTGATTAAGTCCTTTGAGCATTCCGTCTACAACATGGTCAAGGTACATAGGTATTACAAGCATTGCCAAAATGCCCAGATATATTCCCACACGGGTGTCAGTGTAAAACGCATCTGCAATTGTATTGTGCCACAGCAAAATTGTGCCGCAAACGCCAAAGCCATAATATAATGTGTACTTACAACACTTGCCTGCAATATAACGGATTCCGTTTACCTTTTGTGCAGCACTGCGCTCCGAAAGCTCTGCCACAAGCATAGCTGATAGTGATGTGGTAATAATTGACGGAAACATCATAAGAGGTATGCTCATACCCTTGATTATTCCATATTCGCCAAGTGCATCGGCAATGCCGCCTGCCAAAAGTGTTTTGGGAATAAGCATATTTTCGGCAAGCACCAAAAAAGAACGCAGCAGCGACCCCAAGGCAACAGGAAAAGCAATTGCCATTACTGAGCGGCAGGTTATATACGAATTGTCGCAGTATATGTAATTGGGCGAAGTGTATTTGCGATATGCGCAAAAATCAAAAAAGCACGATATATATGCACTTGCACTTATACCCGCAAGCATAGATATATATGCATATGGTGTGCCCTTTAATTTGTTAAGCAGCATAAGTGTTATTACAATTTGCGACGATTCCTCAATCAGCTGACTCACCGTCACAGTTCCAATGCTGCGCACCGCCATAAAATACCCCCGGTATACACTTTGCACAGCGGTTGGCACAAGGCTTAATGCAAGCACACTTACCGCAATGCTTGCGGTATTGTTGCCAAAAGCTGCCGCAAAAAAATTGTCTTTCATAACAAAAGCTGCAATTGTGGCAATAACCGATGCAGGAACGCACACTGCAGTGCATTTTTTTACTGCCTTTGCTGCCGCATTTACACAACCGCCCGACTCAGCCACAAGCCTTGTTGCTGCAATGCCGCACCCTGCCACCGAAAATGTTATAAAAAATCCATATGCCGAAAACAGCAAATGAAACATACCCGTTTCGGTTGCGCCGATTACCGAAGTAAAATAAATATTAAATGTCATACCCATTATGCGTATTATAAACATCGAAGATGTCATAATGAGCATATTTATTAAAAAGCGCTTTTTTTGTTTGCTTGCCAAATTAATACACCTCGAAACAAATTTATGCAAAACAAAAAATAAATATTTTACTTTTCATAATAATATGTTATACTATAATCATAAGATAAGTTTTATAAAGGATAAATTTTAATCGAAATGCTGCAATCCGCAAACTGCGTTCAAAAAACTTAACAAACTGTAATTTTTTCATTTGTCGTCTTGTTGGCACGCGCAATAGCCGTCGAAATTTTTTCGCCGTGA